>JBFMBS010000017.1:0-89786 GCA_040755055.1 Bacteroidota bacterium
GATAAATTACATCTATTGAGGACGGCAATAAAATCCGAACTAAACATTAAACAACAAAAAGTGGCATAACTAAAATAAGGGGTCTCGGTTTTAATGAAATCTCAACTAAGTTTGACTTTATGCCTAACCATCAAAGTCGTCGCTATAAATAGTTTTAGTTTATTCATCATAAACTCCTATATATTGGACATTCAATTACTCGATGTGAATTTAATGTTTTGATTTTATTCTATATAAAATGGTATAGCTATTAATTATACTGCATGTAATTTATATCTGAAGAACATATATCTCACATAGCCGGATAAATATCTATTCCTAAAAATATTTTGCGTGTGTTGGTTTTGTAGTGGGCAGAATAAAAATGGTTTGTTTGATTGAAAAGAAGAGATGTTTGAAATGACAGAAGCGGAAAAGAAATCATTTATACCCTCACAAATTCTACATCTGTAATTAAGTCGCTTGCAGAAGAGTAGTTCATTAAAAAGTCGGTAATAACTTAATTCAAGTTCTGTTTTTTGTCAACCTTTTAACGAGCTATCTCAAATGTAATAGTTCTCCGAAGGAGTCCTTCGGACAAATAAGAAATCTGTGAAAACCTGACTGCCGTCAGGCAAGTTCAGTTTTAATCAGTGCTTATCTGTGTACTATTTTTTTTAGAAAAAACTTACATTTGAGATAGCTCGTTGTGTTTCATTCTTCAATATAAACAGCCGTGCCGCAAGCAGAGACCATCAGCATACTGCCTTGCCCGATCGTCTCAAAATCCAAATCGACACCAATCACTGCATTGCCGCCCAAAGTTTTTGCTTGCTCGATCATCTCGGCAATTGCAATATCTTTAGCTTCTCTTAATTCTTTTTCATAAGCAGCCGATCTGCCGCCTACTATGTCGCGTATCCCGGCGAGAAAATCTTTTACAATGTTTGCGCCTAATATTGCTTCTCCCGATACCAACCCGAGATATTTGATTACCTTTTTCCCTTCAACTGTATTTGTTGTAGTTATTAACATCATTAACCTCAAATGTTTTATTCTAATGGCTAATATAAAATACTTTGATAATTTTTCATACGGAAAGCCGGAAATACACGGTGAAACTGTGCCAATCTTCACTAAAATTCATTACATTTGACAAGTAAAAAATCAACGACGGGCATTGTTCATTAATAACTCTAAGTAAAGTTGGATCTAGCAAAACAATACATAATACAGTGCATTATTTCGGCAGCCAACAGTCTAAGATTAAGTTCTGAAAAGATCGAAACTGTTGCAATTCTGCGTGAAAGGTTCAACAGAACCGAAAATCTTTCGGAAGAAATTAAAAATTTCAAGAAGATAACCGAGCTCTCCAAACTCGGAGTAAAATTAGGAGAACTTGAAAATTACATTGAAAGCGGTAAACTCGACTTTCTCAAATTATCGGATAAGTTCAAAGAGCATAGTTATAATTTAGTCCGTGAAATCAATTATGTTCTTGATGTTGTTACTCCGCAGATGATGAGAAACATTTTCCAGGGTTTTGAAAATGAAGTTATCAACGTTGACCTAACCAAACGCGACGCGGCAGATGAAGATAAAAATGAAAATAAGAAACAGATGCCGCTGCCCAAAAGATCGCGTGCCGATGAATTAAAAGAAGCATTGATATTTGATGAACTGAACCGCGAGAATGGATTTAGTTTTGAAAATTACGAAGAGAAAGTTCTGCGACCGGTGAAGGACCTGGATTCTTTCTTAAACAGAGTTGCCAAGTACGATTTCACGGAGAGTGAAATAGGCAATTATGTAAAAACAATGAATGATAACGCCGAACTTTCCCAGAAGATCGGTTTTGAAATTTTATCCAACATGCACAAGATTTTTTCTGCCGGGTTGGACCAGGTAAACCAGAAAAAGATTGCTCCCAGTCCTAACGTGATAGAATCGCTCCGTGCTTGTTTAATTGTGATTGTTGCTGTAATACGCGGTAAGGAAGTAGATATTACAAATTATTTAACGCGTGCGGAAAATTTCGGCAAGTCAATTTTACAAACCAAGAAGGTAGTGTAATGGAATTATATGCAGTTATAATGGCGGGCGGTGTCGGTTCAAGATTTTGGCCAAGAAGTAAAGAAAGAAAACCTAAACAATTGATCCGGATTTTTGGCGAAAATACAATGATCCAGGATACAGTTAACCGGTTAAAAGGTTTAGTGAAGAACGAAAACATTTTAGTAATAACAAACAAAATCCAGAAACTACGTGTTATTGAACAGCTCCCGGAAATTCCAAAAGAAAATATTATAGATGAACCGTTTGGAAAAAATACCGCCGCTTGTATCGGGTTAGCATCGGTGTTGATTAAACAAAAAAATCCCGAAGCTGTAACTATCACGCTTCCGTCGGATCACTTAATAAAAGACGAAGACCAATTTCGTAACTGTCTTTCAACAGCGGCTAATTATGCCTATCAAAAGAAAGGTTTGGTTACTATCGGCATAACACCAACACGACCCGAAACCGGTTACGGTTATATCCAGTTTGATGAAAACCTAATTCAAAACGGGATTTACAAAGTATTAACGTTTGCGGAAAAACCGAATGTTGCTACCGCAAGACGATTTATTGAAAGCGGAGACTTTTTATGGAACTCCGGAATTTTTATCTGGCGCGTTGATACAATCCTTGATCAAATAAAAAAATACTTGCCCGATCTTTCCGATGGATTAGATAAAATTGAAAATGCTGTTGGCAGCACTGACTTTGAAAAAGAATTAGTGCAAGTGTACGGGCAGCTGAAAAGTATTTCGATCGATTACGGTGTAATGGAAAAATCCGATATTGTTTATTTAACCAAAGCAGATTTTTACTGGAACGATGTAGGTAATTGGGAAGCAGTTTACGAAATTTCAGATAAGAATGAAGAAGGGAACGCAATGGTTGGAGACATTTATGCCACGAACACTTACGGTTCTTATATTTTTTCGCCTCATAAGTTTACTGCCGCAATTGGTGTTGAGAACTTAATCATTATCAATACAAACGAAGCATTGCTTGTCTGCCATAGAAACAATGCCCAGGATGTGCGGCAGATAGTAGATTACTTAAAGATGAACAAACGGTCAGAACTCGTCTGATGAAGAGAGCTGTTACAGAATACGAAATAATCAAGCTGATTAAGAATGGCCTTAAGGAGATTAAACTTTCCGACGACGATGTTCTAACACCATTGGCAATTGATAGAATTAAACATTCCGGGTTGATCGTCATTCGAGGCGAACAGAAAGAAACTTATCAAACGAATTTTAAGAACAAAATTGTTATCGGCTCGGATCATACCGGTGTTCATGCAAAAAAAGTTTTGGTTGAATTGCTTAAATCAAAATCGTACGAAGTATTAGATGTTGGCACGTACAGTGAAGAATCGGTTGATTATCCGGATATTGCTTTCAACGTTGCCAATAGGGTAGCAAACAAAGAATTTGAGTTCGGAATAATAATAGATGCAACCGGAATTCCGTCTGCAATTGCCGCTAATAAAATTCCGGGCATACGTGCCGCAACTTGTTATAATGAATTTTCTGCTAAGAGTTCTCGCGAACATAACAATGCAAATGTTCTTGTACTAGGGGCACGTGCGTTGGGTGAGGAAACGCTTAAATCGATAACTGCAACCTGGTTAACATCTTCATTCCTGGGTGACCGGCACCAACGGCGTCTTGATAAGATAAAAACGATCGAAGAAAAGTATTCGAAGAAGTAGAACTAATTTTGTCATTTCGTTATCCTTAATTAAATTTGTCCACAAAATTTGAGCGCACTTCCTTGTTTATCGAAAAAGCACGTTTTGAATCAATCGAACATCTCGAAAATAATATTCATCTTATAAAAGTTTATTCGCCATCCATTGCTCATTCGGCAAAGCCGGGACAGTTCTGTAATATCAAAGTCAGCGAGACTGATTTTCCGCTTTTGCGCAGACCTTTCAGCGTGTGCAATGTTGAAGGTGATTTTGTTTATTTCATGTTTGATATCCACGGCGAAGGGACAAAATTATTAACAAAGAAAAAAAGCGGTGACGAATTAGATATTCTTGGTCCGCTCGGCAAAGGATTTGATTATGAAGGTGATTTTGATACTGCTATCATCGTTGCCGGCGGTCTTGGTGCAGCACCTTTCCCATTTCTAACAAAATATTTAACCGGGAAAAATATCTTTTCGTTTGTGGGCGGAAGATCGAAAAATTTAGTTATCAGATGGGGTCTGAAAAATATATTCGTTTCCACAGATGATGGCTCGGAAGGATTCAAAGGAACCAATGTTGCACTCTTCCGGCAGAAAACAGAATTATATCAAAATAAAAAATTCAGAGTTTTTGCATGCGGCCCGAATCCCATGCTGAAAGCATTACAAGAATTGTGCATTGCAAATGATTATGACTGCCAGGTTTCAGTTGAATGTGCAATGGCTTGCGGTTTTGGAATCTGCCAGGGCTGCCCGATAGAAAAAAGTGATGGTGGCGGATATTTGCTGGTATGCAAAGACGGACCAGTATTTGACGCAAAGGCGGTAAGATTATGAGCGGAATCGATTTATCTGTATCAATTGGAAATTTAAAACTTAAGAACCCGGTTTTACTTGCATCCGGGACTGTTGGATATGGCAATGAAATTGCTCAATATACCGACCTTAGCAAACTTGGTGGTATAGTTACCAAATCTCTGTCCCTAAAACCGCGTAAAGGGAATCCACCGCAAAGGATTGTTGAAACTCCATCCGGCATGTTGAATGCTATCGGACTGGCAAATGTTGGTGTGGAAGTTTTCATGAAAGAGAAAATTCCTTTCCTCAAAGAATTAGGTACAACGATAATTTGCAACATTGCCGCAAGTACAATTGAAGAATATGTTGAGTGCACAAAAATTCTTGAACCGGAAGATACAATCAAAGCATTCGAGATAAATGTATCTTGCCCCAATGTTAGAGAGGGCGGACTCGAATTCGGTAACGATACAAAAGCTGTCGGCAGAATAACCGAACAAGTGCGAGCCGTAACGAAGAAACCTTTGATTATTAAATTATCGCCAAATGTTTCCCGTATTTCCGATTTTGCAAAAATAGTTAAGCAAGAAGGGGGCGATGCTGTCTCTGCTATCAACACACTTGTGGGTACGGCATTCAATATTATGACTCGCAAGCCAAAAATAAAAAACATAACCGGCGGTCTCTCCGGCCCGGCAATAAAACCGGTAGCTCTTGCAAAAGTTCTCGAGATAAGCAGAAATGTAGATATTCCAATTATCGGGATCGGCGGAATAATGAATTGGATGGATGCAGTTGAGTTTATGATCGCCGGTGCGTCTGCGATCCAATTAGGGACGGTTAATTTTATAGACCCGAATGCCGGTGTTGAAATTATCGAAGGATTAAAATCATATTGCGAAAAGACTTCTTTAACAAACTTATCGGATCTTACCGCTTCATACCAAATTTAATATGGATTTAAATTCAGCTCTTGAAAAAATTTATTCGATGCACCAGTTCACTGTTAAACTGGGACTGGAACGGATTGAAAGTTTGCTTGCTTATATCGGCAATCCGCACCGGGGATTAAAATATTTTCACATTGCCGGTTCAAACGGAAAGGGAAGTACGGCTTCTTTCATTGCGAGCATCTTAATGGAAGCCGGTTTCAAAGTTGGATTGTACACTTCGCCGCATCTTGTAAAATTCAATGAACGGATAAGGATTAACAAGGTAATGATTGAAGATGAATATATTGCCAATTTTATAAACGACGTCAATGATTTTATAGATCGGCATGAACCGACATTTTTTGAAATAACAACTGCACTCGCTTTCAAATACTTTAAGGAGAACAACGTTGATTATGTTGTTCTAGAGACCGGCCTGGGAGGAAGGTTGGATGCTACGAATGTAATTGATCCTCTGGCTTCTGTAATTACTTCGATTAGTCTGGAACACACAAACATTTTAGGAAATGAGCTTGAAACAATTGCTAAAGAAAAAGCCGGGATTGTTAAACCGAATGGAGATGTTTTGATCGGATTGGTGCCGGATGTAGCAGAAAGTGTAATTAGAGAAAAAGCCGGTGAACTTAATTGTAAATTTTTCCCGATCAAGGAATATGCTAAATTTCATAGTGACCATATTCAATTACAGTTACAGAACAAAGTTTACAATATTTATCAAACCGGGTTGGCCGGCTATCATCAGTTATGCAATGCTGCCTTGGCAGTACAAACGATCAACCGGGTTCTTAGTATTGATGATGCCGGTGTTATTAATCGTGGGTTAATAAATGTAGTAAACAATTCCGGTATTCAGTGCCGCTACGAAACCGTTTCGGAAAATCCCAAAATAATATTTGATGCTGCCCATAATATGGAGGGGGTAGAAGTATTTATTGATCAGTTCCGTAAAGAAGCTGATAATTACGATGAAAGAATTTTAATTTTTGGTGCAATGAAAGATAAAGATATTGAAGGAATGCTTGGCTTGCTCAAAGGTATTTTTACTGAAATTTATGTAACTGAAATTAAGAATGAGAGAGCGGCTTTATATAACGATTACGACCTGGCAGCCATTAAAACCGGGATAGAACCGGCTCACATTGATAATCCGGGGCTTCTTATAAAGGAATTTCAAGCCAAAATAGGTAAAAAATGCCTTGTTGTACTCGGCAGTATCTATTTATTGGGAGAAATAAAAACTAAGCTGAAATGATAAAAATTTCTTGACAAAATGGTATGAGGAGACTAATTTTCAGATGTGCCTCAATAATCTTCAGCACTAACTAATTAATCAATTATCAAAAATCTAAATCCCCGATTTGTTAATCATTTAACCACATAAAAACTCACAATTTGTAGGACATATTTATGCCGATGGATATTTCAGAATTGCAATCAAAGAAAATTGTTGACCTCTTTAAGATTGCAAAAGAATTTGGACTTTCAGGTTACAGCGATTTAAGAAAACAAGAACTAATCTTCAAAATTTTAGAAGCCCAATCTCAAAAAGACGGATTAACGTTTTCCAAGGGTGTTCTTGAAGTGCTTGCCGATGGTTACGGTTTTCTTAGATCAGCAGATTACAATTATCTTCCTTCGCCGGATGATATTTACGTCTCACCCTCGCAAATAAAAAGATTCAGTTTACGAACCGGAGATTTTGTCAGCGGTCAGGTGCGTCCGCCTAAGGAAGGTGAGCGGTTCTTTGCGTTACTCCGTGTTGAAGCTGTAAATGGCAAAGACCCGGAAGCAATCCGTGAGCGCACGTTGTTCGATAACCTGATACCGATCTATCCTACTAAGAGATTAAAACTCGAATCGGCACCCGGCGAATACTCCATGAGAATTATGGATCTCCTCTCGCCGATTGGTAAAGGGCAGAGAGGATTGATTGTATCACCACCTAAAGCCGGTAAAACAATTTTGCTACAGAAGATTGCCAATTCGATTACACGTAACCATCCCGAAGTAAAAATCATAATGCTTCTTATAGATGAACGCCCCGAAGAAGTAACCGATATGCAACGTTCGGTTCAAGCAGAAGTAATAAGTTCAACTTTCGATGAACCGGCAGATCGCCACGTTCAAGTTGCAAACATGGTTAGTGAAAAATCCAAACGAATGGTCGAAGCCGGCGATGATGTAGTGATATTACTCGATAGTATTACGCGTCTTGCACGTGCACATAATACCGTAATACCTCACAGCGGAAGGATTCTCTCCGGCGGTGTTGATGCCAATGCACTTCATAAACCGAAAAGATTTTTCGGCTCTGCAAGAAATACCGAAGATGGCGGCAGTTTAACTGTTATAGCAACAGCGCTGGTAGATACCGGAAGCAGAATGGACGAAGTTATTTTTGAAGAGTTCAAAGGTACCGGTAACATGGAATTGGTTCTTGACAGAAATCTTTCCGATAAGAGAATTTTCCCGGCAATCGATTTGAATAAATCAGGAACTAGAAAAGAAGAGCTGCTGTTGAAGGAAGAAGAACTTAACAAGATTTGGATACTAAGAAAATTACTTGCCGATTTCGATCCGACAGAAGCTATGGAATTTATATTAGATAAAATGAAGGGAACAAAAAACAATAAAGAATTCCTTTTAAGCATGAATAGCTAATTTTATGAAAAGATTAACCGGAACTGTTCTCGTTTTTTTTCTGATTTTATCATTTCATAATTATAAATTATTTGCACAGCCGGATCAAAAAGAACCCAAGAACATCGTACCGATTCTCTTTGAAAAAAATATTGTTCCCAACGACAGCTCGAATTTATGCTATATCTCTTTCCGTATCCCGTTGAATCAACTCATTTTTATTAATAAGGATAACGGTTATACCGGTGGAATACGACTCGATTTTGAATTTCAAAATCAGGATGGAATTTTTGACCGGGCTTCCATCACTAAGAATATTAAAGTAAATACTTACGACGAGACTAAAGCCGACAATCATTATCTGCAAGGATTACTTAGTTTTGAATTACCAAAAGAACAATTTTATCTTATCCCTTATCTTACATTTACGAACACACAGCAATCCATAAGATTAGATTCTATCAATTTTGATTTGAAAAAACTATTAAGTAATGGAATAAGTCATCCGGTTGTTCTTGAGAATGGGGAAAATGATTGCGGCGGAAGTTTATCACACACTTTGGCTAATTACCGGAATTCAATTCCATTTTCCGATAAATCGTATTTTCTTATTATACCGGTGAGCGATTCATTTTTAACAAAAGCCAAGATTGTCATCGACCAGGAGAATAGAACAGTTTTTGAAAACGAGCTGAATGCCAATACCGGACGAATAATAATTAAAGAGTGTGAGAACAATGTTCTGGTAACAACCGATTCTACCAATCACACCGGTAAATATTTTATTGTGCGGAACATAAGTGAAAAATTGTATGAAGGAAATGTGAGGTTTAGATTTTATAACGATGGTAAAGAGATTAAGGAAATATTCATGACTGTCAATTGGTTCGATAAACCGAGATCACTTGCGGATTTGAAAAATGCTATCGGGCTTTTAAACTTAATCGAAGGTGAAGAAAAGGTTAAACAAATTCTAAACGGTGATGATGCGGAAAAGGGAAAAAGATTGAGAGAGTATTGGAACCGGTTTGACCCCGATAGTTCAAATGCGTACAATAAATTGATGGCTGAGTTTTACAATCGAGCAGATTATGCTGTAGAGAATTACGGCTCTATATTAAACGGGAATGGTATTAAATCCGACCGAGGAAAAATTTATATTAGGTTTGGAAAGCCGGATGAAATAGTAAGAGATTATTCAGAAGATGAAGTTGTGTATGAAATCTGGAAATACAATGATTTGAAGAAGGAATTTTTATTCAAGGACGAAACCGGTTTGGGAAATTATATCTTGAGCAATTGAAATGAACCGAATCATTTTTACTTGCGGTGATATCAACGGTGTTGGTACTGAAATTTGTATTAAGACAATCAACAAAATATATAAGAACGAAAAACGCAAAATAATTCTTTTCTGTCCGCACAATATTCTGCGCAGCACATTTGAAATTGTTAAACCACGGTTCAGTTACACTCTCACCGAAAGATTAAACAGCAGTGCCGGCAAGCCGAATGAAGTTATCATAGTGAATACCGGCTTGTACATACATACACCCGGTGTAGCTACAAAAGATTCGGGTAAAGCAGCGTATAGAGCACTGCAATTAGCATTACAAAACATTGGCTACAAATCAGATATATTAATCACAGCACCAATTTCGAAACAAGCATTGCAGCTTGCCGGGAAAAATTTCCCGGGACACACGGAAATTCTTGCAAGTTACTCTAAGACTAAAAATTTTATGATGTTGTTCTTATCCAACAAAATGATCTGCGGGCTATCTACCATACATGAACCGGTAAAAAAAATTTCCGGTTTGATTACTAAAAGCAGAGTAAAAAATTCACTCGAAGTTTTGAAGCATTCGCTAATTCATGATTTGAACATTAAAAATCCTTCGATAGCAGTTTTAGGTTTAAATCCCCATGCCGGTGAAAATGGCAAAATTGGAATGGAAGAAATAAAATTTATTAAACCGGTAATCGATTCGTTGAAGGACAAGAAAATCCAAGGTCCGTTTGTACCGGATGCCTTCTTCGCTAATCACCTTTACAAAAAATTTGATGCTGTGCTCGGTATGTACCACGATCAAGTTTTAATTCCTTTTAAGATGCTCAACTTTGATAAAGGTGTTAACTTCACAGCCGGACTTCCATTTGTTAGAACTTCTCCCGATCACGGAACCGGTTTTGATATTGCCGGTAAAGGAATTGCCAATGCAGATAGTATGATCCAAGCCGTTAAATGGGCAGAACTAATTGCCCGTAACCGGAAATTAAATTAGTTTTACATTCAGATTAACGGGGTAAACGATTGCTAATTTTTAACCATGTCGATTTTAATTTCTCTAATCAGCCGGTATTCCAGGACCTGAATCTGCAAGTTGACGAAGGCGATTTTGTTTTCTTGATCGGGAAAAGCGGTATTGGAAAGACAACTCTTCTGCGCATGATCTACATGGATATTATTCCGCAATCGGGATATGTACAAGTAGGTGATTACTCCTCCGAAGGAATCAGGTTAAAAGAACTACCTTATTTGAGGCGAAAACTCGGAATTGTTTTCCAGGATTTTCAACTGCTCTCCGATAGAAATGTTTATGATAACCTTGCATTTGTTCTCCAGGTAACCGGCGCACAGCGAAAGTTGATTAAACGAAAAGTGATTCACGCTCTCACTGAAGTTGGTCTTGCGCACAAACAAAATAATATGCCGGATGAACTTTCCGGCGGTGAAAAACAACGTGTTGCAATTGCGCGAGCTATTATCAATGAACCGTTTTTGGTACTAGCGGATGAACCGACCGGTAATCTTGATCCCGAAACCGCAGATGAAATTTTGGAGATTTTAAAGAAGATCAATTCAAGGGGAACATCTGTTATTTTTGCAACGCACAATTATGATTTGGTAAGAAAATTTGAAACGAAGATTATCCGCCTCGAAAACGGGAAAGCAGTAAAGGTATTGTTGAAGAAAAAAGAAGTTTAGTTCTGTTCTACACACCCAAACTTTTTAAAATTTCATTTGTAACTTGTTCAATCGGCTGTGTCCCGTCAATCTCGATTATAGTTGCTTTCCCTTTGTAGAACTCAAATACCGGCGAAGTCATTTCGTGGTAAACATCCAGTCGCTTTTTTATTACACCGGCATCATCATCTTTGCGTTTGTAGTAACTATCAACTGAGCCGCATACCGGGCATTTATAACTCGGTGTGTATTCACTGTTTACGATAATGTTTCCGCACTTGTTGCATACAAGTCTATTTGATAAACGGTTGATGATGATGTTATCATCCGCATCGAGTTTTATTAAATAGTGTGTTTCGTTCTTCAGTGTAGAAAATATTCCGTCTAAAATTTCTGCTTGCGCTATAGTACGCGGGTAGCCATCTAATATAAAACCATTCACACATTTCTTATCGTGAAGAGTATCGTTCACAATTTGTCCCATAATATCATCGGGTACCAATCCGCCCGATTCGATGATTGCTTTTGCTTTAAGCCCGACTTCCGTTTGGTTATAAATTGCGTTCCTTAAAATATCACCGGTTGAAATGTGAGGTATGTTCAAATTTGATGAAAGGATTTTTGCTTGAGTTCCTTTGCCTACTCCGGGTGCGCCGAAAATTATTATTTGCATAAGTTGAAATATTAATTTTTGTTTGTTCGAAAATTAAACAGAAATGATTTTATAGCCAAAAAAGATGCTCAATTTTGTGCAGTTCTTTTTTGCTGAAAGAATTTTTCTAAAAGTGCTTTCGATTCATCGGAGTAAATGCCCGAATAAACATCTGGTTTGTGGTTGTAAAGTTTGCTCTCGATAATGTTAAAAAGTGAACCGCCGGCACCGAATTTCGGCTCGTAACATCCAAAGTAAACATTCCTTATCCGCGATAATAGAATTGCACCGGCACACATTACACATGGTTCTACAGTAACGTATAAATCGCATTGATCTAAAAATTTTGATTGGAGATGGTTGGCAGCGGCGGTTATCGCTACCATCTCGGCATGGGCGGTGGGATCCTTCAAAGTTTCTGTCAGGTTATAACCTTTGCCGATTATTTTGTTCTCATGTACAATGATGGCGCCAACCGGGACTTCATTACTCAACAGTGCTGTCTCTGCTTCTTGCAACGCCGCAAACATAAATTTATAAACGTGTTCTTCGAAAAGCATGGTATTAGTTTTTAGTGCTTAGTTCGTAGTGTTTTGTTCTTTATAAATTCTTAAGCTGTCAAACGGATAAATTCGTAATTCTCAATTCAAGAAGTACGCCCGGAAGGATTCGAACCCTCAACCCTGTGATCCGAAGTCACATGCTCTATCCAATTGAGCTACGGGCGCAAGACAATTAAAAATTGAAAAGTCAAAAATTATAAATCGAGAATAATACAGATTAAAGAAAAACCGGAATTAGTCTCGATTCACGATTAGATTTCAAAAAACACTGGTGCAAAATATGTTTACTCCGCTAAAATTCAAAATACCGCTCGATAACTTTACGCTCACAACCACCACCAACTTATAATACATTACTAACCACATACAAAATAATGTTGATTAAAAAATGCGAATGATTTAAGTTGAAGTAAAAGAATCTGCGCATCAGTTGATAAATTCTGGTTCTCTCTTCCACTATTGAAAAATTGTTTCAGTGTTTATAAATGGTAGGAAGATATTATGAAACCCTCGAATTTTGCACTTTCGCTATGTATTACAATTATCTTACTTCAGTCTTCTTGTAACAAGTTTGTAGAACCGGAAAATTCTTCTGCTAAGCCTATAATTGCTATATATCCTCAAGCTGCAATGATGAATTTTCCAGACTCACTTCGCAATTTTTGGGACTTAACAAAAAATCCTATGGTAATAAGCTCAATTTTACTACCAAATAATTGTTCTGTGACCTTTGCTATTTGTAATATTGGACCCCAAGGAAGTGTGCTAGATTTCTCTGTTAACGATTCTCAAGGTGTTCTAGTTTGCAGCCCATCTGCCGGTTCTGTAATTGCGGGTAGCGCAACTACAGTAATTGTTAACATGTATCCCCATCTTATTGATGGCAATACTTGGACACAAATTGTGTTAGAAGTTAACACTCCTAAAGCATCCAATTTTACCAAGAGCATTGTTGCAATCAAGATAGAGAATTTAGATGATTATGAATCTCACAAACTTTGTGATTCTGTGTGTGGTACTTGGAGTGGAAATTGGTACGGAACTAGCTCTGCAACATATGCTGGTCCATCAACAAATGTTTCCGGCTCATGGACTCTAGACCTAGATGGTTTTGATATTATTGGTTCTTCTGGAAATGGACCTGTAAATGATTCTAAAGTTTATGGAAAACTTCACTGGAGTGGAACAGATGCATATTGGTCAGGTCCATCATATACTTTGCATCAGTATCCCGTTAATGAGACGATTATTCTAAACAGCTCCAATACCAAGTTATATATAATGGATGCTGGTTGTAACTTAACCTGGAGTGGAGAGTTTTATATTGTTATCTGTCCTGGGTGCCAGAGCTCAAATCCATGCAACGGCTACAATATAGATTTTAATTTGTCTATCTCAAAGTATAAAATTAATTGGTCTAACTCGCATTGGAGTACATGTTTCGAAAATCAACAAGATAATAGCCGCTCTTTTAGTTCAGGTTTATTGTCTGGGCAGAAATGAACATGTGATGAATAAACAGACGGGATGTAGTAATGATAATAATAATAAATGGAGCACTTGGGGTTGGTAAGACCAGTGTCGCTGAAACAATACATCGGAAATTTGAGAAATCCGTCCATTTAGATGGAGATCATATCGGTAATGTAAATCCATTTGAGATATACGACAATAACCGCATAAAATATCTCTACAATACTTTGGCTCTGCTTGTAGAATTCCATAAGAGGAATGGTTACCCTAATATTGTAATAAATTATGTATTTGAATCCCCGGAAAGTCTAAACGGGTTAATTAGTTTACTTGTTCCTTATGATAAAGAAATTCACACATATTGGTTGACGTGTGAAAAAGAGCAGCAACAAAAACGCATACAAGGCAGAACGAGAGACAGTATTGGGTGGGAACTTAATAGATTTATTGAGCTGCAAAATATTCAGCGGAAAGCATCGATGTTTGGATTTATTGGGAAAGAAATAGACACAACGATGAAATCGATTGAAGCAATTGCAGAAATTATATGGAAAGATATTCATAGTTAGTAAAGTAATTAATAATGAAGGAGGCTAAGCAGCAATTCCTTTGTTATATTTATTCCGGTAATTGATTGGCGACATACCGGTTATCTTTTTGAATACTTCCCTGAATGCTTTTGTATCTGTGTAGCCGACATCGAACATAACTTCGTTAATTGTTTTTCTGCCGAGTTCAAGCTGTTTTTTTGCAGCTTCTATTTTTACACGCTGCATATATTCAACAACCGAATTAAAAGTGGCGGCTCTAAATCTCCGTTCAAAAGTTCTGCGGCTGATTTTAAATCTCTCCGATAAATGATCAACGGTTATCTTTTCCTTAAAATTATTTTCGATAAATTCTTGTGCGCTTTTTATGGTATCATCATCGTGTTCTTTTTGTCCCTTGAAAATAATAAACGGTGATTGGGAATTGCGTTCGACATCAACCTGGAAAATTTTTGAGCAGTGGATTGCAACCTCGCGCCCGGCATATTTTTCTATGAGATACAAAATCAAATTGGAAGAAGAAAGCGCACCGCCGCTTGAATAAATTCCTTTTTCATCGGTCATAATTTTATCGACGACGAGATTCACTTGCGGAAACAAATTCCTAAACTGGTTTGCTGCTCGCCAGTGTGTTGAACATTGTTTACCGTTTAACAATCCGGTTGCCGCCAATAAAAAAGCACCGACACAAAGACTTGCAACCTCAGCACCGCTTTTGTACTGCTTAGCTATCCACGGAATAAATTCCAGATTCAATTTTAAATTATCACCCACATTTTCTTGAATTGCCGGTACAATTATTAAATCTGTTTTCTCAACATCTTTTATCAATTGATTGGGAGAGATTTTATAAAGTCCGTCGTTTAATTCTACTTCGTTGGCTAATCCGACAAACTGAATATCAAACATCGGCGGTTTGTTTTGTACTGTGAGAATATTATTTGCTTCTTCAAATCCGTGACGGGGAAGTTCAATGCTGTTTAACCGCACACCAAACGGAACTAATATTGATATGTTTTTCATAGTGTTGTTAGTTTGTTCACTCTAACTTAAAAAAGCAAGCTGTCGCAATCAACCCCATAGATTGTCGTATTTGCACACCTGATGTTATAGGAAGAGCAGTTAACTTACTTATAGGCTTTTGGAGAAATTATGACAAATGATCTTATTATACAAATTGAGAAAACGTTTAACGAGTTGATTCAACTTACCTCCGATTTAAGTGAGGAAGAAATAAACACGATTCCTTTTGAGGGTAGCTGGACCGCCGGTCAGCTTGCGAAGCACCTGATTATATCCGGTTCAGGATTTGTTGAATTGCTAAACGGACCGATTAAAGATACGGAAAGAAAGCCTGATGAAATGGTAGAAAATTTTAGAGCAATCCTTTTAGATTTTAGTACAAAAATGATTGCGCAAGATTTAATGACTCCCGAAAAGAAAAATTATAAAAAGGATTACTTGTTAATCACTCTGGAAAATATTAAAGAGGGAATGAAACAAGTGATTGTGAAATATGATCTGACTAAAACATTGGCTGTTGAATTACCTATGCTTGGTGCTCTCACAAGATTAGAATCAGTTTACTTCGTTGTTTTCCACACACAAAGGCATATTCATCAATTAAAAAATATTTCTCAAGTGCTGAAGAAAAAAATAGACGCAGAAAAAAGTTTAAGTAAAGAGGGATGAAATGGAAAAATATATACTTGAAAAAGACATAAAAGTTTTTTGTGTAACAGCAGAATCATTTCCCGACGGTATTTTAGCTGCATTTCAAAAAGTACATTCGTTGATTCCGGATTCCTACTCCAGAACTACTTTCGGAATTTCTTTTCCAGATAGGAGCGGTAACATTATTTACAAAGCAGCTGTTGAAGAATCGTTTGAAGGCGAAGCTGAAAAGTTAGGCTGTGAATCCTTTACTATCGAAAAGGGAGAATACCTAAGTATTTTGATAAAGAATTATATGAAAGATATCCCGCGTATCGGGAAAGCTTTCCAAACGTTGATTTCCGATCCCCGGATCGATCCAAACGGTGTCTGTGTAGAAAAGTATCTAAATGCAAATGATCTTCTATGTCTCGTAAAAATTAATTAATAACTTATGTCACGCAAGGTTTAGATTGAACAAACGAATTTTCTTTATTTTATAGAAAAATATGATTTGCATGTGCAAGTTTTCTGCGGCAAATCAAACCTTGCGTAAGGTGCGTTAATAAAAAGAATTTTCTAAGAGGGGAATTTTGTTAACTAATTATCTATTCATTAAAGGAGGACTCTATGTTAAATGTTAATCCTTACCTAAACTTTAACGGTAACACGGAAGAAGCATTTAATTTCTATAAATCAGTTTTCGGTGGTGAATTTTCAACGGTTGTGCGTTTCAAAGACATGCCCGATGGCAACCCGGTTCCGTCTGACGTTCAAAATAAAATTATGCACATCTCGTTGCCAATAAACAAGAATACAATTCTAATGGCAACGGATGCATGCGAATCAATGGGGTTCAAGCTAACTACCGGAAATAATTTTTACATATTGCTTGAAACAGAAAGTAAAGAAGAAGCGGACAAAATTTTTAATAAACTTTCCACCGGCGGTAGAGTTGAAATGCCGATGCAAGATCAAATTTGGGGTGCATACTACGGCTCATTTGCAGATAAGTTCGGTGTACAGTGGATGCTAAATTATACTTACAAAAAGTAATCATGAACTGAAGTTATGCAAATTCTGTTTTTGATTGCACAGCACTTTTTTAAGACTGTGCAAAAAATTGTAGGTTGAAACTTACCCGGCATGACTTTAACGGGTGTTGTTTCGACCATTTAGGTAAACAAAATTTGAAATAGTATGAGACTGTCTCAGAAGTAATTGTTCAATTTAAAAATCAGCGTTAATCTGTTAGATCCGCTTTTATCCGCATGCTATTTTTTAAAAAGATATACTTCTAAGACAGCCTCTACTGTTGAAAATGCAATTGAACGAAAAACAATCTATAAAAATTTTGAGAATTAAAATGAGAAAACTAACCGTATTTAATTTCATAACTCTTAACGGTTTTTTCGAGGGACCGAATCACGATATAAACTGGCACAAACACGGAGCCGAAGAATCAAAATTATCGGATGATTCGCTCAAAGCAGAGAATATGCTTCTTTTCGGCAGAAGAACCTACGAGATGATGTACGGCTTCTGGCCCACACCTATGGCGGCGGAAATGTTTCCCGAAACAGCAAAGGGAATGAACAAATCTGAGAAGATTGTTTTTTCAAACACGATGAAAAAAGCGGAATGGAATTACACAAAAGTAATCGGCGGAGATATTGTTGAAGAGATGAAACGTTTGAAGAAATCAAACGGAAAAGATATGACAATTCTCGGAAGCGGAAGCATTGTTACACAATTTGCCGATGCCGGATTAATTGACGCTTTCCAAATTATGATTGATCCGGTTGCGATTGGAAGCGGTACAACATTGTTCGGCGGCTTAAAACAGAAACTCGATCTAAAATTTACCGGGACGAAAACATTTAAGAGCGGCGTGGTTCTTTTGAGTTATGAAATGTGAGTTAGGTTTGCAACCAAGTGAATATGTTTTTAATTAATAATATGGAGGTAGCTATGAGAAAAATAATCGTTTTATCAATGATCACATTAGATGGAGTGATGCAAGCACCCGGTGGACCCGAGGAAGATGCATCTGGTGTTTTCAAATATGGCGGTTGGGTTGCACCGTATGGTGACGAAGTTGGTGGCAAGGTGGTGCAAAAAGAGCTGAAGCAAACTGCAGATTATCTTCTAGGCAGAAAAACATTTAAGATTTGGGAAAACTACTGGCCAGAACATGCAGATTTTTGGCCTGGCATCAATGAAGGTACAAAATATGTCATGTCCAAAACCGTGAAAAAGTCGGATTGGAAAAACACAGTCTTTGTAGAAAGTTTGGAAGATATCAAAAAGCTAAAAAATTCAAACGGTGCTGACATTCAAGTTTGGGGCAGTAGTAAACTTGTTCAACTGTTGCTCAAGAATGATTTAGTGGACGAACTCCGGCTTAATATTTACCCCTTGACTCTTGGTGAAGGAAAAAAACTTTTTGACAATGGAGCGATTCCGGCAGCATTTACTTTAACGGAAAGTACCGTTACTACAACCGGAGTGATTATTGCCGGTTACAAAAGAGCCGGAAAAGTCAAGACTGGTACTATTGAAGTTTAAGGAAAAATAAAATGAGAAAAATAATTGCAGCAATCAATATGACACTTGACGGGTTTTGTGATCACACGGCGGGGATTGCAGATGATGAAATACATCAACATTATAATGAGCTATTGAACAATGCAGACACCATTTTATTCGGAAGGATAACATATCAACTCATGGAAAATTATTGGCCATCTGTCGTAAAAAATCCTACCGGTAACAAACCAATGGATGAATTTGCCGTATTAATAGATAATATCTCAAAGATTGTTTTTTCAAGAACGCTGAAAAATGTTGATTGGAAAGATACAAAATTGAAAAAGGGAGCCATTAAAGAAGAAGTTTTAGAACTCAAGCAATCCCGCAATGGCGGTCGTAAAAACATTTTAGTTGGCAGTCCGAGTTTAATAGCAGCATTAACACAACTTGAATTAATTGATGAGTACCAGCTTTGTGTTCATCCAATTATTTTAGGAAGCGGCTTACCATTATTTAAAAACGTCAAGGATAGAGTTAATCTTAAACTCCTAAAAACAAAAACATTTGATTGTGGTGCAGTAACTCTTTACTACGAGCCGGCAAAAAAATGAGTGCATAGTTATTATTCAATAGAAACAATAAAAAAAGTGAAAGTTGCAATCAAATAATCTTTTTTGATGAAGTTGCGTTGTTTTTCTTGTGTGTTATTAAATTTAATTATTAGTAGGAGGTAAACATGAACAAACTACATTTCTCAATTACTATCAATGCGCCTAAGGAAAAAGTCTGGGATACAATGCTTTCAGATAAAACTTATCGTGTATGGACAGAAGCATTTACACCTGGCTCTTACTTCAAAGGCAATTGGGATAAAGGAAGCAAAATGCTTTTTCTTGGGCCATCCGAGAAAGGCGAGATGGGCATGGTCAGCCGTATAAAAGAGAACCAAAAATATAAATACCTTTCTATCGAGCATCTTGGTATGGTTCAAGATGGAAAGGAAGATACTACAAGCGATGAAGTAAAAAACTGGGCTGGGGTGCTTGAGAACTATACATTCAGTGAAGCGAACGGTAAAACTGAATTGCGGGTTGATATGGATTCTGTGGATGAATATGCAGAGATGTTCCAGGGTATGTGGCCCAAAGCATTGAACACATTAAAAGATTTGTGTGAAAAGTAACCGTCGAATATTTAAAATAAATCAAACGGAGGTGCTGAATGAAACGATTCGCAAATATCACGCTTATCGTGTTGGTTGTTACAAACGTACAAATAACAATAAAGGCACAAGAAATGAAAGACGGAAATAAACCTATAATCACAAAGAAAATTGATCTTGTTGTTAAGCGAATAATTGACGCCCCCGTTGATTTGGTTTGGAAGGCATGGACTGATCCTAAGCATGTTGTCAAGTGGTGGGGACCAGAAGGCTTTACATCGCCCACATGCAAAATAGATTTGCACGAGGGAGGCAGTTATATCTTTTGCATGCGCGCTCCGGCTGAAATGGGGGGATTCGAGCATTATAGTGCCGGTGTCTATAAAAAAATTATTCCGGAAGAGCGGCTTGAATTCACACAAAGTTTATCCGACAATAATGGTAATCCACTCGAACCTTCGGCTGCCGGTATGACCCCGGATTTTCCGAGAGAACTTATTGTTGTAGTTGAGTTTAAAAAACTCAGCTGTGATATGACTGAAATTACAATCACAGAACACGAATGGGCTGCCGGGCAAATGTATGTATATTCACTTGCCGGCTTGCAGCAAACAATAGATAAACTTTCAGCGGTTGTTAAATAACTACAAGAGTAAAAGGAATTGCATCAATAAATTATTTTAAAAAAATCAGAAGGAAGTTATATGCAAAAGATAACACCTTTTCTGTGGTTTGATAATAACGCCGAAGAAGCGGTTAATTTTTACACTTCTCTTTTCGAAAATTCAAAAATTGGAAGTACTACACGGTATGACGAAGCAAGTGCTGCAGCTTCGGGACAGAAAAAAGGTTCTGTAATGACTGTATCTTTCAATCTTAATGGAATGGGATTTACAGCTATAAATGGCGGTCCGCATTTCAAATTTACCCCGGCAATTTCATTCATTCTGAATTATGACCCATCAAAAAATAAAGACGCACGGAAGAATCTTGATTCAACATGGGAGAAATTATCACAAGATGGAACAGTGCTCATGCCTATCGACAAATATCCGTTTAGCGAGCGTTACGGATGGATACAAGACAAGTACGGACTTTCATGGCAGCTTATTCTCTCTAATCCTGAAGGAGAAGAGAGACCTTTTATTACTGCATCACTACTGTTTGCTGGGACAGTATGCGGCAAAGCAGAAGAAGCAACAAATTTTTATAAATCGATTTTCAGATATTCACGACAAGGAATTACCGCGCGCTATCCCCAGGGAATGGAACCTGATAAAGAAGGGACTATTATGTTTACCGACTTTATGCTTGATAATCAATGGTTTGCGGCAATGGACAGCGCACGTGAACATAACTTTAATTTCAATGAGGCAATATCGTTTGTTGTCAATTGTGGAGATCAGAAAGAATTAGATTACTACTGGGAAAAACTTTCCGAGGGCGGAGATAAAAATGCTCAACAGTGCGGATGGCTTAAAGATAAATTTGGTTTATCATGGCAGATTGTTCCGGCAATTTTACCCGAACTGCTTAACAACAAAGATAGAGAGAAATCAAAAAGTGTTATGAGTGCACTTTTGCAAATGAAAAAAATTGACCTTGCAACTTTGGAGAAAGCTTAAGAACTTTGTCGCAAATTTTTTCAGATTAAGTTCAATTTACAATTACGGTATCAATTGAAAACTTCCAAAATGTACAGTGCTATCGGTACAATTATTAAAACCCGATCACTTGCTGGCACATTGCCTAGCTAGAATGAACAAATGCGGTAACCAATTTCAAACGCAACAATAGCAGAAGTTGATAACACCGGAATGTGTGTTCTACGATAAGCCGGAAGAGTTTAACGATACTCTAGTAAATTTCTTAAAGAACAGTTCGGAGCGAAATAATGAAATCATTGAACTCACAAATACCGCAATTAATTTCATCAGACAATATATTGGCGACAAGCTCAAACAATAGCGCACGCTTATTCCGGATCTCTGCCGGTGTTCTTGTACTTTGTTATATCTGCGTGCAATTATTTCAGGATTATGTGTTCGATTACTACGGAACTCCAGCCAATGCAGCAGAAGAATTGCTTCAAGGTGGAGCCGGTTTACATATTGCCCGTTCATCTATCATGCTGATTTACATGTTTGCACTGATCTTTATGTGGTGGACGATTTGTGCTCAGAGCTTACGCAGAAAGCCAGCCCTTGGTTTGATAGCATTCTTCGGGTTCTTTATGTTCGGTATATTCGAAGTTGCTCTGCGTTCCGTTGAATTATTTTGGATACAAATCCAGTTACCCTCAGAATATCTCAAAGCAGCGGATCCCGTTGTTCGCACTTCAATCCTCGACAAGTTTGCGACTTTTCAATCAATTCAGGGTGCACTTTACTTTCCGCTGATGTTCGGACCGTTCCTTTCGTACTTTGCGGTTTTTTTCCTCTTCGCGTCAAACCCTCGTGTCCACTGGATATTGAAATTTTCAGTGGCATTCGCTGCAGTCCGAACCGGCATACGCCTCCTTGGTTATGCTGGTATTTATCTTGTGAGCAATGCGGCATACGACAAATATTACTTCGCAATGGTGCTTGTGGAATTTCTTCCAAGAGCTTATTGGCTCTTTCGGGTGAAGGATGAGGATTTCTAAATGCAGATATTGACGGAACAAACAAGTAGAATGCGGCTAAGGGTCGATTAATTCTTAGCATGGGGAATTGGCTTTATCATGCAATCTCATTTCAATAACTTTAATTACTCGATTTGGGATACGTTTCCCCGTAATTGACATTGCAACTTTGAATAAAACTGCCGGTTAATATAATGTAGAGGCTGCATTAGAAGTAATTTTCAAAAATAAAATCTGTGAAAGTCAGCAATAATCTGCGGCATCAGCGTGCTAATTTAAAAAAATAATTACTTTTGAGACAGCCTTTACAAGGACCCAACTTAATTGTTTACGGTTCAATAAATATTTTCAAAGCAAGTGAACAAAAATTAGTATTGATATTCACACGGAAAAAGAATATATCAAATACGACATTTAATCGTTTTATGAATAAAAACAGATTACAATTATTCATTAACTCTTTGATGATGCACTCAAAATCCAGCAGCCTTAAAACTACAATTATAAGAACCGGGTTACTTGCCGGCACACTTGATATTCTTTGTGCTTTAATACAATTTTATATTAGAACCGGGAGAAATCCGGTTGTTGTACTTAAATTTATAGCAAGCGGTGTGTTTGGCGAAACAGCGTTTAACGGCGGGGTGGAAATGGCAATCGCCGGATTGTTTTTCCACTTTGTAATAGCTTTTATATGGACGATATTTTTCTTTCTTCTCTATCCAAAAATTTCTTTTTTGTCAAAAAATAAATTCATGACCGGTTTTGCGTACGGATTTTTTGTCTGGATTATTATGACGCGTGTAGTTTTGCCGTTAAGTAACACTCCGAAAATTCCCTTTAATATTTCGCAAGCAGCTATTGCAATTTTAATTTTAGTGTTTGCTGTCGGTCTGCCGATTTCGATTATGGCTAATAAATATTATTCAACAAATAAACAGTTATAACTTGATACGGTTATGAATTACTATCAAACAGAATTAACAAGAATCAGGAACCAGTTTTTTGCCAAGGAAGACTTGATAAAAAGGGTAATCCATGGAAAGCGTTTTATCGACAGCAATTTTTCAAAACGGCTAAACCTTAATACTGTTGCCGGTGAAGCATACATTGCTAAATTTCATTTTATACGTACTTTTAAAACTTTCTACGGACTAACACCCTATCAATATTTAACCTCGGTCAGGATTCAAAGCGCAAAGAAGTTGTTAAGAAGGAATCATAATGTATCGGAAGTTTGTTTGGCAGTAGGATTCGAAAGTGTAAATTCTTTCACCAATTTATTTAAAAAGATTACCGGCACACCGCCGGCATATTTTAGAAGCAGCCAGAACACAAAAAGCAATTTTCGATAAATAGAAATGTATCCAAATTGTTAATTTTGCCGGAACACCAATAATTGAAAGGATACAAAAATGAAAATTAGAGTAACAAGCGTAATGGTTGATAACCAGGACAAAGCTCTTAAATTTTATACCGAAGTTTTAGGGTTCGTTAAGAAAACCGAAGTACCGCTTGGCGAACACAAATGGTTAACCGTTGTTTCGAAAGAAGAACAAGACGGAGTTGAATTATTATTGGAACCGATGGGCTTTGAACCGGCAAAGGTTTATCAAAAAGCATTGTTCGAAGCCGGTATTCCGCTCACCGCATTCAACGTTGATGATCTTGATAAAGAATACAAGCGGCTTTTGAAACTTGGTGTTGTATTCAGCACGCCGCCGACTCAAATGGGCACAGTAAAACTCGCAGTGCTTAACGATACTTGCGGTAACAATATTCAGCTTGTGCAAATTTTGTAAAACAGAAACACAAAATTTTTAATGACGTTATCAGAGATTGCAAAATATAGATTAATAAGTCAGCAGATTGCGGAAACAAAATTCAAATCTATTCAAGATCTTGTTGGATGGATGGGTGCAATACAAGCTCAAGATTTCCCGATGTCTAAATGGGCTGTGGGTGTGCGTCTTCCTGGCTCGACCGAACAAATGATTGAGAATGCAATCGACAATGCCGGGATTATTCGTACACATTTACTTCGACCAACATGGCATTTAGTTTCCGCCGATGATATTTATTGGATGCTCGAATTAACCGCACCGCAGATTAAAACTCAATTAAAATCACGCCATAAGTTTTTAGGGTTGAACGAAAGATTAATTTTAAAGAGTAATAAAGTCATCGAAAAGACTTTACTGAAAGGAATAAATGTTACCCGTGAAGAAATTGTAGTTCAACTCGAAAAAGCCGGATTTAAAAACGATGACAATAGGGCGTCTCATTTATTGCTTGTTGCGGAACTTGACGGATTGATTTGCAGCGGCAAAACAAAAAATCATCGCCATACTTATGCATTGCTGAATGAGAGAGTTCCGCGCCGCCAAAAAATAAATAGAGAAGAAGCGCTTGCAAAACTTGCTCTTAAATATTTTTCGAGCCACTGCCCAGCATCACTCGCAGATTTTGTGTGGTGGTCGGGTTTATCCGTTAAGGACGCGAAGTATGCGCTGGAATCTGTCAGAACAAATTTTGTTCAGGAAAAAATAGATTCAACGATTTATTGGTTTGCGAATAATTTAAAATTACCGAAGAAGGAAAAAGATTCTGTCCATTTACTGCCGGCATATGATGAATTTATTGTTAGCTATAAAGATAGAAGCGCTGTTTTGACGATGGAGAATCTAAAAAAGACTATAACGAAGAACGGGCTGTTTTATCCAACTGTTGTTAAAAATGGGCAAGCAATTGGAATCTGGAAACAGATTACAGAAAAAGATAAAGTCCTTATAGAAGTTGAAGCTCTTCAATCGAAAGATAAAATACCAAAAAATAAAATTGAGAACTCAGTAACGGAATTCGAGTTCTTTTTGGGCAAACAAGTTGAATTGGTTTACAGAAACTGGAAGTGAAGTAAATGATCGACAAAGATATATTCCGGCAAATGGCATTATCTTTCCCAAATGCAGTAGAGTTGCCGCATTTCGAAAAAACATCCTTCAGAATCAACAAAAAAATATTTGCTACTCTTGATGAAAGAAACAATAGTGCCGTTGTAAAACTTTCTCCGCTGGATCAATCCGTATTTTGTACTTTCGATAAAACTGTAATGTACCCGGTAAACGGTACACGGGGCAGACAAGGATGGACAGTCATTGAACTCGACAATGTTAAAAAAGGCATGCTTAGAGATGCGTTGAAAACAGCATATCAAGATGTGAAAACAAAAAAAACATGGGAAAATAGAATTATGAAAAGTGAAACACCAAAACACAATAATGTAGAAGAATATTATTCTTCAATGCCCACTCAAGCAAAAATAAAACTTTACGAAATGAGAGAAATAATAAAATCTGTTGTACCGCTGGCAGAAGAAGTTATCAGTTATGGAATGCCGGCTTTTAAGCAGAATGGAATATTGGTTTATTTTGCCGGATATAAAAATCACATCGGTTTTTATCCCACATCTTCCGGTATTAAGACATTTAAAAATGAATTTGCAGATTATAAATGGTCGAAAGGCGCTGTACAATTTCCGATAGATGAACCTTTGCCTAAGATGCTCATTAAAAGAGTGGTAAAATTCCGTGCAAAAGAAGATAAAGAAAAAACTACGTTGAAAAAGGTAATGCGGAATAACAAAAACTCCAAAGCAGAAAACTATGTTAAGTATCATAACGATGGCAGCATTTGGGCTAAAGGTAAAGTGATTAACAATGTCCCGGAAGGATATTGGGAATGGTTCCGTAAAGGCGGTACTATAATGCGTTCCGGGTATTTTAGTAAAGGGAAACAAGTCGGTGAATGGACTACCTACGATAACAAAGGGAAAGTTTTTAAAGTGACTGTTATTAAGTAAGGCAAAATAAGTTTCAATTAAGCGTGATTTTTCCCAGACTACTTATAAAAATGTAAGAGCAAGTATTAAGAGCTATGACAAAAGAGAAAATAAAATATG
Organism: Bacteroidota bacterium; assembly: GCA_040755055.1. Classification (GTDB taxonomy): domain Bacteria; phylum Bacteroidota; class Ignavibacteria; order Ignavibacteriales; family Melioribacteraceae; genus DYJK01. The sequence goes on from JBFMBS010000017.1 coordinate 26,250, forward strand.
AACAGTTTAAGCCAACCGAACATTTAAAAAATTATGTTAAGTTTTTTTGGTTTGTAGAAGGAACAAATTCAAAAACGTTCGATGTTATTGCAGACGGATGTCCGGGCATAGTTTTTCATCAGGCAGAAAACGGTTTATTCATGAATCAAACAAAAAAATTATCAACCATATTTTTATACGGACAAACCGTTAGACCAATTGAAATGAATGCTGAAGGTAAGTTCAGGATAATTGGACTGCACTTGCATCCTCATGTTATGAAATCACTTTTTGGCTTCAATGCTAATGAGCTTACAGACACTTGTATTGATTTAAACTTGTTGTTGGATCCTTCTAATATGAATTTAAGTGAGCAGCTTATTATTACACAGTCAGTAGAGAAACAGATCCATATCATTTCTGAATATCTTTTCCAGATAATAAAGAAAAATAACGTACTGATAGATGAATTAATGCATTTTGCAGTTCATCATCTAATAAAATCGAATGGTAAAGTACGGCTAAGAGAATTACAAAGGATGCTTAATCTTTCAGAAAGAACATTTGAAAGAAAGTTTGAACAATACGTCGGCATTTCCCCAAGTTTATTTGCAAGGATTTGCCGATTCCAGTCATCATTAATCCAATTGAAGAATAAGAATTATTATAAGCTTTCCGATGTGGCTTACGAGAACAGCTATTCTGATCAGCCGCATTTCACACGTTCATTCAAAGAGTTTACCGGGCAATCTCCTTCAAAATTCCAGAAACAATCCCAAAAAGTAGATTTGAGCACGCCAGTTTTCATAAAAGCTTAATTGTCGGTTCCATTCAATTTTTTCTTCCTTCGTCGTTATAATTTTAAATGTAATAATTGGAGAAGGAAAAAATGAAACTCTTAATCTTTGGAGCTACCGGAACAGTAGGGAAGCAACTTATATTACAATCTGTTGCTATGGGACACGAAGTGACAGCATTTGCAAGATACACTGAAAAGCTAAACGATTTTGGACACAAAAATCTAAACATATTTAAGGGAGATGTTCTTGATGCTTCGGCAGTTGAGAAAGCTGTCAAAGGACATGATGCGGTGTTCTGCACTTTAGGAGCTGGACGAAAAGGAGATGTGCGGGCAAAAGGAACTCTCAACATAATTAGGGCGATGGAAAAAACCGGAGTAAAACGATTCATCTGTCAATCAACTCTAGGTGTCGGTGATAGCAAAGGAAATCTTAATTTTTTCTGGAAGTATTTTATGTTTGGATTTTTTTTAAAGGAAGCATATCGTGATCATGAATTACAGGAAAAATACATCGCACAAAGTAATCTGGATTGGACAATAGTACGACCCGGCGCTTTTACCGGTGGGAATATATCGGGCAATTACAAACATGGATTTTCACCCACCGAAAAAAAATTAGAGCTAAAAATTTCTCGGTCCGATGTTGCACTTTTTATGCTTATGCAGCTAACATCGGGTGAATATATCAGAAAGACTCCCGGTCTCTCGTATTAGGATTTTCGAAAGATTTTTTCATGAAAAGTAATTTCAAGACTACATTTATTATATTATAGTTTATCAACATATGGTTTAAGAATTTCCCCAAAAATATGGAAGAGTACGAATGAAAGGAAGCAAATCAAATACTAATAAGTTAGAACGTTACGCCGCTTTTCTTCGCGGCATTAATGTCGGCGGCAATAAAAAAGTGCCGATGACAGAATTGAAAAATATGCTCGAGAAGATGGGTCTCAAAAACGTAAAAACAATTCTTGCAAGCGGTAACGTGGTTTTTGATTCGATAGAAAAGAATATAAAATTACTCGGTGACTCCATTGAAAAGAAATTGAATGAAACATTCGGCTTTCCGGCGAGAACATTGGTTTATAATTTCCGCGATGTAGAAAAGATGATTGCACTCGATCCATTCAAAGGGATTGAGGTAACGAAAGATATTCGTTTGTATGTAACTCTGCTTTCGGAAAAACCGAAGAGTAAATTAAAAGTACCGTATGTTTCTCCCGATAGTTCATTCAGCATTTTAAAAGTAACGGATAATGCAATCTTCAGTGTATTGTCTGTTCAGGATACCCGAACTGTTGACGCGATGAGTATTATTGAAAAAGAATTCGGCAAAGACGTAACTACAAGGAATTGGAATACGATACTGAAACTATTTAAGATGTGAGACGAGATAAATAAATCCTACACTTAATTTGTACACCCGTAGGGATTCTTCCAAAGGAATGCCTTCGGCAGAACCCCAAACCTCCCCGACTTTGTCGGGGTACTCTATCCAATTGAATAGTCCTAAAAATAGAAAAAAGCAGAACACGATTTAATATCACATTCTGCTTTCTTGAGTACACCCGTAGGGATTCGAACCCCAAACCTTCTGATCCGTAGTCATCGGGAATCGCTGAATTTTCGCTAAAAACAAAGAGTTTGTTTGGAACTCCATACATAGTCCATACAATTGGAAGGAGTTCTAAAATGTTCTTAACAAAAAATTATAAGTCAGCCTTTTACCAAATTGTTTATTTTGTTGATGGTAAAAGAACAACTCACTCAACCAGAAAGACAAACGAACAAGAAGCGGTCCAATATCTGGAAGAATTCAAAAAGTCTTTTGAAATCCCTTCCGGTGTACCTGATTCAATTTCTCTCCCGATAGAATCGGGATGTTCCAAAATAACTTCTGATAAAGATAATCTTACTCTCTCAAAATTCAAAGAAGAATATCTTGAATATTGTAAACCAGTTAAAGCAAAAAAGTATATTGATTCGATAGAATTTTCTTTCAAACAGTTTGTGTCATTCAGTGGTGATCTTTCCTTATCTGAAATTGATATAAGAACAGTTGATAAATTTATCAACTCAACTTTTACACGTACACAAAGAGGAGCTCATCTTTATTATCGTTCACTCAAGGCAGCTTTCAATAAAGCTGTTGAATGGAATTATATTCCAGTTAATGCTTTTACTAAAGTAAAGTTTCCAAAGCTTTCAAAAACATTTCCGGTTTTTATTTCTGAAGATGAGCTGCTGATTATTCTTGCAAACACTCCACATCAGCATCTTAAAGATATTTTCACAGTTGCCTTTTATACCGGTTTACGTCTTAGTGAATTAATAAATATGCAGTGGAACTGGATTGACTTTCTGCAGAATCAAATCATTGTTAAATGCACGGATAAGTTTTTAACCAAAAGCAAAAAAGAAAGAATTGTTCCTATGAGTGAAAAAGTAAGAGCAATATTATTCAGAAGATTTAATTCCGCTCTGCATAATCCTGGTGAAGTTGTTTTTTATAATGTCAAAGGAAAGATGCTGTATCACGATTTAGTCAGTAAGCAGTTCAAAAAAGTTGTTCGTAAATCAAACCTTAGTGAAAAAATACACTTCCATACTTTGCGTCATTCGTTCGCTTCGCTGTTGGTTCAAAGAGGTGTGTCATTATATGTTGTTAAAGAATTGCTCGGTCACGAAGATTTAGCAACCACTCAAATTTATTCTCATCTGCAAAAACAAAATTTGATGGATGCAGTAAACCTACTTTGAAAAACAAAGTCACATAGAGGTTTTTATGAAAATATCTTTCTATAATTTGCAATATTTCCAGTAAATCGCTATTATTCAATTACTCAATTGAATATTTTATTAAGAGAGTTATATGACTGGTAGAGAATTTAAAGACTTAACTTTTCAGCAATTTTCAAATATTGCAACAGCATTTGCTAGCCCCAAGAGACTTGAGCTAATAGATATTCTTTCTCAAGGTGAAAGAGATGTTGACACGCTCTCGATTGAAACAAATATGAATTTTGCTAACACATCGCGGCATCTGCAAATATTAAAGAGTTCAAAAATAGTTATAAGCCGGAAGGAAGGAGTAAGAGTTCTTTATAGTCTTGCTAATGATGAAGTTGTAAAATGCTGGAAAGCTTTACAGACATTATCAGAAAAAAGTGCTTCTGAAATTAGAGAAACTGCACGACTCTTTTTTGAAGAAAGATCCGCTTTAATTCCAATCTCATCTACTGAACTATTTGATAAACTTAGCAAAAATGAAGTTACTTTAATAGATGTAAGACCAAAAGAAGAATTCACGAGCAGACACATTTCCGGCGCTATTTCAATTCCATTAAAAGAGCTTAAAGAAAAATTGAACGATATTCCGATGGATAAAGAGGTTGTTGCTTATTGCCGTGGACCATATTGTGTGCTTGCTGCTGAAGCAGTAAAACTTTTGACCAAAAAAGGATTTAATGTTGTTATTCTTAAGGAAGATGTCAATTCGTGGAGAGCAGAAGGACTACCTGTTCAAAATTGATTTCAAAGAGTAAGCTAAAATTTTTAGTGAGGAACTTTTATATGAATAAAAAAAAAGTTGTAATACTTGGTGGCGGAGTTGGCGGTATAGTAACTGCTAATCATCTTGCTGAAATTCTCCCGAAAGAGATAGAAATAATTCTGATAGAGAAAAACAAAATTCATTCACTTTCAGCTTCCTACCTTTGGCTTATGGTAAATAAAAGAAGGACGCAACAGATTACCTCGCAATTAGGGGAACTGATTAGTGCCCGTGTAAATATATTATTCGAAGAAATAAAACTAATTGATGTTGAGAGCAAGTCAATCATTACCGAAAAATCAAAAATCAATTTTGATTATCTTATTATTGCTCTCGGCGCGTCCTTGGACAAAACACATTTAGATAAGCATCAATCTGGCGTTCATACTTTTTTTACGCTTGAAGGTTCTGAAAAATTAAATAAGGCACTTCAGAATTTTAAGGGAGGAAATGTTTCAATTGTAGTTTCTTCATTGCCATATAAATGTCCCGGCGCTCCGTATGAAGGGGCAATGCTTATAAAAGATTTCCTAAGTAAAAAACTAAAAAATAACTTCACAGTTAATCTGTATTCACCCGAACCTCAGCCGCTTCCTGTTGCCGGACCAGAACTTGGTAATTCAGTTAAAGAAATATTAAATAAAAAAGGAATCGGCTTTCATTCTTTAAAACAAATGACTTCTATAAATTACGATAAAAGAAAAATCGAATTCGCTTCCGGTGATTCTGTAAGTTATGATTTGTTAGTTCTGGTTCCATCGCACAAAGCACCGGATGTAATCATTAATTCCGGTCTTATTGATGAAAGCGGATGGATACCAGTAAATAAAGATACTCTCGAAACAAAGTATGAAAATGTTTTTGCAATTGGTGATGTAACTTCAATTACAATTCCCGGCAGATGGCAGCTGGATAAACCAATGAAACTTCCTAAAGCTGGAGTGTTTGCTCATTCTCAAGCAATAAGTATTTCTAAAATTATTGCTTCAAAAATTCTTGGCAAAGAGTCAAAAGAAATTTTTTGTGCAGATGGATTTTGTATGTTAGAAGCCGGAGAAGATTTAGCCGGCTTTGCTTATGGCGATTTTTATGCTTCACCTCATCCTGATGTTAAAATGAAACAACTCGGAAAACTTTGGCACTGGGGGAAAGTTCTTTTTGAAAAATGGTGGCTTTCTCCTTACGGTTTGAAAAAGTCATTTTATAAAACCTTAATTGAAGCTGGTGGTAAAAGTCTTAAAATTCCGATAAAACTATGAAGTCCGCTTTATATTATTTAGCAATCAAATAAAAAAAGGATAACTATGAAATATCTTATCATAATTAACGATGCACCTTACGGAACAGAAAAAACTTATAATGCTCTGCGGCTTGCAATGCAGATTCAAAAAGACTTTCCTGAAAACGAAGTAAGAATATTTTTAATGGCAGATGCAGCAACTTGTGCATTGCCCAATCAAAATACACCTAATGGTTATTACAATATTGAGAGAATGTTAAAGTCTGTTTTATCAAAAGGAGGCAAAGTAAAAATTTGCGGCACTTGTGCTGATGCTCGAGGAATAAAAAATCTTCCTTTAATTGAAGGTGCACAAATAAGCACAATGGCTGAATTAACTCAGTGGACTGTTGAATCAGATAAAGTGATTACATTTTAGTGTACATTTCTATACGCACTTTCATTTGAACTTTCTCGGAGTATATTCAATAAATCTCTCATAAAACAAAGGGCTTGAACATTCAAGCCCTTTTTAAGTTTTATCATTCGTGTAAATTCTGCCAAAGGCATTCCTTCGGAAGTGTCTTTATTTTGCCAGCACCATTTTTTTAGTCTCTACAAAATTTTCAGCTTGTATCTTAAACAAATAAACTCCGCTTGCTAACTTTGAACCATCAAATTCAACTTCATAACTACCGGCAGCTTGTTCTTTGTTTATCAAAGTTGTTATTTCTTTTCCTAAAACATCATAAATCTTTAGCGTTACAAACTGTGCTTTTGGAATGGAATATTTAATTGTTGTTGCCGGATTAAACGGATTGGGATAATTCTGTTCAAGAACGAACTTACCTGGAACATCATCTTTGCTTTCAACGGCTGTTATGCTTTGACTGCTAAGAGCATAAAAGTTGCTTGCTGTGTTTGCGCTAAACTTTATTGTGTTATTTTGTTTGTCAATTGTTCCATTGATATTTTCCCATCTATTCATTTGGGAATTCCAAACCATTATTTTAATATGGTCTTCACTCATATTATAATATTTAAGCTGCTCATCAGTATAATGAAACTGGAAATTCATATTGTTTCCAAAACTCATCATACCGCCGCCGTGTTCGCCGTCCCACATTCCATTCATTCCATTAGGAAAAAAAATATTCACTTCATATCCGGCAAAGAAATTATGCCCATTATAATTTGGCATATTCTCCGGATAAGACTCAAAAATCTGGCAAAACAAAGAATCTTGATTCATATGCCCACCGCCCATATGCCAACCTTGATACATTTCTGCATAATCATCATAATCAAACGGAGTATAAAAACGTTTGTTGCTATCATTTGCGTGCATCCACATTCCGCCGAGATGCGGGAAAAGCTTTGTTGAGTCTCTCCAAACCAGTCCATTAATTTCGAATACAACAATCATTGGCAAGGATGTATTCATTCCTAAAGTTCCGCCTTTTATAGTAACTGTTTCACCATTTGCCGGTCTCTTAGCTCCGCTTAGCGGTTCATACCAGAATGGACCAAAATTAAGAAAATAATTTGGCTGGCTGTCATTATCAGTATCAAGATAGTAAGAGTGCATATAAAAAGTTGTATCAACCAATGCCATTCCCGTCAGTTCAACTGCTTTTAATGTATCGTGATTCCATCCGAAACCATAACCGCCTTGATATTGTCCGTGTCCCATCCATCCATATTGATGATTGTGCCGTCCCATATTATTCCACTGTGCAAAAAATGGATCCCGCCAAAATTCACCATTTATTTCATAAACAACTATAGTTGGAAATTGATACATAGGCATTTGATATTTTCCGCCTTGAATAGTTATTTGGTCACCATTATTTGGGCGCTGTGCATTTGTGCTGTCTGGCTGGTACCACCAAGGACCAAGATTTAAATGATAATCCGGCCGGTTATCATTGTTTGTATCCAAAAAATAAATTGGATGTTGAAAACTTTCATCTACTATCACAGTTCCTGTAACTGTTGTTGTATCTGCTTTATCTGGTCTGAAATGATCTCCCATCATTTGAGCATTAGTATAACTTGCAAGTGCAAGCAAAAATAGAATAAATATATTCTTCATATCATTCACCTTTATTAAAAATATCTGATAAAAATTGTAAACTAAAATTTAAGAAGGGATAGAATTAAATAAGTAAAACAATTGAGGAAATAAACTTTTGACTCTGTGCGTTAGAATTATCTGTAGTTATTGGAAGTTCAACAACCGAATTATTGTTTGTTAATAGATTGGAATCAACGTTGAAAGAAGAAGAATGCTCAACAGTAACTTTCACTAAATTCTGCTTATTAAATACCGGGATTTCTAATTGTGTATCAGAACAATTATCGGCTTGTTTAGAAATAGAATACTCTAATTTGAAATTCCGATTACCAAAGCAGCAAATCGTTTCATTTTTGTCGCAGCATTTATTTAAGGACGACTCAATGAATATTTTACCGTTACTTTCTTTACAGATTATAAATTGATTCTGGAAGGCAATTAAGTTGCTGAAAGCAATTAAAATTAGAAATACTATTTTTTTCTTTTTCGACATCGAATCTAACTTAGCTAAACACTAAGTGTTTTCACCAACTATTATACCATTGGATAGAAATAACTTTGATTAAGCTTTCAATCCTTTTTTGCCCAAAAACTGCTTTTCGTTTCATCTAAAACAAATCAAGTTTCTTAAATGAGAATCCCTTTCTTTTCAGTGAGAAAGACATTAAAAAATAACTTTCACATAAATATCCTTTGCCAAGCCAATCTTGGTTATCCGGTTTTTGTAAGCCAATATTTTGGGGGATATTGGAATTGTTCCATTGGTTAGAACGGATGTTCAAACGACAGATATGCTAATACGCTTGTCTTTGAACTACCGCCTTCAAAGTTAATTGGAAAAGCCAATCCCGGAACAATCTGTAGATTATTTATATCAACTGCATAACGGATGCCGGGGCTTATCGTATTCACTTTACTATTTGTAACATCTCCATTCGAGTCGAATTCAGCAAAAGAATTCCCCACTACTTCAAGCATAAAATTTAAATTGTAACTCATAAGCCAGATAAAGCTTACACCATAATTATATGAAGTAAGCGTTTTGCTAATCTCATTATCAGAAATAATTGTTTTTGAATTAGGCATCATTGTGATACCGAAATTAAAATGAGTGACAAAATTTTCACTTAATCTTTTACTAAAAGGCACATTTATCTGAAATCCTGTTACATCCTCACCTAATCCTTTTTTTGAATTACCAGTAGGCAAAATGATGCTAAACCTTGGCGCAGCGGTTATCCAATCATCGTGCTCAAACAATTGATAACGATAGTTTAAGTAGATGTCTCCAAAACCTGAAACTGAATTTTCGCTAAAATAAGAAAATGGAATTGTGGTGCTTAACTGATGCGTCTGACTAAAAAATGGCCACTCTTCAGTAAACGCATAAAAATAATTTTTAGAATGGTCTCGCATCAAAGAAGAAATATGCTGAATTACTCCATCTTCCTGGTTGTATGCTTCTTCCATTAAAAACGAATTATCTTCAATTGCTTTTGAAAAATTTGGTTTGGTAGAATTAGATTCCTCTGATTCCAATTTTGTTTGAGAATATAGTTGGAACGAAGAGATAGAAAATAGAATTGTTATAAGTAATTTGGTTCTAAACATTGTAAGCTCCCGAATAATTACGATATTGTTTTGTATGTTATTTTAACAATACAAAAGTATCTTGTTTGCTGCGGCTTTTTCAATCGCAACAAATGATGATAATTATTCGTTCACCTCACTAATTATGGTGATAGAGCGTTATTAAAGTCTTCCAATTTTATAATTTTATTAACAACAGCATAAATAGTTAATGCTGCGGCAGAATAATGTAAGAAACCTTCATTTCCGGCAAAACCAAAAGTTTATTCCCTGAATACATCACGATTTAAAGCCTTTAATTTTTTCATTGTTAGAATTTTTGTTCATTTTTTTCTTCCAATGCTTTCCTCACGTTCTCATCACTCTCATTGCATTCAATATCGCAATTATCGCAACGCCCATATCGCCAAACACTGCTTCCCACATTGTAGCTATTCCAAATGCACCGAGAAGAATGAAGAATAATTTTACCCCCATTGCAAAAGCGATATTCTGCCAGACAATCGTTCTCGTTCGTTTTGCTACTTCAATTGATTTTACAACTTGCATCGGCGAATCTGTCATCAATACAACGTCTGCTGTTTCAACTGCTGCATCCGAGCCGAGTGCGCCCATTGCAATTCCAACGTCTGCACGGGCAATAACCGGAGCATCGTTTATTCCATCGCCGACAAATGCAACTTTGCCGTCCTTTGTTGAGCCGAGTAATTTTTCTATATGCTCAACTTTGTTTTCCGGCAGAAGTTCCGAATAGTATTCTTTTATGCCAAGCTTTTTTGCATAAACTTCTGCTGCGCTTTTGTTATCGCCGGTAAGCATAACTGTGTTTACTTTTAATTTGTTCAACTCAGCAATCGTTTCCACGGCTTCATCTTTTAATGAATCGGATATGACAATGTAACCCGAATATTTTTTATTTACAGAAACGTGAACAACTGTTCCTTCAATATCGCATTTATCGTGTTTAATATTTTCTTTATGAAGAAGTTTATCATTGCCGATTAATATTTCGTTTCCATTAATTTTTGCCTGAATACCATGACCGGAGATTTCTTTCAGCTCACTAATTTCATTTTGCGGGATTTGATTTTTATAAGCATCTAAAATTGATTTTGCAATTGGATGACTCGAGTTTGCTTCTGCGTAAGCTGCATATTTAAGAATATCTTCTTCCCTGAAACCGTTGGCTGAAATTATTTCAGCAACTTTGAATTCACCTTTAGTCAGCGTTCCGGTTTTGTCAAATACAACTGTTTTAATTTTTGTGAGTGCATCGAGATAGTTTGAACCTTTTACTAAAATTCCTTTGCGGCTGGCTCCGCCGATTCCGCCAAAGTATCCAAGCGGAATGCTGATTACCAAAGCACAAGGACAAGAAATTACCAGCACAACCAAAGCACGGTAAATCCAATTAGTAAAAGTTTGTTCTGCAAAAAACAACGGCGGAATTACTGCAAGCAGAAACGCGCCAAACACTACAACCGGCGTGTAGTATCTTGCAAATGTTGTAATGAATTTTTCTGTCTCGGCTTTCTTGCTGCTTGCATTCTCAACTAACTCTAAAATTTTTGAAATGGAAGATTCACCAAATTCTTTTGTTACTTTAATGGTCAACATTCCACTTTTGTTAATCATTCCGGCTAAAACTGTTTCTGTTTCCTTAACCGCTCTTGGAACAGATTCGCCTGTTAAAGCAGAAGTATCAACAAAAGAATTTCCTTCAATGATATTCCCATCCAAAGGAATTTTTTCTCCCGGCTTTACGACAATTATTTGTCCCGGATGAACTTCTGTTGGCGAGACTCTTTTAACATCACCATTTGTTTTGATGTTTGCATAATCCGGTCTTATTTCCAATAATGCTTTAACAGATTTTCGCGAACGGTTCACTGCAATATCCTGGAACAATTCGCCTACAACATAAAACAACATTACAGCAACAGCTTCTGGCATTTCATCTACGGCAAAAGCGCCGAGTGTAGCAATCGTCATTAAAAAATGTTCGTTGAATACTTTTCCTTTCACAATGCTTCTAACCGCTCCGCCAATTACACCCCAGCCGCTTATTAAATATGCCGTAATAAAAACTAAATATTCGGCCCACTTGAAAGGTGTGTTGTGAATTAAATCTTCAGATACCATTCCGAATATTAAAAAGGCAATTACAAAACCGATTCTGAAAAGTTGTAATTTGTTTTCAGCCAGTTCATCTTTTATAGAAGACCGTTTGGTAGGTCGTGTTTCGCCTAAACCAGTTTCTGTCGGCTCAACTACTTCAACTTCCGGTTCTAATTCTTTAATTTTTTGTTTTACTTCTTCAATATCCGGCGCATCAATCTGCAGAGTTGAGTTTGCAAAATTCACCGAGACAAATTTCACTTCCGGCATTTTCGCAAGCCCGTCTTCTATTTTCGCTGCACAAGATGCACAATCAATATTTTTTAATTGATATTTTTTCATAAAGGACCTTTGCTTTTTTGTCATCTTTTCGTAAACAGTCTTGCCGAGTTTAGAATAAAAACTAATTCGGAAACAGTGTGAATTAACGCTGCTAAAAGCGGTGTTAAGTATCCCATAAATGCAAGTGCAACTCCTGCAGTATCAATTGCAACTGTTCCCCAGAAATTAAATGATATTACATTCAAACATTGCCTGCTTATTTTAATTGCCTCAACTATTTTTCTAAGGTTGTTATTTGCAAGAGCTATATCTGCACTTTCAAGTGCAACTGCCGTTGATGTTCCCATTGCGATTCCGACATTAGCTTCTATCAAAGCCGGCGCATCATTAACACCGTCGCCAACCATTGCAACTATTTTTCTTTCGTTATTTAGCTGTTTAATCTTTTCAAGTTTTTGCTGCGGAAGCATTTCACCGTGCACTTCATTTACTTTTAATTTCTCACCAATCTTGTTGGCAATGTTAATTGCATCGCCTGTTAAAAGAATTACTTTGTTCCCAAGTTTTTTTAATTCTTCAACTGCCGGAACAGCTTCATCTCTAAGAACATCTGCAATGCTTATTGCACCTAATACCAATCCGTTATTAACAACCAGAACATCTGTCTCACCGCTTTCCTTCCTATCTTCAAGATATTTAACTACACCGGAGTCTAACTCCACATAATTTTCTTTTAAGAAAGAAGAATTACCGACAAGAATTTTGCCTGTCCCGTTCGCGGGATTGCCATTATCTTCGTTAGGAGTTCTTTGGACAGTGCAGATTAATCCTTTTCCCGGAAAATATTTTATATCCTGATATTCATTCACACTTGCGCCAATTTTTTTGAACTCATTAATAATCGCACCTGCCAAAGGATGCTCTGAATGTTGTTCCGCAGTTGCAGCTATCTTCAATACTTCATCTTTAGAATAACCGTTGAAGGGCTTAATGTTTACTACTTTTGGAATTCCTAATGTTAACGTTCCGGTTTTATCAAGAACAATTGTATTAACTTTTCCAAGCTGTTCGAGATAAATACCGCCTTTAACAATAATGCCTTCTTTAGCAGTTCTGCCAATTCCTGCAAGAATTGCCAAAGGAGTTCCGGCTGCAACACCGCAAGCTCCCGCCACAATTAATGCGGAAATTGTTGAGTAAATATTTTGAGTAAATAAAAATGTTACGGCAGCTCCCGTAAAAGCGAAATAAACTAATCTTGCTGCAAGTTTATCTGCTGTTTTTTGAATTGGCGCTTTTGATTTTTCTGCCTTCTCAATTATTTCAATTATTTTCCCGAAAGTTGTGTCCTTACCAATTTTAGTTGGCTTTACTTCAAGAACTCCGGTTTGATTGATAGTTCCGGCAAAGACAGTTGTTCCTTCAGTCTTTTCAATTGGTAAAGATTCACCTGTAATTGAAGATTGGTCAACAGAAGAATTACCTTTGGTCACTTCGCCGTCAACCGGAATTCTTGAACCCGGTTTTACAATTACGATGTCATCTAAACTAACATTGCTTAAATTGATTTCTTGTTCTTCATTATTTTTTCTCACTGTTATTTTATCCGGCAGAAGCTGCACTAACTTTTCAATAACTTTTCTGCCCCTATCTACAGTAAAGTCTTCGAGCAGTTCGGCTATTAAAACAAAAAATGTTATTACTAAACCTGTAAAGAAGCTTCCGATTAACAATGTAGCAAGCACTGCAATTGACATAGAAAGCTCCATTGTCATTTTGCGTTTGCGTATTGCCTCGAATGCTTCTTCATACATTGGATAGCCACCAACTAAAGTTGCAGTAAGTGCAATGAAATCAAAAGAAGCGAATACTTTCCAAACACCAAACCAACTTAACAGAAGGGAGAGAGCCATTAAAATAATTCTAATTAAATCTGTTTTGTATTTTTTTACTTCTATCATATTAATATCTTTCAAAATGCTTTTAACAACGATTTAATAATTACATTTAATTACCAAGAAACTTCAAATGGTATATAATCTCTGAACTCAGCTTTGATGAAATCTTTCACTCCATTCGGTCCATTAATTTTTAACCAAACATTTCCACCATCTGATTCTATCTTAATTATGAATCCGAAGAACGGACAGCATAATCTTTCTTTATCAATAAATGTCATTAAGTTAAGCAGAGTATTGTTTTCACTTGATAATAGGAAAGCAAACCCATCTGAAATCTCTTTTATTTCTTTTGTGGATTGAAAAACTTTTTTTATTGTTTCAATATGCACGCTTCGCATAGACTGCTCTATTGCTGACATATTACAAGCGAATGCAATACCTTTCATAACTATCCTTTCTGATTTTTCATAAAAATCATATTCCCGCCGCAAGCTGTACGGTTACTATGCTCTGGTCATTAATAACCGGATGATTAACAAAAGTGTAATCAAAACTTATCTTGGCGTTATGACCTTTGATATAATAATTCAAACCGCCGCCTATAAAGCTCGTGTTGTCTTTCTTGTCAATAGAAGCAGTTTCATAGCGGAAATACGGCTGAAAATGTCCAACTCCCGTTAATGGCATAAAATAATAACCTGTCTGGATGTAGAAAAGCTTTGCATTATCTCCTGCAGCTAATTGAGTGAAGTTATGTGTTTGAGTATTGTTCTGAATATTGATGAAAGCCGATTCAACTGTAATCGCACCTGCCGGCACCGGATAATCGAGAAAAGTATCAACTGTCCAGCTAAGATTATTTCTGTCTGTTTGATTGTTTAAGGTCAATCCACTTTGACTATCCATACCAAATCCCAGACTCAAAACTTTTTTCTGACCGAGATATGTTCCCTGGTTAAACCAATCTTTTTCCGGTTCGAATAAATTGAGCGCAGCTCTTCCGGCAAAACGAAGGTTATCGTTTGGATTATTATTATCTTCAACTCCTTCGGAAACCATTAAGCGATATTGCAGAATGTCCTCAAAAGGATTGCCCCATAAAGTTACGCCGTCATCCCGCCCGACTTTGCTTGCATAAAAAATTGTTCCGCGAACACCGCCTTGCAAAAATGTTAAGTCGGTTGTCAGCATCGCTTTGGTAGATGTTGTTCCATAATTACGTGTAAAGGGAACATACATACGCCCTGCCTGAATTTTAAAGCTCTCACTTAAGTTCAGCGTTATCCAAAGGTCACGGAAAGCAACGCCGCTGCCCAAAGCAAGCGAAGGATTATCGAGTCCATCTTGTCCCAAACGGTCAACAGCAATGTGAGTGAAAAAGCTAAGATAATCTGTCGGCTGCCCTTTTACAGAGAGATATGCTCTTCGAATCATAAAATCGTTAAGCGACTTGTTGTTCTTTCCATTTTCAACATACTGATACCACGCTTGCGTCCAGAAACCGATTTCTACTTTTTCCTGGGCGACTGTATTTTGAATCATCACAAAATTTAGTGCAGAAAACAGAATCAAGAGTAAAGTGAATTTTTTCATTTTAATAAATCTCCTTTGTCAATGTGTCTATCTAATTGTTTTATTAATTCATTCGTCTTAACTCCTGGCAAATGACTTGCAAAAGTAATCTTGCCGTCTTTTGAGATAATATAAATGTTCTTCAATGGACAAGTGCCGGGAATATATTTTCCACTGTATATTTCTGCTACTTTCCCATCGGGATCATAAAGGAATGGAAAGGTTATCTTGTTATCCTTAATTATTTGCTCAACAGTTTTTCTGTCCTCACCAAGAACGCTTACGGCTGCTATGTTTACTCCTTTTTTTTCATAAACAGATTTTATTTTTTCAACATCTGATATTTTTGATTGGCAGCCCTCGCACAAATTCGTAAACCACAGAAGAAGACCGTGCTGCTGAACAGCTTTGGAAAGTTCAAATTTATTTCCGTTAAAATCTTGGAGGGAAAACTCCGGCGCTTTATCGCCAACCTTTGGAATTGAAATTGGCTTATCATTTTGAGCATTAAGAACAGATGTGAAAGAAATTATTCCAAATGCTAAAAGACAAATTGCAGCACTGCGATGATATTTATTAAACATATTTTCTCCTTTTATAATCTTATAAGATTTATCCTTTGTAATTATCTGTTTGATATTTCCAAAGCTGGAACCAGCTTAACCGGATTTTTAAGAGTAAAGACAACCGGGCAGCGCTGCAATGCAAGCTCTTCTGCCTGCTTTATTTTTTCTTCCGGTTCATCGCTTACAACCGTAAGCTTTACACGGACTTCTTCCATTATTGGTTCTTCGCTTATGCCGAATACTTTTGAAAAATTCACATCGGCTTCAACTTTTGTGGTTAGTTTTTTTAGCTTGATGCCGAGCATCGCCGCCATAGTTGCAAACGTTCCGGTGTAGCACGAAGCCAATCCATAAAAGCAATAATGCATCGGTCCGGGCAGCGAACCGCTTCCGCCCATAAATGTGGGATTATCAACTTTGAATTCAGTTTCGCCTCCTTCAAATTTTATTTTCGATATGAATTGAGCGCCGCCTTCTTCGAGCACCCATTCGCCTTCAACGCCCTGAGTTTTTCTTGCCGCTGAAGAATCCTTTTTAATTTGTTCCTCAAACGCTTTAACGCCTGCCAGATTTACGTTATTAATTTTAGCCATTTTGAACTCCTTTTAATTTATCTTCTTTATTTTATTATAGAAATTTTAGAAGCAATGATACTGTTCTCGTGTATATGCCCAAGCAGTTCAACTACTTCAGCATTAGCAATTTCCGGCAGTATTGGTTCGTGAGATGTAACTTTCATCTCAATATTATCTTTGTCCCTTGCGAAGAAGGAAATAATATTTCCGCTTGCATCTCTTTCAAAACCTTTTTCTTTTATAACAGCTGCATTAACTTGTTGATTAACTTCACTTCCCGGATTGAATTTACTGAATGAGCCCAATTCATCCGTTGGTGCAAAGTATGTGAAATAAATTACCAGAACTACTGCTGCTACAATTACCGGGAAAATTAATTTGGATAATATTTTCACTTCATCACCTATTAGTTTTTTTTGCCGGACAAGTCGAAATTCCGAAAATTATATAAAGCGGACAGAAGCTGAATAAACTTGTCAAAACAAAAACTACAGACAGCACTAAAAGAATTATTCCTAAAGTTCCGGTTAAAACATTAGTGAAGAAAAGAGCCGCAACAATTGCCGCAATTATAACCCGTATAATTCTATCGGCAGAGCCCATATTCTTTTTCATTTTTAATCCTTTCTAATTAATAAAATACTGCACTACTAAAACGATGAAAGCAACAATTACTACGCAAACCAGACAAACCAATATAATCTTGAATGCCTTCTTCATAAGATTTTCATTTAAGTAAACTCAATACCTTCATAATTATTTTTGGCGGTGGTTTCATACCAAGCTGTTCCATCAATGATAATCTGTCGGCAACGCCCCAATGTTCTATCAGTTTTTCCTCTTTGAAACGCATAATATCAATGACGGTAATTTCATATTTTTTATTTGTAGGCGGCATAGGACCAAACTGTTTCTTATGAGTACCTCGCCCGGTCAAACGCCCCCAGACTTTGTCTCCATCAGATACCAAATCTTCAATTGTCAAAGAAAAATCCGGGAAAGAGTTATGCAGATTGCTAATAGCTTTCTTAACTCCCTCAACATTTTGAGGTTTGATTCCATTTTGATGTTCGATAAAATCAGCCGAAGAATATTTATCAAAAACACTCACATCGCCTTTACTGAATCCATCTTCTATTAAGATTCTAAAAAGCTGTTCATTTGTTTTCATAATAATTTTCCTTTAATGTATTATCTTTTTCAATCGAGCAATCCAACATTGGCAGACAAACCGAACTGCATATTAACTCTTGCAGTCTGCTGAATTCCGTTAACTTTTTGATAAGCCGGAATTTGAATGTAAGCATAAGCAGAGATGGCATCGGTTACCTGAATATTCGCTCCCGGGCTTACAAAAACCCAATTACCGCCAGTGTTGCCGGGCGGAACATCTGCGGGATTTACATTGCCCACATCTGCTTTCTGCTGAAACTTACCGTTTACCTGTAAAAGCAAACTTGCACGCTGGACAAATTGATAAGCAGTTCCAACCGACACAATTAATGTATTTCCAAAACGCCAATCATCTTTGCCCTTGCCGTTTGCCTGATATGTTGCACCAATTATAAGTGGTAGTTCACTATACAAACTGCCTGAAATTGTAGGAACGCTAATTACAGCTTGTTTGTAGTTTGCACCAACTATAATATCATACGAACCGGTTCCGGGCTGTATAGTAACTTCAGCTTCCTCACCTTCAGCATTTTTAATATTTGTTACACCGGTTGGAAGCTTAACGCCCAGCAGAACACTTAAGTATGGTTCAAACACTGAAGACGGTAATGTTAGAGCATATTGACCACTGAGAATTAAATCACCAAGTCCATTGAAGTTCCAAGACTGCCATTTATTTTCTTCAAGATTTATATGACCGTGTTCGCGGCTAATAAACGGCAGCTCGATATTCAATCCGGCTCTTTCTGTAATTCCATACTGAAGCTGCAGAATGTCTCTTTGATTAATAGTTTGCACCTCATCGTGTTCTTGTCCGGCTTGCCTGAATGCGCCGACGGACGACAATGAAGAACCAAGAAAAATTCTGTCCTGATTTATATATTCGCGTGCAATTGATAATTGCAACCAGCCCTCAGAAAGATAACGATGAGAATTTAACGGGCAAGTTGCCGAACCGCATCCCGCAAATGTATTGTATGACCAGCCAAATAAAATTAAAATTACTGGGATGATAATTTTACGACTCATTATAAGAACTCCTTTCTTATGCTTATTCTTTTATTCTACCAAACTCATAAATTAGGTATCGCTTAAAGGCAAACTGAAATAGATTGATTTAATGCTGCCTTCAGTGGACTCAAATTCTAAATCTCCGCCGTGTAACTTTATAATAGACGATGCAAGTGCAAATGAATATCCCTTCTCCGGATCTGCTACCAAATCAAACACTTCCGTTCCTTTATTTTTTTGAAATCTTTTCTTCCCGTTCAGTGTTAGAGTTATTTTAGCCGTAGAATTATTTTTTGATGTTGATACCACCAGTTCTTTATTGCGCGTGTTCTTATCAAGAAAACTTTGTGAAACCTGCTTTACGGCAAATTCAATTTGCCTTACATCCATATAAACCGGCGGCAGTTTTTCTTCATTAATAAAAGAAACAGTATAACCGGGATTTTCCCGTATAACTTCATTCACACATTTCTTAGCAAGATGGAAAAAATTGTATTTAGTTTTCTTTATTGGTTTTGGCGCTGCGAGGTTAGACAGATGAGATATGTGAGAACCCAAACGCTCTAATTTTTCAGACAGTAATTTTACAGTGAAAGAATTTCCATCACCGTTATTATAAATACTTGTAAGAGATTTTGTTAATCCTTCACAAGCAGCATAATCATTTACAATATCTTTGTTGATAATATTTAAAACCGATGATACTTTTTCTAAAGCAGCCAATCGCGCTTTTTCATTCTGGACTTTTTTTAACTTATCTATCAACACCCCGGCAATTATGCCTACTGCCCAGATTAATATTAACTCTGAAATGTTTTCTGCAATATTTAACTTTGAAAAAAGACCGGCATTTATAGAATGCGGAAGATATAATATTGAAACCGCCAGAGCCAGTTTTACAGCTCCTTTTTTACCTAAGAATAAGGCAGCAATAAAAACCGGAAAGAAATAAAGCTTTGTCAGAAGCTGGTGTAAAAATTCGAGATATATTTCTTCGCTGGCAAAAGTTTCGTAGTGAACAAAACTAATTAATACTGCTAATAAAACAGTTCCGCTTAATATCTTTCGTTTTTTATTACCTGCAACTTTGTCCAATATTTTATCGAATAACATTTTCATAATATTCATAAATTATTTTTGCTTTAACATATTACTTTGCTTCCTGGTCGAATGAAATAAGAATATCTTCCTCTAATGCTTTCCCGGAAATTTCACTTAACCGTATTGTTAATTCATATTTGCCTTTGTCTGTAAATTTATATTTATGCTCGTATTCATTTGTTAGTGAATTATAGATTAGTTCCAATCCATTTAAGTAGGGGAACTTTTCTCGCTTATATCTACGTCGACGTGGACCATATTTTTTTATATCCAGATAAGACTTTATGCCTTCTATAGGCATAGTATCAGTTTTATTAAATAGTGAGAATGAACAAAGATATTCATTATCATCCGATACACGTGTAATCCGAACTTGCATTTTATAATTATCAACATAAAAATCCTGCACAGCGCTGTTTTTGCCTTCTTCAATTATAATTAACGGATTACATCCTGTTATAAAAAAGTATAGGAATATTATTGTTATAAAAATTTTCTTTTTCATTTTCATTTTACTTTTGCACTGAAAAAAATATTAATGTTTAACTCCAATTGAGCAGTAGGATTTTGTTGAGTTATTTTATTTGCTTCTTCAAATTCATTTTCTGCTTTCTCATTTTCACCATCAATTTTATAAAGAACTCCAAGCAGATAATGACCTTCCGGTTTAGATGAGTTTTCCGATTCATCTATCTTTGCATATTCCATTGCTTTTTCATAGTCTTTTTTCTTAAAATACACATCAGCAAGCAGCAGTTCCATTCTATTGAAACGCAAACCAAGCGATTGCATTTTATTTATTTCTGAAATAACCTTATCGTAATCTTTTAGAGACCAGTAAGCAATCGCCTTTCCTAAATAGCTTTCAATATCTAATTTCTCTCTGCTCAAAGCGCGGTTAAAAGATTCAATCGCTTCATTATACTTTTCATTCTGTAGATAAATAATTCCTAATTGCCTTACAGAGTTTGGGCTTCTCGTATCAAGCTCTGCTGCTTTATTAAGATTTATAACTGCCTCATCAAGCTTTCCTATTAAACCGTAGAGAATTCCAAGATTATGAAATGCCCTTGCTCTTTGCGGATGAAACTTTACTGCATTCTTAAAATATTGCAGAGACTTTTCCTCATCTCCAAATCGCTGATGAATCACTCCAAGATTTGTAAGCGCATCATAATCCGTGCTGTCTGTTTTAAGAATTGCTTCATAATACTTGCGAATACTTTCAATAGAATTTCCTTCGTCAGCAATTTGGTCTAAAAGATTCTCCTGTTTTGTTGTATTGTTTACAGTGCCGTCTATACTCTGCGCAGTTATCCCGGCATTAAAGACGATACAGAACCAACAAACAAAAACTATATTATTTGAGAAATATTTATTCACAACTTTATCTCATTCAATCTTTTCCATCTCATCTATGTCTTCCTGCAGAACGATGCCCGCCGGAAAATCCTCTGAATCCGTTACTACCTGAATAGTTTCCCCTGTAGCCGTGTCCGCCGAAATAACCGCGATTGTAATGACCGCCATAAGAAGGGAAGTGTGAAACAGATGGATAGTTTCTGTAATGCCCGCCGTAGTAACCAAAATAAAACGAAGAATACCACGGATAACCGTAGTAGTAACTGTATGGATAACCATAATAAGAAGAGCCGTAATAGTATCTTCTTATTTTACGTGTTGTAGGTTCGGCTGTTTTAATCATTGCATTAATGACTTTTTCGCTCACCCCGGCTTTCTTCAAGTAAACAATATCATCAGTTGTAAGCCCGAAGTATGAATACGTTGCTTTTATTTGAGATATAATTAATTCATCACTTACGCCTTCATTGCTCAAAGTGATAACCTCATCAATAGACATTGCGCTTGAATCCGGTGGAAGCTCATCTCGTGCAAACTGAGTTTCATACATTGAATAACATCCGGTGCTGCCTAAGGCAACTGCAACAACACCAACTAAAAAAATAATTCGTTTCATAATTAACGCTCCTTTCGCTTAATGATAAACTCTTATATTATTTCCTTTATACCTATATACCATTATACCTTTTTCTCTCTATAACACTTGGTCAAACGAAATAAGTAAATTTTTCTCTAATGGTTTTCCATTAATCTCACTCAATTCAATAGTTGATTCATACTTACCTTTGCTGCTAAATTTATATCTGAAATCATAGTCATTTGAGTTCGCATCATAAATCGGCTTTAATCCGTTAACCAATGTTTGTTTACTATGCCTGTGCTTATAATGTGTTTTCGGATTTTCCGGATACTTCTTTATTTCTATTTCTGATTTTACATCTTTAATAGATGTATTCTCATTTTTATCAAAGAACGAAATTGAATAAAGATATTCATTATCAGTTGATTCAGTAATCTGAATCCACATTTTATAGTCATCAATAAAAAATTCCTGCAGTCTGTTGTTTGAAGCTATCAAACCAAGATTTATTGTCTGCACACATCCCGCAGTAAAAACTGCCAACACTATCACTACAAAAATATTTTTCATCATTACTCCATTATTCCACGACTCCATCTTCCATTTCTTTAAGTCCCCCTTTGGGGGATTTAGGGGGCTTTTTATATCGCACTCTCTCCTCTCTCATTCGTTCTAATCTTTACAACGCTGCTAACTTCCGTAACAAATATTTTTCCATCGCCTGGATTCCCCGTGTGTGCATTTTCCTGAATTGTATTCACAACCTGTTCAACCAACTCATCTTGCACAACAACTTCTATTTTATTCTTAGGCACAAACTCAAAAATACCTTCCTCATTATTTTCCTTTTTACCTTTGCTTTTGCCGAATCCTTTTGTCTCAGAAATAGTTATTCCCGGAAGCCCTTCAATTTTATGAAGGGCTGTTACTACTTTAATTAACATAAACGGTTGCACAATGGCTTTTATCTCTTTCATAAATATTTCCTTTAACTTTGTTTATTGAATAGAATTTTCTTCAATTTGTTTCGGTGGACACTTAACATTTCCGTAAGAACAGAAAACGCAGCATTCACCTTCTTTTGGTTTTAATATTTTGCCGCATTGTGTGCATTCGTAAAAATGCACACAAGCGTCCATAGGCATTTCTTCTTTCTTTTCATAACCGCAATAAGGACATTTTATTTTTGATTTTATTATTATGTTTTTCATAATATAGTTCTCATCTACTATCTCTCATTTTAACTACCGAAGATAGTCCTAAAGTCTCCCCTTCGGGGAGATTTAGAGGGGCTTCTCTTCTTTTCTCTTCTCAAACCACATATAGAAAGTTGGCAGCACAAATAGCGTTAATATCGTTGAAGTAATAAGTCCGCCAATAACAACAGTTGCAAGTGGCCGCTGCACCTCAGCGCCGGCTCCGGTTGATATTGCCATAGGAATAAAACCAAGCGACGCAACAAGCGCGGTCATAAGCACTGGTCGTAACCTTGTTGCAGCTCCTTCTATAACTGCTTCTTCAAGCGGCTTTCCTTCTTGTCTTAAGTGATTTATAAATGAAACCATCACAACACCATTCAACACAGCAACGCCAAACAATGCTATGAATCCAACTCCGGCAGAAATACTAAAGTGCATTCCTCTTATCAGCAAAGAAAAAATTCCACCAACAATTGCAAAAGGAATTCCTGTATAAATCAGTAACGCATTTCTTATCGAACCAAATGAAATAAACAAAAGCAAAAAGATTAAGAAGAGAGAGAGTGGAACAACAATCACTAATCTTTCTCGTGCGCTTGCAAGCTGCTCAAATGTTCCGCCCCATTCCAAATAATATCCTGCCGGAAGATTCACTTTATCATAAATTGTTCTTTCGGCTTCTTCAACAAAGCTTCCAATATCTCTGCCTCTTACGTTTAGTTCAACAACAATTCTTCTCTGGCTGTGTTCCCGGCTTATTTGTGCGGGACCTTCTTCAACATAAACATCAGCAACCTGGCTAAGCGGAATGCTCGAACCAGTTGGCGTTGGAATTAAAATGTTTTTTATGACATCAACATTATTTCGTGCTTCTTTTGTAAACCGAACAACCAAATCAAATCTTCTTTCGCCTTCAAACACTTCACCGGCAGATTTACCGCCAATTGCAGTTTCAATTATTTGATTAACATCTGCTACATTTATTCCGTAACGTGCAATTTTGCCTCTGTCTATTTTTATCTGAAGCTGCGGCAGACCGGTTACCTGTTCAACTTTCACATCAGCTGCGCCTTCTATCTTTGTTACTACTTTTGCTATTTCCTCTGCTTTTTCTTTTAGCGTTTCCAAATCCTCGCCAAAAAGTTTTATTGCAATATCTGAACGAACTCCGGCGATTAACTCAGCAACTCTTAATTGAATCGGCTGCGAAAAACTGAATACCATCCCGGGAAGTTTTGAAAGCTGCTCGCTCATTGCATTAACAAGCTCTTCTTTATTCCGCCCGGTTGTCCATTCATCTTTTGGTTTTAGTTCAACATTGATATCGCTCATTTCAACTCCCATCGGATCCGTTCCAATTTCTGCACGTCCTGTTTTTGAAACCACATAATTCACTTCCGGGAATTTTAAAATTTCTTTTTCTATTAAAGAAGATGTATTAACAGCAGTAGTTAAAGAAATGCTCGGAAGCCGCAATGCCTGTATTGCAATTGAACCTTCATCAAGCTGTGGTATAAATTCACTTCCTAAAAAAGGAAATATGAAAAGACTTACAACTACAAATGCGCCTGCAGCGACTGTAACTATTATTCTTTTATGAAGAATTTTTCTTAGCAGCGGAACGTATTTCTTTTTTGTCCAAGAAATAATTGGACTTTCTTTCTCTGTTACTTTTCCTTTTCTATACATCAGTGCACTCATTACCGGTACATAAGTTAAGCTCAGAATCAAAGCGCCGATTAAAGCATACGTTACTGTATATGCCATTGGCTTAAACATTTTTCCTTCTATTCCGGTAAGTGTCATAATAGGGAAGTAAACAATGATGATAATTCCAACAGCAAACACAACCGGTCTTCCAACTTCTAAAGCAGATTCAAGTATTGTTTCTTCTGTGCTTATTCCATTTCTTCTTTCGTGAAGTTTCCTGATAGTGTTTTCCACCATTACAACAGCGCCGTCAACAATCAGTCCGAAATCTATTGCACCAAGCGACATTAAATTTCCCGATACACCGGTTGCAACCATCATTATTACTGCAAACAACATTGAAAGCGGAATTACAGATGCAACAATAAATCCGCCGCGTAGATTATAAAGAAGAAGAACGAGAATAAGTATTACAAGAACGCCGCCTTCAATCAAATTTGTTTGAACTGTTTTTATGGTTCGATTAACTAATTCTGCTCTATCATAAAAAGGTTCGATTGTAACTGTATCCGGTAATGCTCTTTTTACAGTTTCAATTTTTTCTTTTACTCTATCAACTACCACACGACTGTTCTCACCTTTTAGCATCATTGTAATTCCGGCAGCAACTTCACCTTCGCCGTTCATCGTTACAGCGCCCTGCCTTATTGCTGAACCAAGCTGAACATCTGCTACATTATGAACATAAATCGGCGTTCCGTTTTCTAATGTTTTTACAATAATATTGTTTATGTCATCAATACTTTGCACTAAGCCGGAACCACGAACTAAATATTGTTCGTTTGCGTGTTCAATATATGCGCCGCCCGCATTGGCATTATTTTCTGTAACTGCATTGAATACATCTCTCAGCGTAAGATTGTAGCTTAAAAGTTTTTGCGGATCAATTAACACCTGGTATTGTTTTTCTAATCCGCCAAAACTGTTAACTTCATTTATTCCCGGGACTGTAAGCAATTGTCTTTTTGCAATCCAATCCTGGAGAGTTCTCATTTCCATTTGTGAAAGAGAATCTTCTTGCCCCTTTGGGAGTTGTTTGTTTTTATCTTTTGGTCTGATGATATATTGATAAATTTCACCAAGTCCCGTGCTTGTTGGTCCAAGTTCCGGTTTACCAAATTCCGGCGGAATATCTTCCATTGCTGTTTGCAGCCGTTCAAACACAAGCTGCCGTGCAAAATAAATATCCACATTATCGTGAAAGACAACTGTTACCAATGATAATCCAAATTTTGAAACAGAACGGATTTCTTCAACATCCGGTATTCCGTTCATTGCTACTTCAATTGGAAAAGTTATGTAACGCTCAACCTCAAGCGGTGCAAGAGTAGGTGAGTTAGTAAGTATCTGAACCTGAATATTTGTTACGTCTGGAACTGCATCAATCGGTAAAATTCTAAAAGCAGCAATGCCGCCTGCTATAAGCAAAATAATTGCGAACAGAATCAGCAGCTTTTGCTTTAACGAAAATCTTAATATTCTTTCAATCATATTATTCTTCCTCTCCAAATGTTTCTTTCATCAATTCTGATTTTAGGAAGAACACTCCTTTGGTTACAATTCTTTCACCTTTTGTTAATCCGCTCACTACTTCTCTCATTCCGGCTAACTCAATTCCTGTTTCTACATTACGCCTGGTAAAAGTGGAATCGTTCTCAACTATAAATACGTAAGATTCATTTCCTTCTTTAACCATTGCATCTGTTGGAATTACAATTCCTTTTGTATTGCTGTTGATTGGTATGAACAATTCACCAAACATATTTGGCTTCAACTTGTTATTTATATTTTGAAGCGAAGCCCTCACTTTTATTGTTCTTGAATGCTCGTCAATTGTTTGTCCAACAAGAATGACTTCACCTTTGAACTTTTCATTTGGATATGCAGCAGTAGTGAATTCAATTTTTGGTTTGCCTGAAACTTTTGCCAAATCCTTTTCATAAATCTGTCCTTCAGCCCAAAGGTTAGAGATATTCATTATCTTAAAAGCAGTTGTGTTTGCCTCAACCAATTGACCAATTACAACATTTCGTTCTGTTACAATTCCACTTATTGGTGCTTTAATCGGCAGCACGCCTGCAATATGTTCCGAATCGGCGCTGGTTTCTATATCGTTGTGTTCTAAACCAATTGAATGAATTCTTTTATCTTCAGCATTGTATTCCGCCAATGCTTTTTCATATTCTGCTTTGGCTTCAAGAAATGATTTTTGTGAGCCGACATTCTGTTCAAGCAAAGTTTGCTGACGTTCATAAGCAGCTTTGGTAAAATCAAGCGAAGCTTTAGCTTGTAAGAATACTGCTTTTATTTCACCTATTTCAAGACCCTCAACGTGCATTAATACTTGTCCCTCTTTTACGTAATCGCCTTCCTTCACATATACTTCGTGGACTCTTCCTTGCACTAATGAACTAACCTGTGCCTCATAATCCTGGTTCGTTATAAGTTTAGCCGGTGCTCTTAATGTCCCGCTTATTGTTCCTTCCTTTACTTCATCAAAGGAAAGGTCTATTTTATTTCTTGCTTCGGAAGACAGAACAACTTCACTTACTTCGTGTGATTCTTCTTCTGATTTTTCATTAGTTGTTTCTTCCGGTTTATTATCACCGCAGCCAACTAATCCCAAAGCAGTAATGAACATTATTATTAACATTATTTTAAGATTTGATTTAATTTCTTTCAGCATTTTTTACTCCTATTTCCAAATTCATTTTAACTTCCTTTTTCAAATTTCTATTGTTTCCTAAAAGTCCTTCCCTTTGGGAAGGATTTAGGATGGGCTTATAAGTTTTGTCCGACCGTTTCTTCAAGTGTAAATATCGAACGGTAATAATTGAACAACACATTCGCATAATTGCTGTTGGCACCAATCAAAGTTTGTCTTGCCTGCAGAAACTCTATGTAAGTAATTTCGCCTGCATCATAACTTGCAGATGCAGAACGGTAAACTTCTACTGCCTGCGGCAGAATATCACTTATGTAAAGATTAACCTGTCTTAAATTATTTTCATAATCATTGTAAGCGCTTCTTAATCTCAGATAAACTTCATTCTTTGTTAATTGCAATTCCGATTCTGCAATATTTACATTTGCAGTTGCTTCTTGAATTTGTCCTCTGTTTTCAAACAGAAACCAGAGCGGGACAGAAATTCCAAATGAAGCTCCGTAGAAACCATTGTCTCCATCTCTTGTTTGTCTGAAATAAGCAAGATTAAAGTTGGGGAGAAGAGAAGACCACGCCAGCGATTTATCAATTGATGATGTGCTTACATTTAACTCTGAAATTTTTATCTGTTGATTAACCGATAGTGACAGATTATATAACTCATCAAAAGCAAGTTTTTCAGAAGGTGTAAAAGTTAAACTATCTGCAAGAGTAAAAATTTCATCTGTCCGCTTTCCATATCCTAACACAAAATTTAATTCTGCATTGGCAGTTCTCAGTTCATTGTTTGCAACCTCTAAATTATTTGATGCTTCAGTAAACTGAACTTTAGCAGTTAATCTTTCCAGATTAGTTCCTTCGCCAACATTGTATCGTATCTCTGCCTTCTTTGAAAAATCTTCGGTTATCTTTCTGTTTTCTTCTGCTATTCCAAAAAGTTCTTTCTTTGCAAGAACATTGTAATAAGCAGATTTAATCTGTGCTGTTATTATAATTTCGGTTCGCTTCAATCCATAATATGCAATATCTTCCTGTGTGCTGAACTTAGAACCTTTCAGAAAATAATTAGTAGGGAACTCAAAAGATTGACTTACTTCTTGCGTCCTTTCACTAAAACTTCCAAGACTTTTATCTTTTGGCGTCCACTCATACCGCACAGAAATATCCGGTGCCGGCAGCGATATACCGCTCCAGAATCTTCCTTTAGCTGAATTTATTTCTTGCTGTGCAGATTTTATTTCCGGATTATTCTTTAATCCTATTTCAATTGCTTCGCTTAATGTTAATTCCTTGTTCATTCCTTCCTGTCCATAAATTATATTGACCGTGAAAGCCAGAATGAACAAAGCAAATAGTTGCTTCATAATTTCTCCAAATACTTTTATAAATTCTTATCCCGATTTTATCGGGGAATGTAGTAATCCCTTCAAGAAGGGAAATAAAAAAGAATGGTTAAGGAATGTTAAATCAGAAATGTTCTGTTGAAAAGATAAACTTCAGTTGTTTTTTGTGGTGTGTGGAAATGTTCTGAATCTAATATTGTAAATGCTTTAGTTGATTGTTTCGTTTCATCAATGCAATGGAAACAAATTGATTTATCAACTTTCAGACTTACAACACTCTTAGAAATGTCTTTTGTAATTTTTGTAGCTGCTGTCTTTACAATTTCACAGTAATCGTGTGCGCCGTGATTATCCCCATCATAGTTAAGCAAACCAGCTTCCGAATGAAGAAATGTAAAAACTATCACTGTAAGAATGATTGCAGCAATAATTTTTGTCGTTTTATTTATGTAATCTATCAGCATACTATTCTGCATATTCCTTGCAATGCTTAGACGCTTCATTTACTATTTTATTTATATGCTCATCATCTAAAGAATAATAAACCATCTTACCTTCTTTTCTATAGTTCACCAATCTGTTATTCTTTAATAATCTTAATTGATGAGAAATAGCAGAAACAGAAACACCGGTTAAAGCCGCTATATCACAGACGCATAACTCATCTTCTGAAAGCGATAATAAAATTTTTAACCTGGTAAAATCACTTAAACTCTTAAAAGTTTCAGAAAGTTCATTTATAAAAGAATCTTCCGGCAGTTTTTTCTTAACAGCTTTTACCTTCTTTTCATCAATGAATTCGACTTCACAAACTATATCATTATTCTTATTCACATCACTTGAGCAATTGTTCAAATGAAATATAAAGATAATTCCTATTTCTTGTCAAGTTATTTGTGTCCAATAACAAAAAAGCCCGCCCTGATTTCATCAGAACGAGCTTTATAATCACCAAAGTATTTGTTTTACCTTATACCTTTATACCATATACCTACTCTCTAGTACGCCCGGAAGGATTCGAACCCTCAACCTTTTGGTCCGTAGCCAAACGCTCTATCCAATTGAGCTACGGGCGCGTAATTTTTGTTTTTCAAATATAGTCTAATTAAGAATTTTTTACAATCATTTTATGTCTGAACCTCTACTAAAATTCTATTTTTTCTTAAAAACTTCCGTCTCAACTCTTACTTTTCAAACAAACTTGTCTCAAAAACAGCTTTATGTTCAACTTTACCTATTGATTTCTTTTCAGTAGTTGAGAAACCGTTTTTCTTAAGCTTCCGGTTTGGATTCTTTCCCAATCTAAAAGTATAAAGCGGACAATCCTGGATGATACATTCTCTCACTTCTTTTTTGGAACCGCCAGAACAATCCAGACATTTAGCTTTTATCGCCTTAACTGGCGATAATCTTTTTGTGGTTTTGTCTTTCAATTCAATAAATCCCGCATTACGGGATTTCACTTCGTTCAACATTTTTTACTCCATATTTTGTTACTAATTTTTTAGTCTTTCAAAAGTCCTTCTCCTTTCTAAGGAGAAGGATTTAGGATGAGGTTGGACAAATGGACAAACCAAAATCCATTTATACTACTACTACTATTAATTATTCTTACTAACTCCATCTTCCATTTTCCATTTAACAACTTGTCCCGCTTTGCGGGATTTTCCATTTCTTTTTTGTCCTTTTGTCCATCCCTTAGAAAAATCCGTGTAAATCCGTTTAATCCGTGTTCAATTTCTTAAAAAACTTCCGTCCTCAAAAAATCCATTTGTCCATTATCTTCAGCTTTATCAGTTTTCTTTCTAAAAGTTATATACCTATCCGCTCCGGATTTCCTTTCATCAATTTTCAGATCGTACAATTCAGCATAGACTTTTATCCACTTAGAAAAACTATTCTGCTTCATCTGTCCAAAATCTTCATAAATTCTTTTGAAGCTCTCGAACAATTCCTTTTTATTATGCTCTTTACCAATTGGTATTTCCTTAATGAATTCTTCAAACTCCGGTGCCGTTTCATCAATCAATTTTTTCTTAATCAAATTCACGTACTCATATTCCTTCAATCCGTTTTTAAGATAATATTGGCAGCACTCGATCATAAAATTGTCAAACGCAGTCCATTGAGCAGCATCCCATTCATCAAAGAACAACTTCCCGAAATCATCTTTCGGTTTATGCTTTGCATTATAGAAATCGGAAAACTCAATAAGGAATTGCCGGTCAGTCGAAGAATCATCACTGCCGGAAATGGAATGATTTGTTGTGATTATAATTTTAGGTGTTCGCTCAAACGGTATTGAGTATTCATTCTTATTTTTCTTCTCAATAGTAATGCCTTCAGTGATGATAGAGAACAGCTTCTCAAAACCAAATTTCTTTGTTACATCATCAAACAAAATTATTTGAGTATCCGGGCTTACAGATTGAAAAGGGAAACTTTTATCAAACCTGAAATTCTTCCCATCAATTCTAAGAACATTTTTTATATTGGAAATCGCTTTTGCTATTAATCCTTTCCCAGACCTTCCATAAGCATTGTCACTTAACTTTTCATCTAAAAAAATTATTGCTTTTGTGCAAGCCGGATCTTTGAAGCTATGCAGTAAGAAACCAATAGCAGATTTCAAAGCATTAATTCTCTGTTCGTTATTTCTGCAAACATTTTTTACGAACTGTTTGAAATCAGAATCGGTGCTGGCTTTAACAAAGTCTCTTTTAATTAACTGCCTTTCCCAAATACATCCTTTTAGTTCGTCAAAATTTCTTGTTACTACATCAGTTTCAGTAACCACAACAAAACAATTTTTAAAAAAGAACAATACTTTATCCTTACCATCCTCAACATAATCCAATTCTAAAGTTTTCAGACATTCAAGCGTAGCATCACTGAACAAATTCTTTGCGGTTTTAATAATGATTTCTCTAACTAAACTTTTCAGTCCTGTATCGCTAATCTCATTCACATAGTCTAAAACAAAATCTTTAATAATTACCGTTGTTACTTCTCTTACTATATTGTGTGTTACCTGGATATAGATATAATCTTTTCCAAGAAATATTTTTCCAAAACCTTCTTCTTCTAAAAACTCAATCAACAGATTTCTTATTATACTTACCTTGCCCTCTGTTATATGCCAGAACGATTTTTTAGGAAATGTGAAGCCAAACTTCTTTGCAATCTCAAAGAAAGTCCCAAGAGTAATATTTCCCCGATAATCTTTAAGTAAGCTGTCAAACTTTTTATTCAGTACAGCTTCAGTATCTTCTGGATATTTTGGATTATCCTTTCCAATCAATAAAAAGAATTCTCTTCCTTCTTCTCCCAACGAAGCCAATGCAAAACCAATCCTTAAATACTCATCATAATTATCAATCTTACCGTTTAAGAATTCCGCAGCATCTTTTACAAACCTTTTATCAACAATTTTATTTTTTATGTCCTTTATGCTTGTCTCTGCGAATCCCGATTTATCGGGAGAAGCCGGATCCTTTTTGTCTTTGGAATTTACTTCGCTTACTTTTTCAGCGTTACTCTCACTTTCCAAAACACAAAACTCTTTCAACACCTCAATCAGTTTCCCAACTCCTATATTAAGAGGTTCTTGTGAGGGCAATCCATTCCACTGAATTCTCCCTTCATTGAAGGGAGTACCGGCTTTAGCCGGGGAGGGATGTATAAATTCATATTGTTTACCACTTGGATGAAAAGAAGGGGGCAAAACTGTTTGACAGTTTTTCCACCGTAATTCGATATGATCGCATAAACCATTTTCCTTCAGCTGAAGTTTGTAGTATGACTTATCCCCGGATAAAACTTTAATGATATATGAATCATCATCACAATAAAACCAAATATGATAACCTTTTCCGCTTCCACTTTTTACAATCCATTGATACTCTGAAGGCAATCCAAGCTTTCTTACAAACTGTTTTACTATTTCATAACTATTAACCTTATCAAAATCCAAACACCTCAATTTATTGATTCCAGAAATTGCACCAATGCCATTTACCTTTTCATTCCATCCTAAACCATCAATATCACTCATCAACATTTCTTCAGCTTGCCACTTTTCCCAATTACTTTTCGGTACTTTATTCTCAAGTGGCAGCAAATTAAAACCAAATGATTCATAATAATCTTTTGCTATTTCCCTAAATTGCATCCCTTCCTCATTCAATCTTGTAATCTTTTCCCGCTTGCGGGATAATCTTGTAATTTGCCCTGGTCAAACGTCCTTATCGCTTCCTTCAGCGAATCCATATTCAAATGAGAATAAATCTCAGTCGTAGAAATCGAAGAATGTCCGAGCAGCTCTTTAATCGTGTAAAGTGAAACGCCTTTCTGTGCAAGGTTAGAAGCAAAAGAATGTCTTAACGAATGGAAGTGAATTGATTTATCTATTCCAGCACCTCTGCAAGCTTTCTTAAAAGCTTTAGAAAAATAATCCCCGGTATATTTCTCACCACTTGGTTTACTAAAAACGTACTTACTCCCAATCGGAATTATTTTTTCATTCTCTCTTTGGTTTAGGATTGAGGTGAGCCCTTCATCGCAAATCGGAATATATCTTTGATTTCTTCCCTTAGTAGTAAATTCCTCATCTCCGACAGTAATTATCCTGGTAATGAGATTTACATTTCGCCAAGTTAAATTCACTAATTCATTTAACCGCATTCCTGTGTAAAATGCAGTAACAACAAAATCTCTTACAATATCTATATCAATTTTCTCGCAAATTAATGCAAGATGTTTTTCATCTAGGTATGCCGGATTTACCTGCTGCTTTTTCGGCAGCTTCACTTTAAGGAAATAATTCTCTTTTACATAGCTCCAATCAACAGCTTTATTAAATGCTGCTTTCAATGTTTTCACATATACCCGATAACCTTTAACAACCTTCCGCTGAAGGTGAGAGATGAAGCTTTCAATATCTTTTAATCCAAGAGAATGAATAGGTTTTTGATTTCCGAAATAATCAGTTAAATGCTTTAACGAAGCAATTACAGATTTGTGATAACCTGCTGAACGATTCTCTTTTATCAGTTTGCAGTATTCTTCAGCAAACACACGAAGCGTTACAACTTCTTTCTGGTCCTGTGAAGGAATAATAGAAAGCAGTACCTTCATCTTTTCTATATCATCTACGGAGAATTGTTTTAGTATGTTGTTAAATCCTTCCATTTGGCTTCCAACAATTTTTAATCTGTGTTAATCCGTTAAACCTGTCCCGCTTTGCGGGATCAGTGAAATCCGTGTTCTATTCATAATCCCATTTTGAGTGGTCAGCAGCACTTGTCACGGCGTAGCCATTAGGCGAAGCCGGATCTTCGTCATCTTCCTCATCTTCATTCTGAATTCTGTCCTCTGACTTCTGATCTCTGTTCTTAAATATCCACTCATCTAATTCAGCTTTGCTGAAGAACAGCATCTTCCCGGAAGGTTTATAATGCGGTATTATTTTTCGGTAGGTTAATTTGTATAGATAACTTGGTGCAAAACCAAGATACGCGCACGCTTCTTTGAAGTTAAGCGGCTTGTCATCTTTTTTCTTTAGTAGGTTTTCAAGTGAACTTAATTTCTCAAGAACCTTTTCACTTGATTTTTTCGCGGTTGCTTTTTTTGTAGGTCTCATTTTTTATCCTCGTTAAAATTGTTTTCAATCTTCGAGGATAAAATTGCTTATAAAAGGAAAGGAAAGTAATTCACCAATACTTTACCATTACTTCACCATAGTCTTAACAATCTTTTCCATTTCTTGGCTTGGATTTAATAGATTGTTCTTCAACTGCTGCCGTATTGATTTATTACTTTTGTGGTTAGTCCCTCTTGCCAAGGCTCGGCTTTTCCGAGACTGGTCTTCACAAGTGAAGTGTGTAAAAAGAAATTTATCTTTGTCTTTGCGATCCGGTACAAAACCAAACTGAATGAGCTGATCAAATAAAAAAATCAAATCTTGTTTGTTCTTAAGCCAAACAATCTTCTCAATTTGCTTACTACTTTTTTCAATCGAAACAATCTCTTGTTCTTTGTTCGGTTTTTCTTCTAACAGCTTAAGCTGTTTTCTGTAAAACCTAATTTCGCTTTTAATTCGCTTTTCAAATGGTTCCTTATTTGAATACAAATCTATATCCAAATCATTGTTGCTGTTTTTCTTTTCTTTCAGCACATACTCTAAATACATAATTCTTTTTTGAGTAGTCTTTAAACTTTCGCAATAGCTGATTACTTTATCGAAATCAAAATTAAAGGTTGAGTCCGCCGAAGGCGGATTCGATATTGTTTTTGAATATCTTATCTTACTTCTCATATCAGTCCCGCAAAAAATTTTGTTATTCTCTCAATTAATTTACCACATTATTAAAAACTTTTCTTAAATTTTGAATTAAAAAATGAACTTTTCCCTAAAGGGGAATATTCCTGTGATTTCAATGTAAGCAGCATAAATGGACAAATATCAGAAAGCAGAACAATTTGTAAACTATCTTGCTAATCAAAATGCAAAAACGTTTTACGATTTTACAGAAAAGTTTCTGCAGATACTTTATCCATCAGAATTAATAGAAATAAAAACCAAACTCAAAAAGGATAGCTACTGCATTGTATCTTCCATTCTTTTTAAGCCATTTCACATTCCGCTTGATACTGTAATTGATTCAAAATCAGTTCTTAACTCTGATATCATTTCGTATTCTAAAGTACTAAGAAGTCTTTCAAAATTTATTTATATTACAAACAACTCTCACTTTGCTCTATCAGAAGAATTCAAAGCTTCTGCAGCAAAAAAGTATCCGCATCTTTCTTTTGAACTTTGGAATCACAGAGTATTAAACCAGAAGTTGATTACATTAAGCGAAGAATCATTGAATGACCTTTTAGGGGAGTTCCAGCTTTTTGAAGATTACAAAAAAGAATATAAATCATTTGAGGAAGATAGAGACATACTCAAAGAATTGTTCTACTTCATTCTTAAAAAGAATCCGCAGTCTGATATTAGACGAACTGTTGAAATGGAAGAACTTACTCATATCAAAGATAAAATTGTTCTTAACTTTTCAATTTATCAACACGATAGAGTTAAAAAATCATTTAATAATCTTTACCACCTTGTTCATCAAACAGAAATTTTTATTAAAGACCAGATTCTTATTGATGAAGATTCCATCTTTGAATTAAAAGAACGGATTCAGTCCGAATATTGTCGCATCGGCAAAAAAGGTGATGCCAATTGTGCTATAAACAACCATCTTATTATTGATGAAGTTGCAAGAACTCTGTTAACTGATGGTAGAACAAATCATACTCGTTTTCTTAACGCAGCTAAAGCCGTAGTTCTATTCTTTTTTGTCTATTGCGATATAGGTAGAAAGACTGACGATGAAGTAAATCAAAAAGAACCTGATTTATTTGACGAGGGAATTTCTTGATTATGTTAATTCCCAACAAATATGAAAACATTGATGATAACCTTTTAGTACTTGGTGCAAAGGTTATTTCCTTACTCAAACAAAAACCTTATGTAATTGAAGACTTATTTTTACATTTAAACAAGGAGAGGGGAAGCAAAAAAAGTAAGTTAATTAATCTTGACCAATACTTTAATGCACTAACTTTTCTTTGGCTTGCCGATTTAATCCTTTACGAAAATTTTATTATTAGTATATATAGAAATGATACTCAGACGAATTTATTCAACTCCTAATGTTTTTTCGCCGGTTACTTTTAAGCTGGGAATAAATTTTATTTTCGGTCAGAAAGAAGTTGCTGAAGGTGAAGAAAAGAAATCCTTAAATGGAATCGGTAAATCTACTTTTCTTGATTTAATTGACTTTGCCCTTCTTTCCTCATTTACAAAACAAAGTAATAAAAGATTGTTTGCTGCATACAACAAAGGATATCTAAAAGGTGTTTCAATTACACTTGAATTTGAAGTTGATAAAAAAGCTTACCAGATAACTCGCCGCTTTGATAAACCAAATTCAGCTTTCCTTGGAAAGATAAAAGAAAAGGAAGTCTTTACTGATATTGAAGAAGTAAAAGAACTTCTTTGTGATATTATCTTTAAGCGTGATGATTATATCGGCTATTATTCAAATCATTGGTTAAGGAAACTAATTCCTTTTTACATCAAAGTTAAAAAGAGCAAGCGTGACCGTTTTGCAGATCCTATTCAATACATTCGTGAATTAACAGAAGTTGAGTTAAATCAATATCATTTTTTCTTACTTAATATTGATAACAAACTTTCCACTTCAAATTTTCAAGTGCAATCTGACTTAAAGCGTTTAACTCCAACTATTACAGAAATTAGTAGATTCATAACAGAGTCTTATCAAGTTGAAGATTTTTCGGAAGCACAGAAGAAAATTAATTCGCTTCACTATGAAATATCCAAACTCGAAAATGCTATCCATCTCTTTCGTCTTAGTTACAAATACAAAATAGATGAGGATAAAGCGAACAAGCTTACCGAAGAAATAAAGCAGTACTGGTTTGAAAATAATAGTGATGAAAGGAAAATAGATAGTTATCGAGATAGTTTGCGTCTCGATATTTCTGTAAAGACCGGTCACATTAAACGGATTTATGAAGACTTGAATCAGCTTCTTGCAGAAAATATTAAGAAAACTTTGGACCAAGCAATTGACTTCAGAAAAAATCTTATAGAATCTCGTAAGGAATTTATCGAAGAAGAAATAAAACATCTGGAAGAAAGCATCAAAAAGAGAAATGAAGAAATAAATTTAAGGGAAGAAGAACGAAGCAAAATATTCAGTTTCCTTGCAGCAAAAAAAGCTATCCGTGATTTAACAGAAGCTTATGCAGAACTTGACCGCAAAAAGAATGATGCCGCAACGCTTCAAGCTAAAATTCAAATCTATCTTGACTTATCTAAAGAGAAAAAAGATATTCAGTATAAGGAAAAGGAAATTGAGAAAAGTGTTTATCAATTCAAGATTCAAATTCAAAAACAAGAGCAAGAACTTAATAATGTAATTACTACAATTTATAATGCACTCTATCCTGAAATACAAAGTTCATCTGTCTTTGCAATTGATCTAAAACCGGAAACGAAATCAAAAATCCAGTTTAATGTAATTACCAATAATGAAATGCTTTCAGAGGGCAAAGGACGCGGTAGAGTCTTAGTTTACGATTTATCTGTTTTGTTTTATGCAATTGAAAAGAACTTTAAGACACCTCGTTTTCTAATTCACGATGGTGTTTTTGATGGAATGGATAAAACACATTTCATAAAATTATACAAATTATTACAAGACGAATTACTTAGAGGAAAGCAATTCCAGTATATCGTTACACTTAATGAAGAAGGGACACTCAGTGATAAATTTGGCGAATCAGAATTAGTCAGTCCAAGCAATATTTCTGAAGAAGCTATTCTGGTTCTAACACCAACCAAAAAACTTTTAGGTGATTTTTAATGACTCAAACAGAACTACTAAATAAACTAAACGAATTACTCACTCTTCCCGGTGAAACAGAACTTGTTGAATTCAAGGAAGCAAGAAACGACTACTCTTTTGAAAAACTTGGTAAATACTTTTCTGCTTTAAGCAATGAAGCAAACCTTAAAAACAAAAATTGCAGTTGGTTAATCTTTGGAGTAAATAAAAATCACGTTGTTGTCGGTACCAATTATCGGAACCATCGTCCGGCTTTAGATTCTTTAAAATCTGAAATCGCAAACAAAACTACTAACCGGATTACTTTCATAGAAATCTTTGAAGTGAATCATCCTCTCGGTCGCGTTGTTTTATTCCAAATACCCGCAGCTCCACCCGGCTTTCCTATAGCTTGGGAAGGTCATTACTACGGTCGTGATGGAGAAGATTTAGGCGCGTTAAACCTTCAAGAGATTGAACAGATTCGTAAACAAGCTAATCAATTCGATTGGTCTGCTCAAATAATTCCTGAAGCTTCAATGAATGATTTGGATCCAACAGCAATTCTAAAAGCCCGCGAAAAATTCAAACTGAAAAATAAAAATGAGTCATATTTTGAAGACATAGACAATTGGAATGATATCGCTTTTCTTGATAAAGCTAAAATCACAGTTAACGGAAAGATTACAAACTCGGCAATCATTTTACTTGGCAAACCGGAATCAACTCATTACTTATCTCCGGCAGTTGCAAGAATAACCTGGAAACTCGAATCAGAAGAAGCGGCTTATGAACATTTTGACCCGCCTTTCTTTTTAACGGTTAATAATCTTTACCACAAAATCAGAAATTACAATTACAAGATTTTACCTGCTGATAGTCTTACCCCGATTGAAGTTAGTAAATACGAACAGTGGATTATTTTAGAAGCGCTTAATAACTGCATAGCTCATCAAGATTATTCACTTAACTCGCGTATAAATGTTATCGAAAAACCTGATGAACTGATTTTCACTAATGCCGGTAAATTCTTTGAAGGAACTCTGGAAGAATATCTATTCAATAATAAAACACCGGAAAAATATCGTAATAACTTTTTAGCCCAAGCAATGGTAAATCTTGGAATGATTGACACCGTAGGTCACGGCATTAAAAAAATGTTCCTTGAGCAGAAGAAAAGATACTTACCTCTGCCGGAATATGATTTTTCCGCTTCAGAAAAAATAACATTAAAAATTTACGGTCGTGTTATCAATGAAAATTATTCCAAGCTACTTATAGAAAAAGCAGACTTAGATTTATACTCTGCTTTCCTTTTAGATAAGGTTCAAAAAAATCAGCAGCTAACGAAAGAAGAAGCACAGCATCTAAAGAAATTAAAACTTGTTGAAGGCAGATACCCAAATATTTTTGTTACATCTAAAATTGCTTCTATTACTGGTGATAAAACTTCTTACATTAAAAACAAAGCATTCGATAAAGACTACTACAAAAAACTTATAATCGAATATCTCAAAAAATATAAATCAGCATCAAGGCAAGACATTAATAACCTTTTAGTGAACAAGATTTCTGATGTTCTTAACGAACAACAAAAATTAAATAAAGTCAGAAACCTGCTGAACGAACTTTCCTTACGAGAAAAAAAGATTAAGAATATTGGGACCAAAACTAAACCTAAATGGACACTGTATAACTGAATAAATAATAAGTAAAGAATTCCAATTTTTTAGTAAAGTTTAAGTAAAGATTTCAGTAAAGAAATCCCCCTTTTAAGTAAAGCTCAAGTAAAGGTGTTATCTAACTTTTTATAAAATAACAACTTATCTTTTCTATGAAACCTCTTATTTCTCATTTAAAATCCTTTATTTTAGAAAAGGATTTAGCAAGGCTGAGTGCAAAAATCTTATAAATCAAAGGATTTCATTTTCTAATAATCCCTTTACTACTCATCAGAAAACCATCATTTTAGAAAAGAGTCAAACCAAATAAAGAATATCATCAAGCAACGATACATTTGTGGTCTCAGTTCATCTTGACATTGTCAGCCAGTATTACATAAGAAACATTATGCAACTAACTAAGGCAGTCCCAACAGAAACTTTGTAGTTCTATCGAAGTCGCATAATGTTGGCTTATGTAAACTCGGCACGAAACCAAATCAGTTCATCATCGCTCCACTTCGGCGGCTCATACTTCGACACGCCTTCGTTCCGCTTACATTAGTAAAGACATCAGTTAAACCTTTCATTGTTCATTCTATCATAATATTCTCAGCTTACATCGCTTCATTTCGGCGGCTCGTTCCTCGACACGCCTTCATTCAGCTTACATTGGTAAAACGCAACTTCAGTATGCTTTTCCTTCATTACGAAAACAAAAGAAAACAAATCATAAACATAGAGCGTTGCACTCATTTTACTTATCAATTATTTTTTCTTCAAACGGAAAAATTAAATATGAGATTTTATAATATCCTTATCAGCATAGTAATTTTTGTTTTGTTTTCTGCATTTGCATTAGCACAAAATCCTAATTTCTCATATCCTTACAATTACACAAGGAAAGCTTTTGTATCTCGCGTAATTGATGGTGATACGTTTGTATTGTCTGACTCTCAACACGTTAGAATGCTTGGCATTAATACACCGGAACCTGGAATAACTGGTAAACCCTCTGAACCATTCTCTGATTCAGCTTATTATTTTACCAAGTCCTTAATAGAAGGTAAATTCATCAAACTTACGTTTGCCTGCCCGTCCGAAGCGAAGCGAAGGCGGGATGGAAAAGCATTTGATATTTTTGGAAGATTACTTGCCTATACCTGGCTAACAGACGTGAATGGAAAAGATTCTCTTTTCATCCAAGCTGAACTAGTGAAGAAAGGTTATGCAAGAATCAGTTACTATAACAAGGATAAAAGATATTATCACATCTTTTATAATCTCCGTAGAACTGCAATACATAAGAAACTTGGAATCTGGTCCATAAGGTAGAATGAAAATGTTAAAAAAATATTTTACATATTTTTCTATTCCAACTTTTAATATCGGTATTTTCGCTTACGCTCAAATACCTTCTTTTGATTTAATTGAAGAAATCTTCAAGCTGCTACTTTTAATTGCAACATTCATTTTTACTGTCGTAAAAATTTATCTTCTCATTCTCAACGAAGTAAAATCCAGAAAGAATAGTCTGTTCAATAAAGAAATTGAGTAAGCATTTTGTTTACTATTGAGGAACATATTGAACTTCAAAAAATTGCTTCATCAGAAGTATTCCAAAAACTACGTTCTTTAAAACTCATTGATGAAACAGAACTTCGCAATCTTAAAATCCGAAATGAGTATAAAGAACTTCGTAATAAATTTGTAGCTTCAACTTGCATCCAAATCTTAAGCGATAAATATTCTCTTTCTGATTCAACTCTCAACAATATTCTTTTCCGTAAAAGAACGCTCAAACTCAAACTGCCAGTCGTCTTTTCTTGATATTCTTTTTCTATTCAATCAATCAGCTATTCAGCTAATCTTGGAATCTTGGAATTTTGTAATCCTTTGTTCACAAACTAATGTCGGCGAAGCCGTATGACAGCGAAGCGAATTACTATTTCCTGATTACTGTCTACCCAGTCTCTAACCAGTCTATAAATAGTCTCACTGTCAAATCTATACAGTGAAAAACATCCCCTTCTTATTTAAGATTGAACCATAATTTTTCATTAAACATAAGAGGTAATCTCGTGGCTATAGTAAAAGGTTCAGTACTCGGAAATTTGAGCGGTAAACTTGGCAATCTTTCTGCACGCATTGTAGAAGGAAGAACCATTCTTGCTGCAAGACCTTCCAGCTTTAACGCAAGCCAAGACCCAGCAGTTGTAGCAATCAGAAATAAATTTGCTGTTACTGGTAACTTGGTTAAGGTTTTTCTTTCACTTTCTGCTTTATACGAAATATGGATTAAAGTTAAAACAGCCGGAATGACAGTTTATAATTATGCTTTCAAAAACAATTTCGCATACTCCTCAGCAGAAAAGCCAACTGATCAGAACATTATTACACCTGGTGGATTTGCACTTCCGGTGCAAGCAGCTACAGTTGATGCTGATAGTGTTTCTGTTCAACTTTTAGCTCTTAACACTGCTTCAGTATTTACTCCGGAAGAAGTTAATCTTTCAGCAAATGGAGTGTTGTGTTATTTCAATCCTACTAACCCAGAAGATCCTGAATACCAAATCACTTCCTTGAATGCTGAATTAGCAGCTTACAACTTCACACAACCACATACAGTGGATATTCCACTGAATGTATTACAGCAAGCAGTAGCAGCTAAATACCAGAACTCAATTTTGTTCTTTATTGTTGCTTCCAAAAATGCTGAAGGTAAGATTGTTCAGTATTCGGCAACCTATACTAAGAACACTTAATCTTTAGTGTTTCTAACAATCCTTCCAGAAGCCTCGAGATAATCGGGGCTTTTTTATTATCAATTACTCATAGTGTTTGTAGTTCTTTCTATCTTTCGCCCTTTATTTCATCATTTCGCTTAGTGACTCTGCAAAGCAGAGACACACGCTTCATTCTTCATAAAAGGCTCTCAGTTAATCCTAAATCATCATCAAAGAAATGTAGCTGTTTCCCTTCGGTCAACAACTACAGTGCATACATCACCTAACATTGTTGGCTGCTGTCTTTCACTTCGCCCTATTTCCTTCATTTCGCTGTACTGCATTACGTAACTTTTCCCGGTTTACGGGCAAAACTAAACTCCATTTCGTTCAGCTTCATTTCGTCAATAAGGCTCTCATAAAACTTAACCTTTAGCGTCAGTTGAGTGTAGCTATATCGCTATCGCTCTATAACTACCAGTAGACAAACCAATATTGATTGTTACTCCTATCGTCGTAACTATTAGAAAATATTTTGCCCGCCATAAATTCAAGCTTAGTCTTAACGATTCCTTTTTCATAAAACGGGCAAGTGTATATGAAACTCAGCGGCTAAAAAGGGACAAAAATTTATACCACCATTTTTTAATATTCTTTTTATTAATTGTAGCGGCATAAATTTTCGCCCTTTTCTTAACGCCGCTTCGCACTTGCCTTACATTATCAATATTACTTTACATCCTCAGTAAAACAATCCAATGAAATCGCATTTTGTTGTTTAAGGCGGGCAAAATGTTTTTTTCGGGGCAGTGTGCCTCGTTTGTTTTAACCAATCAACAAAGGAGTAACTAAAAATGATGGCAGTAAAAGACGTGTTAGAAAAGTGTCAGCAGCTTAATTTTGTTCCACCTCATAACTGTAAACAGCATCTAAAAATAATTGAAGAAACTCACTCAGTTAATTCACTTCATAATATTGTAATTGCTCGTAAGAAACAGTGCAAAATATGTTCAAAGGTTTTTGAATCTTATGATCCAAGAGGTTTGTAATGAAAGTTTACGAAAGCAGTCATCCGACAAAGAGGGATTTTACAAAAGTCCCTCAGATTAAAATTAAGAATAAAAAATTATTTCAATACGGTTTTGAGGTTGGGAAAGAATTTAGAATAATCTATCAAAGCCAAAAAATTATTCTCGAAGTTGTTAACTCTAACAATAATTAATTATATTTTTGTATAAGTTCAAAAACCAATGGAAGCAACAATTTACAACGGAAGTTTTATCGGTATGGTTTCCCGGAACTTAACTTCCGTTAAAACAATATTGGATTGTGTTCTTTGAAGTCCATACAAACTCCATACACAAAAAGCGAAAGTCATCGGGATTCCAAAACAAAAAAAGCCCGAATTCTAAACGAAATCGAGCTTTTTTCCCAAACTTTGGTGCTACACCTCTTGATCCGTAGTCAGATGCTCTATCCAATTGAGCTACGGGTGCATGTAACCAAAAAAATATTTCAAATTTGCGATGCAAATATAACATTAGGCAGTTAAACTTACAATGTATGACAATATAGAGTAAAACGGTGTTGCTTCTCCATTATATTTTTTTGAAATTTGTAACCAAGTTTCTCTTAATTATTATGATTAACATTCAAATTAAAATAACGAGAATCAATATAGAGCCAAATCTACTGCTTTTACGTCCTTGTCCTGATCACTAATTTTTTATTTTACCACTTCTTACTTATTTTTAATTCATATAACTAATAGGAGAAACTATGTGCGGTATAGTGGGTTATATTGGCTCAAAAAATTGCGTCCCAATTCTAATAGAAGGTTTAAAACGTCTTGAATATAGGGGATACGATTCCGCCGGAATTGGATTGATCAATTCGAAAGAATGCAAGGTAATAAAAACCAAAGGTAAAGTTTCAGAATTAGAAAAGCTTGTTGGTAAGGAAGCAATAGATTCACACCTCGGGATCGGTCACACCCGGTGGGCGACCCATGGCGAACCAAGCATAATAAATGCACACCCTCACATGAATCAAGAAAAAACTTTATTCTTAATTCATAACGGGATTATCGAAAATTATATGTCACTCAAAAAAGGTTTGCTTAGCGAGGGATATAAATTTGTAAGTGAAACCGATACAGAGGTACTGACCCATCTTATCGATAGATATCTCAAATTAAAAAACAATTTATTTCAAGCTGTCCGCTATGCTCTTAACGAAGTAGAAGGCACATACGGAATAGCTGTTATATATAATGGTGAACCGGATAAAATTGTTGCGGCAAAAAAAGGTTCGCCTCTTGTAATTGGTGTCGGGAAAAATGAAAACTTTGTTGCCTCGGATGTGAATGCTTTAATAGCACACACAAGCCAGGTAGTTTATTTGGAGGATGGTGAGATTGCCGAAATTTTTCAAGATCACTTCCATGCAAAAACAATTTCCGATGAGAACATAATCAAAGAGATCCATGAAGTAGATATGAGTGTGGATGAAATCACAAAAGGCGGTTT
Organism: Bacteroidota bacterium; assembly: GCA_040755055.1. Classification (GTDB taxonomy): domain Bacteria; phylum Bacteroidota; class Ignavibacteria; order Ignavibacteriales; family Melioribacteraceae; genus DYJK01. Next base: position 70,953 of record JBFMBS010000017.1, read on the forward strand.
CCCTCACTACATGTTAAAAGAAATTATGGAACAACCTGAATCTCTGTACAATTCTATGCGCGGCCGTTTAGTTCTTAAAGAAGGAATTTCCAAGCTTGGCGGTTTGCAAGGTTACGAAGAAAGAATTGCAGATTCCGATAGAATAATTATTTCCGCTTGCGGAACATCATGGCACGCTGCATTGGTTGGTGAATACATGATAGAACAGCTTACCGGCATACCGGTTGAAGTTGAGTATGCATCGGAATTCCGTTACCGCCACCCTATCATCACATCAAAAGATACAGTAATTTTTATTTCACAGAGCGGTGAAACTGCTGATACATTAGCTGCCCTTAAAGAAGCTAAAAAGAAAGGCGCACTTTGCCTTGGTGTTTGTAATGTTGTTGGAAGTTCAATTGCTCGCGAGAGCCATGCCGGCGTTTATATACATGCCGGGCCGGAAATTGGCGTTGCATCAACCAAAGCATTTACTTCTCAATTACTGGTTCTTGCATTAATAACATTACTGATTGCTCGCAGAAAAAATCTTAACCAGCCCGATGGTCAGGAAATTATTAAAGAGCTGCAAAACCTTACATCAAAGGTTGAATCTATTCTTAAACATAACGATGAGATTGAAAAGATCGCTGAAAAATATGTTGATTGTAGAAACTTTTTGTATCTGGGAAGGGGGTACAACTTCCCGGTAGCACTTGAAGGTGCGCTCAAGTTAAAAGAAATTTCTTACATTCATGCCGAGGGATACCCGGCGGCAGAAATGAAACATGGACCGATTGCTTTGATTGACGATAATATGCCGGTAGTTTTTCTTGCGATGAAAGATTCGGTTTATGAAAAAGTTGTTAGCAATATAGAAGAAGTAAAAGCAAGAAAAGGCAGAATACTTGCTATTGTAAATGAAGATGATAATCAAATAGATAAATTGGTGGATCATGTAATCCGTGTTCCCAAAACAATTGATATTCTTCAACCGATATTGAGCGTAATACCGCTCCAGTTGCTGGCTTATCACATTGCCGTTAAGAAAGGATTGAACGTAGATCAGCCAAGAAATCTCGCTAAGAGTGTAACTGTTGAATAAACCAAAAAGAGGTGATTTATGACTCGCAGAAACGTCCTTATAATGGGCGCTGCCGGACGCGATTTCCACAACTTCAATGTATTCTTCAGAGACAATGAGAATTACAATGTAGTTGCATTTACTGCCACTCAAATACCAAACATCGATGGCAGAATTTATCCGCCGGAATTAGCCGGCAAATTGTATCCTAATGGAATTAAAATTTATGAAGAATCAGAGCTTGTTGATTTAATTCATAAATTAAAAGTTAATGAAGTGGTTTTTTCTTACTCGGATGTTCAATTTGAATATGTAATGACTAAAGCATCGATTGTTAATGCTGCCGGTGCATCATTCAGATTAATGGGTGCAGAAGAAACAATGATCAAGAGTACCAAACCGGTTGTTGCTGTTTTAGCGGTACGTACCGGTTGCGGTAAATCACAAACTTCAAGAAAGATTGTTAAGTTATTGCAAGATGCCGGCAAAAAAGTTGTAGCTATACGCCATCCAATGCCTTATGGCGATCTTGTAAAACAAAAAGTTCAACGATATGCAACCTATGCCGATCTTGATAAGTACGAATGCACTATTGAAGAGAGAGAAGAATACGAACCGCATGTTGCAAGAGGCGGAGTTATTTATGCCGGTGTTGACTATGAAGCAATACTCCGCGAAGCTGAAAAAGAAGCCGACGTTATTTTGTGGGATGGCGGTAACAATGATATGTCTTTCTACAAAGCCGATGTAACTTTCACTGTTACTGATCCCCACAGACCTGGGCACGAGATGCGTTACTATCCAGGCAATACTTCTTTAAGATTAGCAGATGCCGTTATTATAAACAAAGTTGATTCTGCCGATGCGGAAGGAATTGTTACCGTTAGAAATAATATCCAGCATGTAAATCCAAATGCTGTTGTAATTGAAGCAGCATCCCCAATTACAGTTGATAAACCCGAATTGATAACAGATAAACGTGTACTTGTAGTGGAAGACGGACCAACTTTAACACATGGCGAAATGAAATACGGTGCCGGAACAGTAATTACACAAAAACTCGGTGCCAAAGAAATTGTTGATCCGAGACCATATACCGTAAAATCAATTACAGAGACGTATAAAAAGTATCCGAACATCGGTATATTACTGCCGGCAATGGGTTATGGTGACCAGCAAATAAAAGATTTGGAAGAAACGATTAATAGCACAGATTGTGATTCGGTTGTAATCGGTACACCAATCGATCTTGGAAGAATATTGAAGATCAATAAACCGAGCACACGCGTTATGTATGAATTGCAAGAGATCGGTTCCAACACGCTGGAATCTGTATTAAAAGCAAAAGGTATTTTATGAAAAAAATTGCTGTAGTTGCCTTTGGTGGTAATGCACTTCTACGAGGTAACGAAATCGGTACTATCGAACAGCAAGAACAACATACCTTAGAGACATGTGAAAAACTGATTCAGTTACTCAGACTTGGTTTTGAGTTAGTTATCACTCACGGCAACGGTCCGCAAGTAGGAAACATACTATTGCGTAATGAAGCCGGGTATAACCAATTTAAAATTCCCAAAATGCCGCTTGATATTTGTGTAGCCGATTCCCAGGGTGGAATCGGCTATATGATCGACCGGCAGATGAGGAATGCTTTAAGCAAAACCGACCTTAATAAAAATGTTGTAGCATTAATCACCGAAGTGCTTGTTGATATAAACGATAAGGCATTTTCTAATCCGACGAAACCGATTGGGCCATTTTATATAAAAGAAGAAGCCGAACTTTTAGCAAAAGCAAATAATTGGGTGTTCAAAGAGGATCCGCGCAAAAGGGGATGGAGGAAAGTTGTTGCTTCTCCAAAACCGATCGATATAATCAACAAGCAAGTAGTTGCCGATCTTGTTGAAAAAGGTCACATTGTAATTGCTGCCGGCGGCGGCGGAATACCGGTTTACTTCCACGAGGACACAAAATATTTAGAAGCAATCGAAGCCGTGATCGATAAAGACCTCGCTTCCGCTTTATTAGCTCGTGCAATAAATGCCGATCGGTTTTATATTATTACCGATGTTCCTAAAGTTTGTATTAATTTTAATAAGCCGGGACAGAAATCGTTGCATCATTTGACAATTGAAGAAGCAAAAAAATATTATGACGAAGGTGAGTTCCCGGCCGGTAGCATGGGACCCAAAATTTTAGCTGCAATCGATTTTGTTGAGCATACCGGTAAAGAAGCAATAATAACAAACGAAGAAGAAATCGAAAAAGAAAATTGCGGAACCCGTATTTTTAAATACTGAGCAGAGAGAAGCATCTTATTGTATATTAAAAATGTTCTATAGGAATTTTAATGGAATGATGGAACATCGGAATGTTGTTATTTGGGTTATACTTCTAAATTCATAATTCCATGTTCGATATTCTATATTCATTCTCTATATTTTTGTATTAACCATGATTCTTATAAAGTGCTAAATCAAATTATCATAGTAATAGGGATTCTCCCGAAGGGATGCCTATAGCATTCGCTTCGCTCAGAATTAAAAATCATGAACAATTACATTCTCGGCATATCGGCTTACTATCATGACTCAGCGGCTGCGTTATTAAAAGACGGAGAAATTGTTGCCGCTGCCCAGGAAGAACGATTCACACGAATTAAACATGATTCCAATTTTCCGATTCACGCCGCGCAGTTCTGTCTGAAAGATGCCGGGATAAAAGTTGAGGACCTTTCTGCCGTTTCTTTCTACGATAAACCAATAATTAAGTTCAATAGGATTTTAGAAACTTACTTAAGTTATCCGGGCAAAGGAATAAAATCTTTCATAATGGCTATGCCGTTGTGGTTGAAAGAAAAACTTTGGATACCGGATTTAATTTCCAAAGAGTTGAATTACAAAGGGAAGATTTTATTCCCGGAACATCACGAATCACATGCAGCATCAGCATTTTTCCCGTCGCCATTTAATCGTGCAGCATTTTTAACTATTGATGGTGTTGGCGAGTGGGCGACTTCTTCATGGGGTGTTGGTAACGAAAACCATGTCGAAATACATTCCGAACTTCACTGGCCTCATTCGCTTGGTCTTCTTTATTCTGCATTCACATATTTTACCGGCTTTAAAGTAAATTCAGGCGAATACAAAGTGATGGGACTTGCGCCTTACGGTGAACCGAAATATGTACAAAAAATTTACGACCATTTGCTTGATCTTAAAGAAGATGGATCGTTTAAAATGAACATGGAGTATTTCAATTATAACACCGGCTTAACAATGACCAACGAAAAGTTTAATCGACTTTTCGACGGACAGCCACGTAAACCGGAAACTAATTTAACACAAAGGGAAATGGATCTTGCAAGATCGGTTCAGGATGTTACAGAAGAAATTATGATTCGAATGGCACGCAACATTAAAAAGCGGACCGGTGAAAAATATTTATGTCTCGCCGGCGGTGTTGCATTAAACTGCGTTGGCAACGGTAAATTGCTACGCGAAGGAATATTTGATGATATATGGATTCAACCGGCTGCCGGAGATGCCGGCGGTGCTATTGGAGCAGCTCTAATAACTCACTATCACTATTTCGGGAATAAATTATTAGAAAAAAATGGAAGGGACAAACAGAAAGGTTCTTATTTCGGAACGCATTATAATGATCAAGAGATTGAAAAGTTTACTAAAAAATTTAATCTGCCATTCCACAAAGTGGACGAAGATGGTTTGATCGAAAAGATTAGCGATGCACTGAACGAGGAGAAAGTAATCGGCTGGTTTCAAGGAAGAATGGAATTTGGTCCGCGTGCACTTGGTGCCCGTTCTATAATTGGCGATGCGCGTTCTCGCGATATGCAGAAGAAGATGAACCTAAAGATAAAGTACAGAGAAAGTTTCCGTCCGTTCGCCCCGACTGTTCTTGCTGAAAATGTTGGTGAATGGTTTGAACTCGATAGGGAAAGTCCTTATATGTTATTAGTTGCTGATGTGAAAAAAGAAAAGCAGAGAAAAATGACGGATGATGAATTGAAATTATGGGGTATTGATAAGCTGAATATTGTAAGATCGGAAATACCGGCTGTAACGCATGTTGATTATTCAGCACGCATTCAGACTGTTCATAAAGATGATAATCCACTTTATCACAAGTTGATTTCGAAATTTTACGAGAAAACCGGCTGCCCGGTAATTGTGAATACTTCCTTCAACGTAAGAGGTGAACCGATTGTTGAATCGCCGCTCGATGCGTACAAATGTTTTATGAGAACCGAGATGGATATCCTTGCTCTCGGTAATTTTATTCTTTTTAAGGAAGAGCAACCAAAATTTCATGATGATATAGACTGGAAACAAAAGTATGAGCTGGATTAAAGACGTTACACATGAAATAAAAAATCTCGATATCTCCCGGAAAAGTTTAGTTAAATTCGGGATGATGGTAGGAGGTATTTTTCTTTTGTTTTCATTACTCTTTATGTACAAACAAGTTTTGGTTGACCTGAGAATTATATTTCTAATTGTAGGTGCTTATTTATTTATTGGTGGTATTCTTTCCCCGGCGAGACTGACTAAGACCTACAAAGTTTGGATGGGTTTCGCATTTGCCCTCGGCTGGATTGTATCGAGAATTATATTAACTATTCTTTTTATTTTTGTAATGACTCCGGTTGGCTTAGTTGCAAAGCTGTTCGGCAAGAAATTTCTTGATATCGAATGGAAGGACGACAAAACTTCTTACTGGATTGAAAAAGAACATAAGCAGATTGATTATGAAAAGATGTACTGATTTATATTATTTATCATTTAAGAATAACTTAATCGTAATAGATAATTCTCTAACTCACTTTTGTTAGAGATGTTTCGTCCCTTTGGGACTCAACATTAAAAAAATGGGGTAACTAATGGCAGTTTACATGAATGGAAAAAGTTTGATCGAGATTCATCATCTTACTTTGGAAGAGATCTATCAAGTATTTGATTTGAGTGCTACATTAAAACAAGAAAGATTAATCGGGAAAAGACATCACGTGCTTGAAGGTAAAAAACTAGGTATGATCTTTTCCAAACCTTCTACCAGAACACGCGTTTCTTTCGAAGTTGGTATTTATGAATTAGGCGGTGTAGGATTATATTTTAATCAAAATGATTTACAGTTAAAGAAAAGTGAAAGTGTTAGCGACACGGCAAAAGTTCTATCGCGCTATCTTGATGGTATTATGATTAGAACATTTGATCATCAAGACGTAATTGATCTTGCTAAATATGGTTCTATACCGGTGATTAACGGATTGACCGATCTGCACCATCCATGCCAGGTGCTGACCGATCTATTTACTATTCTCGAGAAGAGAAGAACATTACGCGGATTAAAACTTGCCTACATAGGCGATGGAAATAATATGGCTCACAGTTTACTTCACGGATGTTCAAAAGTTGGGATGGATATAGCTATTGCATCTCCATCCGGTTATAAGCCGCTTGATTTTGTTGTTAATGAATCGCAAGAAAATGCTAAGTATATGGGCAGCAAGATTGAAATTTTGGATGACCCGATCGCGGCAGTTAAAAATGCCGATATTATTTATACCGATGTTTGGGCAAGTATGGGGCAAGAAAAAGAAGCGGCAGATAGAAAGAAGAAGTTCGCCGGTTTCCAGGTTAATCCGAATTTGGTAAAACATGCAAAAGAAGATTATATATTTATGCATTGTTTGCCGGCTCATCGCGGTGATGAGGTTGTTGATGAAATATGCGATTCTCCGAACTCGGTTATTTTTGATGAAGCTGAAAACCGATTGCACGTTCAAAAAGCTATAATGGCTTTGGTAATGTAATTAATTCTGAGTCCCGATAATTTTTATCGGGATGAAGAATCTCAAACTATACAGTTATGAGTACTTTATGGAAAATCTCGATGGGACAATTTCTCTACTAATCGCATGTATCGAATTTCTTTTTATTATTAATCTCTTAATTTTTGCCGAAAAAAATGTTGTCAACAAACTGATTTTAGGAACCATCACACTTTTATTCGGTTACCAGTTTTTAGAATTTCTAATTTGCTTCGTAGGATTAAAACAGCAAGTAATCATATACTTAGCGTTTCTTGATATAACTTTATTGCCGCCGCTTGGATTATATACAGTTCTGAAATATTCTAACAAACTAAAATCTTATCATAAATATATTTTCATACCGGCTCTATTCTTTATTATTTATTACCCGTTTGTGTTAGATCAATTTGCGGTTACCAAGTGTACAGTGTTATTTGCTTCATATAATTATCCGCTTGGACCATTCTATGCAACGTTTTATTACTTACCGATAATCGGTTCAATGATAATCTTAAATAAGAAGTGGGGCGGCGAAACCGATAAAAAGAAAAAAGCTTTAACCAGGATTTATCTTTTTGGATACCTTTTTACTTTTTTACCCTCTATGATAATCGCAATATTTTTCCCGGTTTTTGTTACTGCGGTTGAGAGTTTATTATGCAAGATGGCATTTGTCCTTGCACTGTTTCTAACGCTATTTGTATTGAAAAACAATTCAAAATATCTTGAAAGTTAAAATGTTCGAAACAATTCTTAATATCTACCTCATTATTGAAAATGATGATGTAGTTGGATTCAAAGCTAAAGCGTACGAACTTGGCGGTGATGACAGCGGCAAGATTAAATATTTGAAAGAACATGCTAAAGAAGATTATTCTTCTGCTTATAATTTTGATTCCCCCAAAGATAGAAAAGGTAAATTCATGCCGTATAGAAAGTTTGCCAAGTTAGAACGCCAGGGAATGCAGTACAGATTATTCGAAGAAATATTCCAGAAGTTTGATGTACCCGAAAACCCGTTAATTTGCGTTACACCGGTAGTAGATAGTAAAATTCTAACTTCATAAACTTTTTTTATAATCTATAACTTCTTGTTGCTTTTTTACTCAGCCCCCCGTAAATTGAGAAAAACATTTGGAGAGGAGACATGCCAGTCTTAAAAGACTTTAAAACCATTCCGCAACTATTCCATTTTATAACAACAGAATTCGGTAAAGGTAAAACACGTCCCGTCTTGAAATATAAAGAAGGAGAACAATGGGTTGGAATAACTTATGATAAACTCTACGAAGAAACAGAAAATTTTGCACTTGGTTTAGCAGCACTTGGCGTTAAGCGAGAAGATAAAGTTGCGATAATTGCTGAAAACCGTCCTGAGTGGGTCTATTCTGATATGGGAATATTGGGCCTTGGAGCTATCGATGTGCCGCTCTATCCAATCTCTATATCAGAAACGATAGAATTTATATTAAACAATTCCGAATCGGTTGGGATTATAGTTTCAAATAAATTTCAGTTGAATAAAGTTCTTAAGATCAGGAATAATTGTAAAGGTCTAAAATTCATAATTGTTATGAATGCTAATGACAAAAGTGGTGATAAGGATGTTTTTTCATTTAATGAAATTCAGGATAAAGGTAAGGAATATAAATTAAGTCATACTAATTACTTTAAGGAATCCTCTTCGCTCTGTAATGAAAATCAACTTTGCACGATAATTTATACATCCGGTACAACGGGCGAACCCAAGGGTGTAATGCTAACACATAAAAATATTGTTTCAAACATTAAAGCTGCACACGAAATATTTTTTATTGATGAAAACGATACATTTCTTTCATTTCTTCCGCTCTGCCATATTTTTGAAAGGATGGCCGGTTATTACACGGCGTTTTCATGCGGCGGAACGATCGCTTATGCGGAGAGTATCGAAAAAGTTGCAAACAATATGACCGAAACAAAACCAACGATTATGACTGCCGTACCGAGATTATTCGAAAGAATGTACAGCAGAATTAAAAGAAATGTTGAAAGCCAACCTGAGAAAAAGCAGAAAATTTTTAATTGGGCTATTGAGATTGGGAAGGAATACCAGATAGCGAAAAAATCCGGTCATTCGGTTCCAATTTTTCTAACGATAAAAAGAAAGCTTGCCGATAAGCTTGTATTTTCCAAACTAAGAGAGAGAACCGGGGGTAAACTAAGATTTTTTATTTCTGGCGGAGCAGCATTAGCACGTGAACTTGGAATCTTCTTTGAAGCAGCCGGAATTCTTGTTATTGAAGGGTACGGTTTAACTGAATCCTCACCCGTAATAGCTGCAAATCGTGTTAATGATTACAAGTTCGGTACAGTTGGAAAGACATTGCCGGGAGTTGAAGTGAAAATTGCAAAAGATGGTGAGATATTAGCTTACGGGCCTAATATTATGCAAGGTTACTACAAAAATAGAAGAGAAACAGAGGAAACAATTAAAGACGGATGGCTTCATACCGGTGATATAGGTGTTTTTGATGCCGAGGGATTTTTAATAATTACCGATAGAAAGAAACATTTATTCAAAACATCCGGTGGCAAGTACATTGCCCCGGCTCCAATTGAGAACATGTTTCTATCCAGTAAGTATATAGATCAGTTTGTTCTTATTGGTGACAGAAGAATGTTCCTAAGCGCACTGATTGTTCCCGATTACGAAGCTCTTAAAGAATATGCGGACGCGAATAGAATCCAATATAAGGACGTTGAAGAGCTTGTTGAGATGAAACAGATTTATGAACTTCTTGATAAAGAACTTGATCAATTCCAGAAGAAACTTGCAAGTTTCGAACGTGTCCGTAAGTTCGCGATTCTTGATAAACCATTTTCAATTGAAACCGGTGAACTCACGCCGAAACTTTCAGTTAAGCGAAAGGTAATCGAAGAACGTTATAAAGACCTGATTGAAGATATGTATAAAGGAATTGAGGGATAGACCCGGATGAACAATATTGATGAGTATATCTCAGAATTTTTTTCATTTAGTAATCCGGTAATCTATTCATTTATTTTTAGTGCAATTATTGTAGCGGTTGTGTTGCTAATTTTCTTCAAAGTAGTCTATCCTATGAAATACCAATTTATACTTGAAAAAGATGAATTGGAAATCAAACATGCAAAACTGATGGCTCTTTTTGCCGAATTAGATAATAACCCTTTGATTAGAATCGACAATTGTGGCAAGATCATTCAAACGAATGTTGCCTTGCGCAACCTCTTTGAGGGGGTTGATCTGCAAACATGTACGATTGAAAAACTACTGACCGCTACCCAAATAGATTGTGATGAGATCATAAAAAATAATTTAGAAATCCACTCGTTTGAGACCATCAGGGAAAAAATATTTTCTGTAGTGATAAAAGGAAACAGTGCTTTCAATTTTGCAAATATTTATATGCACGATATAACAAAACTCAAAGAATACGAATCTTTGATCAACGATTATAAAAACAAACTTAAAAAACTTGCCGATACGTTAGAATACAAATTAGAAGCAGAAAAAAGATTTATATCATCCGAGTTACATGATGATATCGGCCAGCGTCTGATTCTCTTGAAACTGAAGTTACTTCAATTAAACGAAACCGCTAGCCGCGAAGATATAATTAATGAGCTTGACCAAATCTATAGTAAGGTTAGATCAATTTCACGGGCACTGAAACCTTTGGAGATAGAAGAACTTGGTCTGAAATTCGCCATCCAGTCATTAGTTAAAAAAGTATCGGATGGTTCCGGTATTATGGGTTATTTTACATATCTCGGCAGCGAAGAACGATTGCACCAGGATATTGAATTGTGCATTTACCGCAATATCCAGGAATCCTTGAATAATATTTTAAAACATTCAAATGCTAATGAATTCGCTGTCCAGGTTATTAACAGCAAGGAATATTTAGATATAATTATTTCGGATGACGGTAAAGGGATACCGGAAGAATATTTTTTGTCGAAAGATTTGAAAGATTTTGGAATCGGGCTGTTTGGGATGCAAGAGCGAGTCGAAAATCTAGACGGAACTTTCCGCATCAATTCTGAACCGGGACAAGGAACAAGTATTGTAATCAAATTACCCAAAAAAGGTGAGCTAATTGAAGAAGATTCGGTTACTTATAGCTGATGATCACAATATAGTCCGTCAAGGGTTGATCAGCATTCTGGAAAATCAGCAAAACATTGTAATAGTTGCTGAAGCCGAAGACGGCGAAACGATGTGCGAAAAATATTTTGCTTTCAAACCGGATATTGTACTTACCGATATTTCGATGCCGAGGTTAAATGGAATTGAAGCAGCAAAAAAAATTCTTGCAAAAGATAAACACGCAAAGATTATCTTTCTTACAATGCATAACACCGAAGAATATATTTACAAAGCAATTAAAACCGGCATCAAAGGATTAATAACCAAAGATGTTATCAAAGGAGAATTAGTAGAAGCTATTGAGACTGTTGTAAACGGAGAAACTTATTTTAATAAGTACACTGAAGATGAGATTAGGAATATTAAAAACAAGTTTGAGAAAATTTATGACCGTATACAAAATACTAATACATCTTTACTAACAGAGCGTGAAAAAACTATTCTAAAATATATTAGTCAGGGTTTTACAAGCGATGAGATAGCATCTTTTCTATCTGTTGGACGTAGAACTGTGGATATAACTCGCTCTGCAATTATGGAAAAATTAAATATTAAAACGCTGCCCCAATTAATAAGATTTGCTGTTGAACTTTCTTTTTTTAGTAACGACGCCTAAAAATCCATTGATAGGACTATCACTGGATTGATAGTCCTATCACTAAAAATGAATCAGATAATCACTCCGTTTCATCAAATCTAAATTTATGACCTAAAAACGAAGAAAAAATTTTTAGTAACACTATCATATTTTTCTATAAAATTATTTTTTAGTTTGTATTGTCAATCATTCAAAGGGAGCTCTTATGCAAAAGTTCACAAGTATTGTTGTTGTTTTTATCTTTTTTTTAATAGTCTCACCAATTATATCCCATGCTCAGAACTATGGGAAAATATTTACCAAAGTAGAAGCGGAAAAAATTTTCGGTAAAGTGACTGAATCACAGTCGTTTGTACGCGCAGATTTTGACAAGATTATGCAAGGGACCGAAAAAACGGTTATGTTCAAATTCATTGGCGGTCAGTTGGTTATACTCGGTGATCAAAGAAAATTATTGTACCCTGAATCATTCAAAGTTGATCCTAAAGAACAATTCTATCTTTTTAGTAAATCGATGGTTGATCAGCTTCTGCTTAAAGAAGAGGCACTTGAAATAGCAGTAGAACACCGGCAGTTTAGCACTACAGTTACTAACCGGGATTTTACTTTAGAAGAATCAATGATTTGTCCACCATTTTGTCCGTGAGAATAATTAAATGAATATACCATTAATAATAGTGGCTACATCGACGTTAATTTGGCTTTTACCGCCATTTAGACAATATAGAACGTATTACTTCGGCTATTTTTTAATTCTCGCAATATCCGATCCGGTGAAGATTTTCTTTCTAAATTCATTTTCAATACCACCCCAAATTATTTCACCGTTTTTTTCGATGATGTTAGTCTCATCAGTAATAAAAATGCAAAAACGCCTTGTAGTGTTTGTTTTATCGTTTTTACTTCTTCTTATTTTGTTGGCTTTCAATATTGAATCGAAGTTAATCTTATTGATAAACGCTTCACTTCATGTTTGGATATTGATGCTAATAGTATCAAAATTGATTGATGCCGTAGTAGAAACAAAAGCATTGAATTTGTTTCTTATTCTTCTTGTTGTGTACGAATTCATGGCTATTCTAAAGAATCTTGTTGTTGTTTTTGATCTTACACACGGTACAGCACAGTTTTATGTAACCACTATAGTACAGATTATTTTCGGCTTGGTTTTCACTTTTATCAATTACAATAATTCCAAGTTCTTCCCGATCAAGAATTATTTAGTAAGGGAGTAAATTGTAAAACAGTATGAAAAACAATATTGTTATGCTTCATCTTGAAGACGATGATAAAGATGCTAATCTTGTTAAGTCTTTAATTGATACCGATAAATTAAATTGTAATATTATCCGTATAAAAGAGAGCAAGGAATTCGTTAGGCAGATAAATAACAATTCTGTTCATTTAATCTTATCTGAAATTGCACTTGCTGATTTCGAAGGACTGCATGCTTTAAGATTAGTGCGCAGTAAGAACAAGCGGATTCCTTTTATCTTTCTTTCCGATATATTCAATCAAAGCATTCTACTTAGCGCCTTTCGTTATGGTGCTACGGATTATATACTCAAAAACGATATTAATAACCTTGTTAAGATAATTAGAAATGCAGTTAAGGATTATTCCATCTATCTTGAAGTTGAAGAGCTTAATAGACAAATCCGTAAAAGCCAGGAACGGTTTCAGGCAGTTCATAAAGCAGTTAATGATGTAATCTGGGAAATCGATCTTCAAAACAAACATGTTATTTGGAGTGATAATGCAACCGAGATATTACGTATAAAACAAAAAGATCTCGGCAGTTCTTTGGACTGGTTTGTTGAAAGAATCCACCCGGATGAATCCGGCACGGTAAGCAGCAAACTTGAAGAGATGTTATCTGACCGGAAAGAAAAGCTGCATCTCGATTTCCATTTTAAATGCGGAGATGGAAGTTATACATATCTCTACTTCCGTGCTTATGTTTTTTATGATAGGGATAAGCGCCCGGTGAAAATTATAGGATCGCTGCTCGATTGTTCCGATATCAAAGTTATGAAAGACCAATTAATCGAAGCTAAAATGGCGGCGGAAGAATCCGAAAGAATTAAAACAGAATTTCTCGCCCAGATGTCACACGAAATTCGTACACCGCTAAATATCATATTAAACTTTGCCGAAATATTGAAAGAGGATTTTAATCTTGAGAAGGATGAGGACAAAAGAGAAATCTACAGCATAATGCAAAGTTCGGGCAAGCGGCTTATACGTACTGTTGATTCGGTGCTCAATTTATCGCAGTTGAATGCCGGTACTTACAAACCGATATTGAAAACAATGAACTTATATCCGGATGTGCTGGAACGTCTTTATAAAGAGTACCGGCAGTCGGCACAATCGAAAAAACTGCTGCTGATTCTGAAAAGAACAGCTATTACTGATAAAATTACAACAGACGATTATTGCATCACCCAGATTTTTTCCAACTTGATCGATAATGCAATAAAGTACACAGAGAAAGGTTTTGTGGAAATTTTATTAGGCAGCGAAATAAACGGGCAATTATTTGTTGAAATAAAAGATACCGGAATTGGAATCTCTGAAGAATTTTTGCCGCATGTTTTTGATTCTTTCAAACGTGAAGAGATGGATTATACCCGGCGTTATGCCGGCAGCGGTCTCGGTCTTGCCCTTGTTAAAAATTATTGTTCATTGATAAACGCCGAAATTTCAGTTGAAAGTAAAAAAGATGTCGGGACAAAGTTTAGGGTGGTGTTCAAAAAAAATCAATGATTATGAAATATATGCAATATGGAATTATAATGGTGTAACCTCAAGACTGTTAACGACTTTATAATGAGTGATTAATTAAAAGAAGTATTTGATCATAAATAAAACATCAATTAACAATTTCGAGGACACTATGAAAATAGTTCGTATGAGCAAGCTTGATAGCAGCACAAGGACAGCAGCATTCCTTGATGTTCAAACGGATGACGGTATCACTATTAAAGGATTCCGTTTAGTCAACGGTAAAGGCGGTCTATTTGTTACGTCGCCGGAACAGAAATCCAAAGATGGTAAATATTATGAGATGGTTTCTTTACCGCGAGGGATTAAACAACAAATTGAAAAAATAGCTATTGCTGAATACCACAAATGATATTTAGTGAGAGATATTAGAAGTTGTCTCAAAAGTAAATTTGTTTTGAAAATATAGCACATGGATAAAATCTGATTCGAATATATATTCTCAGATTTTTTATTTGAACAAGTACTTTTGAGACACTTCCTCTTCCTCGTCCTCTTCGGAATGTTCTGAGCAGCGATGCGAATTTAAGAGGATGACTGACAGATGAGATTTGTTATTTGAAAAATTGCACCTCTTGATGCATAAGAGATGGGTCTGCATGGCCACTCCCTTTGATGGCAAATGACTCTCCACTTTGCTGTTAATTTGCCGTGCAGATCCCTACTCCTAAGGGCGCTATGCTGCAAAGCTGTCGAGGACCATTCCTCGACATTGACAAAAGTTTGTGTACACTGATGCATAAGAGAAAGGGACTGCACGGATTATTGGCACACACACTCGGTAACGCAATGTTACTGTTTCAATTCGTGCAGCCCTACTCCTAAAGGAACCTCAAAACATTAATAAAATAAACTGACTTCATAAATTCAACATGAGGGGAAAATGAAATCTGGTAAATTCATTAGTTCTATAACTGAACTTTTAGTTGTTTTCTTTTTTATCAGTATTAATCTCTCAGCTCAAACCACTCTTGTAAAAGGGAGATTGGCAGATGTTACCGATAAACCTTCCAAATACGGTTTAGTAGGTATTGTGCCCGAGGTATACAAGTACGCTTCCTTTTTTTCTGGATGTGATGCAGATGGAAATTTTTCTATTAAGCTTACTAAGCCGGGATTGAATTATTTAATGTTTTCTATTCCCGGTCATAACGCTCTTCAAATTCCCATAATGAATTTAACTGATCAAGAATTAGACATAGATATAAATCTAAGTACTTATGGTTATAAAGATAGTTTTGACAAATTAGGCATTGCCGGAACGTTCAATGATTTTAATATTCAAGCACCTGTGCCGATGATAAAGTTGAGTGATGGAACTTATCAATATGAGTTTGACACGGATCTTAAAGAAATAAAATATCAATTATGCGGTATAGAAAAATTTAATAGAACGATTAACGCCCCAATTTGTGATTCCTTTGAACCGGATTCATCAGGCGACTATCGGTCAATTATTCATGTTGAAAATAATAAAGCTAAAATTATTTTCAACCCAAAAGATTTAATACGAAGTGATAAAAAATATTCTATTAAAATAGATGGTAATGAGTCCTTTAAAAAAATTGTTGATACTTACATTGAATATCAGGAAATCAGCAGCGATGCAAATCAAAGAATTCGTGAATATGCTGACCTTAATAAGAGTGCAACAAATTTTCACTATGATAGCGGAGACTACTTAAATAATATCCTCGGCAAAGTTGAAACTGAAACTGATCAGCTTTTAAAGGATTATTTAAAGTTGATTTATTTCAGCTTAGCTGCTTATAAGCCGGAAAATTATAATTATGAAAAGGCATCACTTTTTTTTGAATCAATAACGCCTGATAATCCGGTATGGGAATTTTCTCCTAATTCATTCTCTGCTTACTATACATTATTACCCCAGTTTAAATGGAACAGCTTCGTAGATCAATTTTTCGCTAAAACTAAAAGCACCCCGATTAAAATAAGCATACTCCAAAATAAACTAGCAAACGCAAAGTTTACAAATAATACCGATGAATTAAGGAAACTCCATGCTATTATTACCAATGAGATGGCTGACGTGAAAGATGCTGTCAATTTGTTAAAACAGTTTCCGATTGATTCAAAGATAAAAATAGGTGCAGACATTCCAGATTTTGAAACGGTTTCCATTGATGACCCATCACAGAAATTTTCCAAGCAGAGTATGCTGGGCAAAATATATCTTATTGATTTCTGGGCTACGTGGTGCGCTCCGTGTGTGGGTGAAATGGCGACACTTCATAATACATACGAAAAATTCAAGGGTAAAGGATTAGAAATAATTAGCTTATCATTAGATGCTAAAAGCGATGATGTTGAAAAATTTAGAAGTGATAAATGGAAAATGCCCTGGAAAAACAGTTTTATAAATACAAAAGAAGGAAGAAAAATATCAGAAAGCTTTGAAGTCATTGGAATACCTAAACCGATACTTGTAAGTGCCGATGGCAAAATTCTTGAAATGAATGAAGAACTCCGGGGTGATAAACTCGAAAAAACCTTAGCTAAATATTTCAAATAGAAATCTCTTAGATGCATAAGAGAAGTGGACTGCACGGATTCTTGGCACACACACTCGGTAACGCAACGTTACTGTTTCAATTCGTGCAGCCCTACTCCTTAATGGAGAGCATAGGGAATTGTTCTTACCACACTCAATTATTTCTTGATTCTGAATATACAGCTATATTGTGCGGTAACGGTTAGGATAAAACATGAAAAATACTTTAATAATAATAACAGCTATTCTTATTCTTAATTCTTGTAAAGATAACGGTACACAACCGCCGGTGAATAATTATAAGCACCCAAGGGACATGACTTGGACTGCTGATACGTTAAATACTGATGATCCGAATCAATTACAAATAATACCTCAAAATTTACTTGCCTTTTCACCAAACGATGCGTGGTTATGCTGTTGGGCAGATGGACCTTTAGGACAGATGTGGCATTATGATGGTAATGAGTGGAAAGTAAATAACATATTAAAAGATGTAACTGGTAAACCGGCAGATATTGTTGGCTTTTCGAGCAGATACTTTTGGACTGGAGGTTATATAGGCGACTATGTTTTTATTGCACAATACAACGGGAATAATTGGATAGATATTTTCCCGGGGTTCTACACTGTAGACCAGGATGAATGGTTGAAAGGAGATATCCTTGATATGAGTACGGATGAAGATAGAAATGTATGGGCATGTGGACGGAACGGACTTGTGATGAAATATGATAACAATACATGGGCAGTAGATACAATAAATGTTGGTTATAAAAAAAATCATCCTGATGCGGAATATTTATTAAGATCTATAACTTACTATAATAATCAAGTTCATGTTCTTGGGGGGATATACCATTCAAGTTTACAGCGTTATATAAATTATCATTTTAAGGGATATATGAATAATTGGGAACTGTTGGATTCAATGATAATAGACTCCCCATCAAGTATAATTAAATGGGGATATCTTGGATTATACGAAACAACAAATAAATTATTTTCATATGGTTCACTAGGAATATGGGAATACCAGAATAGTAATTGGGCAAAGATATATGATTATAATGGAGAGATTTATGAAATCTATGGACAATCAAATCAATATTTATTAGCAGTAAGTGCATTTAGGACGGTTTTATTTTATGGTGGAAATAATTGGGAAAGGATTGATGAATTGTTAAATGTAGACGATCCACATTTTTCTTTTAGAAATGTATGGACAAACGGTAACGAAATAATAATAGCCGGAGATGGTTTCATTAATGGAGTGCAAAAAACGATAGTTTGGCATGGTAAATAAACATGGGGGAATTGAGTAAAAAAAATTTAATTACAAAATGATAGAAACAGTGAGACAATACCGTCTCTTTAATAACAAACAAATTTAGGTTACTTATCTAATATTGAATTATCCCGTTTTATTTGCGATTAAAATAATTAATTACATGTAGAAAGTTAATGTGAGGTTGTTATGAAAAATATTATTCGAATATGTATGGTGACTATTTTATCTCTCATAATTCAAAATGACCTATTCTCTGTAACTTACGAGATAGGGTTTAGAGTAATTAATAATAACCAGCAAGCCGTCGAGAGATTAATTAGAGTTTATTCGATTGTAAACCACAATATGGTAGAATTAAGAAGTGGTTCTACAGTTAATAATTTCAATACATTTCCAGAACTTTATCAAATTGAAGTTAATGGTGCATGTGATCTAACTTATCCTTGACCCTACCCCAAAATTGTAGACAAAAAGAAAAGCAACTATATTTAAGTTAAAACAAATATAGGGGCAAAAAAAATGGGAGAAAAAAGAAGAAGTTACGACAAAGAGTTTAAGATATCGGCAGTA
>JBFMBS010000018.1:0-80584 GCA_040755055.1 Bacteroidota bacterium
ACTACTCACTGAAACAGACAACACTATTTCAAAGAACTAATTGTTTCCGTAAAAAGAATTATTTATCAAAAAAAACACACACAATACTTAAAAATATGTTTTACTAACTGTATTTTTCAGATGGTTCTCTGTTCATACACTGAATATTAAAAGCAGCCGAAGAATAAAATAATTATTGAAACTCCATTTTATTTACTCACCTTACGCAAGGTTTTCCCAAAGGATTCCTCCGGAAAATCGATGTTGAAAAAACTTTGGTTTGTAAAACTATTTTTCTATAAAAAATGAAAAATATACTGGTCATACCCAAACCTTGCGTAACATATGTATTTAGAATAAATTGCCCACTAAAATTTCACAATCAAAAGGTGGCAAATGTCCAAACCCCGTTTATCCTTTTGGCAAATTTGGAATATGAGTTTTGGTTTTTTAGGAATTCAATTCGGATTCGCTCTACAAAATGCAAATGTTAGCAGAATATTTGAAACCTTAGGTGCTGAGATAGATAAGATACCAATACTATGGATTGCTGCACCGATAACGGGACTAATTGTTCAGCCAATCATTGGACACATGAGCGATAAAACATGGAACCGGCTTGGAAGAAGAAGGCCATATTTTTTAAGCGGTGCTATTTTAGCTTCGTTGGCGATTTTAATTATGCCTAACTCTCCTTATTTATGGTTTGCAGCCGGTATGTTATGGATAATGGACGCTTCAATTAATATTTCTATGGAACCGTTCCGTGCTTTCGTTGGCGATATGCTTCCTTCCGAACAGCGCACGACCGGTTTTTCGATGCAAAGTTTTTTTATTGGTACCGGCGCTATTGTTGCTTCAGCACTTCCGTATGTTTTGACTAATTGGCTTGGAATATCTAACACAGCACCCGAAGGAGTAATACCTGAATCTGTTAAATTCTCGTTTTATGTGGGTGGCTTAGTTTTTTTCTTAGCTGTATTATGGACTGTGTTACGGTCCAAAGAATATTCGCCAGAAGAATTAAAAGCATTTGCCGATGAAGAAAAAAAATCTGCTGCCGCAAACAATAGAAACTACTCTGAAGAGCCGACCAGTCATAAATTACTTTATCGTAACGGATTAATCTGGATAGTTGCCGGGTTGATACTACTTCTTTTATTCAATTATTACATTTATATCGATTTGGGTTTGATTGTACTATTCGGAGGAATAAGTGTTTTCGGCCTTTTACAATTGACAGCCGGTTATCTAACTGCCGGTAAAAGAAAAAATGGATTCGTTGAAGTAATAAATGATCTTTACAAAATGCCTAAAACGATGGTCCAGCTCGCATACGTACAATTCTTTTCATGGTTTGCTTTGTTTGCAATGTGGATCTACACTACACCGGCAGTTACGCATCATATTTATGGCGCTACGGATAATACATCCGAACTCTATAATGAAGGTGCAAATTGGGTTGGTGTTTTGATGGCAGTATATAATGGTTTTGCCGCAGTTATGGCTTTTGCTATTATGTGGATTGCAAAAAAGACAAACAGAAAGTTTGTTCATATGCTAAGTTTAATAATCGGAGGGATTGGCTTAACATCATTTTATTTTATTAAAGATCCTCAATTGCTTTTAATATCAGAATTAGGAATTGGATTAGCATGGGCTTCAATACTTGCGATGCCGTATGCAATACTAACCGGTTCACTTCCGGCACACAAGATGGGTGTTTACATGGGGATTTTTAATTTCTTCATTGTAATACCGCAGATTACTGCTGCCGCAATACTTGGATTTTTTGTGCGGACATTATTTGGCAATGAAGCTATTTATGCTTTGCTGCTCGGCGGCTTTTCGATGTTCGTTGCTGCACTTCTTGTCTTGTTGGTAAAGGATGTTGATGAGGTAAAAAAATAATTTTAATAATAATGGAAAGCCTATTAAAATCAGGCTTTCCCATTATTTTGTCCTTGCTAACTCAACATTGATTACAAAATCATCAAGGAATTTTTCCCTCGAGTTCCTGAAATCAAAAAATCTTACAAGTACAACCCTTCCAATTTCATTTGAAGTTTCTACAAAGAGTGTTTCACTTATTTTATAATCCTTTTCCATATACCAATCAATGTTATTTTGTTTCCAATTTCCATCAAGACATCTTTTTATTTCATCACATTGATAATCAAACTTATTTTTTGCTTCGGCGAAATCATTTCCTCCATAAACTTGTGATATATAATTTCCAGTTTCTTCATCAAGAAAGGAATCGATAGACTTAGGAAATTTTATTAATTGATAATCCGGATCGTAGGAATTTTCCAAAAGAAGAAAATATGCTTTGCTGTGCGCAGTCAAGTAATGTAGAATGGAGCAAAAAGTAGAATCTCCCTGATATCTAAGTGAATTGGCAGAAGCAAATGCGTATTGAAAAGTGTATCCACCGATAGAGGACGAATCACCTACGATGTAGAGCAGCCAATTACCGGATTCAGGAATTTTACTGATTATACTTGCAATGTTGGACCGGCTATCAGCGCTCTGTTTGAATATTTCACCTTTAGGAGATACAAAAAATAATTTTGGCAAAAAGCTATCCGATTGAACTATGAGATTAACTGCTTCCCCCTGGTAAAAAGAAATTTCATATCCGTCATATCTGCCGAAATCAAGTTTGTATTTATCGGTCAAATCCAGACTTCCTTTAGTTTCATTAAATTCAATATTATACTGAGGATATGATACCGAAAGAAAAAAAAGAAAATAAAATAAACCGATAAATATTTTTTTATGCATGTTAATGTCCGGCTGGAATAGTTTTACTTTTCATTCTTGAAGAAGCAGTATCTTTAACCATAAACCATAGTAATGCCGAAATTAGAAGTGCAGCAAAGCTGATTATGAAAATAACATTCTTGTCGCTTGAATTTTGAATGAATGTTCCCAAAACTAAACTAGCAAATAATTGAGGTAACACAACGGATAGGTTAAAAATTCCCATAAATAATCCCATCCGGTTTTTATTAACTTTTTCAGACATAATTGCAAATGGAAGACTTACAATAGCTGCCCAGCCAATTCCGCAAACTGCCATGAATAACCAAACTAAAAATGATGTTGAACCAAAGAAAACAATTCCTAAATATCCTAACGACATAATTGAAACAGCGATAATATGGGTTTTAATACGTCCGATTTTTTCCGTGACCGGTTCTAAAACCAAAGCCGGTAACAATGCACCTACCGCATTCAGAATTAAGAATGAAATTGATAATGTTATACCAATTTGTTCACTATCAGTCGTAATTTTTTGTTCAACATATCCAATCATATAAACAAACATAGTTTGAACGCCTATCCAGGAGAATGAATGAGCAAAAAGCAGTTTTAAATATTGATTCCAGTCAGTCTTTGCACTTGGCTCCCCTTCCTTATCCGATTGGGCAGTTTTTAATTCTCTCGTTTCAACAATAAACAACATCGGTATAATGGAAAATGCAAGTACAAGAAAAACACCAAAGTAGATTAAAAAATAATTCCCGAAAATTGCACCGAT
The DNA here is from genome assembly GCA_040755055.1 of Bacteroidota bacterium. Classification (GTDB taxonomy): domain Bacteria; phylum Bacteroidota; class Ignavibacteria; order Ignavibacteriales; family Melioribacteraceae; genus DYJK01. Next base: position 3,527 of record JBFMBS010000018.1, read on the forward strand.
TGCATAAGCAAGTACACCAAACGATCCCGATATGGTTTGCATCCATGTATAACCTTTTGTTCGCGGCACACCGTCTGGGGTAACATCAGCAATTATTGAGCGTGTTGGATTAAAGCTGATATTAATAGCGAGATCAAGGGTAAGAGCTACGCAAACCGCTACAATAATTATACTGCTCATTCCAAAGAAATTACTTATTACATCAATGTTAGGGAGTGCAAATAACATCAATGCAGCTAATGAACCTCCGATTAAAATAAATGGTCTTCTCCTTCCTCCCCAGAACCAAACATTATCGCTTATCAATCCAATAATCGGTTGGCCGATAATTCCGGCTAACGGTCCGGCTGCCCAAACAAATCCGATTTCATGTAAATCAAGGTTATATTTGGTTCTCATCAGCCAGCTTAAAGCAGCAATTTGAATTGATAAAGCAAAACCCATGGCAGTTGCCGGCAAACTCAAAACAGAATAGAAAACATTTGATAATTTTTTTTGGATTTCTAACATGAGTGCCTCTCTTGTTTCAGTGTTGTGTAAAAATAGAAAAACTGTACTTAATTCCGAAAAATTAAAATTTGACTTTTTTTAGTAATGTCTCGTACCCGAAAGTAATTGATTCACGCATAATTGGAATATTTGGTAAACGAAATTTCGGAAGACCGAATCTTAAACTATATATAGGCCTGAACAAAAACATTTCCTTCTTCACAGTTTGGAAATTTTTATAAGCGCATAGATACTCAAAACCGTTGATCGACATACCGGTACTATAGTGAAGTTTTATTTCGTCAACGTAATCATATTTCTCACCCAGAATGCTCGCAAAGACTTTTAATAATTTCCTTGGCAGCAGATGTAAATAAGGAATTACTTTCAAGAAACTTTTAGCAATTTGCTGATGACCGGCAAAAGGAGAATACTTAGGCGGAAAACTGATAAATAGATGACCGTTGTTTTTTAACATTGCGTCGAGATTATCAAATGCCGAATATTTATCGTGAACATGTTCGATTACTTCCCTCATGATTATAACATCAAATTGTTCATTTATTTTTGAAGGGAGTGAATAATCAGCAATATCGCCGACATGAACAATCAAACGGTCATTTTTTTGTTTGGCTATCTCAGCCCGTTCTTTACTAATCTCAATACCGACAACATGGATGCCGAGCTCCATTAACACATCCATTAGACCGCCTTCGGCACAACCAACCTCAAGCACCGAACATTTGTGAAAATTAGGGATATATTTTTGAAGGTATGGTAGTAAATAATTTTTTGTGTATTCTTTTTGTTCGTAAAAGTGTTTCTCTGCCATAGAAATATTTTTTGTGATTTTAATTTTTCTCTTACATCAAAGATAATGTTTACCCGTTCTACACAAAAATAATTTGTTAAAAATTTGAAATCGGATATTTTCTTGCATTTATTTAGCTATAGAAATAAATTTTGTCGGCAATTTTTGACTTATGTCTGAAAATATCACTGAAAAGAATATAACATCTAACAAGAAAGCAAAACATGACTATTTCATTTTACAGACTTATGAAGCCGGTATTGCACTTGTAGGTACTGAAGTTAAATCATTGCGCCAGGGTAAAGCTAATTTGGTTGATAGTTATGCCTTAATCAAAAATGGAGAAGTATGGTTAATAAATTCAAATATTTCTACTTATGATCAAGGCTCAATTAATAACCATGAACCGGTAAGAGAACGCAAATTACTTCTAAAGAAAAATGAAATAAGAAAATTGAATAAAGCTGTTTCAGAAAAAGGTAATACTTTAATACCACTAAGATTATATTTCAAAGAAGGAAAAGTTAAAGTTGAAATAGCAGTTGCAACCGGCAAAAGACAATATGATAAACGGGAAGACATTGCTAAGCGAGACATAAACAGAGAACTTAAAAGGAGATTCAAATAGGAGCTGATATTGAGTAAAAAAAGTTTGTTTCCGCCGCTTAACGAACAAATCGATCTGATAAAAAGAGGTACGTCTGAAATTATTCCAGAAGAAGAGTTAATTCAGAAATTAGAAAGATCAATAAAAGAAAACATCCCATTAAAAATTAAATTAGGCTGTGATCCAACAAGACCTGATTTGCATTTAGGTCATTCTGTTGTTCTAAGAAAGTTAGCACAGTTCCAGGAACTCGGCCATCAAGCAATTCTAATAATTGGTGACTTCACCGGAATGATTGGTGATCCATCCGGGAGAAATTCGGCACGTCCCCCACTATCTTTTGAAGAAGCTCGCGAAAATGGGAAATCCTACTTTGAACAAGCATCTAAAATATTACACCCGGAAAAGACTAAAATTGTTTATAACTCCGAGTGGCTTGGTAAAATGGATTTTGCAGAAGTAATTAAACTTTCGTCAAAATACACTGTTGCTAGGATGCTTGAAAGGGATGACTTTACAAAACGATTAAAAAGCGGAATACCGATCAGCATGCATGAAATACTTTACCCTTTGGCTCAAGCTATGGATTCTGTTGCAATAGAAAGTGATGTTGAACTTGGAGGGACTGATCAGAAATTTAACTTATTAGTTGGTAGAGATATCCAGAGAGAATTTAACATTGCTCCACAAGTTATATTAACAATGCCTTTATTAGTTGGAACCGATGGTGTTGAAAAGATGAGTAAGTCGCTTGATAACTATATAGGTATTAACGAATCACCGAAAGAAATTTACGGGAAGACGCTTTCTATACCTGATAATTTAATATATGATTACTTTCTATTAGCCACCGATGTTAGTAAAGATGAGCTAAAGTTAATCAAGGAAAATATTGCAAATCAATCGGTTAATCCGCGTGACATTAAGAGAAAATTAGCAAGAAAACTTGTTGCGATGTATCATAATACTGAAGCTTCTGAAGAAGCTGAGCGTGAATTCGATAATATCTTTGTGAAGAAGGGACTCCCTGATGAAGTGCCTGAATATCATATTGACAGACTCAAAAATGAATTTGATATACTGGATTTGATTGTAAATGTCGGCTTTGCTCCATCTAAAAGCGAGGCAAGAAGGTTGGTCGTACAAGGCGGCGTAAGCATAGATGGTGATAAAATCTCCGATATAAAAGAAATAATTAAGATAGATAAAGAAAAAATTTTAAAAGTAGGTAAAAGAAATTTCGTAAAACTAATTTGTAAATAATAATTCCAGGAGGAACAAAAATTGTACGTACCAACAAGAATCTTTTTTACCAAAGGTGTAGGTAAACACAAAGAATATCTTGCATCATTCGAACTTGCACTAAGAAACGCCGGTATTGAAATATGCAATCTTGTATCAGTCAGCAGTATTTTCCCGGTTGGCGCAAAAACAATTACTAGAACTCAAGGACTAAAATCGTTAAAGCCGGGACAAATAACACACTGTGTGATGGCGAGAAACTCAACAAACGAACCCAACCGACTTATTGCTTCTTCTTTAGGAGTTGCAATACCCGCTGATAAAGGTATGTACGGGTATTTGTCAGAACATCATCCTTATGGTGAGACAGAAAAAGTAGCCGGTGATTATGCCGAGGACCTTGCTGCTACAATGTTGGCTACTACCCTAGGGATTGAATTTGACGCCGGACGTGCTTGGAATGAAAGAGAACAAGTTTATAAAATGTCCGGTAAAATAGTTCGTTCATTTAACGTTACTCAATCTGCCCAAGGTGATAAAAACGGCCTTTGGACAACTGTGATTGCAGTCGGCGTTTTATTACCATAAATTAATATGAAGGCGGTTATTCTTATAACCGCTCTTTCATCAAACCGTAGATGTGAATAATCAAACCGACTGAAAGACCAATTATCATCGGTTCAATTACTGACACATATTCATTAGCAGAAATTTTTTGAATAATTGCCCAGATTAAACTAGCAGCGGTCGCTGTTATTATTTCAACTAAAGCTATACTTCCTTTAATTTTGAAACCTTCATAATAAGCACCGCCTATCAACAATATTATTCCCGGGATACATATACTCCCTACTGTAAACCAAATTTGAACAACTGATTGAATACTATAAGCTAGTAGTATGGCAATTATGACGGAGATGATTATGCCAATTCTTGTTAGTTGAATATTCTTTTTCTTATCAACGTTTGAATAAATGATCTTTGTTAAATCTCTGCTGAAAGTTGTTCCGCTTAAGAATAAAAAACTGTTAGCGGTTGATAGTATAGTAGCAAAAAGTGCTGCGTAGAATAAACCTTTGGCACCGCTATCCAAAATCGTTTCAGCATATACCGGGAAAGCAAAAACCGGATTATCAATATTAGGTAAAGTTGCTCTTGCGAATAAACCGGTAGAATTTGTTAAGAAATCAAAAAGCAACCATAGTATTACTGAAATTAATATCCCATACTTGGCAGTTCTACCATCTTTTGCTGAATAACATCTCTGGTGAAATCCAGGATCAGCGAAAGTCCATAAAGCAATTAAGAACCAAACAATCATTTGCAGAGGAGTAATATTACCGGTTAATGAAAGGTGTTCTTTCGGTAATGAAGAAACTATCTCTCCATAACTGCCGATCTTTGATAACGAAACTAATACAATTAAAATAAAGCCGATGAACATTACAAAAAATTGAAATACATCTGTATAGAGATCGGATTTGAAGCCGCTCTTTAATAAATAAACAGAAGAAAGTAATGAGGCAATAATCAGGGAAATAAATAAATCTAATTTGAATATAAGTTGTATTATACTTGCAACCATCAATAAGTACGGGGCCGGAGAAACCAAAACAAAAATTAATATGGATGATGCGACCGCAGTTTTTCTGCCATATACAGTCTCAATTTTCTCAGGTATTGTAAATAAAGAGGCATCTCTAATTTTGCCGGCAAGTAAAAAAGCGAAGAGAATCGCGAATATGTAATAAGGCAACCCTTGCGTAGTCCAGCTTGATATGCCGTAACGATAAGCAAACTCGCCTATTCCTAATATTCCTCCATACCAGGTCGATACATTGGTGAAGATAAAAAGCAGCAAGCCAACTTTTCTATTTGAGAGAAAGAAATCGGACTCACTTGCATCAGTTTTGGTTAATAGTCCAATCAATAAAAGGATTAAAAAAAATGAAAGTATAATAATTATATCTATCGAGCTAAAAGAGACCATTATGCTTCAATGTTTGAAAATTGCGAATGACAAATATCTTACCGTGCTTTATTTTTAGCTTAACAATTGATCCGAGTGCGATATTGCTCGTGCTTTCCTTTTTACCGAATGGCAGCGTAGTATTATTCAATCTATATTTTAATCCTACCGATGTTATCTTAGTCTTATCATCGATTCCATATATAGAGAGTGTTTCGTTTGGAGTTGTATCCAATGAAATTACACCTTTGTAAACATCTAATAATGATTTTTCATGAATAATTCTGATTTTAATTTTATCCGAATATTTAATTGCTATACCAAGGTTGCAAAAAGAATGATCTAACCGGTCACCGGTTACACCAAGCAGTATAGCTTCATCATATTTATTTTTTAAAGCATATTTCAGTGCTTTCTCAACATCAGTATCATTTTGCCTTTTTAACTTCAATACCATGGTACGTTTGCTAAAATACTTGTACACTTCAGGTGATATAGAATCAAGATCACCGATTATGCAATTCGGTATTATACCGATTTTAAATGCAGAATTGGCTCCGCCATCCGCACATATTATATCACTATAACCTTTCCTTTGCAGAAAGGTTATAGCTGATTTTTTAGCAGCATAACCATTTGCTATAATAATGCACTTTTTCATAGTCCAATAGTCAATCCTAATAATATATTTCTTTCGGCGGCCGGGAAAAATTCTTTCCCTATTCCATAAGAAGCATAAAGATTATCGAATAAATTATTTATTTGAACAAATGCTTTTAGACTATTCACAAATTTTCCTACTTCTATACTATAACTTGCAAATAAATTAGCCGCAAAGTAGGGATCAACCGCGTTATCTACATAATCAGCAATACCGGGATACATTTGTAAATAATCACCAAGTTTATCACCGTAATTATCTGTGTAAAATTTGCCAACATACTTACCTGAAAGTTGAACAAAGAGATTATCATCGTGATAATTTATTATTGTATTCAAAGTCATTTCCGGGAAACCGCTGATTGGATTATCGGTTAAATCAAGTGGAATATATTCTCCCTCTCCGCTTGATTCAGCATAAATAAATGTTTCTCCGCTGCTAATATAATTTTTTGAATAAGAACCGTTAAAAATAATTTCCCAATTCTTATCCGCTTTATAGTTGAATGAAGCCTCGACGCCATAGTGAATGGTTTTATCCATATTGCCGGTAATAGGCTGCCCAAAACGGTCAAGCTGACCTTGCTTAACTATTTCATCATTGAATGCCATGTAATACAAATTTAATGAAGCCGAATAACCATCTTGATCAATTGAAACGCCGCTCTCGATATTATGCATTGTTTCGGGTTGCACCAGCGGTTTCGAAAAATCATAATCCAAATTGTTGCCTACTTCAAATTGAGGTACCGCTCCTCCGCTCGATTCTGCTGCATCATAATAATTTTTCAAACGCGGTTCTTTTGTAACACTCGAATAAGATAAATATAAGCTATGCCTGGGATCTATACGATAATTTATGCCTACCCTCGGATTAAAAAACAAATCATCGATGTTAAAATTATAGTTCAAATATTTTTCATTGTCTATTTTATAATTGTGATAAGCTAACTGGGTCTCAGCGAGAACATTTATTTTTTCATTTATTTGATAACTTTCATGCACATAGAAATTTAGTATTTCTTTAGCTCCTTCGTAATAATAATACTGGTAATCGTATTGAAAATCAGAAGGGAGATTTTCAGCATAATTGATTTTGCCCCAGTGATTTGAGTTATGAATTCTAATTTCGCCACCTAAGATTAACTCACCATTCCCATGTTTAATATTTAGCCTGGGAATCCATCCCCACTGGATATTTTCAACTTTAGCACGAATGATTGCGTTTGTCGGGTTATTACTCAAGTTGAATCCGTATTCTTTCGTTAAACGGAAATAATTTGTATCAGCCCACGAGGCATCATAATCAAAAAAGCCATCCCCGATTACTAAAAATAATGCTGAATTAATGGTGGTATTATTGTTCAACCGGAATTCATTTAATAGTTCAAAGTGCGGCTGGAAAAAGTTTTCGATTTCCTTATCACGTCTTTCCAAAGTGAAAGTATATTCTTTTGTATCCGCTTCCCAATATGAATAATTCTTTTTTCTTAGTTCCCGGTCATTGACAGCAAATTTTGGCAAGCCCGTATAAGCTAAACCATCTTCAATTGGTCCGCCGAAAAGATTTATCTGAGTGGTTAAGTTTTCATCATACCTGATAGCTGATAAATGATATGATTTAAGATTGATCCAACTCATATCGCGGTAACCATCGCTAAGTGTTTGAGAAAATCTTGCATAGAATGAATACTGACCACCGAGTAATCCGGTTGCAGCACTTGCTGAATATTTTCGTGTATTATAATCGCCATATTGTACAGAAAATTCTTTGTGAGGCTTATCGGAAAACACCGATGTAATTAAATTAATTGAGCCGCCTATCGCTGCAAAACCGGTTATACCGGAGCCGGAACCTCTCTGTACTTGTATTAATTCGGTGCTTCCCAGTAGATCAGGAAAATCAATCCAATAAACATTATGATCTTCAGGATCATTCTGGGGTACACCGTTTATTGATACTGAAATTCTTCTTTGATCAAATCCTCTAATACTCAAGTAATTGTATCCTAACCCGTTGCCATTTTCAGAATAAAATGTTGCGGACGGAGTATAACTCAAAAAATCCGGTATATCCTGGTTGGTGTAACTGTTTCCGATGTCTTGCCTTTCGAGCTTACTAAAACTGATTGGTGTTATTCCGGTTTTTCCAATACTCCCTTTTACAAGAACTGTTTGGCTTGTAATAATTTTACTTTCTAAATAAAAATAATTTGTTTGGCCGTAGAATAGTTGACTGAAGGGTAATTCGGCTTTTTCAAAACCAATGTAGCTGACAACGATAGTATCTTTATTGGAAAATTCTCCTTTGAGAATAAAATTACCTTTCTCATCGGCCGCAGTTCCTTGTGATTTCCCTTTAACAAAAATATTGGCAGAAGGTAACGGTTGGTCTGTTGATTTGTTAAGCACTTTGCCTTTTAATTCAAACTCTTGTGCTAAGCAATAAGATGTGATAACTAAAAAAATAATTAAGTATTTCATTTCTATTTCTCCTTGTTTTTAGAGAAATAAAAAAGCCGTCGGGAAAACGGCTCTACTTAATTATTCTTCCCACCGTTTTCCTACGCTGGCATTACCCAGATCAGGTTCAAGGGTGTAATCTCAGCCTACGCTATATGCGATGGCACCCCTAACGACTTTTTATTTCAATTATTAAAAGAACTTATTTATTGATTTTTAATTTCTGTCCAATTTTAACACGATCGTTTTTCAAATTGTTCCAGACCATAAGATCGGCTATAAGAACATTATATAATTTTGCAATAGACCAGAGTGACTCACCTTCTTTTACGCTATGCAATTTATTAAAATTTTTTGAATCGGAAGCATCATTTTTTGATGAATTGGATTTATTCAGCACTAACTCTTGACCGACATTAATCTTATTAGAAGATAGATTATTCCATAATTTAATATCTTTTACCGAGGTATTATATTTTTCAGCAATACCTCCTAATGTTTCACCCCTTACAACAACATGAATATTATTATTAGCCGAAGTTTTTGGTGTTGCCGCATTCTCTGATTTACGGTTGTTAGAAGCGTTTGATGGTGAAAGGTCTGAATAAATATTCAGTGTTTTACCGGCAATTAATTTATTACTTGATAAATTATTCCATTCTTTGATATCATTGATAGAAACACGAAACGTCTCGGCAATTTCGCCAATAGTATCGCCGCTTTTAATTGTGTACTTCAACAAATTAGATCCTTTTTTGCTCGTGTTATCGCCAAGAGAAGTAACATCATTTTTCCCCCTGACACTTAACATCTGACCAGCCATAATTCTATTTGAAGCCAAACTGTTCCACTGTCTAATTTGTGCAGTCGTTACACCAAACTTTTCCGCAATCTCACCAATGGTATCTCCCCTCTTCACCTTGTACTTTGTAACTCTCGATGATGTATTGGCGGCTGTATAATTTCTTGCCAAGTTTTTAGTATCACCGGAATAGATAACTAATTTCCTTCCTTTGTAAATTTTGTTACTCTTTAGATTATTCCATTCTTTGATTTGCGAAACTGATACGCCATATCTGTTTGCAATGCTCGATAGCGACTCACCATTCCTAATTCTGTGTTCAATCCACGTCTCTCCTGAGTTGACAAAAAGAATTTCATTCTTTTCCCTCTCGTTCATTTGGTCGATCTTAGAGTAGTAATCAACTTTTTCATCAGGTACATAGATGTTTAATTCTTGCCCAACTCTTACTCGCGAAGTATATGGCAAATTATTCCAGTTTCTGATATCGGAAATACGTACATCAAAAAGATCGGCAATGTCTGATAGATTGTCTTTACTCTTGACAATATATTTGGTTGCGATTTTACCTTCCGGAACAACAAACTCTACTGAGTCTGTAAGCATTTCCTGATATAATTTGTCGTAGTTAACATCGGAGTTATTTGTTAATTCAAGTTTATAAGAAGGATTTTGATCGAGCGCAGATAAATCTCCCTCGATAGCCGGTAATATATCAGTGTTAATAGCTAAGTCCTCAATGTTAACCGTTGAAGTTGGTATTTTTAACTCTCTACCTACCTGGAGTCTCTTACGTGTAGAAATATTATTTGCTAATGCCAATTTGGTTATACTAACATCATACTTGGCGGCTATTTGCGAGATTGTTTCGCCGGGTTGTACTGTATGCATCACATAAAGCAACTTTGCATCATCAGGAAGATTATTGATGTTTTCAACAAAAGCATCGTATCTCTTAGTAGGTACCTTTAACGGATATCCATCGTTGTAATTCATCGGTGTTGAATTTTGTGTTAGTTCAGGGTTCATATCTCTCAGTAATTCAGTACTAATACCGGCACACTTCGCCAGCACATTAATATCAATAGCTTCGTTAACATTATAAGTAGTAAACTCATGCGGTTTTTCATATTGAATATTAGTAAAACCAAATTTTTCCGGTTGGCTGGCAATCAAAGTTACAGCAATATATTGAGGGACATAGTTTCGTGTTTCTCTCGGTAGGTAACGTCTCAATTCCCAAAAGTCACTCGAACCGGAACGTCTCATTGCCTTTCTTACCTTACCTTCACCGCTATTATACGAGGCAAGCGCTAAGTACCAGTCACCAAGAGAATAATATAAATCACGTAGATGTCTTGCGGCTGCACGGGTTGCTTTTTCCGGATCCCTTCTTTCATCAATATAAAAGCTGATGCCGAGATCATATAAACGTGCTGTTCCTTTTACAAATTGCCACATGCCTACCGCTTTGGCCCAAGAATGTGCCGTGGGATTCAAACCGCTTTCGGGCATGCTTAGAAATATTAGCTGCTGCGGCACTTTTTCCTCTGCAAATATCTTTGCCATCATCGGGAAGTATTTACCCGAACGCGATAGCCACAGTTCAATGTACTTTCTTCCTTTGCCGGTAAAATATTCTATATACTTTTCTACGTAATTATTTATTTCTAACGGGAAATCGCCGACTACTACAGTAACACTGTTTTCATCTTTAACGTAAACAGAATCTTCAGTTATATCAATTTCATCTGGAATGCTTTTATTCATCCATTCTTCAAGGGCATTAATAGAAACACTCTCGGGTAATTCATCAATCTCTTTAACATAATTTTGATAATCATCTACTATAGCATTTTCCAATTCTATGAAAGATTCGTTTTCTTCAATATCAGGATAATAACTTAATTTATTAATTGTGGCTAACGCCGATTCATAAAAATTCAGAGCATCAACTTTAAACCCCAGCTTCTGTTTATAAAGCGCATTAACATAGTCACGTCTTGCTGTTTCCAGCATTTCGTTGGCTACTGAATTCATTGTCACTTTTAATGTATCTGGTGGGTTCTTTAGTGTTGTCTCTTTTGTAGTATTTACAGATGAACAAGCTGCAAATGATATAAATAATGCAACTATTGGTAAGAATAAAATTTTTTTCACACACACTCCAAAGGTTATAAACTCGGTTGCAATTTAATTTCTTATCAAAATTTTGTCAAGTTAAATATTACATAACGATAGCATACGTGTTGTCAAACAATAAGTTAGCTAGTGTAAAAATCCGTCCTATAGTTAAAGTGGGATATTGGAATGTTTTTTCTTTGGATTCGAATCGACTTTAGTTTTAAGTAATTGAAAAGCAGCAATCAATCTTTGTCTGGTTTCACTTGGAATTATTACCTCGTCTATGTAACCTCTCTCTGCCGCTATATAAGGATTCGCAAATTTCTCTATGTATTCCGAAAGAAGCTGCTCAAGTTTTTCAGCTGGCTTTTTAGAACTTGATATTTCTTTCTTGAAGATAATTTCTACGGCTCCTTTCGGACCCATCACTGCTATCTCGGAACTTGGCCATGCAAAATTAAAATCGCCGCGAATGTGTTTTGAATTCATAACATCATAAGCACCGCCATATGCTTTACGTGTTATTACAGTTACTTTGGGTACTGTCGCTTCACAAAATGCAAACAGTAATTTCGAGCCATGTTTTATAATTCCATTCCATTCTTGTTCTGTTCCGGGTAAAAAACCGGGAACGTCTTCAAGAACCAATAAAGGGATATTAAACGAATCACAAAACCTTATGAAGCGAGCACCTTTGACCGAAGCATTAATATCAAGTACACCGGCAAGTATTGAAGGTTGGTTAGCGATTATGCCAACAGACACACCTCCTATTCTTGCAAAACCGACAATTATATTTTGTGCATAATCTTTGTGTACCTCAAGGAATTCACTACGATCAACAATTAAACTAATAATCTCTTTCATATCATAAGGTTTGTTAGGATTATCAGGAATTATTTCATCAAGCTTTGGCTGGAGATAATTTTCCTTAAAATCGAACTCTAATTCTGGCGTTCTATCTTTCCAATTTAACGGAAGAAATGTTAATAGCTGCCGGATTTTTTCCAGTACTTCTACTTCACTATCAAATGAGAAGTGTGCAACACCGCTCTTAGTTGAATGAGTGTCTGCACCGCCCAGTTCTTCAAAGCTGACTTCCTCATGTGTAACAGTCTTAACTACATTTGGACCGGTAACAAACATGTAGCTTGTATTCTTAACCATAAAAACAAAATCAGTAATCGCTGGTGAATAAACCGCACCTCCGGCACATGGACCAAGAATAGCAGAAATCTGAGGTATCACACCTGACGCAAGTGTGTTTCGCAAAAATATTTCCGCATATCCGCCAAGACTAACAACTCCCTCTTGAATCCGTGCACCGCCTGAATCATTCAACCCAATTACCGGTATGCCAAGTTTTAATGCCATATCCATTATCTTGCAAATTTTTTCTGCATGGGATTCTGATAGTGATCCTCCGAACACTGTAAAGTCCTGGCTGAATAATGCAACGTCTCTGCCGTTAATTTTAGCAAAACCGGTTACAACGCCATCACCGGCAATTCTTTGTTTATCCAGCCCAAAATCAGTCGATCTATGTTTTACAAATTCATCTATCTCTCTAAATGATCCTTCATCAGTTAATAATTCAATCCTTTCGCGAGCAGTTAATTTCCCTTTTTCATGCTGTGCTGTAATTTTATCACTACCGCCTCCGAGTTTGGCTTCTTCTCTTAATCTTTTTAGTTCTTCTATTTTCTTATGCATGATGTTAAATATTATATTGAAAAATTCATTAGACTATACAAAGAATTTTTCTTGATCACATTTTCAATTTTTGTCCGCATTGAAACAAACTCTTCCTCCTTGATAAAGCCAATATTTCTTTCTTTCGGAAAATTGACATCAAAAGAGTCAACTATTTTCCCATGGTCTTTTCCCGTGAGGTAAATTTTATTAGAGAGATATAACACCTCAGTAATATTTGTGGTTGCCAACAAGAATGTTATGCCTTTTGTACGATTAGCTTGCAAGATAAGATCATAAATCTCATGCTTTGTTTGTTCATCGAGTTTGTAAAACGGCTCATCCAAACAAATTAATTTGGGTTTGCGGATAATTGATCTGGCTAATGATATTCTAAAACGGAAACCATAACTATTATTGTTCGGGAAGTGACTTTCGTATCCTTCCAGTCCTACTAATCTAATAACATCGTTGAATTCAGATTCTTGAATATTAGGCAGCCCGAAAAGAATATTCTCTCTAACATTCAACCAGGGAAACGACGAGGGCTCGCTTGGTATGAAACTTATATTCTTCCCGTTACTAATTTCGCCGGAAGTTTGATTTTCCAAACCTGAAATTATTTTTAACAAAGTAGTTTTGCCCGAACTTTGCGGTGCAATAATCCCGGTAATAGAATACTCTATGATTTGTAGATTTAGTCCATCAAACAAGATGGCGCTTATTCCAGACTCTTTAGCGAATACTTTCTTAATATTTTTTACTTCAATCATTCCCAAGCAAATATTTTTTCGTTAATGAATTTTAGAATTATATCGCCGAGTAAAATTAAGATGCTGATAATTAATGCAAATGAAAACAGCGCCGCAAAATCCCGATATGACAAGGCATAAAAGTAAACGCTGCCGATACCGTTTGCTCTCCCTATAAATTCATAAATCATTATTAGCACCCACAAGTAATAATGGATGCGCTGAAGCTTAGCAAAAATAGATGGCTGGATGCTTTTATAGGCAACTTTGGAATAAAGTTTTATTCCGTTTAAGCCCATGTTCCTTGCAACATCAAGATAACTATGATTTATCATTTTTGATTGGTTAATTACTTCGAATGATAACAATAGAGTTGAAACTATGATGCTAAAAAGGAGTTCGGCAAAGAGTGATTCTCCAAACCAAAAAACAAAAATGATTGCGAAGAAGAATGCCGGGAAATAACGGAATATTTTTAACGACTCTAAAAGTGCCGGCAATTCAAGTTCAAGTTTAATCAAATAAGGAGAAACAAAGTGGATGATAATAAATGAAAATAAAATTGATAGATATATTACGGTTGTTGTCCATGCCAGCGATTCGAAAAAATTGTAATCGCTCCAAACGACAATTATAGACTCAGCAAGCAAACTTGGTTTTGGCAGTAATTTATTTATCGGCAGAATAAATTCAAATAGAACGATATAAATAAAAATTAGAACTAGTATTAATCGAATTTTATCCTTAGTCAATTTATTACCGGCTATTTATTTATTGTTAAAATATTGAGATGATTTCGTTAAATCAATTTTGAAAGAAAGGATTTAGCTTTTTTTCATCACCAATTGTACTATTTTCATCATGACCTGGATAAATAACTACATCATCAGGCAGAACAAATAACTTCGATTTAATAGAGCTCATCAATGCATCGTAATCACCGCCAATCAAATCGGTTCTGCCAACGCTCTCCTTAAAAAGAACATCACCCGTAAAGCAGATATTTTCCTTTTCAAAGTAGAGGCAATGTTCGCCCGGTGTATGACCGGGGGTAAATAAAAATCTGCCTATTGAACTACCAATCATTATCGATATATCTTCATTAATGAATAAGTCCGGCTGTGGAGAAGGTTCCGCAACTAAATTGTAAAATTTTGCTTGTTCGCCTAAGTTCTTTAGCAAAGTCATCTCCTTTTCAGGAACCATTAACTTACAATCAAATAATTTTTTACAAAAAGAATTCCCGAAAATATGATCGAGATGACAATGAGTATTAATTATGTACTTAACAGATAAATTATTTTCTAAAATAAACTTCTTTAATATTCCTTTTTCTATTTCGTCATAACATCCGGGATCTATTATTGCAGTTTCAAAAGTAAGATCATCAAAAACAACGTAGGTGTTTTCTAGAAAAGGACTAAAAACAAATTTTTTGATTCTCAACATCATTTACCGGAAAAATTCTTTTTTATTCTTGTGAATAATTTGGTAGTATAATTTTCATAGTTGTCTTTTGTTTCTTCTATCGAATCTCCTCCAAATTTGCTTAAAAAGGATTTAGCTAAAGTCCAGGCAACCATTGATTCGGCAATAACAGCGCAAGCCGGCACTGCAACAAAATCACTTCGTTCACGCCTCGATTGAACCCGTTTCATGGCTGATAAATCAACCGAACCAATCGGGCTCATTAATGTGGCAATTGGCTTCATTGCAGCACGAATAATTAGAGGCATACCGGTCGTGATTCCACCTTCTGTTCCACCGGCACGATTTGTTTTGCGTGTAAAAGCTTTATCTCTCAAAATAATTTCATCATGAACCTCGGAGCCGAACTTCTCTGCTGATTCAAATCCGGGTCCTATTTCTACACCTTTTACTGCATGTATCGACATTATTGCATGTGCAAGATCAGCATCAAATTTCGTTTCATACTGAATAAAACTTCCTAATCCAACCGGTATGCCGGTAGCAATCACAAAAAAGGTTCCGCCTAAAGTATCGCCTCTTTTTTTAGCTAACTTAATTTTATTTATAATTTTCTCTTCATGAGCTTTATCCAAAACACGAACAGAACTTTTGTCGGAGAGCTTGCTGAGTAAATCAGCATTGTAATTCTTGTTCAGTTTATTTAAGAGGAAGCGTTCAGCATGATTATATTTAGAATAAATACCGCCGATTGATTCCACGAAGCTTCCGATTTTAATTCCGAATTCTTCAAGGAGTCTTCTTGCAACAGATCCGGCTGCAACTCTTGAGGCTGTTTCCCTTGCACTCGATCTGTCTATAGAATTCCGGATATCATCATAATTATATTTAGAAGTACCCACAAGGTCTGCATGTCCCGGGCGAGGAATAGTAATCTTTTCTGATTTATTCTTTATCGGCTCTACACTCATAATTTTAGTCCAATTTTCCCAATCCTTATTCTTTATCATCATTGAAATTGGTGAACCAAGCGTTTTTCCATAGCGAATACCCGAAAGTATTTCGACAGTATCAGTTTCTATTTTCATTCTTAAACCGCGGCCATAACCGGCCTGGCGTCTTTTAAGCTGTTCATTAATATAGCTTGCAGATATTTTTAAGTTGGAAGGAATGCCACTGACAATTGTCGTTAAAGCTTTACCGTGCGATTCACCGGCAGTTAAAAATTCAATCATGTTATCCTATCGATATGTTTGTTGCAAATATAAAAAAAGCGCTCAAATAGTGAGCGCTTTTTTTACGTTGATGTATATTAACGGATTATCATTTGGGAATGTCAAGTCCAAGTATTCTTGAATTACCTTCTTTGTCAACAACTCTTAACAATACCGCCTCACCTTTTTTCTTTTCAACAGCTGATTCAAAATCCTTAACTGAGCTGATTTCCTTCCTAGCTGCTGAAGTAATTACCATTCCTTCTCTTAATCCTTGGTTGAAAGATTTTCCAAATTGTTTAACATCACTTATCAGTACGCCGTTTTCAACACCGTACTCTTTAAGTTCGGATTTATCCATATCTTTGACTGTTAAGCCGATATCATCAAATGAAACGGTTTTACTATCAAGATTCTTTCCACTTTTATTTTTGTCCAATACGTTGGTAACATCTTTTTCATCATCATCACGTGATTTTAACGTTACGTATCTTTCAATTTCTTTACCGTCTCTAAAAAGAACTAACTTAACCTCAACTCCGGCACGTTTCGAAGCTATATAAGACTGCAATTCATTAGCTTGATTCACTGCCTTGTCATCAATCTTTAATATAACATCGCCTTCTTGAACATCTGCTTTTTCAGCAGCTCCGCCTTTTACTAATCCTTGTACAAGCACACCTTTCGGCTCACTTAAACCGATTGCTTTTGCAGTTGCAGCACTTACCTCTCCAATACTTACACCAATATAACCACGGCTTACTTTACCGTTTGATATCAAATCATTTGCGACTGACTTTGCGAGATTAATCGGTATTGCAAATCCGTAGCCAATATACCTTTGAGTCATACCATCAGTAGCAATTGCCGAGTTAACACCAATCACAGCACCATTTAGATCTACCAATGCACCGCCGCTGTTGCCGGGATTAATTGCTGCATCGGTCTGAATAAAGTTTTCTACACCATATCGATCTTCGATAATATTAATATTTCTGCTCGTTGCACTAATTATACCGGCGGTAACAGTAGATGCAAGTGATAATGGGTTACCAATTGCCATCACCCATTGCCCAACTTTTATTTTATCAGAATCGCCAAGGTAAGCAGCCGGTAAATTATCGGCATCGATTTTAATTATAGCTAAATCGGTCAGCGGATCGGTACCAATAACCGTTGCATCAAATTCTCTTTTATCATGCAATGACACTGTAACCTGTTTAGCATCCTCAACAACATGGTTATTTGTTAAGATGTATCCGTCATCCGAAATTATAATTCCACTGCCCCCTCCTTGCTGTTCACGCGGTACATCATCTTTGAACGGGAAAAAGAAATGAAATGAATCCGGTATTCTATTTTTGACGGTAGATACAACTGTGATTTGGACAATTGATGGTGTTACAGTTTGAGCTACATTGATAAAAGCATCGTTAAAAGCTGCTGCATTTGCATCTAATTTTTCTACTGGCGGTCTATCGGCACCAATTTTAACATCTCCGTAGGTTGGTCTTACCCACCCGAAACCGGAGACTAATACAGCACCGAAAATTATACCAATAACAACCAGTGAAACTGTGCCTAAAATATTCTTGCGCATTTATTTTTTCCTCCTAATTATACTATCTCTAATGATTTTAATCCTTTGAATTCATGAATGTTATATTTCAAGAATTTTTCAAGTATTCTTATAATCTTATTAAGGTTACCTTTCTCGTACTGGATATCATTTTTTTTGTCACTTAGACAAAAGAGCAAATTGAAAAGTTCCTTATTTAATTCTATGTGTACCAGTCTGTCTTTACTGCATTCTTTGCAGATTATCCCGGAATCATAGTTTAGGGACGCTGTAATATCTTTGCTTATGTCCCTAGCGCATATGGAACATTTATGTACCTGGAATTCATAACCAATCTCCTTTATGAAGAAAACTAGAAACTTTGCAAAAACTAATCTTGCCGATCTATTCAAATCATTGATTAAACTCAGTGCCTTAGCACTGCCAAGATATAATTTATGATTGTTCTCATTTTCAACAGTTAGGTTAGCAAGTAATTCAATTATTCCATTCGCAAAAGCAATTCTATCCAAATCTTCGCCGATGTTCTGATAGTGTTTTATCAATTCCACTTCACTAATTAACTGCACATCGCGCGATTCTTTTTTATACAGAACTATTTGAACATTGTTGAAAGTATCGATGGCCAAACCTGATTTAGATTTGCCGGTTCTAGCACCTTTAATGATGGCAGAAATTTTACCAAAATCTTCTGTAAAGAATTGAGCTATCCTACTTGAATCGCCGTAATCAATTTTGCGTAAAACAATTGCTCGTGTTTTAACTAATTCAGACATTGCTAAAATCGTAAGGTGGTTTGTGAAGTGATTTTTCTGTTATAATACCATGTATGAAATGATTTGGCGTTACATCGAATGCCGGGTTATAAACATCGTAATCTTCACATGTAATTTGCAAAGCGCCGAAATTTGTTAACTCTTTTTTGTTCCTTAATTCAATTTTTATTGAATCACCATTTGGAGAATTTCTATCTATCGTAGTTGTTGGAGCTGCTATATAAAAAGGAATGTTATGATGACGACATAGGACAGCTAGATTATAAGTTCCGATTTTATTAGCAACATCTCCGTTGGCTGCAATTCTATCGGAGCCGGTTATAACGAGATCAACCTTGCCATGTTTCATCAGCACAGCTGCGGCTGAATCCGTGTTAATTGAGAATGGTATTCCATATTTGTTTAATTCCCATGCTGTTAATCTTGATCCTTGAAGTAAAGGGCGTGTTTCATCTGCATAAACAAAATTTACCAACCCTTTATCAAATGCATGACGTATTACACTCAAAGCCGTACCGCTTCCGCCGGTAGCTAATGCACCGGTGTTGCAATGTGTCAGTACTCTAGATTTCTTTTTAAATATTTCTAATCCATTGGCTGCCATTGAATTGCACATGCTTTCATCTAACTGATGAATTTTCCTGGCATGCTCTAACAATTGTTCATACACATTAATTGAATTATTATTTGTATCGAAGAGGTTTTTCATTTCTGTCAAAGCATGAAAAAGGTTTACGGCAGTGGGACGGGTTTTAAATATTCTATCATAAGCATTGTAGAATAGTACCGGTGAGTTATTCTTTTTTATTGCAAGCGTCAGAGCATAGGCAGCTGCAATACCGATTGCCGGGGCGCCGCGTATCTCTAATCTTTCAATCGCTTCGGCAATTCGTTCATAATTCTCTGTAACAACAAATTCTTCTTTTAATGGGAGTTTTGTTTGGTCGATAAATTTTAGTTTACCGTCAACAAATTCCAATGCACGGATATTTTCCATCTTAATCAAACTTCGATAGTTCTCTAAACTCGATAAAACGATTATGGATTTCCAAATAGCTTAAATTTTCCAAACCTTTCGTACTGAATTTTTCCACACAGAAAGATGCCATTATGCTTCCGTAAATAACAGCCCGTTTCAAATTTTCAAATGAGAAATCTCTATTCTTATGCAAGTAACCGGTAAATCCTCCGGCAAACGCATCCCCGGCTCCGGTGGGGTCAAAAATATTTTCCATAGGATAAGCCGGTGCGGAAAAAATTGTATTCTCGCCAAACAATAGCGCGCCGTGCTCTCCCTTTTTAATTATCAGGTATTGCGGGCCCATCTCCGAAATAATTTTTGCCGCTTTGATCAGGTTCGGTTCTTTTGATAATAACCGCGCTTCCGATTCATTTATTATGAGCACATTAACTTTCTTCAATACCTTTAACAATTCATCTAAAGTTCTTTCGATCCAAAAATTCATTGTATCGCAGACAATAAATTTGGGATTATCAAGCTGCTCAAGTACATTCAATTGAAGATTAGGTGCGATATTTCCCAAAACAATAAAACTACTTTTTTTATTCTTATCAGGGATGATAGGATTAAATTTCTCAAATACATTTAAGTGCGTGAAGAGAGAATCGCGTACATTAAGATCATAATGATACTTGCAGCCATAACGGAAAGTTTTTGCACCTTCCACTATCTGTAAACCTTCCAGACCAACGTTGTGCTCTTCAAGCATAGTAATATGTTCTCGCCCGAAATCATCACCAACTACACCGACAATATTGACTGGTCCTGAAAAATAACTTGCCGCCAAAGCAATGTATGTAGTCGAGCCGCCTAACGCATTTTGAATTTTATCGAATGGTGTTTCTATATCATCTAAACCGATAGAACCAACTACAAGTAATCCCACAATGACTCCTTGCTAATTATGTTTTTAAAATTGTTTATTCCTCATTTCTAACTTCCAGCAGATCAAAATTATTTTTTTGATTCAAATAATAATTAGAAATAATTTCTACTGACCTTTTTTGCCCGTCCCAGGCAAGTTTCAATTGTGCTTCTTCGCTCTTCACCCAGATATAATGCGAATGTTCGCTTGATAATTTTACAACCGAATCAGCATCTACCAAAGCTGCAAAAACGGGTACGAGGTGAATCTCATCTTTTGATGATGAATAAAACGAATTCACATTCGGAACTATCCAAAATTTCTGCGGAGATAAACCGGTTTCTTCTGTTAATTCTCTAAAAGCTGCTTTATATGCTTTTTCGTTTTCGTGTATCGAGCCGGTTACCATCTGCCATAATCCCGGATAGGTTTGATCATCTTCCGACCGTTTTAAAAGAAGGAATTCAAGCTCTCCTTTTATTATTCTAAAGATATGAACTTCTACTATACTTGATGCTATATTCATATTAAAATCTAATAGTTAAATTAAATCAAAAAGAGAAATTACCTAAAAAAACGCTCTTGCTTCGGCTCGCATCGTATGTATTGCTTTCCCTTTCCCTTGCAGTCTGCCATCGTAGCTTAATGATGTTTGGATAAACCCGGTAACTTTATAATCGAAAAAGACTCTCCAAAAATAATTTTTTCCGATAACATTACCACGAGTTATTTCATATGGGATATTGCTGCTAACATTTGACGTCAGTTCTGTTCTCTCTGTTTCAAACCTGATTCTGCCGTAATTTGCCATTGAATAATTAATACGGAGCGTTAATGAATTGAGATCAACTATGGTAGGCTTTGCCGGGTAACTATCTTCGCTTCTGCTGAAATTTATTTTGAACCCGGTTTCAATATTTCTTATGGGGCGGTATGTAAAATCAGTTACAATTTCATTTTTGTCAACTTGTCGCGTTCGGTTTGTTATTGATGGAGATACATAATTATCTGCCTGGTTAATTATATCAGTTTGATTTGTTATTTCTGTGATCATTTTGAATCTTATTCGTATTCCCCTCTCACTGAAATAACCTCTTTCCAAACCGCCGGAATACTGGTTAAGACTTTTGCGCTGTATGTATCTTAAACGAAATGATAAATCCGAGCTGCTCTTGAAAAAATTAAAATCATGCTGGAGAAATTGTGAGCCCCTAATGGTAGTGGAATCGTTTAAGAATTTGCTGAAGTTCAATAAATAAATTTGTTTTGTATCGTCTATCTTACTGTTTTCTTCAACTCTAAAGGAAGTTTCAGTAGAAATGATTTTTAATGCGCTTGAAGCAAATCCATTTCCCTTCAGTATTTTACCGAAGTCGAATTTAATTCGTGAATTTGCTTTGAGATCTATCACCGGGAAAAGCCTATCCGTAGGAGTTGTTACTAAGATATACTCACCATCATAACTCGTTAGCTGGAATTCGTTCTCTTCAGCAATGCCGTTTTCATTTAGATCACCAAGGTATATATAATTACCGCTGCCTTGTGTAACCTTAACAAAAACTTTTTCGAGCCGTGCACTTTGCTCAGTAGATGCCTGGTAATAAATATCTCCATTTATAAAATTATCCCAAAGGTTTAGTCGTGTTTGGGAAAGGATTAGCACTGTTGAGTTATCCCCAATACCCAGCGCTTTAAATTCATCGCTTATTTTTTTATCGCGGAATGCAAGACTTAAACTTGAAGTGATCTCCTTTATACCTCTATAATTAAACGACAATTGTTCTGTGTACGATTTGGACTGAAGCACCATTTCATTTTTTAACGGGAAATGCTCGGTGCGGTAAGTATAACTTACTTTAATATCAAAATTATTTTTGTAAGTGTACTCGATAAAAGGTGCTGCTTGAAAATATTTTAGACTGGTGTTAAACAATGTATCGGTTTCTGTATCGTGTTTATTTTCGAATAGATAATCCAAACCGGGTTTGATAGAAGCTATAGTATATGAAACATTACCAAGTTGCCGATTCCACGTAGTTTTTAATTTGTTGTTTGTAGATTTAACATAGTCCAACGCATAATCAATATGGTAACTGCTGTCCCGGGCGCTTAGTGCTGATATAAAGCGATCGGAATTCAATGATGTGCCTTGTTGAAGAAAGCCGTACTTACCGCTGATAGATATTTTATCAGTAGGCAATAAACTCAAACTTATTTCGCGCAAAGTCTGATCATCGGTTGTATTACCGGTCAAATTGTAATTCCGGTTGAATTCAACTTCATTTATTCTATCTAATGATGAGTACTTTTTTTGTACTAATCTGTCTTTAAAACTTAGCCCGATTTTGCCGAAATTAATCTCGCTTATTTTTATTTCACTCGGTTCAATCTCGAACACAAAGCTTCTTGCATATCCAAAATTATCCGAGTCATCGATACTCGAGAATAAATTTTTATCCCAATCACTTCCCGATAGCTCCAATTTTATTTTTAGTGCATCAAATAATTTTGAGTTTAAAAAGAAATTTCCGTTTTGTTTTAAATCAGGCAAAGGAAGATAAACAAGCGGTGCATACGAGCCGTTGCTGATCCCGACAAATTTATAATTACCGAGACTTTCCTTAGAATAATCACCTTTGGCGCTGCCAACATATGTAAACGAAACATTAAAGACAGCATTAGCATCCCCGGGAGCGTAACGGTAATAAGTATAATTTTGATCATTGATCAAAGTATCAATTTTTACATAACTGCCAATAATTTTGCCAAGAGAGTCGGGTTCTGCTAATCTGGCTCCGGAACGAACTGCATTGCTTCTTTCATCGCCGGCATTCTCTAGTAAAGTTTTATCGTCTTCGCTAAAAGAAAAATCAATCGGATTATTCTCATCATCACCTTCCCTGAAATAACTAAAACCGAATTCAAGATTATCTTCGAATAACTTTGTCGAATACGCTGTACCAAAAAAATTTCTTTTAAATTGCTGATCGGTATATTCAAAATCTACCGAAATACGGCTTGCAGAGGTAATCAGTCTTTTGGGAGTAAATGTAATTTCTGAATTTGAATAATCGATAACATAGTCATTATTCTCGCCGCGTTTTAATTGCTCTCCGTCTAAAAATACTTTTTCACTCCCGGCAATTATTACAATCAATCGTTCATTGTTTATTCCGTAGAGCCGGTACGGGCCCTGGCTGCCATCGGAGCCGGAAAATTGTTGAGTATTGAATTTACCGCGTGAGCCGGCAACAGCAACCATCCCGCGATGATTATCAATATTGATTTCGCCTTTCAATCCTTGCAGTTTTCTTGTTAGCTGTCCGAATTCGGTTTTTCTTTCATTCAATTCATAGTCACCGAATGTTCCGGCAGCATTTTTATGTTTTACCTCGATGAATACTTTATCTAATTCCTCTAACGTTTCAGTGTTTCCTTCCGGCTGAATTGGTGTGTTCTCATCGGATAATGCCGCTACAATATCAATATCATCGGAAAGTTTGCCGGATAGTTGGAGTCTTAACCCACTGTTGATCTGCATATCCTGGTTTGTTCCTATTGTAATGCCCCTTATCAAAGCGCCGCTTTTTTGAATACTTTTGCCAAAGATTGATTCTGTCGTCAATACTTTCTCTTCGTCTCTCAAAAACTTTACCGTATCCAATAATTTTTCATCATAACGGATAACAAGATTACGGCGTTTGTATAGAGGTTTCAGTTTTGTTACGATGCTTTCATAACTTATAACAATCGTGTCATTCCTTGAATAATATGTAATTAGATTGAGACTAAAGACACCTTTTTCATAACTGATTGAATAATCACTTCGATTCAAGAATTGTTTGTTAAGAGATATTTTTTCGCTGAAGGGAATAATATTTAATGAAGAGATTTTATATGAATTTTTATCACCGACAATAAATGTATCTGCTAAGGCAACTTTTTGATATACATCCTGGGCAATAAGCTTGTTTACCGGAAGAAAAAATAAACACACTAGATGCAATGTTAGATTGATTTTTTTCAACTATCATTTTGTTTTATTCTGTAAAATAAATCTATACCTAAACTACCTTTCTTTCAAGGTGATTATTAGACTTAATTTTTTCTCTCTGAATCACTAAAACTAAAAAGAGAGTTATACTGGTTTTGAATGTGGCTAAAGCCGGTTCTCTTGCTGCTTGTGTCGTCAGTCCGCTGAAGCGAACTGTAATTAATTAACCTTTTTTCTCCTCAATCAATAAATTTATTTTAGCAAGCAGCTCATGAGGTGGGACGGGCTTTGCAACAAACAAATCTACTCCGGCGTTGAAAGCGTTTTGCCTATCGATTTGCTTTATATGAGCAGTAACACAAATAATAGGAATGTGTGAGTATTTTGGATTGCTTTTTACCTTGGCAGTAATATCCAGACCGGTAATCTCTTCTGTTAATGCTATGTCTATTATTATGCAATCATAATCTTTTGAGTTTAAGTGTTCAAAAAAATTAGTCCCATTAGGGCAGACATCCACTTCAAAGTATTTCCTGAAAAATAAATTATAGAATTTTATTGTTTCTTGATCATCCTCAACAATCAGCAGTTTTTTCCTGGTTTCCATGACACCTCCTATTTGAAAACTACTTTAAACCTCGAACCAGCACCTTTTTCACTTTCAACGAATATCTCTGCTTCGTTAACTTCACAATATCTTTTAACTAATGCCAAGCCAAGACCATTGCCTTCATATAATCTTGAGTAACCCTGTTCTTCCTGGGAAAACGGTTCGAATAATTTCGGCAAATATTCTTTGCCAATTCCTATGCCGGTATCTGCAACAACAACTTCTAATTTATTCTCATCATTTCTTCTTACTTCAACTTCAACCTTGCCTTTGTTGGTATATTTAATTGCATTATCGATAAGGTTGTTAAAAATTTGTATCACACTATATTCATCAGCTCTAATATTTAGTTCCTCTGTATAATATCTGCTGATCAGCTCTAACTTCTTTTCTTTAGCAATTCGATAATGTTCGGTTATTAAACGGTTTAAAACATTGTTCCTAATATTTACCATTTTGAAATTCGGTTCATACGTACCGGTCTGCAGCTCGGACATATTTAAAATCATATCGATTGTACGGATAATTCTGCTGCTTGCAAATTCAACGCTTTCAAACATTTTATATAGTTCAGGCTCTAGTTTATCTCCTACCTCGTCTTTCAGGATGTTGTTAAAACTCAGTATTACATTAATTGGAGTTCTAATTTCGTGTGACATTTGCGCAAGGAATTCTGACTTGAGCTTATCTGCCTTTTCAGCTTTATCTTTTGCACTTATAAGTTCTTCAATATTCTTTTTCTTTTCAGTTATATCTTCTTTGACTGCAACAAAATGCGTTATATCTCCATTCTTATTTGCTATCGGTGAGATATAAGCATTTTCCCAGAAATATTCCCCGTTTTTCTTTTTATTATGCATTTCACCTACAAAATCTTTTCCGGCTAAGATTGTATTCCACATTTTTTGATAAAATTCTTTTGTCTGTGAGCCAGATTTTAAAATACGTGGGTTCTCACCCAACACTTCTTCTAAAGAATAGCCCGTAATTTTGGTGAACATTGGATTGACATATTCGATATTGCCATTCTTGTCTGTAATTACAATACTAACCGGGCTATGTATCACTGCATTGGAAAGTTTTATTGTTGCTTCTTCGGCTTGCTTACGCTTCGTAATATCGGTGAACATTCCAAACGAACCGGTATATTTTCCTTCTTTATTAAATGTTGGTACGGCTGCTATAAGTGTCCATATTAAAGATCCGTCTTTTTTTACTAATCGTCTTTCGTAGAATTCCGATTTACCACTTTTTCTAATTTCCTTTTTTAAAAAATGGTCTTTTAAATCTGCTGTTGTAATTAACTCTTTAAAAGCCATTTTCTTTAATTCTTCAACAGAGTACCCAAGCATCTCTGCCATACGTGGATTAGCTAAATATATATTTTCATCTTCATCTGCTGCTAAAATTCCTTCATAAGATGTTTCAAACAGATACCTGAATCGTTCTTCACTTTCCTTAAGCGCATCCGCTGTTTTACGGCGTTCAGTTACATCTCTAGCAATAACATAAAAACCTTTTACAGTGTTGTTTTCGACAATCAAACGAGCATTTTGATTAAACCACTTTATCTCACCCGATTTAGAACGGAAAGGATATTCAGTTGAGGTAGATTCTATTCTCTGTAAATATTGTCTAATGTAATTTAGTTTAACTCGTTGTTTATAATCGGGTTCGATCATATCTATATATTTAATTTTCTTTAGTTCGTCCAGTGTGTAACCGGAAGCTTTTATGCCAGCCGGATTGACATAAGTAAAATAGCCGTTGTTATCAACAGTAAATACAATTTCAACAGCTTCTTCAACAACGGACCTGAATTTCTTCTCAGATTCGACCAAAGCTTTTTCCGCTTTTTTTCTTTCGGTAATATCTTCTACAGTTCCATCATAATATAGAGTTTTGCCATTAGCGTCACGTATTATATTAGCACTTTCTCTAACATTTATATAAGTACCGTCCTTTCTTTGCCATACAGATTCTATACCATGAACTACACCCTTGCTTTCAATTAAACTTAGAAAATCCTTCCTCGGGTGCTCAGATTCAAAACCCAGTTGCTGCAAATTGCGTCTTGTCAGTTCTTCGAAGGAATTGAATCCTAACAATTTAACCAATGCCGGGTTTGCTAAAATTATTTTGCCATCCGGTGTTGTTCGATATAAACCGATGGTTGAATTTTCGTACAGACCGCGGAAGCGTTCTTCACTCTCCTTTAATTGTTCTTCAGCTTTAATTCTATCTGTTACATCCTCTATAATAGCTTGAATACAAGGTTGACCTTTGAAAATAGTTTTTGTAAGAGAAATTACTGCATTATATGGATTGCCGTCTTTGCGTTTAAATAAAATAGGATAGTTTTTTACTAACCCTTGCTTTCGGAAAATAGATAAGACTTTTTCGCGTTCTTGGGGATCAAAATAAAGTTTAGTAACATTCCTCATCTGAATTGCATCTTCATACGTATAACTGCCTTGTTTTAAGAGAGCGCTATTAAACGCTAGTATGTTTCCATTCAAATCAGCTACACCAATACCTACCGGCGAGTTTTCGAATAATAGCCGGAACTGTTCTTCGCTGGCTCTAAGAGTTTCTTCGGCGTGTTTACGTTCTGTTTCACTTTCCATGAACTCAAGTGCAAATGAAATATCCATCGTCATTTCATCAAGCAATTTAATTTCATCTTCTTGAAAGAAATCCTTCTCGGTCGAAAATAAATTAAATGTACCTAAAACTTTACCATGCACTTTAATCGGGAATGAAGCCGATGATTTACAGCCCAATTCTATTGTATCTTTTTTACATGGTAACAATTCATCACTTTTTTCAAGATCATTTATGATGAAATATTTTGTTGATTTAATTACTTTGTTACTAAGACAATAACACAATTCCATACTTTTTTTCTCTATACTGCTTTGTTCATTTGGTGCTACTTCAGTTTCAGCAGTTTCAGAGTTTATTATACCAATCCAAACCATTTTGAATTTTCCGTCTTCAAGCGCAATACGGCACACTTCATCAAATAGTTTTTTTCTTTCCTTAACGCGAACAATAGTCTGGTTAATATTGCTGAGAATTGCGTAAACACGATTCAGTCTCACTATTTCTTGTTCGGTTTTCTTCTGTTCAGTAATATCTCTTGCTGTAGAAATAGCACCGGTGACCTTTCCATTATTATCTTTTAGAACACGGCACCACCATGCAAGTAACCTAACTTTTCCGTCTTTTCTTCTTTGCCAGCTTTCAACATAGATAATATCCTCACTACCGTTAAAAAGAGGCTGCACTTTATTATAGGTTTCTTGTTCGCCTTTGAAATAGTATGCGGCTTCTTTGCCAATAACATCATCACCAAAGAAATCATAACCGGCTTTATTAGCCCATGTATAGATTTTTTGATCGTTTACTTCCATAATAATATCCGGTACCGAGGAAAGAATGGCACTTTGACGTGAAGAAAGAACCATCAATGCTTCTTCGGCTTTCTTCCTTTCCGTAATGTCTATAACAAAACATGATGCGGCGAATATTTCATCATCAGGCTTACGAACCTGGTTCCAATGATATTCATAATAGGTGTTCGATGGCTTGTCATATTTAAGTTCAACAAACGATTCCCCAGCTAAAACTTTATTGATTGACTGTTTGACGACGGTTTTATAATCCAGTTTTGGAATGCAATCTAGCATATTCATACCAATATCAATGTTGACCGCAAAATTCTTCTTCATCTCAAGCCGGTGGTTTTCATTGAATTTGATATACCGGTAATCTCTATCGATCATGAATATATTTATTGAATGCGAATTATTAATTATGGCATTGAGAATGGCATTCTTATTTAATATTTCATTTTCAAATTTTTTCCTTTCGGAAATATCACGGATTATTTCTTGAATGTATGTTTTATTTTCAATCTTAAATGCTTTCGCACTAACTTCAGCCGGGAACTGGGAACCATCTTTTTTCGCATATACTACTTCAAATAATAAACTTCCGTCATGCAGAATTCTCTTTGTTGTTTTTTCCATTAAATTTTGAAATACAACAACATCACTTAGATTCAGTTTTGTAATTTCGGCAACACTGTAACCGAATAGATGTTCTGTACTATCATTCGCTTGAACAATATTACCTTTTTCATCTACCAGGAACATAACATCGTTAGCGTGTTTAATTAAAAAATCATACTGTTGTTTGAGGCGCTCTCTTTCAAGTTCCTTCTCATAATCGGAAATTTTCTCTTTGTATTGTGTCCTTTTCCAGACGAACACAATGAGAACTACAAACAACCCAAAACCTGATAGCGCAAATATTGTGTAGAATAATGTAAAGCTATACAACGGTTCAAAAATTTCATCCTTATCTATCTTTGATACCATGAGCCAGTTTGAATTTGGTACTTTATTCACGTATGCAATGACGCCAACACCACGATAATCGGCAGATTCAATAAATCCAACCTTTCCTTTCACTGCTTCTGCAGCCGGAATGCTGCTTGATAAAGTTGCCTTCAGTTTTAATGCGGTATTTCTCAAGTGTCTTAGTTCGTTTAAAAAGAGAACACTATCACCGTCTTTTCGTACTATGAGTGTTTCAGCAGTTCTGCTTTTCTTAGGCCACTTTTGAATTAACGGGTAGAGATAATTGTAAGGATTAACACGAAGAACTAAAAATGCTGTTGGTTGATTGCTGCTATTATATAAAGGAGCAATTAAATCATAATGGATTTTATTTTCATTACTGCAGTAATATAAACCCGTTATAGTAATTTCTTTTTTGTTAAATGCTTCTAAAATCTTAGACTTAGTAATTTCGTCGTAGGAATCGAAGCTTAAACCTACAGTAAGTAAATTATTGCCGCTTTGGTCGGTAATAAAAATAGATTCGTAATCATACAGTTTGATAAGAAGCGTTAGTCGTTTTTTAATTTCATCTTCTTCTTTCTTGTTCGTTTTATCCTTAAACCATTCATCAAAGTTTTTGATAAAGAAAGGTGATTGCGAAATTACAGCAGCATCGCCGCTTCTATCTTTAATCCACTGAACAAGCTGATCGATTTTTAAATCAGCAACTGACTTAAGGTCAGCATATATCTCCGATTCAATTCGTTTTTTTTGCTGATCAAAAAAGTAGAATGACAAAAAAGATGCAATTATAAATATCGCGGTAAATATTACGATAAGATTTTTGGGGAAACGGACTTTACTTTTTCCGTTACTCATAGAAACTCTATTTATTTTTCAATATTAGAATTAAGTCGAAATAAATAAAGGATAATGATACTTGGATTAAAATATGTAAAAAAAACTTCTATGTCTATAATTATAATTTATGATTAGAATACAAAGTATAAGAATGTTATAAGTAGAAACTAATTACTCATAACGTAAAGCTTCGATAGGATCGAGGTTGGCAGCTTTGTATGCCGGGTAAACCCCAAAGACAATCCCAACAAATGAGGTAACAAGTAAACCGATAACAATCCATTCAATAGGAAGAACTATCGACACACCTAGTAGTACCGCCACAAGGTTTCCACCAACAACGCCTAAAACAATTCCTATTAAACCCCCAAACCAGCTTAAGGATATTGCTTCTATTATGAATTGCGATAAAATGTTTTTCTTTTTTGCGCCAACGGCTTTTCTAATTCCAATTTCCCGTGTTCTTTCGGTTACGCTAACAAGCATTATATTCATAATTCCAATACCGGCAGCAAGAAGAGCAATGAACGCAACAACCGCCGAGCCAAGCTTAAAATATTTTGTAATATCGTTAAACTGCTCGATTAGTTGTTCGTTAGTTACTATTTCAAAATCATTTTCCATACCTATAGGAACTTTTCTAATTTTTCTCATAGCGCCTATAACTTCATCCATCGTTTCATCAATTAAATCTTTATTCTTAGCCATAACTGCAAATGCAGCACTTCGTTCGCTTCCGAAATGTTTTTCGAAAACGGAAAGAGGTACACAAATAAAATTATCCTGGGATTGTCCTAAAATACTTCCGCGTTTTTCGAAGATACCAATAATTTCATAACTGTACTTATCAACTCGAATCGTGTGGCCGATCGGATCCACATTCTTGAATAGTTTATCTATTACATCTGTCCCAACAACAGCAACCGGCTTGGAATAATCATTATCCGATTTGGAAAAATTTCTCCCCTCTGATACTTTTAGATCAAGTGCAATGAAATAATCGAAATTCACTCCGGCTACATAAACATTCGGATTAGTTCTTTCATTCCCGTATTTAACTGTTCTACCACCGGTCGATAAACTAATTCCGACAGCAAGCGGCAACGAGGTCATTTCTCTTAGTTTCTCACCATCCTTAACTTCAAGGTCTCTCCTATTTCTAAAATCCCTTCTCCTATGCGGACCGCCCATCTGTAAAGCCGGCCACTTTTGTACGATAAAATTGTTTGTTCCAATTCGATTAAAAGTATCTTCTACACTTTGCTGTACTGCACTAATTGCAGTCATTACAATTATGATAGAGAACAAGCCAACAGCGATACCGACCAATGTTAGGATTGATCTTAGTTTATTGCCGGCAATGGAGTTGTACGCTAATTTAATACTTTCAAATACTTGCATTACTCATACCTCAAAGCATCAACCGGGTTTAAGCGCGAAGCTTTCCATGCCGGCAAAAACCCCGATAATATTCCAACAAATGCTGAAATTAATAATGCTAAACCAACTATTGGCAGCGGCATTGTTGTGGGCAAAAATTGATTAATGATCAAACTAAGCGGAAACGAGATTATTATACCAATCACTCCACCCAGCATACAGATTAGTGCCGACTCGGTTAAAAATTGTAACAAGATAGACCACGTTTTAGCGCCAATAGCTTTCCTGATTCCGATCTCTTTTGTTCTTTCGGTTACCGAAACAAACATTATATTCATTATACCTATTGCACCGACAAATAAGGATAATGCCGTAATTACAATACCGGCATAAGCAATTATCCCGACAGTTTGATCGTACATCTGTTTAAACGCTTCTTGTTGATTAACGGCAAAGTCATCCGGTTTGTTGAAAGGGACTTTACGAATGATGCGCATAGCAGAAATAATTTCTTGCTTAGTATCTTCAAGTTTATCAACATCACCAACTTTAACATCTATTCTTAGTCTTCTGTGTATATCATCTGAAAATAATTCTAAAGATTTCAAAGGCATAATGATCATACCATCCATACTAAATGACCCAAGGAAACCGCTCCCTTGTTTCGTCATAACACCGATAATTTTAAAGGGAATATTATTGATCTTGATTTCTTTGTTTATCGGGCTTTCAATCGGGAATAATTCTTTGACAATATCCTGACCAACCATACAAACTTTCCGTCCGGCTCTAACATCCATTTCCGACATAAATCTTCCTTCTTCCAGTTCGATCTGGCTTGTTCTCTGGAAATCTTCGGTTGTGCCGTAAACAACTGAAGAAATAACCGAACGCTCTTTTCGTTTAACATTTAATCCAAACGATGAAGCCGTTGGTGCAATTGCTTCATAAGTGTTAATCATTTCTTTAAGGCGCTCGTATTGTTCTATAGTAATATTTTTTCTGTTGCGGTATAAGCTCCAATCGCCCATAGCAAACCACGGTACTTTGCTTACATATAAAACATCGCTGCCGAGCGAAGAAATTGATGTTAAAAATGCCTCGCGCAATCCTACAATTGCAGTTGACATTGTCGTAACAGCAACAATACCGATTATGATTCCCAACGTGGTTAAAGTAGAACGTAATTTATTAATACGAATGGCATTGAACGCTATTGCGCAGATTTCAAGAAATTCGATAAGAAAGTTTTTCATTCAAACTCTATCAAAAAATCGGAATGCAATATATATTTTTATGAATAAAAAAAGCTGTCATTTTTTTATGATAATCTTATCTGTCCCAAACTTTATTCCGGCATCACAACAAGTTGTTGAAAGATGCTTAATGACAGCAAGAAAAAATTCTGAGATATAAAAAGGATAAAACCTTTGCAAAAAGATGGTTTTGCAACTTTTTTAATCATCCTTAAAAAGTTTGGGACAGCTGTGATGATAACAGCTTTTTCAATATATGCTTTCAAAAATTATTCATATCGAAGAGCTTCAATAGGATCGAGATTGGCGGCTTTATAAGCCGGGTAAGTACCAAAACTAACGCCTATCATAACGCACAAGAAAACACCGATAAGAACCCAATCGATTGGTATAACAGCTGCAGCATTCAAAAAAGATCCGGCTAAATTTCCGGCTAATACTCCAAATATTATCCCTACAGCCCCGCCTATTAAACTTAGCGTAATTGCTTCAATTATAAATTGAACTAATATGTTTATTTTTTTTGCACCGATAGCTTTTCTAATTCCAATCTCTCTTGTTCTTTCTGTTACCGAAACCAGCATTATGTTCATAATACCAACACCGGCAGCAAGTAATGCAATTGCAGCAACAACAATTGAACCGATCCGTACACCGGAAGTAATATCGTTAATTTGTGTCAACACAGATTCGTTAGAAAATATCGAAAAGTTGCTCTCTTCACCGGGTGGAATTTTTCTTATTGTTCTAAAATATCCTTCTGCTAATTCAATAATATCTTTATATGATTCCTGGTCATGTGACATCACGGTAATATTGATGCTTCGCGATCTTTTCCCGTACATCGATTGAAATGTTGTTAGCGGAACAAGTGCAAAATTATCCTGGCTCTGACCGAATACATCGCCTTGTGCTTCAAGCACACCAAGAACTTTCAGTTTGTATCCGTCGAGTGTTATAACTTGTCCTACAGCACTCATATTCGGAAATAATATCTTGGCAACATCGGGACCTAAAACAATAAATCTTTCATAACGTTGAACATCCCTATCGTTGAAAGATCTTCCTTCATCAACTACCCATTTGTTATTTGGAAAAGCTTCTGGGGTACACCCGCTTACCGGCACATTGGGATTAGTTTCTTTATTACCAACTTTTAATTGTTTTCCGAAATTCCATTGCTCGGCGCCGACATATTTTGCTTCTGTAAGTTTATCTTTTAATTTGAAATACTCTTCTAGTGTAATATCAGGGCGGTTTCTAAATCTCGCACCGGAACCCGGTCCGCCGGCTTGCACAGCTGGCCATTTTTGAATTTGAAATGTATTTTGCCCAAGCATCGATGTTCCTTTTTCGATACTTGTTTGAAGCATTTCAATAACCGTACTGATTGCAATTATCGAAAAGATACCGACAACAATTCCCACAATTGTAAGAATCGATCTCAATTTATTTGCACGTAGCGAAGCAAAAGCTACTTTAATGATTTCGAGTATTTGCATTTATTCATTCCCCCGTTTTTCGTATTGTGGAATTATTCGTACCGTAGTGCTTCAACCGGGTCTAACTTCGCAGCAGTGTATGCCGGTGCAAATCCCGAAATTACACCGGTTGCTATCGAAATAACTATTGCAAGAACCACCGAATCTATTTGAACAGATGTTGGCAAAAATTGATTTACAACCATGCTTAAAATTACAGCCATTATTAATCCTACTATACCGCCGAATAAACAAATGATTGCAGATTCAGTAATAAATTGTCCTAAGATAGTTCTTCGTTTGGCACCAATTGCTTTTCTAATTCCAATCTCTTTTGTTCTCTCTTTCACAGAAACAAACATTATATTCATAATACCAACTGCACCTACAAACAATGAAAGTCCGGTAATAAATAATCCGGCAATTTGGATAACGCCAACAGTTTGGTTGATTGTGTTTAGCAATCCCTCTTGCTGATTGATGGAAAAATCATCCGGCTCATTATACTTTAATCCTCTCACCCTTCTCATTATGCTAATCGCTTCTTCTTTTGTTGCTTCAACCATTATACTATTACGTGCCCTAACATTAATTGTTACACTTCTGAACCATTCACTCTGGAAATATTTGAAAACATTTTGTATAGGTGTGAAAACCTGGTTATCCGGGTTGAAATTACCCATTACCCAGCTTCCTTGTTCGGAAAGAACACCTACTACTTTGAATTTGTGTCCTTTAATTTTAACGTCTTGATCAAGAGCGTTTCCGTTGGGAAAAAGATTGTTGGCGACCTGAAAACCAAGCACAACAACTGCTCTACCGCCGTTGCTTTCTAAATCATTAAAAAATCTTCCTTCGTCAAAACTAAGGTTGGTTGTGTTAATATATTCTTCGTTAGTACCTTGAACGATAATTGATTCAACGTTACGGTCTTTATACTTAACTGTTTGATTTGACCAAACTGTTGGCGCAACAGCAAGCGGCAGTTTAGCTAGTTCTCTGTATTTTTCAAAATCCTCAAGAGTTAAATTTTTTCTGTTACGAAGTTCCCACCATGGAGTATCATTGTTGAACCATTCCCATTTATCGATGTAAAGATTATCAGACCCCAGGGAAGAAACACCCTTAGCGAATGCGTTATCAATTCCTTTAATCGCCGTTGACATCAGAACAACAGCGGTAATACCAATTACAATACCAAATATTGTTAAAGCCGACCGAATCTTGTTTGCTCTGATCGCTCTCAAAGAGATCAGCAAACCTTCTTTTATTTCATATAAAAACGCACTCATCTGTTCTTCCTTTCATCTATGCTTAATGATGCTGTTATCGTTTTAATCAGCTTTTGAAAAACCGTTCTTCTTAGGAATATATCTTTCCTTAACGTGTTCATCTTTTTCTATCATTCCATCACGTATGCGTATAATTCTTTCTGCATGCTCGGCAATATATTCTTCGTGTGTAACCAAAATGATTGTATTACCTTGTTCATAAATATCATTAAAGAGAGCCATTATATCTTCACCGGTTTTTGTGTCAAGGTTACCGGTCGGCTCGTCGGCAAGAATAATCGATGGTTGCGTTACCAATGCTCTTGCAATTGCTACTCTTTGTCTCTGTCCGCCGGAAAGTTCATTCGGCTTGTGATGCATACGATCGTTCAGTCCGACATGATCTAGCGCTACTTTAGCTTTTTCTTTTCTATCATGAGAAGAAACGCCGGCATAAATTAACGGTAATTCCACATTGTGCAGAGCATCCGATCTTGGAAGTAAATTAAAAGTCTGGAATACGAAACCAATCTCTTTATTCCTGATATTTGCCAACTCGTTATCGTTCATCTGACTTACATTCACACCGGTAAAATTATATAGACCTTTAGTTGGCGTATCAAGACATCCAAGAATGTTCATTAGCGTAGATTTACCAGAACCTGATGGTCCCATGATGGCAACATATTCTCCTTTTTCAATATTCAGAGACACATCTCTAAGTGCATGAACCTCTTCACTCCCTACCTGGTAAATTTTAGCAATATGTTCAATATTTATAATATTCATTTTTTTTCCGTTCGATGTTATTATTGAGATTGTTCAGAATCTTTACGTTTAGATGATGATGCAGTTGAAACTGTCTTTCCATCTTCTAAATCCTTGGAGATTGCACGATACGGACCATTTACAACATCTTCAGTTCCCTTCAACCCGCTCATAATTTCTATGTAAGTATCATCGCTAATGCCGGTTTTTACCTCAATCATCTTAGCTTTATTGTTCTCTATAACAAAGACTACTTCTTTAGGTTTATTACTCTTACCATTTTTAGGTTTGTTGCTTGCTTGTACTGCATTTTCCTCTTCAGCGACGGGTTCTTTTTTCATTCCACCAACTCTTGCAGTAACACTTTGTATTGGAACCGACCAAACATTTTGCTTAGTATCGGTCTGGATATCAGAATCGCAAGACATACCGGGGCGAACCTGGTCACCCGGATTAAGTAATCTTATCTCAACTTCAAAATTAACGACTTCATCTTGTGTGCCTAATCCGGAAGTAATAGCACTATTGCCTATTTGTGTAACAGTACCTTTAAATTCTTTCTCTCCGAAAGCATCAATTTGAATTTTAGCAGTATCACCAACGGCAACAAGTACAACATCGTTTTCATCCACTTCAACAGTTGCTTCCATCTGGCTGAGATCTGCTACTGTTAAAATTTCTGTCCCCTGGAATGCACTGCCGATTACTCTTTCACCCAGTTCAACATTAAGTTTGCTTACAGTACCGTTCATTGGTGCATATATGTATGTTTTATTTAATGTTTCATTTGCTTCTTTCAAAGATGCTTCTGCCTGGGCAACCAATGATTTTTGTGATTCAAAATTACCGAGTGTCTGCAAGTATGTTGACTTAGCATTTTCAAGTTCAGAATCACTGGCTAATCCTTTAGCAAACAATCCTTGAACACGCTTGTATTCGGATTCTACTTTTTCCAGCAAAGCAGCAGTAGAATTTTGCGAAGCCCTGGTTTGATTTAATCTTGCTTCAGCACTTGTCTTTTGTGCATCATATATATCCGGTTTAATCCTGGCAAGGAGCTGTCCCTTACGAACATCGTCTCCTTCACGAATTAACAAGGATACAATTTCGCCTGAAGCTTCAGCAGTAATTTTAACTTCAAATACCGGGTTGATTTTGCCGGTTGCAGATACAACTTGTGTGATTGTCCGTTTAGCAACTTTTTCGGTTTGTACGGAAATTATTTCTTCTTTACTGCCGCCAAGGATAACAAGCAATAATACAATCAGTAATAATCCCCCTAATCCTCCAAAGATGATTAATTTTTTCTTAGACTTCTTTTTACCGTTAGCCATTTTTATAACTCCTTCGATGTTTATTCAAACTTTTTATATTCAAGTTTACCAAGAGCATTATTAAGATTATCTCTCTTAGTATAATAATCGTAAAGGGCATTAATTTTATTTCTTAATGCATCAGTGTAATCTCTATCTGCTTGCAGCACATCCAATATGGTTCCCGAACCAAGATTGTATCTTTCCTGGTTAATTTTTCTTGTCTCTTCCGCAGCAGTAACATTTTTAGATGCAACATCTAAACTTTTCTTGGCAGCTGTTAAATCAAGAAATCCTTGTTTAACTTCTATCTTAACCAATCTTTCAAGTGCAAGCAAATCTTCTCTTGCATTCAGAAGATTGACTTCGGCAGATTGTATTTGCGATTCAGTTGACCAATTTGAAAAGATCGGGATGCTAAGAGTGAGACCGAAGCTTAAAACTTTTCTATCAAACAGATTTCCCGGTTTTGTGGCGCCCGAAGAATAAGAATAATTTCCGCTTAAACTAGGGAATAAACCTGAACGTGCCATAGTTAAGCCGCTCTCGGCAGAATTAACCGTAAGCTGCTGGCTTTTATAATCAAAACGATTATCTAAAGCCGCACTCACCATTGCTTGAACGTCTTCATAATCTTTAAGATAAGCATCAGCATCCGCGGCAGTTTGTCCGCCGTAAGGATCAACTAATGAATAATCCTCCAAGACATTTAATGCAAGGTAATTTAAAAAAGAACTTAATGCGTTTTCATAACTGTTTTGTGCCTGGATTAAAAGTAATTCTGCATTGCCAAGCTGTACCTGGGCAGTATAAACATCTGCCTTAGCAACCGAACCCAATCTATTTCTTTCTTGAACCGTTTCATAGAATTTTTGATAATACTTTACATTTTCTTCTCGTACTTTCTTAAGCTCATCGGCGTTGATTACCTGATAAAAATAATTAGCTGTTTCATATACTACATTTTGTTTCGCCTTTTCAATGTTATATTCTATAGCTTGCAAATTGTCTTTCTTCTGGGATATATTAGATATGTTTGCTAAACCATCAAATAAAGTAATACCGCCTCCAATTCCAACCGAATATGATCTGCTGTCAACTTCTGATGCCGGTACTTCAACATCATTACCAAAATAATCTCTTTGGATACCGCCGATATCACTTACCCTCTGCCAATTCCATGTTGCTTGCGCTCCTAAGGTAGGAAGTAGATCACCATAAGCATTCTTCAACTGTGCTTCGCCGGTATAAATTGTATTTTTTGTTTTGATCAAGGCAGTATTTCTTTGTAGGGCTATTGATATTGCTTCATCTAATGTAAGTTTTTTTTGTGCGGTTAAAGGTAGAACCGTAACAAACATCAACAATAAAAAAAACATTTTTTTCATTTAGTTACTCCTTTGTGCAAATGCACCTAAATTCTGATAAATATGACGTGTTTTAATTGTTAAAAGTTACAAAAAAAGTGAGACTCACTAAATTTTTATTTAGTTTCTAAAAAATTATCCTTGATCTTTAAAAAGTATTCGTAAGCTTCTTCATAATTATTGGCAATCTTTCCATCCAGGATTGCTTCTTCAATCGCATTCTTAATCTTTCCTACAACTTTAGAGGGAGGAATGTTGCAGACTTTCATAATTTCATCTCCGCGGATTGGAGATTGAAACGCTCTTAATTTATCCCGGTCTTTTACATCATGAACCTTGCGCATTACTATTTCATAGTTTTCCAGGTAGCGATTTACCTTATAAATATTCTTACTAGTAATATCTGCCCGACAAAGAGTGATAAGATCATCTAAATCTTCGCCGGCTGAAACAATTAACCGCCTTATTGCCGAGTCGGTAACTTGCTCGTCCACTAATGCAATCGGGCGCAAATGCAATCTTATTAATTTTTGAACATACTCAATTTTATTCATTGGTAATTTCAATCGTTCAAAAACAGCCGGCATCATACGGGCACCAAGTTCTTCATGTCCGTGGAAAGTCCATCCTATACCTTCAACAAATTTCTTTGTTGGAGGTTTAGCAATATCGTGTACCAAAGCAGCAAATCTTAACCATAAATTATCACTCACAGAAGCTACATTATCTACGACCATACATGTATGATAAAAAACATCTTTATGATGATACTCCTTACGCTGTTCAACACCGCCCATATCATGAATTTCAGGAAACACAAACTTCATAATATCGTTCTCATACATAATCTTTAACCCGACAGAGGGTTTATTTGACAACATGATTTTTAGAAATTCATCTGTAATTCTTTCACGGGAAATTATTTTTAATCTTTCCGCCATTAATTTTGCAGCGCTTAAAACAGACTGATCGATTGAGAATTCAAGCTGCGAAGCAAAACGAACGGCTCGCATAATTCTCAACGGATCATCATCAAAAGTTTTTGCCGGGTCTAACGGTGTTTTAATTAATTTATTCCGTAAATCTTCAACCCCGTTAAATTTATCGATAAGAAAGCCAAAATCATTTTTATTTAGTGAAACAGCCAATGTATTAATTGTAAAGTCCCGCCTATTTAAATCATCGTCGAGTGTTCCGGCTGTAACTTTTGGATTTCTACTATTCCTTTTGTACGATTCTTTCCGTGCCCCGACAAATTCCAGTGAGTAATTTTCATAAACAAAATGTGCAGTTCCAAAATTTTTATAGGTTGTAACATTTTTAGCACCAAGTATTCCGGCAAGTTCTTTGGCAAAAGACGGGCCATCGCCAACAATCAGAAAATCCATCTCATACTTTGATCTTTGCAGAAAAATATCACGGACAAATCCGCCTACTAAATAAATTTTCACGCGTAGTTTTTCTGCCAGCTTTGAAGCCGGAATAAAAAAATCAAATTGTTCTATTTTTTCTTTTAGGTTAATCATTCGTATCTAAATTCTGAAATTTCGTCTTCTGAAAAATTGATAAGCCAGTTTACTAGTTCTAACTGTTCTATTAAAATATATTCAAGATAATTATTATCTCTAAACTTTAGTGCGTTAATAATGATCTTTTGAGCTGTATAATAATCATTCAACAATAGATATCTTTTCGAAAGTTCATATAGCGCATAACTGGAATAGATGTCATCAACTTCATTTATATTTTTTAATTTATCAACAAAAGAATCTACATTTATTTGACTACTAAAATGTAATATATCAGGTACAGTATGATAATTAATTTTATCGTCATTCAAATTCAAGAGAATGTTTAATTTTTCTTCTCGTTCCCCATCTAAAAAGTTAAGCAGTAATTCATGCTCTAAAAGTAACTTGCGAATATAAGCTTGATTATTGTATTCAATATGAGCGTTTTGCGCTAATAAGTTATTGTAAATTGAATCAGCATCATCCGACTTGTTGTTTCTAAACTTTATATCACCAAGTATAAGTTCTAGATTATAAATATATGGTGTATTACTGAATTTGTT
This sequence comes from Bacteroidota bacterium, assembly GCA_040755055.1. GTDB lineage: Bacteria > Bacteroidota > Ignavibacteria > Ignavibacteriales > Melioribacteraceae > DYJK01. The sequence goes on from JBFMBS010000018.1 coordinate 44,745, forward strand.
AATCTCGACGCTCAACAATTTATCAGCTTCTGTTGGTTTGTCCATTTTTATTAATGAATTAATAACGCCAACCAATGAAGAGTATGAGTTTGAATATTGAAAAATTTTTCTAAATCGTTTTTCAGACTCTTGATAATCTTTCTCATTAAATTTCTGCCACGCTGCCTTTGTTTCAGTAGCTGCCGACCTGGGACAATACTTCTTGAAAACCGGTACACCTGAAAAGTATAATCGAGCAGTATGATTATAAGGTATGATCTGCACACTATCAAGAAAAGCATCGTATTCTTCATGGAGCTCGTGGTAGTCTTTCTTAAAACTAATGATTGGATCTCCGGTTCTGTAGTAACCTTTTACTTTTTCAACCCCGTATCGTTTAATCAAAAATCGAAAGAATGAACCCGATTTTACATAAGCAAATGCAGATGATCTCCCGAAGAAATTTAATCCTTTAAATAAACTTTCTATATCGTAATCCATACCGGAAGTTTTTGCAAGCTTGGAGATATAATCAACAGAATAAAGATCATATTTATTTACAACTGCGACAGCCAAACCTTCAATCATTGCCGGGTTTAAATTATGCGCAACTTTGAACGGGGTTGTACCAAAATTGGCTGCTACAATATGAACAATTTCATGTTTAAGTGTTTCATTGAATGTAGGATAATTCAAACAAATTTGATGAAGCCAGGGTTTAGCTACATCAGCTTTGCCGGCACCGAACAAATTCCTTTTTTGAGTTTCATTATCAAATATATAAGAGTTTATCTTTCCATCAATTTTTTCATTCAATGCTAACGATACTTTTTCGTAATAATACTCGTGCATCAACCCGATAAATTCAATCTTAGTACTATCAATCTTGTTTGAATAATGGATCTTAAAATTTTTTGTGACAAGTGTACTTGTAAGATACTTCTTTATTTGTGAGTGTGTAGTGGCAAAACCTAAATATGGTTTTATTGTGGTTGAAATAAGTACAATAATTAAAACACCTAACAAAACCTTGCTTTTACTGTAATTCCTTTTCAACATCCAATAAGTTGTAAATAGTAAAGATGTAAATACAATAATATTGAAAATTCTAAAGCTTACTAATTTAAAATCTACGGAAATATCTTCGTCATATATTGTCCCGGGAAAATAACCAAACACTGAATTGTAAAAATAGATTTGTGGATTAAAATAAAACTCAATCACCGGGAAGAAGATTATTCCAAGGAATGATATCACAAAAAAGGAATAGTAGTACCTTCCGAAAAAATATTTCGTTATGTAAGCGGTAACCATACCAAAGTAAGCCGATGGAATGGTTAAAAGTAGAAAGAACAATATACCGTCACTAAGGGGGCAATTTGTAAATACAATGTTAGATAAGATGCCGCTTACAAAAGAGATTATTAATAATATTGAAATCTTGCGTACAATTATTCGTATGGAATTTTTAAAATCTAAATTGCTGTAATATCTAAGTGTAATTATTCCACTGAATAGAAAAAGAATTATCGCGTTAACCGCAGAATATTCATAGCTGAATATTTTTGTCAGAGGGATCTGCGATAATATAATTTCTACAAATATTAGTATTGTGGAAATAACGTAAGACAAATCTAAATGAGAAAGATATGGCTTAATATTCAGTTGTTTGGACACGTTCAATATCGGCTCCAAGCAATCTTAACTTTTCTTCAATTCTTTGGTAACCTCTATCTAAATGATAAATCCTTAATACTTCTGTTACACCTTCTGCAGCTAAACCGGCAAGGACAAGACTGGCACTTGCGCGCAGATCTGTTGACATTACTTTTGCACCTTTAAGCGATTTAACACCTCTAACAACTGCACTGTTGTTAACAATTTCGATATTTGCTCCTAACCGATTTAATTCCGGTACATAGCTGAACCGATCATAATAAATATTATCAATAATTGTAGAAGTACCATTTGCAAGGCACATCAAAGCTGCCCACTGAGCTTGCATATCTGTCGGGAAACCGGGATAAACTGAAGTTACTATATCGATCGACGAAATATTGTCTTCATTAGATAGGGATAATATCTTATTATTATAACTTAAATTAACACCGCACAATTCCAGTTTATTTAATATAGCTTCGACATGGTCAATTCTAACGCCTTCCAATTCAATATTACTATTTGTAATTGCTGCAGCAACTGCTAATGTACCGACTTCAATTCTATCAGGGATATTCTCTATAACTGTGCCTGATAATTCATCAACCCCTTCTATTTCTATCGATGTAGTACCAACTCCGTAAATTTTTGCTCCCATCTTCACTAAAAATTCCGATAATTGTATTATCTCAGGTTCGATGGCAGCGTTTACAATTAATGTAGATCCTTTGGCTAACACAGCAGCCATCATTGCATTACCGGTTGCACCTACGGAGGAAATATCGAAATTGATTTTAGCCCCATTTAGTTTATTAGATTTTGCAATTATATAACCTTCTTCAAGTTCAATTTCAGCGCCTAATTTTTTCATTGCTTCAAGATGGAGATTGATTGGTCTAGGTCCCCATGCACATCCTCCCGGCAATGACACTTTTGCAAAACCATACTTCGCCAGGAGCGGTCCCAACACATAGACAGAGGCACGCATTTTTTTTACATGTTCGTAAGGGGCAATTTGACTAATAATACTCTTAGTATCTAGGATAAGTTTATGATTGATAAATTCTGTGCCAACGCCTAAATTCTGTAAAAGTTTTATCATCGTATAAATATCATTTACTTCGGGAGTGTTGTAGATAGTATTTACATCGTTGTTGAGAAGGGTTGCCGGCATTAATGCCAAAGACGAATTTTTTGCACCGCTAACTTTTACTCTGCCTTTTAATTTTTTACCACCTTTAATAATAAACTTATCCAATTATTCCTCTTACTGAATTTTAAACATCATCCCATTAACACCCACTAAATACAAGTGTCCATCCGGGTTAATATCGATATCATTCATATTAGAATATATTTGTGAATCAACCAAGTCCCAGTTTTCTCCCTTATCCTTTGAAACCATTATTGTACCTTTGCTTCCGATCAAAACAGCATAATCAGCCGAAATAAATAATACCTTTTGCAAACCACCTATATCAGTGATTTTTGTTTCTTCCCAATGCTGCCCATGATCGGTAGAACGCAAAATTGTTCCGTCACCGCCAACTATCAATCCATAGCCGGAATCTGTAAAGTCAATCGATTTGAAATAATTATCTTGTGAATGGTTTTCGGTTCTGCTCCAACTTTCGCCGCCGTTTTTAGTCTCTAAAATCATTCCGTTCCAACCGACTGCAAACCCGTGCTTTGAATCTATAAATGCTAAATCAAAAATTAAATCTTTAGTATTCGTAATCATTTTTTTCCAGCTATAACCGCCATTTTCCGTTTTTAATATTACACCTTTATTCCCCGTAATGAACCCGGTATTGTCATCAATAAATTTAACTTTGAAAAAAGTATATCCACTATATGTTTGGACTAATTTTAATGAATCTAAATTATTATGTCCCATATATATGGTTGAGGAATCACCTACAACTAATGATGTGCCATTTGTGAGACAATAAATATCACTCAAATTAATTTTTCTGTTAAATTCTTTTTGTTTCCAGGTTAGTCCGCCATCATAGGATACAATCATTAACCCGGAATCGCCAACTGCCGCAGCAAATCTTGCATCTGCAAATGCAACAGAATTTAGATTACCTATTACTTTTGTTTCTACCTTATCAATCTTAGAGAATTTAAACTTATTTTCTTCTTTGGAGAACAACGATTGAATGCTGAACTTTTTTAACTGGTCTAATTTATTGCTTGTGATAAGAACATTAACCTGTTTATAAACGAAATATGATAACCCGATTAAAAACAATACAAATGCTACAAAAGCAACAGTTGAAATTGTCTTGTATGTAGTAGATCTTTCTTTCGTTTTCTGGAAATAGCTTGTGTACATCTTCGAAACAAATTTATCAAGATCCTGAACTTCATTAAACATTTCTTCACAAGTGTTATAACGGTCATTTGGATTTTTTTCTAAAGCTCTCAAAATTACCTTATCAACTTCTTCCGGCACACCGGTTAATTTGGAAGAGATTCTTGGGGGACTTTTTTTCAAATGGCTGTCCATCACTTCATATTCACTCTGGTAATCGAATGGCGGTGTGCCTACGATCATTTCATAAACAGTACAGCCAAGAGAATATATATCGCATCTGTTTGTTACATCATCACTCTTAATTTGTTCGGGGCTCATATAATACACAGTCCCAATCTTGGAACCGGTTTTTGTCATATTCTTATCAAACAGTGATTTCGAAATTCCGAAATCCATTATCTTGGTAATACCTTCCTTATTTAAAATAATGTTGGAAGGTTTGATATCGCGGTGTACAAACCCCTTGGAGTGTGCATAACCAAGTCCTAACAAAGCTTGTTTGAGAATATAAATAACATCGTATAGATTAAATCTCCCTTGTCTTTGTATAACTTTTTCCAGACTTTCCCCTTCAACGTACTCCATCACTATACCAAGCAAATCGCCGTATTCTATAAATCCATAAACAGTAACTATATTAGGATGTGAAAGTTTGGCCTGATTTTTTGCTTCTCTCTTAAATCTTTCAATAAATCTTTCACGATCATATGTTTGAGCATTCAGCAGTTTGATTGCAACGTAACGATCGAGTTTAGTATCGTAAGCTTTGTAAACAATTCCCATTCCTCCCTTACCTAGAACAGATACAATACGATAGTTATCGATCAGCTTGCCAATAAGATTTTCCATAGAATAGTCTAAATTTTTATGAATCAATATAAAAAAATTATTGCCTAAAATTTTGTCTGTTCAAAAACAAATTAGAAATCTTTGCCTTCACTGAGTATTCATCTCCTTTTTTGATATTTCTCAACATTTAACTAATTTTGCAAGCCATTTGCGAAAGTGGCGGAATTGGCAGACGCGCTAGACTTAGGATCTAGTACCCAAAAGGTGTGGGGGTTCGAGTCCCCCCTTTCGCACAAAATTTTATTTCACTTAATATTATGAGGTATTTTTGGAAGTTAAAGTAAACCAGTTATCCGATGCTACTCAAGAAGTAGAAGTTAATTTAACATACAATGAAATCCTACCCGACATTGAAAAAGCCTATCAAGACGAAAAAAAGAAGATAGAAATTGACGGTTTTAGAAAGGGTAAAGCACCTATTGCTATGATAAAAAAGCTCTATGGTGAAGCAATTGAATTTCAGGCAAGTGAGAAAATTGCAACGAGCAAATTTTGGGACGTTGTCGATAAAGAAAATCTTAAACCAATCTCTACACCTCAAATAGTCGATATTGACTTTCAAAAAGGGGAAAAACTTTTTTTCAAAGTTCAGTTTGAAATTAAACCAAAACTTGAACTGAAAAATTATAAAAACCTTGAGATTGAAAAACCGGTTTTCAAAGTCAAAGATGAAGATATTGAAAAAGAAATTGATTATTTATTAAAACCCTATTATAAATTCGAACCGGCGGAAATTGTTGAGGGCAGAGAATTCAGAATTACAGTCAATCTTCAAAAATTAGATGACCAGAATTTACCGGTCATCGGTCAGCGAAGCGAGAACATGGTTATCGATCTAAGCGATGATAAAGTTAATCCGCAAATTGTTGAGAACGCAAAAGGCAAAAAAGTTGATGAGACTTTTTTATTCACTTTTGTTGATGAACACTACCATGGTGAAGAATTACATCGTGAAGAATATAAATATGAATCTCAAATTGTTAAAATTGAAAAATTAATTCCGCCTGAACTAAATGAAGATTTGTTCAAAAAGATATCGAAAGACAAAGCAAAGACTATGGATGAACTGCGCGATATGTTTAGAAATAACTTTTCAGAATATTATTCAAAACAATCCGAGGAAATATTTACAAACAACCTTCTTAACGAAGTTGTAAAAAATAATGATTTCACTCCCCCACCCGGTTATGTTGAATCTGTTCATAAACGATTAATAGAGATTGAGAAAGAAAATGCTAAACGTTATAAGATGAAAGATGTTGATGAAAATGCAATAGCCGAATATTACAAACCGCGTGCAGAATGGAATGCCAAATGGCAGATAATTTTAGAGAACCTAGCTGAAATAGAAAATATTAAAATTGACGATTCGGAGTTAGAAGAACTTGCAAAACAAGAATCTGAAAAAACCGGTATCTCCGTACAAAAACTTGTAAAGTACTATAAAGATACTAACCGGTCAGAAGTGCTGCGCGAAGATAAAGTCGTTAATTTTCTAAAGAACAATTCTAAAGCAAAAGAAGTTGACGCAGAAGAAAAAATTAAAGAGAAAAAAGGAAAGTAAAATGGATAGCAAAATTCGTTCTTATGCAGATTACTTAAACAAGCCAGAAATTTTTAATCAACTCGTACCGTATGTTATTGAACAAACCGGGCGCGGCGAAAGAGGAATGGATATTTTTTCTCGACTTTTACGTGAAAGAATAATTTTTTTGGGCACAGCTGTTGACGATCACATTGCGAGTCTAATTATTGCCCAGTTGTTATTCTTAGAAGCCGAAGATCCCGAAAAAGATATTTATCTATACATAAATTCACCGGGTGGTAGTGTATCTGCCGGTCTTGCAATTTATGATACAATGAAATATATAAAATCAAAAGTTTCTACAATATGCGTTGGACTAGCTGCGAGTATGGCGGCAGTTCTTTTAGCCGGCGGCGAAGCAAAAAAACGTTCGTCACTTCCCCACTCTAAAATCATGATACATCAGCCATGGGTAGGCGGTTTACAAGGTCAAACAATAGATATTGAAATTCACGCACGTGAGATGATCAAGACACGCGATACTATCTACCAAATTTTATCCGAACATACCGGCAAAAGCTACGAGCAAATATTAAAAGACTGCGACCGCGATTATTTCTTGACCGCAGAAGAAGCAAAAGAATATAAATTGATTGACAATATACTTACTCATAGGGTAACACCTTCCGATAACAATAAAGAAAAGAAATAAATATTCCTTAACATGAGGGTGTCTCAAAAGTATTGATCAAATAAAAAAATCTGCGAAAACCTGACTGCCGTCAGGCAAGTTCAGTTTCAATCAGAGCTTGCCCGCCGTTTTGTTGGCGGGTTATCAGCGTGCTATTATTTAAAAGAATTACTTTTGAGACACCCTCTTTTGTTCCAAAATTATTAATAGGTGTATTTATGAAACTATCAAGACTGTTCCTGGTTCTCACTTTAACTTTTTTTAGTAACGTTTTATCACAAGAAAAACTACTTACTGTTGAAGATGTGGTTCTAAATTCATATTCAAAATTATTACCCAAAAATCTTAGGCAGTTAAACTGGCTTCCCAACACGGATTCATTTGTTTACGTTGATGGTAATGGCGATAAATCAGTGATTCTGAAATCAACTGCAGAAACAAAATTATCCGACACTCTTCTTACACTTATTGAACTGAATAGCCATTTCGAAAAATTAAGTGTAGAAAAGTTGAAAACTTTCCCTTTACTCTCATGGCAAAATGAAGATAGTTTTAATTTCTGGAATAAAAATATTTACTATTCATATAATTCAAAGTATAAGAAGCTAGATAAAATTTTATCGGTCGATGATCAAAATGAAAATTTAACCCTCGCGCCTAACCAGAAGTATGCAGCATTTACAAAATCAAATAATCTATTTTTAAGCATAAACGATAAGACAATTCAAATTACAAATGACAGCGATACCAATATCGTTAACGGTCAAGCGGTTCATCGAAATGAATTCGGTATTAATGGCGGTATTTTTTGGTCGCCAAAATCAAACTATATGGCATTCTATCGAATGGATCAAACTATGGTGACCGACTACCCGATTGTTGAAATTCAGTACACACCGGCAAAGTTAAAAAATATCAAGTACCCCATGGCCGGGCAAACAAGTCATCATGTTACTATTGGTATCTACGAAATTGCGACCGGCAAGACAACATGGCTGCAAACCGGAACTCCGCTTGATCAATATCTAACCAATCTATGCTGGTCACCCGATGAAAAATATTTTTTTGTGGCTCATTTGAACAGAGACCAGAACCACATGGAGATGAAAAAATATGATGCAGCTACCGGAAATTATATTAAGACTTTGTTCGAAGAAAAAGATAATGAATACGTTGAACCGCTCAATCCGCCTATGTTTTTGCCAAATTCCAATAATAAATTTTTGTGGTTCTCGCAAAGAGATGGATTCAATCATTTATACTTATATGATATTGACGGCAACATGATTAAACAAGTTACCCAAGGAAAATGGGTTGCAACAGATTTTAACGGATTCGACAAAGACGGAAAAAATATTTATGTAACAACTACAAAAGATTCTCCGTTGGAAAGGCACGTTTATAAAGTTAACATTGGAACTGGCAAGATGGTCAAAATCACAAAAGTGCCGGGTACACATAATGTCATGATAAGTTCTAATGACAATTATTTCATTGATTCTTATACAAATATTTCCGTCCCACGAGTTATTAATCTTTTGGACAAGAAATATGATGTTATACAAAATTTGTTAACATCAGAGAATCCGTTAGAAGAATACAAAACTGGCCAAACAAAAATCTACAGTATTAAAAACGATGATGGTGTTGAACTCTATTGCCGCATGATTTTACCACCTGGTTTCGATGAGACAAAAAAATATCCGGTAATAGTTTATGTATATGGCGGTCCGCATTCACAAGGTGTTACCAACACTTTTGGTGTAGGACGCTACCATTTGTGGTTTCAAATGATGGCTGAAAAAGGATATATTATTTTTGAGTTGGATAATCGAGGTACATCGAACCGTGGAATCGATTTTGAACAAGCTACATTTAGAAAATTAGGGACAGTTGAAGTCGCAGACCAAATGACCGGCGCTAATCATCTTAAATCACTTCCTTATGTTGATGCAAACAGAATCGGTGTTTACGGCTGGAGTTACGGCGGATTCATGACAACATCTTTGATGCTGCGTACAAACGACGCTTTCAAAGTAGGCGCATGCGGAGGTGCCGTAATAGATTGGAAATTTTATGAAGTCATGTACACGGAAAGATATATGGATACACCGCAGACTAACCCGGATGGTTATAAAGAAGCATCATTATTAAATTATGTTGACAATTTGAATGGCAAATTATTGCTGGTACACGGTACATCGGATCCTACGGTAGTTTGGCAAAACACACTTTCGTTTGCGAAAGCGGCTACACAAAAAAATAAACCGCTCGATTATTATCCTTACATTGGACACGGACATGGTGTTGGCGGCAAAGACGCTCTTCATCTTTACAACAAGATCACAAACTATTTCATTGACAATCTTTGATTCATAAGTAATTAAATCTTTTGTTTACTGTAGCAAACAAATTGTTTATTTTTAATTTAAAAATATCTACACGTAATCTTATATGGCGACCGGTATTAAATCTGAAATCATAATCAGGTTAAATGAGTTAATTGAGTTTGCGAAAAAAGGCGACGAATTCTTCCCGGATGAAATTTGTAACTTCTTAGCAAACGATTATGACCTTCAAGCTGTAGTTGTTTTTTCTGCTGACAAAAACAACTCTCTCACTGTCCTCGGCAAATCTAACGGTGCTAGAAAGAATTTTATCAAGGGCTCGGTTTTTATTTGTAATGAATGTAAGACGTTAAAAGATAATTCCGAACTTGAATTTTTATCCGATTCCAATTGCAAAGCTCAAATATCGGATTATCTAGTTAACGAAGGTTGTGTGCAAATAAAACCTTCCGGTAACGAAAGAATACTTTTCAAGGTTGCAAAAAAATCCACGATAACTAAAGCAGAAAAGGATTCTCTACTCAAAATAATAAACATGGTCGGCTTCATCTTCAAAATTTGGAGCGAAGCTAAGGGTGGAGTTACACTCTCCCCTTTTAATATTTCAAAATTAATCGGCGATGCCTCGCAAGAACTAAAGAACAGTGCCAACTCAATAATCGGGTTTACATCTATCCTTAACGAAGAAAATCTCTCTTCGTCATATTCGGAATACTTAAATTCTATAAAAAAGAATGCTCAAAGTATTTTACTTAACGTTAATGATCTAAATGAAATTTCTAAAGCGGAATCCGGCAATCTAACTTCGTCTGTTAAAAAAGTAAGTATTCAAAATACTGTTAATGATATTGTAAATTTATTTAAGAATAAACTTACTTCACACAACGTAACTTTTAAGGTTTCCATACAAGAAAGTCTTGCTAAACAAATCGATATCGATGATCAAAAATTAAGATATGTTTTAAGCAACCTACTTTTTCTCTCTTCTAATCTCACCGAAAAAGGTGAAATAGCCGTAAGTGCAGAAGCTGTTCCAAATAAAAAAATAAAATTTACTATTGCAGATAATGGACTAACATTAAACAGCGAAGTTCAAAATCATCTCTTCGAGCCGTTCGCGCTTTCAAAAATAAACGAGGTAAAAATCACAAGTTTAAGCGGACTAAGCTTAACTTTAGTTAAAAAATACGTAAATTTCTTAGGGGGAGAAATAAATGTATCGAGTAACGCCGGGCAAGGTACAATATACAATTTCACAATAAGTGGAGAAGTGATGTCTCAAATAGAATCGACAATATCCCAGCTTCCGAAACCTACTACCAAAAATAAAGTCTTAGTTATTGAGGACGATTATGCAACATCAAAGCTGCTCAGTAATTATTTGAATAAATGGGGCTATGACCCTACAATCGTCAGCACCGAAGAGCAAGCGTTCACAATAATTAATAATGAACATTTGCTCGCTGTTATTTTAGATATTGAAATTCCGAATGCCAACGGTCTTGAGCTCCTTAAGAAAATACATGACCATCACAATACTAAGAATGTGCCGGTAATTGTCTGTTCTATTGAACCGGAACAGCAAAAAGCATTCATGATGGGTGCAGTTGAATATTTTGTAAAACCAATAAATTATAATTACTTAGTTGAAGTATTGACAAGCTATAAACTCCGCAAAGATTCTAATATACTCTGCGTAGATGATGATCTCCCTACTTTGAATTTAGTTAAACAAGCAATCGAAGTTGCCGGCTTTAACGCTGTTGCCGAAAACGTTTCCGCAAATGTTATGAATCTAATCAAAGATAAACAGATTGATCTCGCTATTGTCGATCTTGATATGCCTACACCAAACGGATTTGAATTGATCAAATTGATTAAATCTGAAAAACGGTTTGCTCACTTGCCAATTATAATTTATACCGGCAAAGAAAATTATCGAGAAGATTTGTATAAGATCGAAGGATTGTTTGAAGAATTGCTTGATAAACGTTCTACCAATATTGAGGACCTTGCAGATACAATCAATGCTATGATTAATCGTTACGAGGTACCTCCACCGGTAAGCGAAGTAATTCATAAAAAAGGCGGAACAAAAATATTGCTAGCTGAAGATTATAAACATTCACAGATTATTGTTACACGTCTCCTTAAAAAAAATAATTTTGAAGATATAGTTGTTGTTGAAAACGGCGAAGACGCAGTTAAAATGGCCAGAGATGATAAATTCGACCTGATATTGATGGATATGCAGATGCCAATCATGAACGGATTTGAAGCCACTGAAAAAATCCGCCTGATGCCTGAATATAAAAGTACGCCTATTATCGCATTGACTGCTTTTGCTATGAAAGGTGACCGCGAAAAATGTCTTGAAGCCGGTGCTACGGATTATATCCCAAAACCAATCGACAGCAAAGAATTTATTGAGAAGGTAAAATACTACACTAACGCATAGGAATGGAGATCGTCTCAAAACTAATGTCCCCAAATCCGCGTAAATCCGTTTGAATCAGAGCTTGCCCGCCGTTTTGTTGGCGGGTTATCCGCGTGCCATTCTTTCACGTAGTGATGTCTATACCACAAAAAATATTAGTTTTGAGACGGTCTTTTACATTTTCATCTTCTCCAAATTAATTGACTCATCTTTTTTATATTTGTCCACATGAAAAATAATTATAGGGATATTTTGTGACTGATATTCGTGTTCGTTTTGCACCCTCACCTACCGGGTACCTCCACGTCGGTGGACTTCGTACTGCACTTTACAATTATCTTTTTGCAAAAAAGAACAACGGCAAATTTATTTTACGAATTGAAGACACAGACCGCAACCGCTACGTTGAAGGCGCGGTCGAAAATTTAATTAAAGCACTCAAATGGGCTGGACTTGAGTACGATGAAGGTCCCGATGCCGGCGGAGATTTTGGTCCGTACATGCAATCGCAACGTTTGGAGATTTACAAAAAGCACGCAGATGAGTTAATTGCAAAAGGACACGCTTATTATTGTTTTTGCACACCCGAAAGATTACAAAGTTTGCGCGAAGAACAAGAGAAACAAAAACTGCCGCAAGCAAAATATGATAAACATTGTCTGTCACTTTCAAAATCAGAAGTAGAAAAAAAATTACAAAGCGACATACCGCACGTCGTCCGGTTGAATGTTCAACCGAATCAGAGAATTGTGTTTGATGATATTATCCGCGAACGTGTTGAATTTGACAGCAGCAATGTTGATGATCAGGTGTTGATAAAAAGCGACGGCTACCCTACTTATCATCTCGCAAATGTTGTGGATGATCATTTGATGCAGATTAGTCATGTAATCCGCGGCGAAGAATGGCTCTCCTCTACCCCAAAACATGTTTTGTTGTATGATGCTTTCGGATGGAAACGACCAAAGTTTGCACACTTGCCTTTACTGTTGAATCCCGATAAATCAAAACTGAGCAAGCGGCAAGGCGATGTTGCTGTTGAAGATTACCGCGATAAAGGATTTTTGAAAGATGCACTCGTAAATTTTGTTGCACTGCTCGGATGGAACGCCGGCGACGACAAAGAATTCTATTGCATGAACGAGTTGATCGAAAAATTTTCGCTTGAACGCGTTAATAAATCCGGCGCCGTTTTCGATCTTCAAAAATTAAATTGGCTTAATGCCGAACATTTACGGAAAATGGATGATCAAATAATTTTACAATTACTCAAACGAGAAATTCTCAATTCTGAATTCCCCGTCTCGCCAGACGCAAGTCGGAGCGGGTCAATTCTCAATTTACCGGATAACTATCTTCTCCAGGTAATCTCTGCAATGAAAGAACGCGTTAGTTTTGTTAAGGAATTCATAACAACTTGCCAATATTTCTATACTGCACCGGTAGAGTACGAACAAAAGTCAGTTGAGAAGAACTGGAAAACTGATACACCGGAACAATTAAAGAAATTACGCGAAGCTTTTGCCTCACTTAATAACCCCTCAAAAGAAGATTACGAACACACACTTGCAAAAATTGCGGAGGAATTAAATATCGGCAAAGGTAAACTGATTCATCCGCTCCGACTTGCAGTTTCCGGACAAAGTACCGGACCCGGCATGTTCGATCTCCTTTTTATTCTCGGCAAAGATGAAGTGGTAAAACGGATTGATACTGCTATAGAAAAAATTGTTTTAAGAGATGGAAGCTTTTAAAAAGCTTCCAGCTTTTCGTGCTACTGTTGACAAAAAACAAAACTTGGATTATGTTATCACCAACTTTTTGAAGAACTAATCTTCCGCTCTTCCAAGCTTCTTAACTTCAAGCGGAAGAAAAAAGTTGTGAGGGCATTAATGATTTCGTTTCCACTTCAGTCATTTCAAACATCGCTTTTCCATCTTGTCATTCGTGCAAATCATTTTTATTCTGCCCCACTGCAAAACCAACACACGCAAAAAGATTTTGGAAATAGATTTAACAGCAATGATTTATACGAATTTGTTGCAAAACTCTCAGCCACTCTGCGGCTTCTCGGCAAACTCTGCGGTTAAAGCTTTTCACGCAAAGATCGCAAGGAAAACGCAAAGGTCGCAAAAAAAGGAACAGTTTTTTAAGTTATGCAACACGAAATGAAGCATTGAGACAAAACAATCAAGAACAGAATAAAAATATTAGGTGCAATTGCCGCTTTATATTTTTTTGTCTCAACCCAGCTTGGAGCTGGCAAGTTCAGATAAAACACTTAACGTTACACAAATAAAGGTAGAATATGATATTCACAATCGCTCAATTATTAGCTGGTAATGATCAAGTTTTTACATATTACCAATTAGCAAAAAAACGATGGGAAGCAATTCTTAATCAAGAGGGCTATAGGGATATAGCTTCTTTATCGAAAAAGTTATCAGATGAGCAAATCTGGTTTGAACACAATTGTGGTGGAAGAACTCTTGGTCAAGAAATTATGGCGATAACGGGTATTGCACAATTTTATGACATTCATATTGGCTTTGATAAAACAAATGATAAAGCAATGTTTGTTTATGAAGCTTTTGCAAGAAGTTATTGTAGTTTAGAAGTTAAATACTATGCTAGTGATACCGCCAAAGAATATGGATTAATTGAGAGAGGTAGACATGATTTCTAAAGACTACCCTCAGGATTATAATTATGACAAATATGTTGAATGGCATGAAAAAAATATAAAAAATGACGTTCCTTTAATTGAAAATATAGACAAATTTAGGAATGAATTAAAAAAAGATTATAGGACATATTTTAATCAAATTGGTCAACTTCTTACTCAAATAAATTCTTATTGTAGCAAAGAGATAAAAATACAGTATAAAGATATCGTAAAAGGCGAAAATCAATTGCCGCTTCAAGAAATCTCATCAGATGAAAATAGTATTAGCTATGATAATTTATTCAAACCGACCAAATCAATTGTAGACAAACTATGGCGCAAGAATCATGATTTGAATAGTGATTTCATCAACATCTCAAATATAAAGTTGTATGTAAAAGATTTAGCGAGAACTAGCGTTGTATGCCCGTCACTTTTGTATGCTAAATTCTTTGCTGAAAGATTGAAACAATGGAAAACTGTAATTGAACCCGATGATATTACAAAACATCTTCCAAAGATAATTGATGTTGTCGTTGACGATGAAGCCAAGTTGGCAAGTGGATATTTCGCTTATCATTCAACCATTTCTTTCGAGAATGATAATTTTATTGAAATACAGATATATTCTCAATTAAGCTCTATCTGGCGAAATTTATCTCATAATATATATGCGAATTCAAGATTGGGAAATATTGAACAAGAGGGATTTGGCAAAACAAATACGCGACTAGTGTCTCTCGGGCATATGTTGCATTTAGCTGAATGTGAGATTGAAAGAATACAAAAAGAAATTATTAGCAAATAATATTTGTATAACCTCTATTAAACGTTAAAAGTCTCCAATAAAAGGCATCGAGGCAAGCAAAAAAAATCAAAACAAATTTAATACTCTGCACTCTACGTTCTTCACTCTACACTCGTTCGTTCTACACTCGCAAGAATTGATTAACCGAAGCGGCAACTCTTCTGCCGTGATTAATTGCACGAACCACAAGCGAAGCGCCCGTCATTGAATCGCCGGTTGCAAAAAATCCCGGCTCGGTTGTTTTGTAATCTTTATCGACAACAATATTGCCTCTGTTATCGGTTGCAATGTTTAGTTCCTTCACAAGATTTCCGTGTTCAACATGTAAGAATCCCATTGCAAGCAGAATCAAATCGGCTTTCATAAAAATATTTGAATCGGGCACATCAACAAATTTTCTCATTCCGTTTTTATCCGGCTCGGTCCATTCCAACTTGCTGAAATTAATTCCGGCAACTGTTCCGTTATTGCTCTCAAAATTCTTTGCCATAAGAGACCAATGCCGTTCGCATCCTTCATCATGCGAAGAAGAAGTAAACAAAATTTGAGGCCATTGAGGCCATGTGTTGTAGCCCATTCTTTCTTTTGGCGGCTGCGGAAGAATTTCAACTTGAGTAATTGAGACCGCGCCTTGCCTTCTCGATGTACCGACACAATCTGAGCCGGTATCGCCGCCGCCGATAACAATTACATGTTTCCCTTTTGCACTTATTCTTTTTTCTTCGGGAATATGATCGCCGGCGTTCAATTTATTTTGCTGTGTTAAAAATTCCATCGCGTAATGAATTCCCTTCAACTCTCTGCCGGGAATTTCCAAATTTCTTGGAATGGTTGCACCGGCTGCAATCACAACCGCATCAAAAGTTCTCTTCAGATATTTGGGAGAGATATCGATTCCAACATCGACTCCGGGTTCAAACACAACTCCTTCTGCTTTCATCTGTTCCAATCTTCTATCGATCACAGACTTCTCAAGTTTGAAATCAGGAATACCGTATCGCAGCAATCCGCCGATGCGGTCACTCTTTTCAAAAACCGTAACATCGTGACCGGCACGAGCAATCTGTTGAGCCGCTGCAAGTCCGGCCGGACCCGAACCAATTACCGCAACATTCTTCCCGGTTTTTACCGGCGCGGGCTGAGGAACAATCCATCCTTCTTTCCATCCCCTTTCAACTATTTGCAGTTCGATGTGCTTAATCGAAACCGGCGATTGATTAATCGAAAGTGTACACGAATGCTCGCACGGTGCCGGGCAAACCCTTCCCGTAAATTCAGGAAAGTTAATTGTTGAGTGGAGTAGATCGAGCGCAGCTTTCCATTGATTACGATAGACCATATCGTTCCAATCCGGAATGCGGTTGTTAACCGGGCATCCGTACGAATGGCAATACGGAATTCCGCAATCCATACAGCGCGCAGCTTGATTTATAATTTTATCTTCCGGTAAAAGGGTTTCAAATTCCTTGAAGTTCTTTACCCTTTCATCAACCGGCAGTTTAGATGGGTTCTCTCTTTCAAATTCCAAAAATCCGGTAGGTTTAGCCATTGAATACCTCCTCTGTAACGGCAACAGTTTCAATATCAGGATACTCGCTAAGTTTCATGCGTTCGAGAGATTTTCTGTAATCGATCGGCATAACTTTTACGAACATCGGTAAGTTCGATTCCCACTTAGTCAAAATTTCCATAGCAAGAGGACTGTTGGTATAACTGTAATGTCTTTCAATCATTGTTCTTAAAAATAATTTGTCGTTTTCGTGCCATACACTTTCAAGATCAACCATGTCGAGATTACATTTTGTATCGAACAACTGCGATTGATCGCGGATGTAAGCAATACCGCCGCTCATTCCGGCAGCAAAATTTTTGCCGGTCGAACCGAGGCAAACAACAATTCCGCCGGTCATATATTCGCAGCCGTGATCACCGATTCCTTCAACGACAACTTTTGCACCGCTGTTGCGGATTGCAAATCGTTCACCGGCTTTCCCGTTGATGTAAACTTCGCCGGCAGTTGCGCCGTAAAGTACAACGTTTCCGCATATCACATTATCGTGCGGAGTGAAAGCTGATTTTTCGGGCGGAACAATTACTACTCTTCCTCCCGACATTCCTTTACCGAGATAATCGTTTGCGTCGCCTTCAACTTTCATTGTGATGCCCGGCGCGAGAAATGCGCCGAAGCTTTGTCCGGCAGATCCCCTGAAATTTATTTTGATTGTATCATCGGGCAAACCGCTTGCACCGTAGCGTTTAACAATTTCACCGCTCAATCTTGCGCCGACAGTTCTATAAATATTTCGCAGCGGTAAATTCAATTCGACCGGTTTCTTTTCTTCGATTGCCGGCTGAACAAGTTTGATTAATTCCGTATCGAAAGTCTCCACTTGATTTGGTTCTGCGGCACAGCAAGATTTTCCGGATGTATCAACCATCGAGTTGAACAGCGGATTCAAATCAAACTTTTGTGCTTTCCACATGTGAGCCGGAGGATTGTATTCAAGAACTTCAGTATGCCCGATCATTTCTTCAACAGTTCTGAATCCGAGTTCAGCCATTTGCTCGCGTAAATTTTGTGCAAGGAATTTGAAATATCTTTCGACATACTCCGGCTTGCCGGCAAACTTTGCACGCAATGCCGGGTCTTGTGTTGCTACACCAACAGAGCATGTATTTTGATGACACTTCCGCAGCATTATGCAGCCCATTGTAATCAGCACAGATGTTGCGAAACCAAATTCTTCTGCGCCAAGTAAAGCTGCAACAGCTATATCTCTTCCGGTTTTCAATTGACCGTCAGCTTGCACACGGATTTTATCGCGCAAATTATTATGAATTAATGTTTGATGAGTTTCCGCCAAACCGATTTCCCACGGCACACCGGTATGTTTAATTGATGTAAGCGGCGATGCACCGGTTCCGCCTTCGTATCCTGAAATTAAAACGAGATCGGCTTTTGCTTTTGCAACACCGGCTGCAATTGTTCCAACGCCGGATTCTGAAACAAGTTTTACGGAAATTTTCGCAGATGGATTTACGCACTTCAAATCAAAAATTAATTGTGCGAGATCTTCGATTGAATAAATATCGTGATGCGGCGGCGGCGAAATCAATGTAACACCCGGAGTTGTATGACGAACTCTCGCAATTTCATCAGATACTTTGTGACCGGGTAACTGGCCGCCTTCACCGGGTTTTGCACCTTGTGCAACTTTTATTTGAAGTTCTTCAGCACTCAATAAATATTCGGGCGTAACACCAAATCTGCCCGAAGCAACTTGCTTAATTTTTGATGCCGAAATTTCACCATTCGCATTCGGTTTCAGTCGTTCGGGGTCTTCGCCGCCTTCGCCGGAATTACTCTTCGCGCCGATATGATTCATAGCAATAGCAATTGTTTCGTGTGCTTCTTTGCTGATTGAACCGAACGACATCGCCGAAACGACAAATCTTTTTATGATGTTTTCTACCGGTTCAACTTCTTCAACCGGAATCGAATCTCTCTTTTTAAATGAGAGCAGACTTCTAATTGTCCGCGGGCTCGATTCACCTTCGTTAACAAGTTTTACGTATTGTTTGAAAATTTCGTAGTCATCAGTTTTGGTTGCAAGCTGTAATTTTGAAATCGTATCCTGATTCCAAAAATGTTTTTCGCCGTTGATACGGATTGTGTACTCGCCTCCGGCTTCAAGCAAATTACTTCTGAAAGCATCTTCGGGATATCCTTTTGAATGACGCTTTACAGCTTCGATTTGAATTTCTTTTAATCCGATACCGCCCAAACGCGAAATCGTTCCGGTAAAATATTTATCGATCACGTCTTTGTTCAAACCAATTGCTTCAAATGTTTGCGCTGCAAAATAACTGTGCAGTGTGGAGATGCCGAGACGGCTCATTGTTTTGAGCAGACCTTTTTTGATTGCGATTATGTACGCATCGATTGCTTCTTCAGGTTTCAGTTTTGTTTCGAGCAAACCTTTTTCAGCCATACTGCGGACAGTGTTCAAACAGAGATATGGACAAATTGCATCTGCACCGTAACTAATCAACATCGCAAAGTTCATCACCTCACGAGCTTCGCCGGAATCAATGATGATACTCGTTTTGTTGCGCAGTCCGTTTCTAATTAAGTAATGATGCAACCCAGCAACAGCAAGCAAAGAAGGAATCGGAACTTTATCTGCGCCGATATTTCGATCGGATAGCACGATCAGCGATCCGCCTTTATTTATTGCTTCTGCCGCTTCTGTAAAAATTGAATCGAGTTTTGCTTCAAGCGAATTTTCTCCGCAGTGTTTATCAAATAAAATATCGATGTATTTCAATTTCACATTTGGGTGATTTGCCGCTTCAATTCTTAATAAATCGTCCGGCGTTAAAATCGGGTGAGAGAATTTAAATCCTCTAAAATTTTCCGGCGATTCTTCGAGCAGACTTCCTTCGCCGCCGACAAAACTTTCGAGAGACATTACAAGTTCTTCGCGCAGCGGATCGATTGCCGGATTTGTTACTTGCGCAAATCTTTGTTTGAAATAATAGAAGAGTAAATGCGATACTTCGGAAAGAATTGCAAGCTGAGTATCGTTTCCCATCGAACCAACCGCTTCTTGTCCGCGCGAAGCCATTGGCGTAATAATTAATTTCAATTCTTCATCCGTGTAGCCGAATGCTTGTTGCTTCTGCAAAAGAGTTTCATCTTTTTCGACGGGTGCACTTGAAGGATTGAATAATCCGCGCAGAGTAATAATATTTTCTTTTATCCATCTTCTGTACGGCTTCTGTCTCGAAATTTTCGCTTTGATTTCTTTATCGGGCACAACGCGATTCTCGGAAAAATCTGCAAGCAGCATTTTACCCGGCGAAAGTCTGCTTCTCTTTATCATCTTTTCGGGATTCAAATCGAGCACACCGGTTTCCGATGCAAGCAAAACAATTCCGTCGCTCGTTGTTGTGTAACGCGAAGGTCTCAAACCGTTGCGGTCAAGAATTCCGCCGAGATAACGTGAATCACTGAAAACAATTGCTGCCGGTCCGTCCCACGGTTCCATAATAGCAGAATGAAAATCGTAGAACGCGCGTTTGTCTTCACTCATTTGAATTTTCGGTCCGTATGCTTCGGGCACCATCATCATCATTGCGTGAGGCAATGATCTTCCGCCGAGTGCAAGCAATTCGAGAACGTTATCAAAAATTGCCGAGTCGCTTCCGTCCTCAACAATTATCGGTTTTAATTTTTCTACATCATCGCCAAAAAGTTCGGAGCGCAAATTAAACTCGCGCGATTTCATGCGGTTCATATTTCCGCTCAATGTATTTATCTCGCCGTTGTGTGCAATAAATCTGAACGGCTGTGCGAGATTCCAGGTCGGCAAAGTATTAGTGCTGTAGCGTTGATGAATTACTCCAAACTTCGATGCAAACTTTTCATGCGAAAGATCGGGATAGTAAATCGGTAATTGATGTGCCGTCAACAAACCTTTGTAAACAATTCTGTTTGAAGAAAGACTGCTTACATAAAATTGCGATGTATCTTCCGGCAGTGCTGCAATCTCTTTTTCAGCAAGTCTTCTAATTACATAAAGTTTTCTCTCGAAAGCTTCAGCGTTGATTTTCCCGCGATGAACAAAAAGCTGGTAAACGTCGGGTTCGGTTTTCTTTGCAAGTTCTCCAAGTATAGAATTATTAACCGGTACTTTTCTCCAGCCTAGAACTTCGCATCCTTCTTCATCGATAATTTTCTCAACAATCTTTTTGCACTTACCGCTCAATGATTTTTCTTTCGGGAAGAAGATCATTCCAAGCGCATAATCTCCGCTGTCCGGTAATTTTATTGATTCAACTTCCGCGCGCAAAAATTCATCTGGCAATTGACACATAATTCCGGCGCCGTCTCCGGTAGATTTATCGCCGCCGAGCGCACCTCTATGCTCAAGATTTACAAGAACCGTAATGGAGTTTTCAATAATCGTGTGCGTTGGAATTCCATCAAGCTTTGCGACAAATCCAACACCGCAGTTATCATGTTCAAATTTCGGGTCGTACAATCCGTTAGGAAGCAACCGCCCGTCTGCTCTTTGATATTTGAGATTATTTCTATCCATTCGATTCTCCTTGACGACAATCGTTAACTACATATTTGTATTATAATTTATTTAGTCAATTACAGAGAGGAAAAAACTAATATCTAAGGTGTCGTTTGGTAATCCTCAGAAGAAAAATATGAATCGCTTTTTTCAACTTCTCTGCCGTTCTTGCAATTTTGTAATAATTTCAAAGTTAAAGTCATAAAAACACAAAGTTGTTTTAATTAAATCAATATTTGTTTAATGAGTCCATCAAAATATTAACATACGTTTCTATGATAACTTTGTAAGTTATTATTTACAAAATTGCGGCTTGTAGCCGGCAATTATGAAAAAAAATTATTGCTATCTTCTATTGATAATAGGCACAGCAATTTTTTTGCAAAGGTAAACAACAAAAATGGAAATTTCAACGTTTTTCATTAAAAAGTTATAGAATGCAGATTACATTGTTTCATTTTGTAGGATAATACTGTCGAATAAAGAAGTTTTTAAGTCAGTCAAAAATCTTAGTATAGACGACTCGGTGAGTCGTCTCATTATTTCTAAATATGAATCAGCAGCGATACAATTTTATTTTTTTGCCCAACTGTCTTTCAACGTAACAGTTCTGTTAAAAACAAGTTTATCATTTGTCGTGTACTTTGTATCAACACAAAAATATCCGTTGCGTTCAAACTGTAACTTGTCGAGAGGTTTCGCGTTTTTCAAAAAAGGTTCAATTTTTGCATTCTCAATTATCTCGAGCGAATTCGGATTAATTTTCTCGAGCCAGTTTTCTTCGGCACCGGGATTCTCAACTGTAAATAATCGATCATACAACCGTACTTCTGCATCAACAGCATGTTTTGCAGAAACCCAATGAATGGTTCCTTTCACTTTCTTTGTACTTGTACCGGTTCCGCTTTTTGTTTCGGGGTCGTAAGTGCACCGTAGTTCTATAACTTCGCCTTTATCATTTTTTATAACTTCTTCACATTTGATGATATACGCGTAACGCAAACGAACTTCTCCGCCGGGCACTAAACGATGATATCCCTTCGGAGGATTTTCCATGAAGTCACTCTGTTCGATATACAATTCTTTTGTGAACGGAACTTTGCGTGTTCCGGCATTTGCGTCTTCAGGATTGTTCACCGCTTCGAGTTCTTCTTCACCTTCATAATTTGTTACTACTACTTTCAAAGGTTTCAACACAGCCATTGCACGCTGGGCATGTTTATTCAAATCATCGCGGATGGCAAATTCAAGAAGAGAAATATCCGTGAGTGCATCACGTTTGGCTACGCCGATTATCTCGGCAAAATTTCTGATTGCTTCGGGTGTGTAACCTCTTCTGCGGTAACCGCAAATTGTCGGCATTCTCGGATCATCCCAGCCGTCAACATAATTTTCTTTTACAAGCTGTAACAATCTACGCTTGCTCATCACAGTGTAACTCAAATTCAATCGCGCAAATTCTATCTGCTGCGGATGATAAACGCCTAGTTCGTCGAGAAACCAATCATACAGCGGACGATGATTTTCAAACTCAAGTGTACAAATAGAATGCGTGATTCCTTCAATCGAATCTTCGTTACCGTGTGCCCAATCATAAGTTGGATAAATGCACCACTTGTTTCCTTGCCGGTGGTGTTCTGCATGAACAACTCTGTACATGATCGGATCACGCAAATTAAAATTCGGCGATGCCATGTCAATCTTTGCGCGCAAAGTTTTTGTACCGTTTGCAAATTCTCCTTTACGCATCCTTTCGAACAAATCGAGATTTTCTTCGACGCTTCTATTTCTGTAAGGACTTTCTTTACCTGGTTCGGTTAAAGTACCGCGTGTTTCGCGGATTTCATCTGCGCTCAAATCGCAAACGTATGCTTTCCCTTTTTTAATTAGCACAATTGCCCATTGGTACATTTGCTCGAAGTAATCGGATGCATATAAAATTTCATTTCGAAAATCAGCACCGAGCCAGCGGACATCATCTATTATTGAATCGACATATTCTTGTTCTTCCTTTTCAGGATTTGTATCGTCGAAACGCAAATTGAATTTGCCGTTGTAATCGCGCGCGATTCCGTAATTGAGGCAAATAGATTTTGCATGACCGATGTGCAAATATCCGTTCGGTTCAGGGGGAAATCGTGTGCATATTTCTTTTCCTCCCCACTTATTTGTTTTTAGGTCTTCGTCAATAATTTCGTAAATGAAATTTTTAGGTTTACGTTCAACCGTGTTTTCAGTAGTGTTCATTTTTCTTCCATTGTTTTATCGTATTATGAGCGTTCTGTCTCAAGTTTTGACTGCAAAGTTAAATAAATAAAAAGAGGGTCTCAAATTCTTGATAATAAATTGAATTAAGTATAGATTTACGGCGCAAAATTTTGATGATGTGAAATGTCGAAAATTTGTAAACGCGTCCCGACAAAGTCGGGATGGGCTCAAACAAAAATCTTTGAAATGCCGAAGTGGCGGAATTGGTAGACGCGCTGGACTCAAAATCCAGTGGGGCTCAAACCTCGTGCCGGTTCGAGTCCGGCCTTCGGTACTTTATAAACCCAACTTTTCATAGTTGGGTTTTTGTTTTTAAATACTTTTAGGAATTGGTAAACGCGTCCCGACAAAGTCGGGATGGGGCTTATCCGGCGAAGCCGGACGATCCGGCCTTCGGTACTTTATAAACCCAACTTTTCATAGTTGGGTTTTTGTTTTTAAATACTTTTAGGAATTGGTAAACGCGTCCCGACAAAGTCGGGATGGGGCTCATCCGGCGAAGCCGGACGGTCCGGCCTTCGGTACTTTATAAACCCAACTTTTCATAGTTGGGTTTTTGTTTTTAACTAAATTCTTTTAGTAAGAAATAGACCACAGACCCGTCATTAAGATTGCCGACCAAGTCTAACGGATAGAACTGATTTACACTGATTATGATCTGTGTTGATCCGTTTAATCCGCGTCATCAGCGGTCGATTAAATTGTCAAGTTGTTAATTTCAGACGTCTTTATTTTGATTAATTTGTTTTTGCCCAACTCTATCTTACAATTTTATAATTGAAATTTGCCGTCTCTAACTTGCCCCATAATCTTACCCATATCGGAATAAGCATTTCAGTTGCACGTGCATTTGTAATATCACCCAGATCGATAATTGACTTCCAGCCAAACCAATTTCTTAAAATATCAGTTACCTTTTCCTTAGCATCGGAATCATTGCCGCAAATAAAAAGATCATGATCACCGGGCACTAACGATGGATTTACCATAACATTACAATTTACAGTATTAAGAGCTTTAACAACCTTAGCATGGGGGAATTCCCTCTGTATAGTTTCTCCAAGTGAATCGGTATTGCAGATTGTTAGCGATGGAGGCATCCCTTTTGAAAAATCTAATGGGTTTGCAACATCTATTAATATCTTTCCTTTTATATTTTTTTCGCCAGCAAGTTTTAATGCTTGAACGGAAGCAGTTCCAGAAGTGCAATTAAAAATAATTTCACCAAATAATGATGCTTCTTCAAATGTTCCTTGCGAAGCATTCCCACCGTTAAGTTTAACCCATGCAGCTGCTTTTTCATTGCTGGATGTTCGTGAACCCATTTTCACTTTATTTCCAAGCTGTACCAATTTAGTCCCGATAGTATTTCCAACTATGCCGGTGCCCAATATTCCTATGTTCATATTAATTCCTTTCAAACTAATGTTAACTCATTAACAAAAGAATATACTTGATAGTTCTACTAAACTATTCATCAATCTTTCCGCTCCATAAAAATTCTTTTGTTTCATTCACAATCACTTTATTCAGAAAGATTAATGAAATTAAATTCGGAATAGCCATCAGAGCGTTTGTTATATCGGCAAAAGTCCAAACAATATTCAGCGAAAGAACACAACCTACAAAAACTGCAACAACCCATACCCATCTATATGGAAGAATAGTTTTGCTGCCGAACAAATATTCCATGGCTTTCTCGCCATAGTAAGACCAGCCTAAAATTGTCGAGAATACAAAAGTCAGCAACCCTACAGTTAAAATGATTGGACCTACAACCGGAATATCAGAGAAAGCTGTTTTTGTAAGGAGTGCCCCGTTCAAACCATTTTGCCATTCAAAAGAATTTACTATAACAACGCCGGTAATTGCACAAACAACTACCGTATCCCAGAAAGTACCGGTTGATGAAACCAAAGCTTGTCTTACCGGGTTTTTGGTTTGAGCTGCAGCTGCAACTATCGGTGCGCTGCCCAAGCCGGATTCATTTGAAAATAAGCCGCGTGCAATTCCATATCGTATTGCTTCTTTCATACCGGCACCAAGAAATCCTCCTATAGCAGCGTGTCCGGTAAATGCTGATTGAAAAATCAAAGCGATAGATTCAGGTACAGTTGAATAGTTTATTACTAGTAATATCAAACATCCCAGTACATAAAATATAGCCATGAACGGAACCAGTCTCTCGCAAACCTTTGCGATTGATTTAATGCCGCCGATAATGACTACAGCAGTAAATACTGCGAGAATTATCCCGGTAATCCATCCTGAAATTCCAAATGTATCTTCAACTAAATGAGAAATAGAATTTGCTTGTACCATGTTGCCAATACCGAACGCAGTAATAGCAGTCAAACCGGCAAATATTACACCGAGCCACTTTGCATTCAAACCTTTTTCTAAAACATACATTGGCCCGCCGGCTATCATCCCTTCTTTGTTAGTAGTACGGTACTTAACCGATAGCAGCGCCTCAGAATATTTAGTAGCAATTCCGAAAACCCCGGTAAGCCACATCCATAGTACTGCACCCGGACCGCCGGCGGCTATTGCCGTTGATACACCGACAATATTCCCGGTACCGATTGTTGCGGCAAGTGCCGTAGTAAGCGCCCCAAACTGACTTACATCACCCTCACCTTCTTTTTTTCTTCCGAGAGATATTTTTATGGCTTTACCTATGAACCTTTGGATGAATTTTAACCTGAATGTTAAAAAAAGATGCGTGCCGAATAGAAGTACCAGTAATGGAATTCCCCAAACAAAATCGCTTATCGAAGTAAGAAAGGATTCAAGCTGCTGCATTTTTATTCCCTTTATGAAATGATTTGAAAATATTTTTATTGATGATATACAATATTAGAGCCGACCCATGTTTTACCTTTATTAAAATCGACACCCATCATTTTCCCTTTACTTGTTCTCAAAAGATTATTTACAAGCACCGGTTTATCGATCCACAACAGCATCATTCTTATTTCAGCAAACGAATAGCCGTCGGGTGTTTTTATTAATGGTGCATATTCTACCTTTTCCTGGAGAATATAATTTTTCCGATCTGAAATATGATCAAGTATTTCTTTGTTTAAATCGACAATCACACCTGATCCGGCAAATGAATAGAGCGGTTTAAGAACATAATTTTCCAGATCATTTGGATAATGATCAATTTCATCTAAGTAGAAAGCTTTAGGTGCAAAACTTCCGGTAATCTGCGGTAATGTATGCTTGCTTATTTTAAAAAACCAGTTTGGATGTCCCGCCCATTCAATATCTAGTTCATTCCTGAAATCAAAATTGAAGTGCAATTTTTTTTTGATCAATTCATCGAATATAACACGATTGTAGATCCGGTCAATCTCAATTAGTTTGCTTTCGCTCCTATAAAAAAGTTTTTTCCCTTTTTTAATTACTTCCGTTATGCAAACCGGTTTTATCCCAAGCAAATGCTCCGTTATATAAAAATCGATTCGTGTTTTTTGTTTGTCCGGTTCAATTTCAAGCAAAATCACATTTTCAGGATTATGATTTTTTATAACTGCATGTTTGAAGTAGTCGATGTAAGTGTTATTATCGAGCTGATTGAAATAAGAACCAAAACCCTCCGGAATGCGAAAATATTTTCTATTCATTATATCCAATTCACATTGAAAGGCATAGAGAGAAGGAAATCCCTGGAGTTCTATAAGTTTTGGTTCATATTCATCATCCTTATTTTTTGTAATTGCAAAATCTATTTGTAAAAATAACGGATGACTCTCTTCATTAGGCACATAAAAATCTTGGGGCACTGCGGATCGGCTCTTTGTATAAAATTTTTCGGATTGCAAGTAGGTTGTTATTGATTCAACAGCTTCTAATAATTTCTTTGTTAATAGGCGATCAATAAAAAGAGGTGTTTCGCAAATTCTAAAGTCTTCATTACCATTTGTCCATTTCCAGATTTCACGGATATATTTATAGTAATTCTCTTCCGAAAATTCCGAGTTGAATTTCTGCCGAATTTCTGGAATCATTAAATATTCAATCCTCTATTAGTTTCTTCGATAATGTAATCCACAACTTTAGTTAGATCATTTGTCCTCTTGAAAACCTGGAGCTGCCGGTAAGCCCCCGTTTTCATTTCGAGTATTTGTTTGATGAACTCTATTTCATCACGGCTCTCAAGTTCCTCTACTTCTTCATCAATAAACTCCAAAAGCTCGTGAATGAGACTTACCGTATCAACTTCAGTCTGTTTGCCGAAGTCGATCATTTTTCCTTCCAAACCATAACGTGCAGCCCGCCATTTATTTTCGTTGATTAGAATTCTTCTATACAATCTAAATCCAAGGTTCTTTTTAAAAAGCTTATAAAGTTTAGAAACAACAGCTTGAATTAAAGCGGCTATTGCAATTGTTTCGTCAACACGCATAGGAATATCACAAATACGAACTTCAAGCGTGTTGTAAAAAGGATGCGGACGAACATCCCACCAGATTCTTTTTGCGTTATCAATGCAGCCGGTTTTGATAAGAAGATTGACATAAGAATCAAACTCGCCCCAGCTATTGAAATGGTCCGGAATACCGGTTCTTGGGAACCGGTCGAATATTTTTGAGCGATAAGATTTGAATCCGGTATTTCTCCCTTTCCAGAAAGGAGAACTTGTTGATAATGCAAAAATGTGGGGCAGAAAATACCGCAAAGCATTCATTATATGAATGGTTTCTTCGCGGTCATTTAAACCGATGTGTACATGCAATCCAAAAATTAGGTTTGCCCGTGCAACTTGCTGCATATCTTCAACCACACCGTGGTAACGCGGATGATCGGTTATTTTTTGTTCTTCCCATCTTGAAAACGGATGGGTACCGGCAGCAGCAATTTCTAATCCTTGTGCTTTGGCAATCTGGGCGAGGGTTCTTCTTAACTTTACGACTTCTTTCCTTGCCTCTTTTATGTCACAACAAACTTCAGAACCAACCTCCACAACCGATTGGTGCATTTCCGCCTTAACTTGTTCTTTGAGCAACACCTTACCTTCACCAAGTATCTCTTCGATGTGGGATTTTAGTTCTCTTGTCTTGGGATCGACAATTTGAAATTCTTCTTCAATACCGATTGAGAATAATTTATTGTCGCTCATTTTGTATTGGTCTTCTTAATCTGGATATTTTTGTTGGATACAAAAGATTTTACAAAATCACCCCATGTTAAATTATTTACACCAGGTTTATAGTTTTTAGCTTTCCTGATTGCCATATTAGCCGCGGCATCAACTACCCATTCAAAGTTTTCTTGACCAACTGAGTGTAAATCCGCATCAGGTGCCGGGTTGCAAAAATCAATTGCATAAGGGATGCCATTTCTTAAAGCAAATTCCACAGTATTGAAATCATAACCAAGAGCTTTATTCAATGTAACTACATTTTCTTCAATCGTTTTAAGCAGTTTATTTTCGATGGGCAATGGATTTTGAACATACCGAAGATGATGCGGCTGCCTGGGATCATATCTCATTATCCTCACGTCTGTTTGATCGATGCAATAACATCTAAAATATTCATCGAATTCGATTGCTTCCTGGAGCATCATCACAAGTGTGCCGGTTTCATGGTAAGCTTTAAAAAAATCTTCAGGAGTATTCAACTTGTAAACGTTCTTCCAACCGCCGCCGGCAAATGGTTTAAAGAATGCCGGGAAACCGATATAATTAAAAATTCCTTCCCAATCTAAGGGATACTCTAAGTTCCTAAATGATCTTTCATTTGTATCTGGCGGATGCTGATTTGACGGAAGCAGTATAGTCTTTGGTACCGGCACTGATAATTTTACAGCCAGGGCATTATTGAAAAATTTCTCGTCTGCACTCCACCAGAAAGGATTATTGATAACAGCCGTGCCGGATATTGCAGCATTCTTTAAATATCCGCGGTAAAACGGAACATCTTGCGAAATACGGTCGATGATTACAGCATAATCTACCGGTTCACTCTGAATTACTTTATTTATCTTAACATACTCTGCAACTATATCACTTTCCTTTGTAGAGTTTACTTTTTCAACAAATGCCGGGGGAAAAGTATTTTCTTGACCGAAAAGTATTCCGATTTTTTTCATTCCTTTCCTCTGTCTGTTATTGTTCTATCTTTGATAAATAATTAGGAAACATTTCTTTCCACCATTGCCAATCATGACCGACCCCCCAGCGTATATCCAGCCAATGGTTGATATTTTTTGACGATAGTATTTCACTCATCCTTTTATTCTCATCAAGACAAATATCCCATTCACCGGTACCTAATATGATTCCCATTTTTTTTATTCTGCTAAGATACCAGTCATCATTCAGGTTAGACATGTAATCAGGAGGATTATTGAAATAGCAATTATCATCATAATAACCGTAGATGAACTGTTTAATATCGTAAGCACCACCCATTGCAAATAGAAAAGAAATTTTATCGGGATTGCGGAAAGCAATATTCAAAGCATGGTAACCGCCAAAGCTGCAGCCGGCAACACCGACAGTTTTTAAACCGGTTTCATATTTTGCAAATTCAATTACATCATTTAGTATTACCTTTTCATAAGCCATGTGAGTTTTTACACGGTCAGACGGATGGACTGAATAATTATACCAGCTTTGAGAATCAATACTATCCGGGCAATAGATTTTTATTTTACCGGCATCGATCAATTGCCACGCTGAATCAACGAGTCCAAAATCTTTGTTCTCGAAATACCTTCCTTTGGATGTCGGGAAAAGAATTACCGGGTATCCGGAGTGCCCGAATACAAGCATTTCAAAATCTTTGCTTAAATATTGAGTGTACCATTTGTGATAATTTTCTTGCACCCTCTGCCCTTTAGCGGAAAGTTATTGTATTGCTATATCCTGAACAAATATAAAGAAGAGTTTTTTAAGTTGCACTGTGAGAATTAGTTATGAGTGTTATTTAATTAATAAAAAAGCCGTCACACTCTTTTGAATGCAACGGCTGAAATTACTTTGACAATGGTTTTGTCTATCAACAATCACCAAAGCAGTTTATAACTTTGCAGCACCTTCATATAATTTGCTCTTTCAAAAGCAGATGGTTCTGCAACAGCTTTTTGGCTCATGCTTCCCTTCATCATATCGATTGAATCATATTCATTGTTTAACATCCATTCTTCCATTCCGGCTAAAATTTCTTTTATCCTTCCGGGACCTTTCAATAACAATTCCGAAGCAAGCATAACAACGTCGGCACCGGCCATCATTGCTTTTATAACATCAAGATGATTATGTACACCGCTGGTTAATGCAAGATTAGCTTTTATGTTGTTATAAAGTATTGCAATCCATCTAAGCGGTAATCGCATTTCCCAATTTGTGCTTAATACTAAATTGGGAACAACTTCCAATTCTTCCAGGTCAAAATCCGGTTGATAAAATCGATTGAACAGAACCAGGGCATCAGCGCCGGCATTATCTAATTTTTTAGCGATGTTACTCATCGAAGTAAAAAACGGACTTAGTTTTATTGAAACCGGAATTTTAACGTTTCTTTTTACTTCGTTTAAGATATCAACATACATCGTTTCAATTTCTGAACCTGGTATGTTAGAATTAGCCGGTATGTAATAAACGTTGAGTTCTAACGCATCGGCGCCGGCTTGCTCTATATTACGCGCATACTTAACCCATCCGCCGGTACTTACCCCGTTCAAACTTCCAATTACGGGTATGCTTAACGACTTTTTAAGATTGGCTATATGATCAAAATATTGGTATGGCGTTAACTTAAATTCGTCCGGTTCCGGAAAGTAGTTTAGTGCTTCAGCATAACTTTCAGCATGATATGATAGGTAGTGGTCAAGTTCACCCGATTCATGGTTTATCTGTTCTTCGAACAGTGAATAAACAACTATTGCCGAGGCACCAGAATCCTCTAATGATTTTGCTGTATCAACACTTTGAGAAAGTGGAGATGCAGAAGGTACAATCGGGTTTTTTAATTTCAGTCCCATGTATGTCGTTGATAAATCCATTATTCCTCCGTTTTTGAATTCTGAGGAACGAAGTGACAAACTTGTCCGCCGTTTTAAAGGAGGAGAATCTCAAACACAAATGAGTAAGAGATTCTTCGTCGCTGCGCTACTCAGAATGTTTTATTTTTCTTCGTTCCCATTTAAATTCATTGAAGCCATCTGCTCATAGAATTTCCATTTTTTTAATACTTCTTCTTGAGCTTTATCTAACAATACCTTTGCTTCATCCGGATGAGATTTAGTAAGCATCTTATAGCGTGTCTCTTTATAAATATAATCTTCAAGTTTGATCTTCGGCGCTTTAGAATCTAGTTTTAGTGGGTTTTCACCTTTAGCTAAGTTTTCAGGATTATATCTAAGTAACGGATAATGCCCGGATTCAACAGCAGCTTTTTGATTTTCCATTCCTTTACCCATATTGATACCGTGAGCAATACAATGGCTGTAAGCAATAATTAACGATGGTCCGTCAAAAGCTTCGGCTTCTAAAAATGCCCGTAGAGTTTGAATATCATTTGCACCCATCGCAACTTTAGCTACATATGCATTACCGTAAGTCATTGCCATCATAGCAAGATCTTTCTTAGCAGTGGGTTTGCCGGCAGCTGCAAATTTAGCAACAGCACCAAGCCCGGTTGCCTTGCTCATCTGTCCGCCGGTGTTGGAATAAACTTCTGTATCAAGAACCAATATGTTCACATTTTTACCTGATGCAATAACGTGGTCTAATCCGCCGTAACCAATATCATACGCCCAGCCGTCACCACCAATTATCCATACAGATTTTTTAACAAGATAATCTGCAACCTCAATTAACTTTTCTGCTTCTTTAGATTTCAATCCGCTCAATTTCCTTTTGAGCTCAACTACTCTTTCACGTTGGTCATAAATTCCGGCTTCATCTTTCTGATTTGCATTTATAATCGAATCAACAAATTCTTTTCCCAATTGATCTTGCAATCTTGTAAGGAGTTCAATTGCGAATTCTTTTTGTTTATCAATAGAAAGACGCATACCCATACCAAATTCGGCATTATCTTCGAACAAGGAATTGGACCATGCCGGTCCGCGTCCTTCATTATTCTTTGCCCAAGGTGTTGTTGGCAAGTTACCGCCGTAAATTGATGAACACCCGGTTGCATTTGCAACAACGGCCCTATCGCCAAACAACTGCGATACTAATTTAACATAAGGTGTTTCGCCGCATCCAGAGCAAGCACCCGAAAACTCGAACAACGGCTGCTGCAGCTGCTGGCTCTTAATTAAACCGGTATTGATTTTTCTACGATCCATTTCCGGCAATGTTAAAAAGAAGTCCCAATTTGCTCTTTCTTGTTCACGTATTGGGATTTGAGGAGTCATATTCAATGCTTTTAAGCGTGTTTCTTTTTTATTCTTTGCCGGACATACTTCAACGCAAAGTTCGCAGCCGGTACAATCTTCAACTGCTATCTGGATTGTATATGCATAACCTTCGGGGAATTCTTTTCCCTTTGCATCCATGTATTTAAATGTTGAAGGTGCAGATTTTAAGTATTCTTTATCATATGATTTAATTCTTATTGAAGCGTGCGGACAAACCATAGCACATTTACCGCATTGAATACAAATCTCTGGGTCCCATGCCGGTACATCTAATGCAATATTTCGTTTCTCCCATCTTGTTGTAGCACTAGGGAATGTTCCATCTATCGGCATTTCACCAACAGTAACTTTATCGCCCTTTCCAGCCATCATTTTGCCAAGAACATTTTTAACATAATCCGGAGCTTCATTTGCTACTATAGGAGGAAGCTCAATTGTACTTGTAATAGATTTCGGGTAATCAATCTTAAATAGATTCTCTAATGTCTGATCGACTGCTTCAAAATTCTTGCGGACAATTTCTTCGCCTTTTGAACCGTATGTTTTTTTGATTGATTTTTTTATCTGTTCAATTGCTTCTTCTTTCGGTAAGATACCCGATATCGCGAAGAAACATGTCTGCATAATTGTATTAACACGTCCGCCCATACCGGTTTTGTTTGCTACTGCATAACCATCAATAACATAGAAGTTTAATTTTTTGTTGATGATCTGTTCTTGAACCTTACGCGGAAGTTTATCCCATGTTTCGTCTTTGCTGAATGGAGAGTTCAAAAGGAATGTACCCCCATCTACAATATTTTCCAATACGTCAAATTTTTCCAGTAAACCGAAGGTGTGGCACCCTACAAATTTAGCTGTCTGCACCAAGTAAGTTGAATGAATAGGTTTTGGACCGAAGCGTAGATGCGATACTGTAGTTGAACCCGATTTCTTGGAATCATACACAAAATAACCTTGTGCATAATTATCAGTTTCTTCGCCAATTATCTTGATTGAATTTTTATTTGCACCAACTGTTCCGTCAGCGCCAAGTCCGTAGAACATACATCTAACAACATCTTCACCTTCAATAATAAAGTTTTCATCCCAATCTAAACTTGTGTTTGTAACATCGTCAATAATTCCAACAGTAAAATGATTTTTAGGCTCATCGCTTTTTAGATTATCATAAACAGCTTTTGCCATTGAAGGAGTAAATTCTTTTGATGATAATCCATAACGACCTCCAACAATTTTCGGCATTTTAGCAAAAGGCGCATTGTTAGTTGTCATCGCTTCGGAAATTGATGTAACTACATCAAGATAAAGCGGCTCTCCGTGGGCACCCGGTTCTTTTGTTCTATCGAGTACTGCAATTTTTTCTACTGTCTTTGGCAACACATCAATAAAATGTTTAGCCGACCATGGTCTATATAATCTTACTTTAAGCAAGCCGACTTTTTCTTCAAGACGATTTGATAAATAATCAACAGTCTCTTGTGCAGTTTCAGCACCGCTACCCATCATGATTAAAACACGTTTAGCATCCGGTGCACCGTAGTAATCAAATAACTTGTACTGGCGTCCCGATACTTTAGCAAACTTATCCATCGATTTTTGAATAATATCCGGGCAAGCATTATAAAATTTATTAACTGTTTCCCTTCCCTGGAAATAAACATCCGGGTTCTGTGCAGTACCCCTAATGAAAGGGTTTTCAGGATTCAATGCACGCTTACGGAATTCATGAACTAAATTATCATCTATCATTGCACGAATATCATCATCCGTTAATTCTTCCATCTTCATAACTTCTGCCGATGTTCTGAATCCATCGAAGAAATGAACAAAAGGAATTCTTGATTCAAGAGTTGCTGCATGAGTAATCAAAGCAGTATCCATAACTTCTTGTACGGAATTTGAGCAGATCAATCCAAACCCGGTTTGTCTTGTAGCCATAACATCACTATGGTCACCAAAAATCGAAAGCGCAGAAGCAGCAATCGATCTTGCACTAACATGGAATACGGCCGGTGTAAGTTCACCGGCAATTTTATACATGTTTGGAATCATCAAGAATAAACCTTGCGATGCAGTAAATGTAGTAGTTAGAGCACCGGCTTGAAGTGAGCCGTGAACCGCACCGGCAGCGCCGCCTTCACTTTGCATTTCAGTAACATTGGGAACCGTACCCCAAATATTTTTGATTCTCTTTGCCGCCCACGCATCCGAAAGTTCTCCCATCGTTGAAGATGGAGTTATGGGATATATTGCGATTACTTCGCTAACCCGGTATGCAACATGTGCCGCAGCTTCATTACCATCAATTGTAATTTTACGTCTTTCCATTATTTACACCTTGTTTTATAGTTTTCTGTTAAAAGTTTATGGTTTATTACTAACTCAAATTTTCAATTTACGCGCTTATTAAGGCAAAAATCTTGCCATTATAGGGATTCTGATATCCAATTAATTCTTAGATTTTCGTTTGTTTTCGAGGGATTATCGTTATCATTTTAGAAAAATGACATAAGAAATCTTATTTCTAAGAAAACTAAAAATCTGCAGTAAAAATATGGATATGGTAAGTTAAAATAAAGATATGGATGTCAATTAAATAATCGAATATCAAAAATTCATTTTTTGCTTGCAAAATATTGGTTGAATAATGATATAGCACCGGCATGCTGCGGTGATAGTAAGATACACTGACGCAAATCGTTATACGCAAGTTCAAACATTCCTTTTTGTATCAAGCAGTATCCGCGGTAATAATACGAATCAATGAACTTATCGTCTATCTCCAATGATTTAGTAAAATAGATAATTGCTTCAT
>JBFMBS010000018.1:80684-89036 GCA_040755055.1 Bacteroidota bacterium
TGACGCAAATCGTTATACGCAAGTTCAAACATTCCTTTTTGTATCAAGCAGTATCCGCGGTAATAATACGAATCAATGAACTTATCGTCTATCTCCAATGATTTAGTAAAATAGATAATTGCTTCATCAAGTTTATTAAGTTTTAGATTTACTACACCAATGTTGTTAGCTGCTTTTGCAAAGTTGGGTGAAATTTCAAATGCCTTGCTAAAATCTTTTTCAGCATCATCAAATCTGTTTAATGCAAAAAATATATTCCCCCTATTATTAAAATATTCTTCTTTTGTAGAATCAAGTTCTATTGACCGGTTAGCATGAAGCAATGCTTCAGGATAATTACCTATGAAGTAATACGTAACAGACAAATTTTTTATAGCGTTATCGTATAACGGTTCAAGTTTGATTGCTTTCTGAAAATCTTCAACTGCTTTGTCATAAATTCCGGCGCTGTGATAGACATATCCGCGGTTGTTATAATACAAAGGTTTTGTGCTGTCCAGTCCTATTGCCCTATTTGCATCACGTAGTGCACTAATAAATGTCGGCTGCTTGCTGATAATAACAGCTCTGTGCGCATAAGGTTCTGCAAAGTTCGAATCAATTTTTATTGATTTAGTAAATGATATATAAGCACCATTCATTTGGTTTGTCATCATTAATTCGATACCTAAATTTTTGTGTGCTTCTTTATTATCAGGGGATTGTATTACATTGTTTGTCCACAAAGTAACCGGGTTTTTCCAAACTTCATTATGCCGGTATGTTAGATAGCCATAAACAATAACGATAGCTGATAATATTAACTGAATGACAACCGGTTTTATCTTCTCCCTCAAAAAATACAAAGTACTTGTAAGCACCAGCGCATACCCAAAAACAGCCGGGTACAAACGGTATTCAAACAAGAGAAATTTCAACGGGAAGAAACTTGATTCTACTGACAGTGTTATATAAAACCAGATTATTCCAAATGAAATTAAACGATGATTCTTGAATGTTCTATAAGCCGCAAATAGCATGGCTATCAGAATTGCAATTCCCAACAAAACATGTAAATCAAAAATATTGTTTAAGATCGGGATGTTATAATATAAGTGCTGTCCGTACGGCATAAATAGAAGACGGATATAAATTACCTGGCAATAAAGCTGGGTTAAAAAATATGACAAATGATCGGGGGCATTTATCTGTTTTGGAATTCCGTAAACAAAAATAAATATTAGTGCAGCTAAGAGAGTTACTGAACTTAACAAGAATAAATATTTTTTATTGACCTTGCTATTATCCTCTCTTAGAAAAAATAATTCTATTGCGATAAGTGCTAACGGCAACGAAAAGATTATTTCTTTTGAATAAACACCGAGTACAAAACTGACAAATGAAAGAACAAAGAAAATGTTTTTCAATTTGCCGTCTTCTGTTCTCCCATTTATATAAAATAATACTGACAGCAAATAAAACATAACAGCGAGCGAAACCATTCTTTGCGTAATGTATGTTACCGCTTGAACTTGTACCGGGTGTATTGCTAACAGCAGCGCACTGAATAATGAGATATCGAAATAGTAACCCTTCAAACGGCTTGATACTATTATAGGAGTCAATAATAATTTGCGCACTAGAAGAAACACAAGTACGGAATTAATTATATGTATGATGATATTGAATAGATGGTAGCCAAAAGGATTTAATTTACCCAATGAATAGTTAATTGAAAATGTCAGGTTCGGAATCTGGCGGTTATAAATAGGTCTTTTCCAGGAATCAATTTTAAGATACTTATTATACTGGTCTATTCGTTTGTTTTTAAGTATTGTGTGGTAATCATCTAACTGGAATGATGTTTCAAACGAATTTGAATATGGTATGAATGCAATGACAACAATAATTACTGCTGCCAAAAGGTCTTTATGTTGTTTTGTCATTTTCAACAGTGTCTAATTTATCTTTTGCAGTTGCTCGAATCATTTTCAACAATCTATTCTTTGTAAATCGTCTCGGATCATATGATAGAACAACTACCAATGTAAAAATTGTTAGCAGAAGCCATTCATATGGATTCAAATTATAAAAATATCCTTTTACAAAATGATTCAAGTAACTCCCCAACTTCCCTGGATGTCTTTCCAAGAAAATTACTGTCTTCCCGTTTTCGATTTCAACAGCCGAAGCAACAACAACATGATCGGTTGTAAATTGAATGTTACCGTTTAGAACCAGCGCTGTTAAAAACATTAAGAAAATTGCTATCGTTAAAAATGTTTTGCTATTTGCTAAAGAAACTTTTTGTGATATAACACTTGGAATCGGTCTGAAAGCATAAAAAATAAAAAGACCTACTGTTGTACCAATCATGTTAACATATATATCATTAAAATCTAAAAATTTTTGTCCCGGAACCAATACGAAATATTGAAGTATCTCATCGATCATACCGATACAAAAACCGATTAAAAGAAATTCAGTGAAGAAGAAGTTTTTCCTTTGTCTATCGAAAGTTAAACCAAGCAGCACAACAAATATAGAATAGTGAACAATATGAATAACCTCGACCGGGTGCAGACTATAAACTCTGAAATACCAGTAAATAAATATTAAAGTGATATATAAATAAATTAGTGAGTATAAATGATTACTCCCCTTCCGAAATTTCCTGATAAGTAAAACAAGGATAACTACTGAAAAAATTATACCGCCTTCTACGGAATATTTTCTAGGAATGAATGAACCGGTTATCTCAGGAATTCTGCCGACAGCTAATTTTGAAACTTCCTGGTGAAGAAAAATTGCAAATACTGCATATAGGACTGTTACAACATAAAGGAGCAGATTTAATAACCTAGGATAGAGTTTCAATACTATACTAAAATTATTTTTATGAAATTATTTTTGTCCCAAACTTTATTGCGATAAGTAAAAGACTTATAAAATCATTTCTTTTCAAATATTTATTCTACCATGCAAATTATACCCCAACAAGTTTTTCTTAAGTATAACTATAGCTCTTCAAATAAATTATTTGAATGCTGAAGAAAAGTTTGGGACAGATATGTATGAAATATACTGAATTACATTTTGCAAAAGCAAAATCTATTAGAGGATATCTTCTATGATTTTTTTAAAAAAATATTTGTTGACTTCCCTTGATTTATAAAGTAACTTAAAGTAAACAACATTGCCATTATATTGTTTTCTCCAACAATAGGAGGGCAAATGAAAATAGGGAAATTTTTTCTCCTCTCCTTTTTGGTACTATTCACTTTTAGCAAAATAAATGCTACCGACTTAACACCAACTCAAATTACATCACCTGGTTCTCAAGCTTTCGTTGGTGCACCATTTTACGTAGAATTTACAATTAGAAATCAAAATATTCTTACTGCACCGGGAAATAGGTGGACTGTTGTAGTCGAGATAAGAAATGTACTAAATCAACTATTATGGACTGAAACAGTCCAAGGTGTGACATTAGCACCATATACAACCGTTGATTTGACAACAACCGGTCAGTACACTCCTACCGGTATCGGTACGCACACCGTTACGGTTGACATTAATCATTTAGATGAAATTAATCCTTCCAATGATGTACTGTCAAATGATTTTTTTGTAAACGATGCGCCAACACCAATAACCAATATTTCCCCAACAAACGGCGGCAGTGATGTTCCGTTTGAAAATACTCCTTTTTCCTGGACTAACGGCTCGTATTACTTTACGCAGACAAACGTTTTTATCAATACACAATCATCAACAATTGATTGGAATGCATCGCCAACAATTACAAGTACTGTGTCAACTTTCAATTCATTTACTTATGCCGGGCCATTACCACAACAATCTCAAGTAACATGGGGCGTACAGCAAGTTAACCCGGCTGGAACAACTAACAACGGACCATTCCAATTTTTTACAGACTTTGACCAACCGGGAAGCATTACTGATATATTTCCTCCTGATTTTTTTTCAGGGGTTTCCCCAACTCAAAGTTTAGATTGGATGAACGGCGATGCGCCGGTTTCTCAAACTAATGTTTTTGTCTGGCCATCTCCAACCACACCGGATTGGAACGGTACCCCGGTTTTATCAACTACCGTATCAGATTATAATTCATATACTCCTTCTATGCCGTGGGATTACGATCAAACATACCGTTGGGGCGTTCAACAAATAAATGATAA
The DNA here is from genome assembly GCA_040755055.1 of Bacteroidota bacterium. GTDB lineage: Bacteria > Bacteroidota > Ignavibacteria > Ignavibacteriales > Melioribacteraceae > DYJK01. Next base: position 84,866 of record JBFMBS010000018.1, read on the forward strand.
AGGTACAACGAATAACGGACCATTTACTTTTTTTACTCAGGTGGGACCGCCAAGTAGTATATTTGATATCGATCCGTTTAACGGGGCGACTAATGTATCACCAGATCAACCATTAGGTTGGACCAACGGAGAAAATCCTATTACCGAAACAAGAGTTTTTGTTTGGCCGTATCCGTCATCTGCAGATTGGAATGGAACCCCGGTGGTTACTAGCGGTTTGCCTGATTTTAATTCTTATACTCCTTCATCACCATTCCAGTCAAATACGTTGCATCAATGGGGCGTACAACAAATAAACAATTATGGTACAACTAATAACGGCCCTTTTGAATTTACTACTGCTTTAGGTTTACCGCCAGATGACCTTTCAAATATTAATCCGGTCAATGGTGCTACAAATGTTCCTTTAGATCAACCATTGAGTTGGACAAACGGTACTAATCAATTTGATCAGACTCAAGTACATGTATGGCCGTCTCAATCTGCTGTTGATTGGAATTCAGGTGGTGTGTTTACTAGTACTGCATCCGATTATCATTCATATTCCCCACCTTCTGAATGGGATCCCCTTACAAATTATTGGTGGGGAGTTCTGCAGACAAATAACAATGGTACAACACAAAACGGTCCATTTTCTTTCACTACTACTTATCCCCAGGCAGATTTAGCTACAAACAGAATTGTTTCTCCTCAATCCACGGTAACTTCCTTTTTTGATATCTTTGTTCAAATTGAGGTTAATAATCTTGGCCCAAGTACTGCTTCAGGATGGAGTATTCCGTTCACAATAAAAAATTCGAGCAACCAAACAGTATTTAACGGTACAATCCCAGGAACAAGCTTATCGCCAAATTCATCTACAATCGTTACCTTTGAAACGCCGTGGTATACAGACTTACCGGGTTCATATTCGCTTTTTTCCAATATTCAATATGGTAACGATCCAAACCAAAACAACAACAATAATATTTTCAACTTTGAAGTTGTTCCCCGGTTCCAGGGGGCTACTATTCAGCCAGGGCAAGGAGTTAATTTCTTTCAGATTGATTTTACATTTGATGATGCACCCCAGGATAATTCACCATACGGTATGATAGCGACCGATCACAACCAAATAGCAGCAGCTACCGGAGTTAATTTCGGTTATATCAATTGTTACTCTGATGTACTGGGATGGTTTGTGCAGAATATGTTGTTCGACCCTTCGTTACAGCTTGGTTCCTCTTACAGCGGTTTATCATCATTGTTTAACCTGGAGGATTTGCAAACTCCAACAGATCCTACAGTCGAGCAAATTGATGCAAATGTATTTCTTTCTGATGAACCGCTATATGATTTTATTTCAACTGATTTTTCTACTTTCACTGTTGAGAAACGCCCCTACAATACCGAAAAAGTTTTAGAACCGACCGGTACAATTCCGGCACCCCTTAAATTTGAGAACATACCTTTCGTTGAAGGCGGCAAGAGTGATCTCGTCTGGCAGCATGGACATGTTTCAATCGAACAAGACAAGAATCAATGTGCACCTACTGCAGTTGCTAATAGTCTGCAATGGCTCGAAAATAAGGGAGAAATTACTGTACCGCATGAGCACAAACCGGGTATAAGAGATAACTCACTTGTTGGACAGTTGGATCAAACAATGAATAGAACAGCTCATGAAGGATCAACAATTAGAAATGTTCATGAAGGAAAATTAAAATATATAAGCGATAATAATTTGAGCAATAAACTAAAGATTAAACATAAAAACCATCCGGGGAAAAATTATTTATCGAATGATACCGTGAAAGTAGGCAATGCCAAATCAATTCCCAATACAGATACTACCTTATCACTAATTGATTGGATGATATCTGAACTAAAAGATGGTGAAGACGTAGAACTTAGCATAACTTGGGAAGAAGGTGGTGGTGGGCATGTTATTGATCTAATTGGAGGCGGTTATGTAGATGGCGTTCCGTGGATATCATGGGTTCATGATGCCAACCAGGGATATGACGATAACGGAACAGCCGGTAATACTGCCGATGACAAAACAAAAATGAATGGCGGCATTTCGCCGGATAGCGGCGGCGTAGGCTGGTCTTATATTATTAATAATCGATTAGCTTCGGTAATAATGGGCGATACTGCAAAAGCATATTTAAAGTATGCCATTTCTGAATCTAAGGATACAACATCTACAGACATAGAAAATATCTATCATGGATTACCAACCGGTTATAAGTTGTATCAGAATTTTCCGAATCCATTTAATCCTTCAACTACTATTAAATTTGAAGTACCGAAGGTTTCTTTTGTTAGAATTAATTTGTATGATGGTTTAGGAAAAGAAATATTGAGAATTGCCAACGGTGTCTTCTCTGCCGGTACACATATTATTAAAATTAATATAGAAAATTTAGCGAGTGGAATTTACTACTATACTATGGAAGGAGATAATTTTAAAGAGAGTAAGAAATTAATTTTATTGAAGTAACAAGTTTTTGTAATTATCGTTTCTTTGCAATCTTCAAGTTGACTTTTCCAGAAGGGATGACTATGCCAGCGCTCCTTGCGTTTATCTGCCTTTGGTGCGGTGAAATTTATTTTCCTCATGTAAAAAGCATGCTGTATAACATAAATTTTAGTCCTCTTTGCATTCATTGTGCATTCCCGCTAAAAACCGGCGGGTAAACTTTGCGACCTTTGCGTGGTCCGCCGCGGTGGATTAAACGCTAAACTTGGTGAGAAGTAGTTGCTGAAGTAGATTTGAGGTGAATATTATATTTCTCGAACAGTACCGTTCTCAAATTTATATTTTCTGTTCGTTCTTGAACAAAGAGCAATACCTTGTGAATCGAAATTCAATTTTTCACCGGCTTCACTCACCCATCCAATAATTTTTCCAGGATTTCCCACTACTAAAGCAAAATCGGGAATATCTTTTGTTACTACTGCACCGGCTCCTATGAAAGCATGCTTGCCGATAGTATGTCCGCATACAATAGTACAATTAGCACCAAGTGAAGCACCCTCTTTTACTAAAGTTTTTATATAATACTTAGACCCGACTTGCGGATACTTACTGCGCGGATCAACAATATTAGTAAATACCATTGATGGACCACAGAATACATAATCTTCTAAAGTTACCCCTTCATAGACCGAAACGTTGTTCTGAATTTTTACATTGTTACCAATCACCACGTTATTACCCACATTAACGTTTTGGCCCAACACACAATTCTTACCAATCTTTGCACCGGATTGTACATGAGTGAAATGCCAAACTTTTGTCCCTTCTCCAATCTCTACATTCTCATCAATAACTGCATACTTATTTACGTAATAATTTTTCTCATTGCTCATACTTTACTCGAATTTAATGTTTGAATCACTACACACTTACTCTAATATTTATCGTTATATCAATCTCATAGAATTTTCCTTTGCGTTCATCGCGTTAACTTGGCGAGCTCAGCGTGAAACTTATTCATTTATTCCATCAAGTATTTTGTTGACAATTTCGAAGCTTGTAAACCAATTCAATAGAAGGACGTGAATCTTGGATACCAAATCCTTTTCCGTTTAAAATTTCTTGATAAACAACAGTATGCAAATTCGTGAATCCCTCTGTAAACTCAATTTCATTTCCATCAATCATTATTGATCTGAAAGTTGATTTATTATTTTGGATTGCAATACCAGGTAAATCATTTCTGTCTATTGATAAGAACCACTCAACATCTGCATTCTTCAGCTCAAGGGTACCGCTCATTTTGTTGTATTGGTTTATAATAACATCATAATTTGTCACATCTCCAAAGAGCCAAATAAGAAGATCAAAAAGATGTATCCCAATGTTGGTAGCAATTCCTCCGGATTTTTGTTTGTCCCCTTTCCATGAAAAGTTGTACCATAATCCACGTGATGTAATATATTGAAGTGTGACTTTGTGCTTAGTGCTTGGTGCTGAGTTATTAGTCCTGAACTTGTCTACCGCCCACTCCGCCGATGCACCCACCTCGGATAGCCGAAGGCGAGACGGGGTAGCGAGGCGAGTCTTTTTGGCAGATTCTGAATTTTTAATTTTTAATTTTTCATTTTTAATTGAGATTATTTTCTCTTTCAAAGCAATTAGTGATGGATGTACCCTAAGCTGCAGAACAGTATATACCTTTTT
>JBFMBS010000019.1:0-87147 GCA_040755055.1 Bacteroidota bacterium
GAAGGATACATCAATCATTGAATTATAAAACACCGGCAGAAATCTATTTCAACTGACCGGAGATTTAACTAAATTTTACACATTAAATTATGTCATTTTTCTGTCCAACCAATTGGGTACAGTTAAAAGAATCTATTTTGTATTTGGATCCTTACGATACTTTTTATCCAAATTAACTTCTCTTTGGAAGCTCAAGTTTTTAGCGAAGCACCGGTAACAATATCTGATAAAGGTGAAAGATTATCTACAATGATTTATGTAAAAGTAAAAAGTAGTGGTTATGTAGAAATACCTGAAGGGTATAAATATGTTGATGCAAACTCTATATCAAACAAATTCTCAAACATTCGTACTATTTTACATGACTTTTGTAAAAGCTTACAAATTACTTTATCGGAATTAAGAATTAGCAAAGCTATACCGAATGCTAAAGAAGAGGATACTTTATTTATTGATAATAAAACTGGCGAGATAAAGAAATTGCCCAATCTTGCGAGGGTGTTTATCATTAAGTTCCCACAACAAGTTAATATAGAAACTATTATTTCTGAACTAGAAAAAAGTGAAGAGGTAGAATATGCTCATGGACCAGTTCAGTTGGTTGATTGCGCTGAATATCCAAATGATTATTATTTTAGTAATGGTGGACAGTGGTACTTGAATGCTATTAAAGCCCCTGAAGCATGGGGCATAACTAAAGGTAGTTCTGATATTAAAATAGCTTTAATAGAAAAAAGTGGAGTTGAATTTTCACATTCTGATCTACGTAATAAAATAGTTGGTGGGGACAATAATCCTGGTGGTATCGGTGGTGGACACGGAACTTGGGTAGCTGGATTTGCCGGGGCAGAAACAAATAATAATAGCTTAGGTGTAGCATCACTTGGTTGGAATATTAAGTTATTAACTTTTCAGCCTTATAATGACGATGATCAAAGAAGTGTACTTGCGCAAAAAATAACTGATGCGGTAGATGCTGGCGCAAGTGTTATTAACATGAGTTTTCGAACAGTAAAAAATGGGTTTAGTAGTTGTGACCAGTCATTGTTAAAAGGAGGTGCTTATGAAAGTTCAGAATTATTCTATTATTATAATTGGAATTATGGATTAGTATCAAATGCTATACAATACGCAATTGGTCACAATGTAGTTATTATTGCTTCAGCTGGAAACTTTGCCGAAGAAATCAGTGGTGAAAGACCTTGTGAACTTGTTCCATTTCCATCTTATCCGGCTAAGTATTCAGGAGTAATAGCAGTAAGTGGTTCAATGCAAAATAACAATTTTGTTGATGGCTGGAATTATGGTTCTTTTGTTGATGTAAATGCACCAGGCAAAACTGATGCAAGTACTGGTTTGTGGTCTACTGATTTGAATAACAGTTACACTAATTCAGTGAGTAAGACAAGTGGTACATCTTTTGCTGCACCGCAAGTTTCTGCATTATCTGCATTAATTAAATCATTAGATGTTACACTGTCCCCAGCAACCGTAGGAAGTATTTTAATAAATTCTGCTGACAAAATTGGTCAATATAGTTACGATGCAAATGGATGGAACCAATACATGGGTTACGGAAGAATTAACGCTTACAACGCACTTTTACTAACACATGCATATTCCACAAACAATCCAAAATCAATATCACAAACAGCAACAGCAAATAATGGACAAAGAAAAGTTGTAAAAGATGGAAGTGGTAACTTTCATACTGTATTTTCTTCCGGCGGCGAAATATTTTATAGGAGACAAAATGCTAGTGGCAGCTGGCAAGACCCGGTAAAAATAAGTTTCGATAACGGTTTAAATGATGCACCTTCAATTGAAGCTGGACAAACAAACCATATTGCGATAACATGGCAAAGACAAACGGCAACTAATACTTACGATATTTATTTTGCAAGGAGTACAGATCAAGGTTCAACATGGCCCCAGAAATATATTCTTACGTCATCCGTAAGTTCATCATTAATTCCTTATCCAGTTCTTGCAATAGATAAAACAACCAACTTTTATACAGTACTGTATAATACATCGACAGCATTAAAGAATAAAACTGCAACAAATCCTAGCGGCATAGGTAATTGGAGTTCGGAAACTTCATTACCCGGCTCTACCAGCAGTGATTATAGACCCTCTCTTTCAACCGGCAGTTCTACAATTATCTTGTGTACATATCAAAATAATAACCAAATATATTACCGTTACCAAAATGCAAATGGATCGTGGAGTAGTGCAGAGAACATCATGTCCAATATACCCGGATCATCTCATCAAACACCAACAATAACCGGAATTCCTTCGAGCAATCAAGTACATGTAGCCTGGCAAGGAATAACATCCATTGGTAAGTCAGTAATATATCACCGGAAAAAAGATACATATAATGGTTCCTGGCCTTCTGAATATTATACAACCTATTATGAAGGACAGCAATTACCGTCATTATCAGGTTTGGCAACAAATAAAGTTGATTTACTATTTCAAACTATACCTTCTTTTGCTAACTCAACATATAAAATGAGATTTAATGGAAGCACTTGGAGTACGCCAACACTTGTTGCCTCTAATGCAGTTTATCCTTCGGTATCAATCGGAAGTACAACAGCAAAATATGTTTACACAAGCGGAATAACCTCACCCTACACCGTAACATTAAGTGGGGAAACACTAAGTAAAGAATCTGCATTCAACCCCTCAGTCTATTCTCGTTCCATTGCAATAATGAACAACCCGGAAGAATATCTCGAAGTTGTTCTTAACAAGATGTATTTCAAAATGAAAGACGGTTCAACACAAAGAATTGATTTCCTTCCGGTTGACCTGGAAGAACTGAAGATAAAAGAAAAGTTTGATTTAACAACCAGCAATGCCTGGGATTTGATGAAAGGGATAAAAGATTTAACAATACCGGTCGGCGCAGACGAACTTGTATTTGATTACACGGTAAGAGGAGAAAACATAGATAAAGTAATAGAAGGCAACATAACTGATGTTGATTTATCATTTGGATTAAACGTAACAACAAAAAACGAGAAAGCAGAAAAAGTAAAATCTGTAATTCTTAACAATGGTAAGATTACAGAGACCAAGTTCCAAGAAATAATACCATTGAGTTCATTAACTGCCGAGCGAGGATTTGATAAAATTGACTTAGGATTAAAAGTAAAAGGTATAGTACCAAAGTCAACAGCATTTGCAAGTTTAGGGCACATATTTGATTTTACAAACATAACAGCAGCAAACGGAACACAAGCAAACAAAGCCGATAATACTGATGGCATAATAAGTGAAGAACTAACAACTCAAAATTACCCTAACCCATTCAACCCAACAACATTAATACAGTTCACAATCAAGAACTCGGGCAAAGTTACATTGAAAGTATATGATGTATTGGGAAGAGAGGTAGCAAATTTATTAAACAGTTACCACGAATCAGGCAGTTACGAAATACCATTTGATGGTTCAAGTTTACCGAGTGGTATTTATTTCTACAATTTAACTGTGAACGGAAAATCTCTAACAAAGAAGATGATGCTTTTAAAGTAAAATCAAATATCCAGCCCACCAATTTTGGGTAAATATCAAAATAAAGGCGGAATAATCCGCCTTTATTTTATCAAGCAAATAATACTGAAATTTATATTTCCATCAACTATTTTTATAGTAGTAAATAAAATAGAAATCTTAATTAAGATATTTATTAAGCTGAATGACTTGACCTTCATGAGCTCGGTCGGGTCGCTTGTCGAAGTCTTGTTTCAACATCTCAAACTTATTTCGTTTTCAAAATATTAGATTTCAAAATGAACTTGTTTAACGGCAGATAAGTTCTGATAGACAGTATTTGTACAATCTAATTAATAACGACGGAACTAAATAGTAAATCAAAAATTGTAAATAGATATGAGTTTATCATCAATCAGCATACGCAGACCGGTACTCGCAATCGTTATGTCGATTGCAATTGTTCTGTTTGGAGTTATCGGTTATACATATTTAGGTGTAAGGGAATATCCAAGTGTCGATCCGCCGATCATAAATGTGTCCACAAATTACGCCGGTGCGAATGCAGATGTAATCGAATCGCAGATAACCGAACCGCTTGAAGAACAGATTAACGGGATAGCCGGTATCCGTTCTTTAACATCAACAAGCCGTGACGGACGCAGCAACATTACCGTTGAATTTGATGTGAGCGTTGATCTTGAAACAGCTGCGAATGATGTTCGTGATAGAGTTTCGCGCGCTCAAAGAAATCTTCCGCCCGATGTTGATCCGCCCACAGTTGCCAAACAAGATGCTGATGCAGTCCCGATAATTTTTCTTGGCGTGAAGAGTGATAAGAGAAATCTGCTCGATCTTTCCGATATCGGCCAAAATATTTTTAAGGAACGCCTTCAGACAATACCCGGTGTCAGCCAGGTAGCAATTTGGGGTGAACGGAAATATTCAATGCGTTTATGGATGGACCCGGCTAAACTTGCCGCTTACAGCATAACCCCCCTGGATATCCGCAGTGCTCTTAATAGAGAAAATATAGAACTTCCTTCCGGTCGAATTGAAGGAAGTAATACCGAGTTAACAGTAAGGACACTCGGACGATTAACATCAGTTGACGAGTTTAACAATTTGATCGTAAAAGAATCGGCCGGTGCAATTGTAAGAATGGAGGATATCGGTAACGCCGAACTCTTCCCCGAAAACGAAAGGACAATGCTGAGAAATAACGGCATCCCGATGATTGGTGTAGTTTTGATTCCGCAGCCCGGTGCAAATTATATCCAGATTGCAGATGAATTTTATAAACGCGTCGATCAGATTAAAAAAGATTTACCCCAGGATATTGAACTTGTAATCGGGTTCGATGTAACAAAATATATCCGTCAATCAATTTCCGAAGTTCAAGAAACAATTCTTCTTGCTTTTGGACTTGTAATTCTTATTATCTTTTTGTTTTTGAGGGACTGGCGTACTACAATTATTCCTATCATAGCCATACCGGTTTCACTTATAGGCGTGTTCTTTATAATGTACCTTGTTGATTTTTCAGTTAATGTTTTAACATTGCTGGGGATTGTCCTTGCAATAGGAATAGTAGTTGATGATGCAATAGTTGTTTTGGAGAATATCTTCCGTAAAGTTGAAGATGGGATGGGTGCTGTTGAAGCCAGTACAAAAGGATCGGCTGAAATATTCTTTGCGATAATATCCACAACTGTAACATTAGCAGCGGTTTTTCTTCCCATAATGTTTCTCGAAGGTATAACCGGCAGATTGTTTGTCGAGTTTGGTGTAGTAATAGCCGGGTCGGTATTGATCTCCGCATTTATCGCTCTTACTTTGACTCCTATGCTCAGTTCAAAAATTCTGAGGCATAAAGAAAAACACAGCTGGTTCTATTACAAGACTGAACCCTTTTTCAATAAAATGGAAAATTCGTACCGGGATTTGTTAAGACAATTTTTGAGTAAACGATGGCTTGCATTTGTGATTATGGCTGTTTCATTTTTCGCAATATATTTTATCGGAAGCAGTTTGCAATCGGAACTTGCACCTATCGAGGACCGCGGAGATATTCGTGTTCAATCTACTATGCCGGAAGGAACCACTTTTGAAATGATGGACCGTTACTTGATGAATATGTACAAGGTTTTAAAAGATACAGTTAAAGAAACCGATGCTGTTGTATCGGTAACAGCCGGCGGAGGAGGAAGCGTTAATAGCGGGTTTATAAGATTGATTTTAAAAGAAAGGGATCAACGGGAGAGATCGCAGCAAGAGATTGCAGATCAAGTTACCGGTATTGTACAAAAATTAAGTGATGCCCGTTCTTTCGTTGTGCAGAATCAATCGATCTCTACAAGAAGGGGAGGAGGTAATATACCCGTTCAATATGTTATACAAGCTCCCGATTTTGAACGGCTTCGGGAAGTAGTTCCAAAATTTCTTGATGCGGCACGAGATGAACCGACTTTTGCAAATGTTGATGTGAATTTGAAATTTAACAAACCGGAAATTGTAATCGAGATCAACAGAACCAAAGCGAGAGAACTTGGCGTATCTGCTCTTGATATTGCTCAAACTTTACAGCTTGCTTACTCCGGTCAGCGATTCGGATTTTTTATCATGAACGGTAAGCAATACCAGGTTATCGGGCAAGTATTCAGGGAGAATAGGAATAAGCCGATTGATCTTGCTTCGCTTTATGTACGCAACAATAGAAATCAATTGATACAGCTTGATAATCTTGTAACGCTGAAAGAGAAAAGCAGTCCGCCGCAACTTTATCGGTTTAATCGTTTTGTCAGTGCAACAGTTTCCGCAAGTTTAGCACCCGGCAAAACAATTGGCGATGGTATTGAAGCAATGGATAAAATTGCAGATCAAGTTTTAGATGACCGATATTCCACAGCACTTGAAGGTGCATCGAAAGATTTTGTCGAAAGTTCTTCGAGTTTACTATTTACATTTATGCTGGCGCTTGTATTAATCTATTTAACTCTTGCTGCACAATTCGAAAGTTTCCGCGATCCTTTTATAATCATGTTTACTGTTCCGCTTGCAATTGCCGGAGCGGTAATATCACTCTGGTATTTTAATCAAACATTAAACATCTTTAGTCAAATTGGACAGATAATGTTAATTGGGCTTGTTACCAAGAACGGAATTTTAATTGTTGAATTTGCCAACCAGAAAAAGGCACAAGGTTTAAACGTAGTTGAAGCTGTTCAAGAAGCAGCACGTTTGCGTTTGCGCCCGATACTTATGACAAGTCTCTCTACAATACTTGGTGCGTTGCCAATAGCGCTTGCACTCGGCGCCGGCTCCGAAAGTCGTGTCTCGATGGGCATTGCAGTTATCGGAGGATTAATTTTTTCGACTATACTTACTTTGTTTGTAATCCCGGCTATCTATACTTATTTCTCGGAGAAAACGAAATCTGTAAGCAACGTTGTTATTAGCGAAGCTGAAAAAGAATTGGTAGGGGTGAAGTGAAAAAGAATTGTACCGATTTTTTTACCGTCTCTTTAAAGAGACGGTAAACAAAAAAATGCCACGACTCTCCTTCTTCATTTCCACTTTGCTTTAATCACCGTGTCGACCTATTTTGCTACCTAAAAACGGGAATACTATGGCAGAAAACACACCTAAAGTAAGCATATTCAAATCCTTTCCTAAGAATTTTTGGACGGTAATAGTGATGGAATTTTTCGAGCGCGGATCGTATTACGGCGTTCGTTCCATTCTTTCCGTTTATCTTGTGCTAAGTGCTGCAGAAGGAGGATTAGGTTTTTCAAAAGAGAGTGTTGGCGTAATAACAAGTACATTCCAGCCGCTCTTATATTTACTGCCGATTATCGGAGGTGCTATTGCCGACCGCTTTGGTTACAAAAAAACATTGGTCTTTGCTTTTATTGTTATGAGTGCCGGATATTTTTTAACGGGATTCATGACTTCGTACGTGCTTGTTTTTGCAAGTTTGATTTTTATGGTGGTAGGCGGCGGAGTTTTCAAACCGATAATTTCAGGTACTATTGCACGTGTGACTGATAAATCTAACTCAACCCTTGCATTCGGAATTTACTATTGGTCAATTAATCTCGGCGCTTTTCTTTTTCCTCTGATACTTGTTAACATATTAAAACAATATTCCTACTCTTACGTTTTTATTATGGCTGCCGTAGGAACCGGCTGGCTGCTCCTCTTAAATCTATTTGTTTATAAAGAACCGCAAAAACCGGAAAACACAAAATCGCTTGGCAAGGTACTAGCCGAAGCCGTTTTAGTGCTTAAGGATTTTAGATTTATTTTAATGATTATTATCTATTCAGGTTTTTGGATTTTATATTTCCAGCAATTTGATTCCGTGCTCTGGTATTTTAAAGACTATGTAGATAAAACACCGATTAACAATGCAGTTAATTCCATACTCGGATTGTTCGTTCAAAATCCAAACTGGAAATTTGATGTTGAACATGTAACCGTTATTAATGCCGGCACAATAATATTGCTGCAAATTTTTGTTTCAAATATTGTTAAGAATAAAAAAGCGCTCCCAACAATGATTACCGGTATTGCAATGGGAACGATCGGTATTGCCATCCTGGCAATATCAACGCACCCGTTTGTGTTCATTGCCGGCATTTTCATTTTTTCTATTGGTGAAATGACTGCCCATCCAAAATTTATCAGCTATGTTGGATTGATTGCACCCGAAGATAAGAAAGCGGTTTACCTCGGTTATTCGTTTTTGTACGGTGTATTAGGAAGCGGAATCGGCGGAATTCTCGGTGCTAATCTTTATGTACATTTTGTTGATAAATTACATAACCCAACTATGCTCTGGATTACTTTCAGCATGATAGGAGTTGCGACAATGATCGGGCTGCTGTTATACAATAAATTTTTAGCACCTAAAAATGTGGATGCATAAAACGATGAACGAATTTATTAGAAAAATATTCTTTACCATACTTTTTCCTTTGTACTTTGTACTTTTTAATTCACGCTTGTCCGCCCAGCACGAGAACGTTCCGGTTGATCATAATGTTTATACTTTTCTTAAAGAGATGAAGGTGAAAGGAATATTAGATTATGTTCACGATGATAACCCAAGTATGTCTAGAAAGGAAGTGAATGATTATCTGGAGATTATCCTTGATAAGCAAAGTGAATTGAGCGGAACGGAATCGAAAATTCTAAAAAAATATATTGATGAATTTTCGCTTGAAAAAGCAGACAGTACAAATACGTTTCAGCTGGTTAACGGTAATAATAATTATTCCAACAGATTCTCCGATCTATTCTCGGATAAGATTAAACATTTCTATTCATACCGCGACGGGAATATTAATTTCTATTTTGAAATCATCGGGAGAGGATTATACGGACAAAATTTCAAACCATTTATAAACAATTCGGAACTCTATGATATCGGTTTCCGCGGAAGAGGTACAGTACTTGATAAAGTTGGTTACAGCTTAACGGTTCAAAAGGGAGGGGTGAGCGGCTCGCAAGACCTGGCAGTTTCCTTCGATCCAAGACTGAAATACAATTTCAAGTTTTATGAAAAATTAGAGAATATCGGGAACTACGATTTTACGGAAGGATATTTAAGATTTTTTGCCCAACCGGCAGAGGATATGAATATAGCTTTTCAAATTGGCAGAGAAAAACTGAAACTTGGATACGGTTATGGAAGCCGGTTTGTTTTGTCAGGCGATCATCCTTTGCTTGATTTCATCAAAATCGATTTTAACTACGGCGTTTTTAGTTTTACTTCGCTTCACGGTTCAACGGTCGGGGAATTTAACATAGACCGGGATGAAAATTATACAAAGATGTTTGCGTACAATAAATTTAAACTTTCGTTAGATAATCTTTTCGATATTGGTTTTGGCGAATCGATAATTTATTCCGGCAGAGGTATTGATTTAGCTTATTTAAATCCGTTTGCTTTCTACAAATTTGTAGAGATGTCGCTCCAGGATAGGGATAACGGTCTTGTGTTCTTGGATTTCCAATCGAGATTTTTGAAGAACCTTGAATTACAAGCAACATTTTTCATGGATGAAAATATTATTAGCCACCTCCAGGAAATGGATCTCTTCTCCAACAAAACAGCTTATCAACTTGGATTATTTTGGTATGAGCCGGTTTCGTTGAATGATCTATCTCTTGTTTTTGAGTACACTAAAATTCGTCCTTATGTTTATTCCCATGTGAACTATAAAAATTCATACACTGCACATGGTGAATTACTGGGTCACCGCATTGGACCAAATGCCGATGAGATTTACACAGCAGCGGCATACAATATTAACGATTGGATAAGAGGAAAATTTGAATACCAGTTTATCCGTTCGGGTGAAAATATGTTTGATGCGCTCGGCAATGTTGTTTTCAATTCCGGCGGCGACGCGTTCTTAGCGCATCGTATCGATATCGATGCAAAACATGTTGCATTTCTGGATGGCGAAAGAATCAACCAAAATATTTTTACTTTTCAATTGCAATTCGAACCTATACGCGAAATTTATTTTGACATTTTGTACAAGTATATAATCCGGAAAAATATTACAAAGGACTTAACGGATTATTCAAGTTATGGCTTTATCAGGATGAATTTGGAAATTTAGTAACTTACCTTATGCAGTTTCGTTCGCATAGCCCCGACATTTTAGAGTGTGTTGCATAACATAAATTTTATTTTTTCTTTGCGTTCATTGCGCATTCTTTGCGACCTCTGCGTGAAAATCTTTTAAACGCAGAGCTCACTGAGAAGTCGCAAAGTGCGCTGAGAGTTTTGAAACAAACACTTTTATGTCGGGGTTAATTAAAACTGACTTTGCGTTAGGTGTGTAAGTAATCGATTTGTGTTTGTGATTAACTTATTTAATGATTCAATTGGAAATTTCAAAAAGTGGAATAAACCCGGCTTCTTTAATTTCCCTTTGCCCATCAGGACTAATTACCCAATCGATAAAATCTTTAACAATACCGGTTGCCGGGTGTATAGTATAAAAATGAAGGTACCGTGTGATCGGGTAAATATCGTTTCTAACATTTTCTTCGGTTGGTTCGATGTCGTTTATCTTTGCAACTGTAACTTGCTTTTTAAACCCAATGCCGCCGTACCCGATTGCATTTTTCTTTTCGCTAACCGTTTCAATAACATTTTTCGTTGTCGGTACAATTAAAATATTTGAGCAGTAATCGGAGCCGCCCAGTATATGTTCTTTGAAATAAAGATACGTACCGGAATTCGGCGTTCTGGAAATAGGAATGATCGGCATATCTGCACCGCCTATTTCTTTCCAGTTTATAATTTTACACAAGTAAATATCTTTTAACTGCTGGGTTGAGATTTCATCAACTCTGTTTTCGGGATTTAGATATATACTTAAACCGTCCTTCGCAATCAGGTAACTTACACCTACACTACCGTATTGATCGGCAAACAATTTAATTTCATCCGAAATTAAAGTTCTCGATGCAGTGCAAATCTCTACATCACCTCTAAGCAAAGCGCGGATACCGCTTGCCGAACCGCCGCCCTCAACATAAATTGATACACCGGGATTTTCTTTCATATATTCTTCGGCAAGTAAACTTGTTAAGTTCAGCATTGTATCCGAACCTTTTATACGGATTGTTGCTACTTGCAGCTGGTTTGTGCTGCAACTGTTTAATATCAAAAGTAGAATGAAAAGCGAATTCAAAATTTTTTTCATTTCTTCTCCGCAATTGAACGAAGTCGTGCATTTATGTACGGAGAACCTTTATACCATTCGGGTTCTTTTTCAGCATTGGCTATTTCAGCTATAAATGAATATAAAAAGCCGGTGTGCTGAATTACCGCATCATAGTTTATTGGTAAAGTAAGATCATCAAAAGGGGTGTGATAAATTTTTGAAGCAAAGTTAATCATCTTTTCGAGTCCTTCTTCGTAAGACAAGTTAACGTAATCGAGTCCTTCAGAAATAAGTATTGCCGGAATTCCGGCGGAAGCAAAAGTTAATTGATCAGATCTTGTAAAAGATTCCGCTTGAATGAACAATGGCGGAATCGTGATAACGCTCAATCCCGATTTTTGAGCGGTGATATTCAGGAAATCTTCAAGTGTTGAATACTCTTTCCCGATACCAACAACACTTTTGAATTTATCGAACGATGCAACTCCATCAATATTTATATTGGCAACTGTTTTGTAAAGGGGAACAACCGGGTTGTCGATATAATATTTTGAGCCAAGCAGACCGCTCTCTTCACCCGTCAACAAAATAAAAATGATTGAGCGCCCGGGTGTATTTTCCGGTTTGGAGAATTCTTTTGCTATTTCGATAAGCACGGATACACCGGCTGCATTATCAAAAACACCATTATAAATGGAATCATTATTAATTGATGGGCCGATGCCAAGATGATCATAATGTGCAGATACAATTACAAAGCTATTTTTCAAATCGGGATCATTTCCTTCCAATAACCCGATAATATTCGGTGCGAGAAAATCTCTCTCCTTAAAATTGCCTTTGAAAGATAGTCTGGAATTGAGAGGAAAACTTTTGATGCTGTTTGTTTTGACCATCGTGTTAACATCATCAATGCTGTAACCGGAATCTTCAAAAAGTAATTTTGCTGCCCCGGGTTTCAAGATAGCGCCGAATGTAGATGCCGCCGAATATGCTAATGAAAGATATTCGAAGGAGTAATTATTTATAACCTGGTCCCAATCTTTGTATTTAGCATTATCAGGCGAAGGAATAAAAATAGAACCTCGTGCGCCGCGTGATAAGGCAATTCGTTGTTTGGCTTCAAGCGAACTATAAATCGTTGGATTTTTCCCGTCGAAAAAACTTTCATCTTCTAATTCTGGTTCTCCATCCCAAAAGACAACAACTTTTCCTTCTACATCTATATTGTAATAATCATTGTAATCATATTCCGGGGAAATAATTCCATATCCTACAAAGACTAATGGAATTTGATTGGGAATAAAGGTTTGTTCACCGGCTTGAAGCAAAACATAATCATCATTTAATTTTAGAGGAATTGTTTTATCTCTAACGTTAATTTCTAATTTTGATGATGTAAGTGGTTTGCTTCCGTGTAACGGTACGTATTGGTAGAAAGTCTTGTTGCTGCCAATCGGTTTAAGTTTAGTTCGCTCGAATTCCAACGCAAGGTATTTGGCTGCAAGGTTACCGCCGGTTGTGCCCGTTCCTCTTCCTTCAAATAGATCGCTGCCTAAAAAATTCAGATGTCTCCGGATAGCTTCTTTCTTAAAATTAGTATTACCGGTTGCTTGTTGAGGGTAGTTAATTGAAGCAAAAAAAATCAGGGCAGTTGTTAATAAGCGGAATACTTTTTTAAAACTCTGAATGTTTATAGTCATAAAACACTACCTGATTTTGGTTATTAAATTATAAAATTAATTTCTCTTTGTCCGGAGATTAAAGTAGGTGCAATTCTAAAATCTTATAAAGAGAATTAAGAATACCGAACACCGAATTTTGTTTGGTGAAGTTAAAACATAATTCTTGTTTTAAGTGGTGAAGCCGGCAGTAACTAAGTATTACAGTTCGCTTTAGTGAACTGATTGAGGAAAAGAAAAAGAACGGTGCTTTAGCACCATGTTTAGAGAAATCCTTCTATTAAAGCTGAAAGCCACTTTAAGATTGCCAAACATGGATTTTTGAATTTAGATATGGAAGAAGAAATTATAATCATAAATCCATGTTCTAAATTGATAAATAGTTTTTTGAAAAAACAGAGAGCACTCCGCAGCCATTTATTTTAGAGGGCCGGCCACGGAGCGTCTCTTGAGGGCTATGAGGGCTTATGAATTTTTTATTGGAAAAGTGAGCCGGAAAGTTGTTCCTTTTCCTTTTTCACTCTCCACGTCAATTTTTATGTTATTTAATTCACAGTATTTTTTTACGAGTGCAAGTCCCAAACCGTTTCCTTCAAACTTTCTTGAGTATCCTTGATCTTCCTGGGAGAAAGGTTCGAACATTACTGCCATAAATTCTTTTGACATACCTATACCCGAATCCTCGATTTCAACAACTAAATCGTAACGATTATCGTGGTATAACTTTATTTTAACGTAACCATGACTGGTATATTTAATAGAATTATCAATTAAGTTGGAAAAAATTTGGCTGATAGAATATTCGTCGCCAAAAACCCTATCATCCACGGTTTCCTTAACTAAATTGAATTCAATATTTTTCTCTTTAGCTAACGGTTGAAATTCCAATGTTAAGTGATTTAATATATCTTTATTCAGATTTATGTTCGTTGGTTTGATTTCATAACTGCCGGTGTTTAGTTCAGACATATTCAGAATCAAATCAATTGTTCGGATTATCCTTTTGCCCGCAAATTGTATTCCCGCCAAACTTTCTTTTGTATTTTCATCGGATATATCTCTTTCTTGCAAATCATCTTGCAGCAAGTTGGAATAACTTAACACAGCATTCAGCGGAGTTCTTATTTCATGGGATACTTGAGCCAAGAATTCCGATTTCAATCTATCCGACCTCTCGGCTTTTTCTTTTGCCTCGATTAATTCATGCAGCATTTTTTTCTGATCTGTTATATCCAGCTTAACAGCTATGTATTTAAAAACATTTTTATTCTTTACCGGGCTGATAACAACGTTTTCCCAATAAAGATTACCGTTCTTCTTTTTGTTTAATAATTCACCGCTCCAAATTTTACCGGTTTTTATTGTATCCCATAATTCTTTATATGTTGATTTGGATGTAAAACCGGATTGAAACAAATTTGGGTTCCTACCCTTTACTTCATCTACTGTATAACCGGTTACCTCTGTAAATTTTTTGTTGACAAATTCTATCTTGCCGTCCAAATCGGTAATAACTATAGAAGCCGGGCTTTGTTCGATGGCTTTACTGAGTGTTAGTATTTCATGCTCTGTTCGTTTTTTCTCTACTATTTTCCATGCTGAATTCATTAGAAGTTTTAATTGGCGCACATCGGAATTATCATAATCGGTTTCTTTATTGGCGACACCTACTACTGCAACAATTTTTTCATCAAGTATTACCGGTATTGTCAAAAACCGTTCTATTGCAGCGTGTCCTTCGGGGAAATCAATTTTATGCGGATGAACAATTTGAAAATCATTTACGATAATTTCTTTTCTTTGCCTTATAGCTTCGCTCCAGACGCCGGTTTTATCGAGTTCATAAACCGTCTGTTTTTCGGTAATAGCACATTGATGCATCACATCTTTAGACCAGGAATTAAGTGTTAATAATTTTGTTGTTTCATCATAGAAATAAACGAACCCGATCTTACTGGATGTAAGATTGATAGCTTCTTCTAATGTGTAATCAAGAAGTTCGTTCTCTGTTTCAGGATTATATTCATTTATTTTAATTAAACTTTCCAAACGTTTTTCATTCAGTTTTTTCTGTTCTTCCGCAAGTTTACGTTCGGTTATATCGCGGCTTACGCCTAATATTTTCAAACCGGTTTTTTCATCACCTAACAAGCTGGTGGAGACTTCTGTAGTAACAAATGAGCCGTCTTTACGGTATTCTTGAATTTCGTCTATTTGCGGTTCATCCGGTATGCCTGAAAGGTATGAAGCGATACGCTTTGGTAATAACTCTTGAACTAATTTTACAGATTCCGGTGCTAATGCCTCCTCAATAGTTTGTTCAAGTGCTTCTTCAACAGTGAAGCCGCGGAGTTTCTTAACAGAAGGACTTATGTAAGAAAGCTTTTGTGAATTTATATCAAAGATCCATACTACGTCGGTAATATTTTCAGCAAGGTATTTGTAACGTTCTTCACTTTGTTTTAATGATTCTAATGCTTTAACCCGCGCTGTAATATCGAACATATAACCCAAAATTTTAACTATCTCGCCATTATCATCGAAATCAGCGAGTACGTTTTCCACAACGTTGATAATTCTGCCGTCGCATGCTCTTAAAGTATTCTCATGCAGAATTAATTTCCCGTTCTTTTTAAGCTTCTCAATGAATTTATCGCGCTCATTTTTATCTAAGTAAAAATCATAAGCATTTTTATTCTTTAAGTCTTCAACGGAATCACAACCTAGAATATCTACAAATGCCTGGTTGCACATAAGTATTTGTCCATCTGGAGAAGTTATATAGTCGCCGGTTAAATCCTCTTCAAAGAATCTTCTATACTGTTCTTCACTTTCTTTTAATTTTCTTTCTGCAGCAAGCCGTTCGGTTATATCATTTACAAGCACTAATTTACCGCCGTGACCGTTGTAATTTATTTGGTGTGAAGTTATATCAACGTCTATGATAGTACCGTCTTTCTTTACATGTTTCCATGTCCCGGAGTGATCGATATAGTTTGACGGCTGCTTATCTGAGTTGTGAACATTCTCAAGTAATTTTTCGATATCCTCCTTAGGACGGATATCTTTAATTGTCATTTTTAAAAATTCTTCTCTTGAGTACCCGTAATGGTCAACGGCTGCATCGTTCACTTCTAAAAATTGCAGTGTGTTAAGATCGTAAACCCACATTGGATGAGGATTGTTGTTAAATAAATTACGGTAATGATTTTCACTTTGCCTCAGCCGTTCTACCATTTCCCGTTTTTCGGTTATATCCCTATCTATACCAATTATGCCGATAATGTTGTTGTTGGAATCTTTCCATGGAAATTTTAGTACGTCGAATGTTTTTTTAACACCACCGCTAACGAGTGTTTCTTCGGATTTAATTGTAACCCCTTCTCGCAGCACTTTGTGGTCGTTTTCGAGAATAGAATCTAATCCTTCTGTAAACAGAAACGAATCATCTTTACCGATAATTTCTTTGGCCGGTTTATCGACAAATTCTGAGGCGGCTTTGTTTACCAGTATATACTTACCATCTTTATCTTTAATAAATATTGCATCCTGGGTACCGTCTATGATATTTTCAAGAAGCTTAGTTGTCTGCCTGATTTTTTCTTCAGCATATTTTCTTTCGGAAATATCCCTAATGATACTTTGCACGTAGCCGGTATCGTTTATTACTATAAATATTGAGCTAACCTCTACCGGTACATTTTTGCCGGACTTTGTTATATGGGTAGTTTCGTAAATATTGCCGTCGCCGGTTTTAGTTTTGGCATTTTCAATTTCAAATTTGCTTTGAGTTTCTTTAGGATGAAGGTTCTTGATATTAAGTTTTTTTAATTCTTGTAAAGTATAACCGTAAGTGGTAACCGCCTTTTTGTTTGCTTCAAGTATTTTGCCGGATGAGTCGGTCAGTAGTATTATATCATTGGCATGATTGATCAATTCATCATGACTTTTCTTGATCAATAATTTTTCTTTTTCCGATTCATATAATTTTTTGTAGTAATCAGTTTTTGCTTTTTTGGAATAATAAAAAGCAGTTATAATGATCAGCATGAGAAGTGTAATGATTAAAGCTGTAATAAATAATGATTTCTCGGTTATCGGCTGGTAAATTTCTTTTTTGTCAACCTTTGATATTAAATACCAATCCGATCTCGAAATTTTTTTTATTACTGCGAGAACATCCTCTCCACGGTAATCTTTCCCTTCCACAATTCCTACAATATTGTTTGCTGCCATTACTGCCGGCACATCTTTTTGGGATAAAGGAATGCGTAATTTCAATGCGGATCTCTTAGCAAACCGTAATTCATTAAGGAATAGAGCATAATTGCCTTCTTTACGTACAATTTGTGCTTCGGATGTTTCACTTTTTTGCGGCCATTTTTGAATTAAAGGATAAAGGGTTGTGTACGGATCGATATCTAAAACTACAACAGCAATAACAGTAGATATATTATTTATTTTTTGAACTAACGGAATATAAGTTGCAATATGAATCTCATTGTCAATTTCGCATCGGTATAGGTCGGTAAAAACCGGTGCTTGGTCTGTGACTGCTTTCCTAAGATAATTTAATTCATGTGCATCAAATACTACATTTTTGTTGTTTGACGATAATATTGTATTTCCTTCGGTATCACTTATAAAGGCAGCACGTAATTTTTTATTTTTTTGCTCATATTCTAATAGTGACAAAATTTCGTGTTTCCTGGTCTCGTTGTTCCGGTCTTGCTGCCAATCGTTAAAATGACCAACGAAATGCCGGTTGAAAAATATTGCAATTCCTTGATAAAAATTATCGGACAGCCACCGTTCAATTTCTTTGGTTTTATAATCTGCTATTGTGGAGAGATGTAATTGTATCTCCCTTCTTTCATTCACTTTTTGGTGATAATAGAAAATGTAACCGCCGGCAATAACTAATATGCAAGCGATTACAAAGACCAAAACAAAATTGACAGTGCCTTTGCTATCTATGTTAATATTGTCAGACTCTTTTTTCATTTACATTTTTCTCTGAGATACAGCAAGTAAAAAATTTAACTTACATTTGAAACGGAGTTATTACTATCCAATTCAGGTTCTGTATTTTTTATTGTTTCGGCAACAGTTGTTAAAAATTTGTCGAGCTCCACAACTTTGTCAAAGCAATAATCAACGCCCTCTTTAAGAAACTTGTCTATGATGTTTTTGTACGGGTAAAGTGTGAGCATAATTAAAGTAACATCGGGATTTTTTTCGAAAGCAAGTTTCTTCAACAGCCGGAATTGCCCGTTGAGATTATCCATATCAATAACGATCAGATCGAAGTAGTATTCCCTAAGCAGATAGAGCACCAGGTTTATGTTATCGGCAGTAACCAATTCGATTTTTTCATCTATCAGTTTAACCTGGTTCTCAAGACTTTGCTTGGTTGCAAGTACACGTTCAAAGATTAGTATTTTCATTTTTTCTTCTTTCATAATTTCCATACGCAAAATAATTTTGATTACCCCTTTTACATATAGTAGTAATGATGATTCTATTGTAATAAATGCCCTTATTGTGCAGTAGTAAAAATTCTACAATTTGTAATAGCTAGTTTTTGGCAAGGTTGGCAAGGATATCTATCAATTTATCTGTATCGTTTGTTTTGTCTAAGAAATAATCGGCGCCAAGCTTTACAGAAGTTTTTCTGAATGATTCCCTTGAATAGTTTGTGAACATAATTACGATAGGAGGTTTTGCAGAAGATTTTAGATCGCTTAAAACTTCAATACCGTTGCTGTTTGCTAAACTTATATCCAGTAAAACAATATCAGGTTCGTAAAGATTGAATGCTCTAATAGCATTAATGCCGCTGGAGGCAGAAGCCACAATTTGTAATCCTTTAATCTCATTAATAATAAGAGTCAAAGATTTAATAATTTCCGGGGAATCATCTACTAATAATACCTTTTTCACCTTGACCTTTAATTCTTGGATGCAAATTAACCGGTGCAGACCCATTTAGACCGTAGTAAGAATATGATAATGGTGTAGTATTTTTATTACGATATGTAGTTAGTCGATAAGATGGTTTGTTAAGGCAAAATGGATGAGTTCGGCATTCGAGTGGAGGTTTAACTTTTCAAGAATACGTGAACGGTAGGTATTAACCGTACTGGTGCTTAACGATAGTTCTCCGGCAATATCGGTTTGTGATTTACCGGCAGCAAGTAATTTTAAAATCTGGAATTCGCGGTCGGATAAAACTTCTATCGGATTCTTGTCTAAAGTGGAATCAATATCATTGGCAAGTTTTTCTGCAAGGGTGGCGCTGATATATTTTTTACCCGAATATATTTTCCTGATCGCTTTAATTAGTTCTTCGGGAGCGCTGTCTTTTGTTAAATAACCCGATGCACCGGCTTTCAATGTGCGCACGGCAAACTGGTCTTCAGCCATCATTGTCATTATCAATACTTTTGTATCGGGCACCTGGAGTTTTATCTCTTTCAAAACATCTAAACCGTCTTTGCCCGGCATAGACAAGTCGAGTATTAATATGTTTGGTTTGTGCTTAGTGGCGAGTTCAATTATTTCAAGCGGATTAGCAGTTTCGGCAACTACTTTTATATCATATTCCTGGGTAATAAGATTTTTTATTCCCTCGCGTATAAACGCATGATCGTCCGCAATTAAAACTGTTATCATATAGGTAAAGTTTATTTGTTTAAAACACTTTGTGTGAATTAAAGGATAAAGGTTTTCAAACTGTTGAAACAGTTAATAAACGGAAATTTGTTTTTATTAACCCACGGCTTAAGCCGTGGGTTAAAGAATCAAAAAGAAAAGCGAAGAACCGTTTCAACGGTTTATAAATTAATTCATACAACTAGCTGTTCAAATATAAAAAGTTTTACTTTTTCTTTTAACTATCTTTAGCCGGGATCGATAAAATTGTCCTTGTGCCTTTCCCGACCGATGATTCAATATTCAAACCGGCGCCGATCAGCTTGGCGCGTTCTTTCATGCCTATAATCCCGAAGGATTTGGACGTAATTTTAGTCTCGTCAATGCCTACCCCGTTATCGATTATGGTAAGGAGATAGTTATTGTCACTCTTCTCAAAAGTAATTTTTACTTCTGTAGCTTTAGAATGCTTGGTAATATTGGTTAAAGATTCTTGTAGGATTCTGAAAACGGAAAGCTTTTCATATTTGTCGAATTCTGTTTTTTCCAATTTGCAATCAAAAGAAACCGGTATTTTATATCTCTGTACGAATTCATCAATCTGCCACTCCATTGCCGGTATTAAGCCGAGCTTATCAAGTATTTCAGGTCTAAGTTCGGTAATGAGATTTCTCATGTGCTGTACGGCTCTATCAATAAGCTGTGTCATATCGTTAATACTTTTGGAGAATTCATCTTTGTCAAGTACTTCAAATTTTCTTTTCATTAAAGTTAAATTCATTTTTAACGATGTAAGTACCTGACCGAATTCATCGTGAATTTCCCTGGCAATGGCTTCGCGTTCCTCCTCGCGCGCGTTTTGCAAATGCTTTGTTAACTCTTCAAGCTGTTTGTGATAATTGAGTAGGTCTTGTTCAACCCGTCTGCGTTCGCTGATATCATTAAATGTAACAGCGCATTGATTTGGTCCGGCCTGGTAAGCATTGATTGAGTAATAAACTCCAAGTAAATCTGATCCTTGTTCAAATTGTTTGGAAAGCCCGGTTAAGGCAACCTTGCCGTATGTTCCAATCCAGTCGGCAGAATCTTTTTCTATACCGGGTAATACTTTAGTTAGATTTTTACCAATAACGTCTTTAAGTTTTAAACCGGTTGTTTTCTCAAATCCATCATTAGCGGCAAGAATTATTAGATCGATTGGAATTCCATTCTCGTTTTGTACAGCTTCAAATAATACAAATCCGGCGGTCATATTTTCGAAAAGAGCCCGGTATCTTTTCTCGGATTCAACCAAATTAGCTTCGGCTTTTTTACGTTCCGATATATCCCTAATAATCATGCTTGTGCGTATTTGTCCTTTGCTATCGGTAAATATAGAAGAGGATATTTCTGTTGGGAATTTTGTCCCATCCTTTCTCAGCATAAATAATTCGCCTTTAACTTTGCCGGTACGTTTCCTTTCTTCAATCAAAATATGTAAACGGGGATCGCTCAAATCTACCAAACCATTTCTGCCAACAATAGAAATTTCTTCTTCGGTTCTCTGGAACATTTCACAAGCAGCATGGTTGGCAGAATAAATTGAACCATCCGGGGCGGTTAACAGAACTGCATCGAGACTGTTTTCTAACACAAGGCGGTAGCGTTCTTCACTTTCCCGTAAAGCTTTTTCAACTTGTCTCTGCTGGTTTAGTATTCTTACTTCATTTAAAGTCCGCCGTACGGCTAATGGAAGCTTTGCGATTTTATTCTTATTAACGTAATCGCGCGCGCCTTGTTTCAATAATTCAACTAAAATATTTTCATCGTAAACGGTTCCCGAAAGGATAATAACCGGGATTGAAGGGTAGTGTTCCTTAACATAATTCAAAGCAGAAGGTGCATCGTAATTAGGCATATGATAATCTGATAAAATCAGGTCGTACTCGTTATTCATTAGAGCGGAGATAAATTCTTCTTTTGTTGATACGTGCGTGAACTCCATATCAAGGTTATCTTCTTCCAATGCTTGCCGGTTTAATTCACTATCCGTTGAACTATCGTCGAGGTTCAAAATTCTTATAGTTCTATCTAATTGTAATTGTGTAACCGATTCTTGTTCGTTTCTATAAATTTTATCGCTTAGAATCCGGTTAATTTCCAGTGTAGAAATCAATGCCTCTTCGGTTTTCTTTCTTTTTTCCTCCACAATTTTTTGTTCGGTTATATCCTGGAATGATCCGATAACTTTTACCACTTTATTATTTTCAACAACGGGATGACCGATCGTTCTTATCCATTTATGATTTCCTTTGGCTGTTATCATTTCAAGTTCCAAATCATAAGGGGTGCCGTGTGCTACTGCTTCAGTGATTGCTTTTTCTATATTGAGTCTCGATTCATCTTTATAAAAACTGATGCCTAATTCTACATTTGTAGATTGAGAAGGATCGAGATCGTGAATGCGTGCAAGTTGTTCTGTCCATGTTCCTTTTAAAGTGATTGCATCAAATTCCCAGCCGCCTACTTTAGCAATCCTACCGGTCTCTTCAAGCAACAAATCTTTTTCGTGTAGTTCTCTTTCAATTTTCTTTTGTTCTGTAATGTCCGCAATGGTTGCAATCATTCCGTCAAATTCAGAATGATTATCTAGAATAGGCGATGCGTTGATGGAAAGGAATGTTCTTCTTCCGTCAGGGTATTCGATTGCGTGCTCTATATTTCTAACCGGTGCTTTTGTATGTTTGACTTTTGTAAATGGTAAATCTTTATCCGGGAAAGGCGAACCGTTCAATGCGGAAATTTTCCAGTCGGCAGCATTGTAGTTCAAAGTTTCGATTTTTTCCTTTTTCAATCCAAGAACTTCTTCGGCTTCTTTATTAGCAAAAGTGACTTTGCCGTTTTTATCTACGAATGTAATACCAATCGGACTTGTTTCGATAATGTTTTCTAAGAGTCTATTTTGATTTTGTAGCACAAAAACATCCCGGCGTATTAAGAAATAAATGAGCAGAGAAGTAGTGGAAATAAAAAAGAGCCCTTTAATTGTCTGGAAGAGCGAAACCGTATGGGCATCGGGAAAAATCTGTTCAATTGATTTATCGGAAAAAAAGATCCAGAGAAATGAAACAATAAAATAGATCAATGCAGTTTTAGAAGGAGCTATCTTATGGTTTCGGATTGGTAAACCGGTGGTGTTCATGAAACACCTCTAATCTATTATGAATCTGTTGAAATTAAATGTGTTAATGAATTTGGGTTGGTAATGTAAAAATAAATTTGCTTCCAACGCCGGGTGAACTTTCAACATTAATATTGCCACCGTGTTTTTCTACAAATTCTTTACAGAGCAATAGACCGAGCCCGGTACCGGATTCGTTTTCAGTACCGAATGTTGAGTGGGTTTCGTCCAGCTTGAACAATTTGCTGCGAGTACTTTCATCCATTCCAACCCCGTTGTCTTCAACGGTAACTTGAACAAATTTTTCGTACGTGCTCGAATAAATATTAACATTACCGTCTCTGTTCGTAAATTTAATTGCATTACTAATCAAGTTGCGGATAATCGTATTAAGCATATCTTCATCAGCAAAAACTGACGTTGACGGGTCGATTGAAATATTAATATTGATCTGTTTCTTTTGAGCAATAAGTTTCAGCAACAAAGCATTTTCGTTTACTATGTCAACCAGGGTGAGATTTTTAGGTTTGAATTCAATTCTTCCGGTTTGTGAACGGGACCACTGTAATAAATTTTGCAATAGGTTATGGGAAACATCCGCGGATTTTTTCATCTCTTCTATATAAAATAATTTCTCTTCGTCCGTCAATTCGTTGAAATCAGTAAGTAACAGATCGGAAAAACCGAGAATAGTGATGAAAGGATTTTTGAGGTCGTGTGCGATAATGGAAAAGAATTTATCTTTTGTAGCATTGAGTTGCTTTAATTCCTCAGCATAGGATTTAATGGCATCGAGATTGGCTTTTCTTTCTATAGCTTGTGCAATTTGTTCGGATACGAAAATAAGAAGCTGTTTTTCGTCTTCGCCGTATGCTTTTTCATTGTTGTAATCTTGCACAACCATAACACCGATAATTTTTCCCGAAATTATCAAAGGGATGCCGAGCCAAATGGCTTGCGGCTCGCCGATTAATTCAACTTCGCCTTGTTCTCTTAATTCAAGATCTTTTTTCGCATTGATTAATACCGCTTCACCTTTTCTTAATACATATTCGGTTAAACCTTTACCTAATTTTTTGGGCGGCTGCGGAGGATCAAATTCATCAACAAAGTAAGGAAAGGTTAACATCTCTTTTTCTTTGTTATAAAGTGCAATGTAAAAATTCTTAGCGGGCATCAATGTGCTGATAATTTCATGTATCCTTTTGTAAAGAAAATTAATGTCTTTTGTAACGTTTACGGCTTCCGAAATTTCATAAACGGCATTTTGTATTTTTTCGGCATATACTCTTTCGCCTATATCTCTCACTGTAGCTTGTAATAAAGTTCTTCCATTAAGTGTAAGAGAATTGAGTGTTACTTCTGCGTCGATAGGAGTACCGTCTTTTTTTATGTGTTTCCAGTAAAAATGCTGTGGCGTACCCTTCATAGCTAATTCAATTTTTTCGTTGGCTTTTTTTATCGAATCTTTTCCATCCGGTTGGAAAGTAGGTGAAAATTCTGCCGGGTGATGTCCGATCAAATCTTCCCGGTCGCATCCAAAGAGTTGTAATACAGCATCATTACAATCCTCAAAAATATCTGTCATAATAAAAATTGCATCGGCGGAAGATTCAAATAAACCGCGGTACCGTTCTTCGCTCTCATACAATTTTATTTCTATCTCTTTTTTTGTAGTAATATCCCGTGTTATACCGAAAGTGCCGCCGATTGAACCGTCTTCGTTATAAAGTGGAAGTTTAGTGGTGGATACCCAATAAGAGCGTCCGCTTATATCCGAAATTTTTTCCTCTTTATCGATAATCGGTTTACCGGTTTTAATTATTTCTTGTTCATCATTTAATGCTTCGGAAGCGTGTTCACGGCTGTAAAGGTCGAAATCGGATTTGCCAATCATATCATCGGGGTTGCTGTATCCGTGTTTGCTGGCTTTATTATAATTTACTTTTATAAACTTGCTATCTATATCTTTGAAGTAAATGCTATCCGGCAAGTTCTGCATTAATAATCTTATAAGTTTTTCTTCACCGGCAAGTTTTTTCTCGATTTCTCTTTGTCTTGAAATATCTTCAATAAAAACGAGGAAATAATTTTTTTTCGATTTTTTATCTTTTATGGTGGAAGCGGTGGATTTTGCCCACAATATATGCCCGTCTTTTTTTATATATCTTTTTTCGATAACATAATAATCACGTTTTCCTTTTAACAACTCCTCAAAAAGTATTTCACTTGTTTTTACATCGTGTGGATGGGTAAAATCTGCAATTTCCATGTTCGTCAGTTCATCTATGGTGTAACCGGTAGTTTTGGTAACATATTTATTAACAGATATAATTTTACCGGATTCATTTACTATGACTATGCCGATTTTTGCTTGTTCAAATATCTTGCTGAAGAGATTTTCATCTTTGTCAGGAGTGTGTTGTGCACTAAGCTGTTCTATTTTCTTGGAAAGAGTTTTATTTAGTCTTAAAAGTTTGGCTAAATCTTTTATTAAGTCGGCTTTTGTTTTCTCTTTCATTTCGTGAACCACCCAAATGTGGTAGTATGATCGTCGTCTTAAAAATAAGAATAAATCTTGGAAAAGACATTGGATAGTGAAATCATTTTTTATCAAAAGTAAATATTTTTTAATATATATTTCACAAAGTTATGTTTTGGACTTACTCTCTTTTTATTAATAATAGTAGGTGTTTTATATGGGTAAATATATTTTTTTGTTTTTGACTGTGATCTTATTATTAATAAACTCATGCGGAGATGGGCTTAAGGAAAAGGGTTCTGCTGATTATATCAACGAAGTAAAGAATTGGCACAAGAAGAGGATAGAAAACTTAAAGAAGGAGAACGGATGGTTAAATTTGGTCGGGCTCTACTGGTTAAAAGAAGGTGAGAATAAATTCGGTTCAGATAGATCAAATGATATCGATTTCCCGGTTGGTAAATCGGCACCGTTTATAGGTTCTTTTTTTCTAAAAGATTCGGTAGTTACGATTAAGATAAATAGCGATGTGGAGGTGTTTCTTGAAAATTGTGAACCGGTAACAGAGATGGAACTAAAAAATGATTTACAACCGGGTACAACAATTTTAGATCACGGCTCGCTAAGGTGGTTTGTTATCAAAAGAGGAGATCGTTATGGAATACGGCTGCGTGATCTTGACGCTGAATTAGTAAAGAAATTTGCCGGCATTGAAACTTATCCAATTAATTCCGACTGGAAAGTAGAGGCAAAATTTGAAGCTTATTTACCGAATAAAATTATCTCGGTACCAAATATTCTAGGTACAATCGATAAAGAAAAATCACCCGGTGCACTTTTATTTAATGTCGATCAGAGAGAATATAGACTTGATGTATTGGATGCCGGTAAATCCTACTTTGTAATTTTTGCCGATGAAACAAGCGGAAATGAAACATACGGTGGAGGAAGATTTTTGTATGTTGATAAACCGGATTCTACCGGCAAAATTTTTATTGATTTCAACAAAGCTTACAATCCGCCATGTGTTTTTACCAAGTATGCAACATGCCCTTTACCGCCCAAGCAGAACCATTTGAAGTTAGAAATTACTGCCGGCGAGAAAAATTACGGGTATAATCATTGATGTCCTTCAGGTAAAGTAACTAAGTGTAATAAAAATTTTTGCCAATTTACTTTTATAATGAAAAAGAAAATTTTAAATAACAAAAAGAAAAAAGAGAGAAGGACACTCGCATCAATAAACAAAAACGGCAAACCGGCTGATAGTAAAGAGTTTAAAAAACTCCAGTATGAATTCATCAGTTCCGTATCGCACCAGCTGCGTACTCCTATGGCTGAGATGCAAAGTTCTCTTGATCTGCTTGAACTTTATACAAGAAAGGAAAACACAACCCGGCAGCTCCTAGCAATCAACAAAATCAAAAGATCGGTTGATAATTTGAAAAGTATAATTGAGCGTATAACCTTACTCTACAAACATGAATTGAAAAAGCAGAAACTAAACATCACGAAGATAGAGCCGAGAAAATTTATTAATGAATTACTAGATGATATTTTAGTTCGGACCGGCAGCAATCACTTTATAAACGTAAATTTTGAAACCGAAATAAAACTGATAATTGCCGACGAGATAATTCTAAAACAGATTCTGCTTAACCTACTTGAAAACGCCATAAAATTTTCTCCCGATGGCGGGCAAATTCAGTTACTGCTAAGACAAAGTAAAAGTGTTGTAGAAATTTCCGTAAGGGACGAAGGAATTGGGATTGCGAAAAGTGATTACAACAAACTTTATCGCCCTTTTTATAGGGGCAGTAATGTCGGTTCAATTCCCGGTGTCGGTTTGGGGTTGGCAATAGTTAAAAAACTTGCTTTCATTCTTCGGGCTAAAATCGAATGCTATAGTGAAACCGGAAAAGGGACTGAGTTTATTCTGAAAATTCCACAGCAAACTAAATGAACAAGAGAATTGTACTAATTGAAGATAACAGCGAGATTGCTCAAAACGTATCACTCTTACTTAGAGATAGCGGATACGAAGTGTATTCATATCATTTAGGCGCAGAAGGACTCAAATCGATAATCGAGCATAAGCCGGAAATTATCCTTTGCGATATAATGCTTCCTGATATCAGCGGTTATAAAATTTTTAATGAGGTTAAAAAACTTAATAAACAAAAACCACCCATATTTATTTTTATTACAGCCAAAACCCAGAGGGACGATTTAAGAAAAGGCATGGAACTTGGCGCAGATGACTATTTGACAAAACCTTTTACCTTTAACGAACTGATGAACTCGATAAAAGTTCAAATAAAGAAAAGGGAAAGAATTGAAAATATATCAGTTAACGACAACCATGTCGTTAATAAGAAAGAAACGGGAGATGTTCTTTATTATGATGACTATTTTTTTATTGACGATAAGAAAAATCCGGGTTTTTATTTGTTAAGTGATGTAGTTAGTATAAAAAGTCTGAAAGATTATACCAGGATATCTTTAAGAGACGAAAAGAAGTTCATTTTAAGAAAGCCGCTTTCCTATTGGGAAAAAATATTACCCCCTGAAAAGTTTGTAAGAATCCACAGACAAACTATTGTAAATATCAACTATGTAGAAAAAGTAGAAAATATAAGCAGTAACAGATATCGATTGTTTATGAAGGCAAATAATGAAACTTACGAGGTAAGCCAGAGGTTTAGGAGAAAAATAAAAATTATAGATTCCTATCTATAATCGGTTGTCGCAATATACAAGCGCTCGTCTCATTATCTATTCCAAAATCACAATTGATTATTAGTTTGTAATCGCACCTTCTAAGAAAGTGGAATTGAAACTAAATTTCATCGGCTGTAAATTTTTTTCAATTCCACTTTAATTACTTCCCGGCCGAAAAAGTAAACGCATGCTGAGGGCATGATAATTAAGAAAGTTTTAGAAAGTAACCGAAGTGGATTTAAGGGAACCCGGCATAGGGGGACATTTTAATATAAATCCTATCGATGTAGAAGTAACCGGCAGAGGGCTTACAATAGAAGAACAAACCGGTGCCTCAATTAATGCAGCAAGCCCGAAAAGCCTTTACGAGATTATCGCCGAATTCTCATTTGATTGGATCTACTGGATAAGTCCGGATAGCACCATTTCTTTTATTTCACCATCAACAAAATTTATCACCGGTTACAGCCGCGAAGAATTTTTAGGTGATAGTAGTCTATTCTTCAATATTGTTCATCCCCAGGACAGATTAAAATACCTAAAGCACAAAAACGATTTCAAACTTGACGAGAGTGTTTGTTCTTATGAATACCGGATAATTAATAAAAACGGTGAAGTGCGCTGGCTCTCGCATTTTTGTCAAGCTGTTTACGATGAGGAAGATAATTACTTAGGCAGATATGTAAGCAACAGAGATGTTACGGCAGTTAGAAATATTATCTCGCGCGAAATACAAAGAGGGAGAAGAATACAAGAGCTGTGTGAAAGTTTTTCGTTTGGTACTTTCAAAATAACACCCAGCGGCAAGTTGATAAGGGCAAACGATATTTTTTTGAAGATGCTCGGTTTGGTTTCACTGCAAGAAGCAGACGAAACTAATTTTGGCGGTGCCAACATTTTAAATGCAATCGATAAAGAGCATTTAATTGAAATTATCGAGAAAGAGGGGATTGCAAAAAACGTGGAACTTGTATGCCTTCGAAAAGATAAATCAATTATTTATTTGTTGGGCAGTATTTCATTTGTA
This sequence comes from Bacteroidota bacterium, assembly GCA_040755055.1. Classification (GTDB taxonomy): domain Bacteria; phylum Bacteroidota; class Ignavibacteria; order Ignavibacteriales; family Melioribacteraceae; genus DYJK01. Next base: position 28,928 of record JBFMBS010000019.1, read on the forward strand.
AAAGATACGGAAGGAAGTATTTCTTACTTTGAAGGTTTTGTCCAGGATATAACTCTTCAGAAGAAAAGTGAACTGCGTGTTATAGAGGCAAAAGATATGCTCAGAAGATATGAAAAATTGAAGAGTGAATTTCTTGCAACTATATCCCACGAAATACGGACACCGCTGAATGCAATTATTAATTTTTCACGTCTTCTAAAAAGCAGTCCGGAAAATGTTCACGAAAAAGAATTGAAAGAAAGCATCGAGATTATAGAGAGCGAAGGAAACCGGATTCAAAGAACAATCGATTTAATTCTCGAGATGTCGCAGCTTATCACGAATACCTATGAAGCGGATATATCCGAGACAGATATAATTAAAGACGTTCTGGAAATTGTTTACGAAGAATACAAAGAAACCGCCGCGAAGAAGGAGATATACCTTTCACTTGATAACCAAATTGCAAATACAACAATAATTGTTGATAGGTACAGCGTTATTCAAATTTTCCGGCATCTTTTATCCAATGCAGTTAAGTACACTAACGAAGGTTATGTTAAAATTAAATGTTACCGGGATTTGGAAGGGAGAGTTACGGTGGAGGTAATCGACAGCGGTATAGGTATTGACGAGAAATATATTCCGTATTTGTTTACTTTGTTTTCGCAAGAAGACAACAGCTATTCGCGGATGTTTGAAGGCACCGGTCTTGGTCTTGCCATTGTCAAGAAATATTGTGAGTTGAACGATGCGGAAATCAAAGTTGAGAGCACGAAAGGTTTCGGTTCTACATTCATGATAACTTTTATGAATAGCCGCTATCAAATAATTTAAGCCGGAAAGTACACCGGTTGTATCTATTCTCTTTGCGTTCATTGCGTATTCTTTTCCTAAAGGGATGGCTGTGCCAGCGACCTTTGCGTGATCCGCCACGGCGGATTAAACGCAGAGCCCGCAAAGAAGTCGCAGAGTTTTTTAGTTGCTTACCTTATAAATTTCTGCACGCATCACATCAATATTAAGCTTCATATCTGAATTTAGAATTGTTTCGGCATTTGTTGATACGTTGACAAGTTTTGAATTATGCGGCAGATAATTTTTTGCCGGTGATAGATCGACTATCTGTTTTGAATCTTTGTTGTTTAGAATTACCAGGAATTTGTTTTCACCGGATATCCTGAAATAAAAGTAAACATCATTCACTGGCGGATAGTGGATTAACTTCCCGGTAGAAAACGCGTTATTCTCACGACGAAGCAAAATAAGATTGCTCAAAAAATCATAAAAATAATTTTCATAAACACTTCTTCCCGATTTAATAAATGAATCTTTTACATCGCCCGGAAAACCGCCGGGGAAAGGAGCGCGTAACTCTCCGTGTCCGCTTCCGCCAACCATTCCAATTTCGGAACCGTAAAAGATACAAGGAATGCCCCTTGTTGTTAGCAACAAAGTATAAGCAAGCCTGACCTTTTCAACGTTACCTTTTGCCAAATACATTATTCTGTCAACATCGTGGTTATCAACAAATGTCAATAGATAATCCGGGTTTGTAAACAAAAAATCTTTTGCAATTACGTTGTAAACGTTGTAAAGTCCACCGCGACCGGTAACTAAATCAACTAAAGCATCCCGTAATCCAAAATCTGTTAAAGAGGGTAAGTTCGTGTTGAAACCTTTTTTCAAAAAAGTATCTTTTTGATATGCAGCAAGAAAATCGCTTTCGCCGGTCCATACTTCACCAACAATATTTAGAGAAGGGTATTCATCAAGCAGCACTTTAGCCCAACGCGAAATAAATTTTTGATTGTTATACGGCTGTGTATCTTCCCTTATTCCATCCAGTCCCGAATACTCGATCCACCAGATAGTATTTTGAATAATGTAGTTTTGAACAAAAAGATTTTCCTGGTTGAAATCTACCATATCATTAACAAACCATCCTTGTTCAACATGCTTTATGGTTGTGCTATCGGCGTGTGTATCCGTAAAAATCATTTTATGATGATTTGCATGCTGGTGATTTTCAAGAGTGCCGGTTATCCAATCAAGGGTTGGCAGATTTTTCATCCATGGATGGTTATTGCTAAAATGATTGGCAACATGATCGAGAATAATTTTCAATCCGTGTTGGTGGGCTTCATCAACAAACTTTTTATACAACTCGTTAGTGCCTAACCGGGGATCGATTTTATAAAAATCGGTGGCCGAATATCCGTGGTAAGATCTGAAAGTATTATTCTCGGTGAATGGAGTTGACCAGATTGTTGTAATGCCAAGTTCCTTTAGGTAATCTAATTTGTTTATGATGCCCTGGATATCTCCGCCGAAACGCCACTGGTTTGGAATACGCTGCATAGAATCGTAATAACCGGTAACGGAGTCGTTAGATACATCTCCGTTTACAAAACGGTCGGGCATGATTAAATAGATTACATCTTCATTTGTAAATCCCCGGTGGTTTTCCCCTTTTGATCTTTCAAGTACCGGGAATGAAATCTCTTTCTTATCATTTTTGTTAGTTATGGTTAAAGTATAATTCTTAGGTGGAAGATTAGAGGGTATTGTAATATCAATAAATGTATATGAAGGATTTTCGATATTGTGAATTTTATTAACCTTGATTCTTTTATCGTTAAAAGCCGCCTTAATATTTTTTAAGTTCTCACCGTAGATCATCAATTGAACTTTATTCCATTTCATCCCGGTCCACCAGTTAGGAGGTTCCACTTTATCAATTCTCAGATTTTGGGAGAAGAGAAAATTTGCTGCAGTAAAAAACAATAGAGCAGAGAAATATTTTTTCATTAATAACCTCGGTTTATAACATAAATGTATTGATACCAATGACAAAATCATTTTTATATTTATGGGTTAGCCGCCAAGTGAATTCAAGTGTAATAGGGAATAGAATCTGTCCGATACCAAAACCGACTTCCCACAGAGGTTTTTTGAATTCCTCAAATTCGTGGGTTAAAATTGTTTTGCTTTTATCAGAAATTTTTAACCAGCCAACATTTAAATATGAATTAAGTGTCAATTGTAAATCTTCGATAAATGGGATACTTAACAATTTGAATATTTCATCATTAAAAAAATGTTGAACGTTCAACACTGCGCCTCTATCACCGAATGCTTCACAAACACTTAGTGTGCGGAATGTATAAGCTTTACCGGAACTCTCCATGTTTCCCGGGAGGGCATACAGCATTTGAAAAGGTACGCTGCCGGTTGAATAAATTCCCTTCAAGGCAAAATTCAATGTTGCCGATTTGAAAGTTGGTATATAGCCGTTCAGGTTTAATTGGTAAGAGTTAAAATCCAAGTTGCTTTTAAGAATTGATTTGCTGCTGAAAAGTGCTTCGCCGCTTAAAATTGCATATCCTTTTCCTTGATAAGCGCGTCTTCTAAAATAACCGTCCTCTATAAATTTTCTGAAATCTAAATTGAATGATGCGGTTAAAGCATTAACTTTTGTATCGTAAATTGTTTTGTTAACCTTGTATGTTTTTGATTTGTTAAAGATTGAAAAATCGGAATTGTTAAAAGCTGTGTTATCGGTTCTATTTAAATATCCTATGCCAATCCGTAAAATGGGAAAAACCTCTCCGGCAATTTTGAAATCCCAGCCCTTTGTGTAATAATAATCTCTAAAATCATACTTGCCGATTAAACTTGTTAGTGTTGAGGTTAGATTATTATAATGTACCGATTCGCCAAATAAGTCGGCTAACTTGTTGTAAGCATTGAAAGATAAGGAAGTGGTTCTGTAATCACCGAGTAAATATCTAAGTGAGAGTTCGGATTTGAATTTCTTATCCGAAAAGCCGTACGATAGATTTATGCTGCCGTTGAATCTTTTTTCGAATTCATTAGAAACGTTTGCAAAGAAATTAAGCGCATGTCCTTCAATTTTATTGAAACTATAAAGTGAAAGGGGACCGCTTATTGAAATGTTATCGCTGATATTGGTTGAAAAAGAGAGTAGGGAAAAATCATCCCAAAAATTTCTCGGGATTGATTCAAGACTATCAATTCGGTTATATGCCTCAACCTCCTGGAGAGTGTTGGGAATTTTCTGCATCGAGTCCCAGTAAGTAGAATCTTTTTTATCGGCATCAGGTAAAACTTTAACAATCACCATATCAAAGAAATCATCATCGAGCTGGTTGTTGATTTGGTAATCATAGAAAACAGAGTTGAGTTCAAAACCGAATTTTGCGAGACCTAAAAAGTTACCTTCAACAAAAACACGGTAATCAATCGGCATAAAAATATTTTGATCATATGGAACAAATTGCTGGAAAATATTTACTTTAGAAAAAATTCCGCCGGGATTAGCGGCGTCATTTAAATTTACATCCAACTTAACCATTGCAAACGACCCGTCTTCTATGTAGATCTTTCCCCAAAAACCGGGATCCGATTTATCGAATGTCTTGAAAGAAATTTCGAAGATTGATTTGTTATCCATGGCAAGTGTATCTTCTATGAAAAAATCATAATAATCAATTGCATCATCTGCGATCGGGCAGAGTAAAGGTCTGTTAAAAAATTGAATATCGTTTGTATAGAAATTCTGGATAATTCTTCCGCCGGTTAAAATATTTATTGTTGAAGGGGTATTAGCACTCTGCTTTCTTGCAATGATTTCATCTTTATAGTTACTTGGTTTTTTAAAATATCCTCTGCTTTCATTTTCTATTATGCCCGTAATTTTAAGTTTGGCTGTGTCGCTTTCACCGAATGAAAATCCTACGCTCCTATCAGTTGCAGAAATATCTTTGGTGGTTTTTACCAAGCCCTTTGTATATGCTTTGAAAGTGTACGAATTGATTTTCTCATCCCTTTTTTGTTTGAATAAAATTGCACGGCGAATAATTTCAAGTGCCGGATTCTCACCGGGCAGAACGGTTATTTCAGGGAGTTTTATATCGATACGCTCCAATTGAAAATTTGAAACTTGGTTTCCGTTGAAATTGATTTTTAGAGTATCCGATCGGTATCCTATATACGATGCGATTAAATGAAATGAACCGGCACTAAGTTTCAACTCATAATTGCCCTCTATATTAGCTGCGGTGCCCGAAGATGTTTCGGCAATTCTCAAGTTAGCGAAGCTTAAAGCTTCCCCTGAATTTTTATCTGTAACTTTTCCTCTTAATGTAAATTGTTGTGCGTTGATTGTTGTAAAGGCGAGCACAAATAATAGGCATTTGAACATTTTTGTCTCTGTTTTAATAATTTAAAGGTAACTGATTGCTTACATGGTTAAAATAAAACAAAAGATTGCATCTTAAAAGCCATAAATGATTCTAACTAATAACCTTTCTTGGTTGGTATAGTTCTGTCATTTAGATATATAGAGGCGCGATGAAAAAAATATTAGTGACCGGCGCTACCGGGCTGATTGGTAAAAAAATTGTTGATAAACTTATTAAAAGGGGTGATGAAACAGTAGTGTTAACGCGATCGGTGTTAGCTGCCCAGAAGATATTGCCTAATGCTAATAGATTTATTGAATTTTATTACGATAGAAATATAACCGAGGAACTCTCCGATGTTATTAATCAATCCGATGCGATTATACATTTAGCCGGTGAAAATATTATGGCTAAGCGCTGGACAAAAGAACACAAGAAAATAGTTATTGAAAGCCGTGTTAAATTTACAGAGAAATTGGTAGAAAAAATAAAGAAAACCGGGAAGAAACCAAAAACATTTATCTCCGCATCGGCAGTCGGCTTTTACGGAAACAGATTTGATGACGTAGATGAAAGTTCGGGAAAGGGGAGCGGTTTTTTACCGGATGTAACTAATGCCTGGGAAAAATCCACTTTACCCTTGGATGAACTAGGAATAAGAAGAGTTAATGTTAGAATCGGGATTGTGTTTACAAATGATGGCGGTGCTCTGCCAAAGTTAGTAACACCGTTTAAGTTTTTTATCGGCGGTTCTCTTGGTACCGGAAAGCAATGGATACCATGGATTCATATAAATGATCTGGTAAATATTTTTCTTTATGCTCTGGATAATGAAAGTATTAACGGTGCAGTTAATGCGGTTTCGCCGAATCCGGTTACAATGAATGAATTATCAAGCAAAATCGGAAAAGTTTTACACCGTCCATCTTTTTTTAGAGTGCCTCAGTTCATTCTTAAAATTATTCTTGGTGAATCAGCTGATTCTATATTGGAAGGAGCAAAAGTGATTCCTTATAAATTAAATTCTGCTGGGTTTGAATTTCAATTTAAATATCTAAAGGATGCGTTGACAGATTTGCTGGGGTAATCACTCGTACCAGGAAACCACCTCAAAGTTTCTTGTATGTGGAAATGCCGGTGGTACGTTTACTAAAAATCTCTCATCATAAGTATGTACAAATCTTAATCCTCTAACCGGGTTACTTCCTGAATATGTAGCAGTAACACGCGTTGTGCTGGCAATTAAGCCGCCTAAAATATTCCAGTCACCCAAAAAATGTTGTGTAACTAAACCATCCTCAGGACCGATGTTTCCGTTCATTGCAAACATCGAAGCTTGAGTTGTAATGTCTTTTCCGCGTGTATTGACATTATCATCAATGCGTATATTCTCTTCGGCAACTATGCCAAGCATGTCATCCGAATCTTCTTCTATTAATGGATCGTCATGATACTGTAAATTATCTTCCTGGTAAACATTTCCAAAACCGTTGCGACCCTTTTTAGTGGCTACAATTGTAACAGCACCGTTTACTGTCCCTTTAGTATAGATGTTACCTTTTTCAACATAGATAACCCCGTTGGTAAGTGATCCTAACGAAATTGTTTGTTCAGCACTCCAGCTACCGGCTCCTTCTGCTTTAGAACTGTATGTTAATGATCCGTCATCACTAAAATAGAGTCGTACATCGATACCTCTGTTAGGACTCGATGTACCGCGGAAAGTTAAATCCGATTTGGAGCGTAAACCGGTAGTGTCGAATTCAAGGGGAATATCAACGCCATCTTCGTATCCGCCTAAAAATTGAGGATTGGGTGGGCTGCCCAATTTTCTTAATCCGTTACGTGTTGTTACTTTTCCGTTGAAGACCGGTGTACCATAAGTTGTTAACCGTCCGTTTGTATGAAAGGGTCCGTTAAAAACATCACCCGTTGCCGGGTACGCGCTAATTGTTGAGTAGTAATTCCCAAATTTTGCAAAGTTACTTGGCTGTAGTTCTACGATAATAGTTTTGGTAACATTCTGGTATGTTCCTTCAGAAATTATTGTAGCTATTTGGTCATTATAAGTTGCACCACCGCCGCATGGTCCAACATAATCGCCATGAGCTAAATGTGCGGCAAGTGCACTGCCCGAGATATTCATTGTATGTTGTGCATCCGGATTACCGGGAGGAATATGGCATATAACTACTTTACCGGTGGTGCCGCCAACATTATTTGTTATGTAAACATTTATAGTTCCACCGCCAAAACTAATATTTGTGTAGCCATCATCCCAGGTTCTGTCCATAAAAATTTGATTTGCCGCCATATTGGCACCGGCATTAGCAATATTAAATGCCTGGGTTTCTTCATAATAACTGGTCATGTTATCTATTGCCCGTGTAGATAAACTAGAAAAGTTATGACCGAATATTAGGAATATCATACTGAAGCCAAGGACTAACAATATCGCAGCTTTACCGCCCAAAGAAAATCCCTTTTTTGATTTGATATTAAAATAAGCAAAAATAAATAACAATTGCTATGAGTGAGAGCAATTGTTGATTGACCGGTAATAATCACTCGTACCAGGAAACTACTTCGAAATTTTTTGTATGTGGAAATGCCGGTGGGACCTTAAGTAGGAATCTCTCATCGTATGTATGTACAAATCTTAATCCTTTTACCGGTGTACTTCCGGAATATGTGGCTGTAACACGGGTTGTTTTTGCAATCAATCCGCCTAAAATATTCCAGTTACCTAAAAAGTTTTGTGTAACCAAACCATCTTCGGGACCAATATTTCCGTTTTGAGCAAACATGGATGCTTGGGTATAAATATTTTTTCCACGTGTGTCCGCATTGTCTTTTATTCTAATATTTTCTTCGGCAACTATGCCAAGCATATCGTCCGAACTCGGTATAGTAACCGGGTTATCTTTATAAATAATATTATCCTCAAAATAAACATTACCGCAGCCGATTTTACCCAGCTTTGTTGCAACTATTGTTAGAGAGCCGTTAACAGTTCCTTTGGTATAGATATTTCCTTTTTCAACATAAATAATTCCATCCGGTGCAAATGAAGATATATTTTCTGTTTTCGGAGTAGACCAACTTCCACTATTTATTGATTTGCTGTGTGTGATCGTACCGTTTGAATTAAAATAAAGTCGAACGTCAATTTTATAACCATTGCCGGTTGTATCCTTAAAAACTACATCTGCATTGCTTCTGAGTCCGGCTGTGTCAAATTCAAGAGGAATATCGATGCCATCTTCATATCCACCGTAGAACTTTGGGTCTCTCGGGCTGCCTAACTTTGTTAACCCATTTTTACTTGTAACTTTACCCCAAAAGACCGGTGTGCCGTAGGTAGTTAATCTTGCGTTAACGTGAAAAGGTCCATTAAATGTATCGCCGGTAGCCGGGTAGGCGCTTATTGAACTATAAAAATTTCCAAACTTTGCAAAATTGCTCGGACGTAATTCTACCACTACTGTTTTTGTTACACCGTTAAAAGTACCTTCAGAAATTATTTTAGCTATTTGAGAAATATAACCGCCGCCGCCGCATTCACCAAGATAATCGCCGTGAGCTAAATGAGCGGGAACGGCAGTACTTGCGATTTCTATTGTATGGCCCTCGGTTTCACCGGGGGGGATGTGGCAAATTTTAACTTTACCGGTAGAGCCGCTGGTAGTATTGCTTACATACACATTAATTATTCCGCCTGAAAAACTTAAGTTGGAATACCCTTCATCCCAAAATTTATCCATAAATATTTCGTTAGCAGCCATATTTGCACCGGCAACTGCAATATTATATGCTGTGGTTTGAACATAATATTTTGTTTCATTATCAACCGCTCTGCCGGACAAACTCCCAAAATTTTGCCCGATAACTAAGAAGATAATGCTGAACCCCAACACAATTAATATTATACCTTTGCCGCCCATACATTGTCCTAACGATTATTGAGATTTCTTGCTGCTAATCTTATCTGCCGCCAGAAAACGCTCGAATATTTATTATCATATGCAACGGTACTTTCAATCGTGATGTTTATTTGCATTGTATGAATTTGGCCCGGAACTGTGATTGGAAAGTGAATAGTATCTCCCAGTGCATCGAAATAGAGGAGCCGGAATTGTGTTACACCAAGGTTGGCGCCAGCCGGGGCATCATGATTAACTACCCTATACAAAATCCGGTCATTAGGATTTGGTGTGCTTGTTAGCGAATCACGCGAGCCAAGATAATAATGTACTGTGTCAACATTTTCATCCGAATCTACATCTGTAAGAAAATTTATACTGGTTGAATCAGCACTAAGAATAGCGGTGGTAGGATTAGGGATTTTTTCCCAATCCTTACAATAACCAATTTTTCTAAAATCATATTCAAGTAATTGTACAACTTCTACAAGATTTTGCTGAACGATCAAGTCGCCGCCATAATTAAATGTATTTTCAATGGCAGCGTCATTTAACCTAAACAAGATTAAGAGCAGCATTCCGCCTACAATCATTGAACCAAGTATGTCGATTAAAGTACTAAAGCCCATTTGTCACCTAAAATACCAATAACTAAAAATTGTTGACATACGTAAAGTATCCCTACTTGCGTAACTCAATGTATCGTGAAATTGAGGGCTCGTAATTGTTACTCTTAGTCGCTTATGCCATCTTTGGGAAGTTACAGCGACATCGGGTGTAGTAGGATTTACGTAATCAACAACACAGTCAATTTTATAAATAGCAGATTTAAGCGAGGTATCGATTTGTTTATAAGCCGGGTATCCAAATCCGTAAAATCTGATAATGCTTGCAGAATCAGGGGAAACGATTTTACTGAATCCATCGAAGTCATCGAAGTCATCGAAGTTAGGATAAACTTCCCCGGCATCAGGACCCAAACTGCCGGCGGCTGTTAAATTGAGAACATTACTCACAGAAGTAGTATCCGTTGCTTGATCAAATGCTTTGCTTCCAGCTTCTTCCATTACCGATGTGCCTAAAGAAACAGCCATAACACCGAATTGAGTATTGTACAAAACCGATTGTGTACTGAAGAAATTTGTATTCACTCTTAAAATAACCAGTGCAAGAAGGAACACAGCGCCAATTGTAATTAACATTTGTCCGGTATTCATCGTTTCTCTTTTCTTATGCCGCTAAAAAGATATGAAAAATTAGCTTCTATTTCTAATCAAATATTGTGCTAAGGAACATCTCTATTTTTTTCATCACAAATCAGTTTTAATAGAATTATCGGCTAATTGATGTAATATTAACATGTAGTAATGGAATCTATTATCATTGGTATCAGTATGTTCAAAAATTAAACTGAAAGTTGCTATATTGGATTAAAAAATCAGTAAAATTTGACCGGCGGCTGCGATGGATCCTATAAACTTGCTTGTGGGAATAAATTTATTTGTTTCGATGTCTGCAAATTATGGTGGTGCTAAAAAAGGATTAAAAACATCGATTACTAAAGTTTCGGAGCGACCGGTATCTTTTCTGCAGAAGATACCGCCAAATATTTCTGCACTGGTACTTATATTGATTATCGCCGGCATTTTTAAATTTGCTTTTTTAAGCACAAATAAAGAGTTTGAAACTTTGCGCTATGTTGGACTTGGTTTATTCATAATTTTTTCCTGGCTGCAAGTACTTGCATATAAAAGTCTTGGCAATAATTATGCACCCGATATAGTTGTTTTGAAAGACCATAAGCTGGTTACCGCCGGGATTTATAAATTCATACGGCATCCCCAGTATGTAAGCCAGATATTATCCGATCTGGGTGCCGGGTTAGCTTTGTTGAACTACATTGTTGTTCCGTTAGTTTTGTTAATAGAGCTTCCGCTCTTTATAATGCGTGCCAAATACGAAGAGACTTTACTTGAAAAATATTTTAAAGAGGATTTTTTACAATATAAGAAACATAGCGGGTTCATTCTGCCATTTATCGGTTGATGATGAAAAATAAAATCTCTACTCTCTTAATATTAATCCTGATTGTTTCGAGTTTGCGGATTGCCGGGCAAGATAAATCAAAATTGCTAACAGAAGTAAACGGGAAGAAAAGTCATTTATCATTTATAATTAAAAGAGGCAATTTTTTTGTCCCGGTCAAAGAGCTAAGCAGTTTGCTTTCGGCAAACCATTATTTCAATAAAGAAGCATTAAAACTGGAAGTTAAATTTTCTAATTACACATTAAAATTTACTGCTAAAAATCAATTTGTGATATTAACACGAAAAACGGATAACACACAAAATATTTATCAACTACCAATATCAACACTTTTAATAAAAGATGAAATTTATGTACCTCTCAATTATTGCATCGATTATTTCAGTGTTTGTTATGGAAGAAAAATTGTATTCGATGACAGAACCCAAATTGTTTCTGTTACCAAAGAACCTTACTCCGAAGAAATTTTTTTCCTTACATCGCTTAAACAAAGCGGTGACGATAAAGAAATTAAAGAAACCGTGAAGATAGATTCAAAGTATGATATTTACGGAATTGAGGTTGAAGAAAAATCAAACGGTACATTGATAAGATTAAAATCTTCCAAGAAAATTAATGTTCCCCGATACTCAATTAATGAAAATATTTTATATGTCTTTTTCCCGGGCATTACGATAACACCGGACCTTGCAAAACAATTTAAAGCTGCCGGATTGGTAAAACAATTTAGAAGAGTTGCTTTATCGCAGAAAAATTTTCAGTTGGAGTTTTCTTTATCCGAGGGTTATTCTGGATCGCAAGCATTTAAAGATGTTGAAAGCAATGATATTTTGATAACAATACAAAACACATTATTCAATGATCAACTATCGGATTCAACGGATGTTAAATCAAAATGGGAATTTGATGTTGTAGTAATCGATGCCGGGCATGGAGGCAAAGACCCCGGTGCTATTGGTATGACCGGTGTTAGGGAAAAAGATGTGAACTTAGCCGTTGCACTCAAACTTGGAAAATTGATCGAAAGAAAATTTGAGAGTGTGAAGGTTATTTATACCCGTAAAACGGACGAGTTCATTGAACTATATAAACGTGGTAAAATTGCAAATGAAGCCGGCGGCAAATTATTTATTTCGATCCATTGTAATTCAACAGTTCAAAAAGATATTAGTCACCGTGGATTTGAAGTCTATCTTTTGCGCCCCGGCAGAACAAAAGAGGCAATACAAATAGCAGAGTTCGAGAACAGTGTTATTAAGTATGAAGATAATCCCAACCGGTATCAACAATTGACAGATGAAAATTTTATTCTTGTTAGTATGGCACATTCACAGTATATGCGTTACTCCGAAAAGTTTTCCGATGTTCTTAACCAGGATTGGAAGAGAAATGTTGGAATACCTTCGCTCGGCATCAAACAAGCCGGGTTTTATGTATTGGTTGGTGCTTCTATGCCCAGTGTGTTGATTGAAACCGGGTTTCTTTCTAACCGGAAAGATGAGGCATATTTAAATAGTTCCGACGGACAAAATGAAATAGCCGAATCAATTTTCAATTCAATCAGGAAATTCAAACAGTATTATGACGAAACTATAAAAGTAGAAAGCTCGGACTAACTTGTTTAATAACCCAGGCAAATATAATTTTATATTATAAAATTTAGAAGAAAGGTAGATTAAATGACTAATGCTCAAAAATGGGTAGCTGCATTTTTAGGATTATTTTTAATTTTATTTATTTTAGGTAGAGTAACAAAGGAAGAAGAAACTACACCGGTTATGGATGAAAATTATATGCCGCAGCAGCAACAATCATCTTCGCAAGAAGTGGATGGTGCGGCCCTAATTAAACAGAATGGCTGTACTACATGTCATGGGCAAGATTTGAACGGTACAAAAATGGCTCCGGCACTTGTAAGCATAAAAGAACATTGGACACGTGACGGGTTATTAAACTATTTGCGTAATCCTTCCGCATACAGCGGAGATTCCCGTTTTGATGAATACCGTCAAAAGTATAAAGGTATTGTAATGCCGTCGTACGGAAATCTCGATGTTAAAGATTTAGGAAAGATTGCGGAATACTTGCTTACTAAGTAGTAACATAAAAAGGGGAAGTATTATGGAACTCTTATCTATTCCATTAACCATAGTTTCTTTTTCCGTTCTTGGTTTTTATCTACAAAGTGGTTATAAACTGCCTCCCAAAACTATTTCATTTGTGTTTCTGATTTGTGGGTTTATTGTCGTTTCGTTTATTGGAGTAGACACTAGATTAATTTCAATCATGCATTTCTCAGTATTCCTGAATAACTGTTTACAAGGATTGGTACTGGGTGTTTTTGCGAGAGTGTTGTACAAAATTTTGCAAGTAAAGAAATCGCCATCAAAATAGTTGCAAAGTATAATGAGTTATAATATTTAGCCGCAGTTCGGAAGAACGCGGTTTTTTTATTTTCATCCGGTAAATTACTGAGAATATGATGAAACAAAATTCCGACGTACTTGAAGAATTTACAAAGCTCGAAATATTTATTCATTGGCCTTCGATTGACACAACAAAGCAAGAAATTGAAAGCTTACTTGATGAAAACTTTTGGGAAGTCGGTGCATCCGGCAAGAGATGCAGTCAAGAATTTGTGCTAAGAATTCTCATAGAGCGAACTCACAAGCGAAACAATGATGTTTGGATAAACAAAGATTTTCATTGTTCCGAAACAGTAGAAAGAAGCAGCGCGCTTGCCCGATGTTTTCAACACGAAATAGATCATCTTGACGGAATACTTTACATTGATAGAATGAAGGAAGAGTTTGTTACCTTGCTACAGACCGAAGAACAGATTAGCGTGAAAGAACTAAGGAAGAGATCTTTTGAGAAAATTGAATAATATATTTGTAAACTTGATTCAGTAATTATTGAGCTTCAAAATCCTTTATGGCAAAAAATATTCTCGCACTTGTTTTGTTATGTATTGTTTGAGGAAACATAGTCTGGCAAACCAACAACTCTGAAAAGTTGCATGTACTTTATGAAAAACTTACATCTCAGGAAAACCGGTCATTAGAAGAAAGAAAAATAACCGCCGAAACCGTAGCTAAACTAGCTAGAGAATTAAATGAGCAAGTGATCCTGGTAAACAGCCTTTTTATTCTTGGTAAAATAGCCAATAACGAAAGGAATCCAGATAACACAAACAAGTATTTAAAAGAAGCGCGTTCGATTAGTAGGAATCTTGGGGATGTTTTTTTAGAGGCTGAAACTGAATTAATACTAAGCGAATATTATAGGCTGATGGTTAATAAACCGGATTCTGCTTTGATATCGGCAAAGCGCGCTTCTTCCATTGGGTACGCTTTAAACGATTCAATACTGATTATGAATGCCGGTTTTAATCTTGTTTCTGCATATACAAGTCTTCACGATCCAATCAGCGCAATAAGAACTGCAAAAACTACGCTTAACTATTGTGAGAACAATAAAGGAATGCGCGCCAATATCTATAGTCAACTTGTTATAGTTTACAGAGATGCCGGCGATTTGCGCGAGTCAATAAAGTATCAAGAGCTTGCGCTGGAAATTGCAGAAGAAAGCAAAAATTACTATGCAATTGCTTCTATACATAACGGCATGGCAACTTCTAAAGCTCAGTTGCGGGAATTTGAAACAGCAATTGAACATCACAAAACGGCAATTGATATTTATTCTAAGATGAAAGATTCCTTTGGAATTGCCTACTCATATAATATGCTGGGCACAACATATCTTTCTGCTAAACGCTCATCTGAAGCTATGAAATGTTTTCAAGAAGCAATCAACCGGTTCGCAAAAATCGGGTCGCATCAGCAGATGGCTTTTGCGCAATCTAATCTTGCAATGGAATATATGAATGTGGGAAGAGTTGATGATGCGAAAATGTATGTTAACAGCGCAATAAAAAACTCGGAGTTTATTAATGATAAACTCTCGATGAGCGATGCTTATGCAACCGCCGGCAGATATTACAGTATTAAGGGAATGATTGACCGGTCTATTGTTTTTCTAATGAAGGCGGTACAATGTGCTAAGGAAATAAATAATCCTATTATGCTACAATCTGTCTATGAGCAGCTTTCCGATAGTTATGACAGAAAGGGTGATTCGAAGAACGCACTAATTTTTCTACAGCTAAAGAATGCAATAACCGATACAATAGCGCGACAAAATGCTCAGCGTGCTTACATCGAAATGTTAGTAAAATATGAAACCGGCAAAATCAAGAAAGAGGCGACAGAGGCAAAAGGAAATCTAAACCAACTTAAAGCAGAGACGAAAAGAAATACCATTCTCCTGGTTGTGGTTATAGTTGTGTCTGTTACAATTTTTTCTCTAATTCTATTTTTCTACTGGAAAAAAATATCAAACTTCTTTTATAGATATGGTTATCTAAGCAGAAAACCGTTCAACGATGCTAGAAACGTAAAAGCTGTTTTTTCTGTTATCAATAAAGAAATTCCGGAAGCGATACACGTTGATAAGGAAACATCCGATCAACTTGTTGCTAAACTAAAAAAGGTTATGGATGAAGAAAAGCTCTTTTTGAGAAGTGACCTAATCTTGTCGGATCTGGCAAAATCTCTCCGGACAAATACCGCGTATCTTTCCAGAGTTATAAACGATGAATATGAGATGAACTTTAGTAACTTTTTGAATAAATATAGAATTGAGGAAGCACAAAAGTTGATTGAGAATCGCAAACTAGAGGTTATGACTTTCGAAGGCATAGCCAAAAGTTGCGGCTTTTTGTCGAGATCATCTTTTAATCAAGCTTTTAAAAAGTTTACCGGAATGACTCCAACCGAATATTCTCAGAAAATCGATTTAGAAAAGATTTAGTTTTTTAACAAAAACCTCACTTATTTACTTAAGGTTGATTTAATTTATAAATCGCTCCAATGATTATTTGAAATCGCTGAAATTCAGCTATTTATTTACACCCGCCAAAAAAATAATTCTACAAGTAAGGCAAACTGATGATGTTGAATTATTACTATTCCAAAAAACAAAAAAGTGAGGAACTTATGGAAGCAATGACGGCTGAAGTAAAGAGTCTTTCGTTTCATGTATCTACTAAAACAGATTTTAAAGGATTTCTTGAAACGGAAAATGGGAAAACGTTGATGGACAAATGGAATCAAGCGTACAAAATTTCCAGATATGTATTCTGGGGTTCTGTCGGCTTGGTAATAGCGCTAATACTTTTTTACTGGTTCTCGGAAGGATTTTTCAGCGGATTGCTAATGGGCTTTCTGTTTGGGGCAATAGCGTTTGCTGTTAACTGGATTGTAGATAAGTCTGTGGCTCATCACCAAAACAAATATCATAACGGTCGCTGGGATTATGGAATCAAGATGGCTGAAGCGCTCACTCGTATTTTAGGCACAAGCTATTACTCGTTTTATGTAGGAGAAATATTTTTCTACTCCGGACAGATAAGCGCGTTGCTTGGTGTTGAAAGCGGCAAGGTAATAGTCTATCAAAAAGAAAACATTAAAGAAGTTACTCTCGAGCACCGCCATTTAGGTAGCACTTCAACTTCTACTTCTACCTCAAAACACAACGGAAGCGCTACAGCCTGGACAAGTTCTTATGCAACCTACGGAGGTAAAACGAAAACAAAAACTACTACACAAACGGTAGAACACTATCAGTGGTGTTTGGACATTTACAGCAACATCGTTGAGTTTCCTAAATTCTCTTTAGTATTTAGGGACAACGAAGAAGACATTGCAAAACAAATTTATGCGGTTGTAAAACCGTAACTAAACTAACCAATAATTAAAGGAGATTGAAATGAAAGCAGTTATCAGAATTAGTGTTTTAGTTGTTACATTCATTGTTTTTTTGATTGGATGTGAAAATACTTCAGCCGGTGGAAATACCAAGAATGAATATCTCGGTGAATATCCTTCGTTGCTTAAATCTTATTCTGCTAAGATGGGAAAAATGGAAGCTGATATTAAAAGTAAAAAAGCAGCTAAAGATGTAGATGCTTTGCTTAAACTTGCTAAAGAGAAAAAAGAACTTGAAAAAGAATTCAAGACGAAAATTGATGAGTACTCAAAATCGTATAAGTTTAGCAAACCGATCCAATTACAAGCCGCCGAAGGCAGTCCGTTAAAAATTAATGGAGTTAAAGTAAAAGCCGCAACTTCCGATGCGCTTTCTTTTGAAATTGATGCTATTTTGAATAAAGATATTAAAACAGAATACGGCGGATTTGAAAGAATATTAGTTGTTTACTTCAAAGCGGTTGATACAAAAGGTAATGTAATTCCAAAATCTTATACTAATGCATCCAGAACAAATACGGATATGAAAGCCGGAACAGCGCTAAACTTAGCAGTTGCCTGGAATAATGAACGCGCTCAAAGCTTTGAAAACTTTGCCAAGTTGATTCAAGTTACCGAAGCAGAATACAATAAAAACAAATAATTAATGATTCGTTTAGTCTGCAAAAAAAGAGCGGCATTAAAACCGCTCTTCTTTTTTGTCTAACGACTAACTACTCAATACTAATTACTGCTTTTCACGCTTTCCCAGCGCTACCTAAAACATTAGTAACTTTATGAACGTAAAGTTTTTTCAGTGAGTCGCGGGCCGGACCGAGATATTTGCGCGGATCGAATTCTGCCGGGTTCTCAGTAAATGCTTTTCTAATTGCTGCTGTCATCGCTAATCTTCCGTCCGAATCAATATTGACTTTGCAGACCGCAGATGTAGCAGCTCTACGTAACTGATCTTCAGGAATACCAACTGCATCTTTTAATTTTCCGCCATTGCTGTTGATTATTCTAACAAGATCAGCGGGCACAGAAGAAGCGCCATGCAATACAATTGGAAAACCGGGAATTCTTTTTTCAATTTCTTCAAGAATATCAAAACGGAGCGGAGGAGGAACAAGAATTCCGTCTTCTGTACGGGTGCATTGCTCGGGAGTAAATTTATTTGCGCCGTGAGATGTTCCAATTGAAATTGCAAGTGAATCAACTCCGGTTTTTTTAACAAAGTCTTCAACCTCTTCCGGTTTCGTATAGTGAGATACTTCAGCAGAAACTTCATCTTCAATACCGGCTAAAACACCAAGTTCACCTTCTACCGATACATCATGCTTGTGTGCGTACTCAACTACTTGTGCAGTGAGCTCTACATTTTTTTCGTAAGGATGATGTGAACCATCGATCATTACTGATGAAAATCCGGATTCCACACACGATTTGCACAATTCGAATGTATCGCCGTGATCAAGATGAAGTACGATTGGTATCGGGTAACCGAGTTCGTTTGCGTAATCGACAGCACCTTTTGCAAGATGTTTCAACAAGGTTTGATTTGCGTATTTGCGTGCACCGCTGGAAACTTGTAGAATTACCGGTGATTTAGCTTCTACGCATGCGCCGATTATAGCTTGCAATTGTT
The DNA here is from genome assembly GCA_040755055.1 of Bacteroidota bacterium. GTDB lineage: Bacteria > Bacteroidota > Ignavibacteria > Ignavibacteriales > Melioribacteraceae > DYJK01. The sequence goes on from JBFMBS010000019.1 coordinate 47,538, forward strand.
CAAGATTATTAAAATTAAAAGCCGGTATTGCATAACCGCCTTTCACTGCTTTTTGGAATAGCTCTTTCGAGTTTACTAATCCTAGTTCTTTGTAAGTTATCATTTTTGTCCTAACTAATTATTAAATGAATATCGTTTTTTTTATGAAATTATATTTATACTTAATTAAAAATATGCTATCACACCAATATGAAAAGTTAAAAGATCGGTCTTAGATTCTCTTGGTCTATAGCGTACTTCAGTTAATGAAACAACTTCAATATCTTCTTCCGTTAAATAACGTGCTTCGGTACCGTACATGTAACGAGCTTTCAAATCTAAATATAAAGATGTTACATCTCCTAGATCCCGGGAAATCTGGAGAAGCAATCCAACGCCTCCGCCGTAGCTAAAATTAAAATCATCATAATTTGTTGATTGAGCTATTTGTTCGTCGCTGTTTTCACTCCGCACTTCGGAAGTAGTAAAAATATAGGCACCGCCAATTAATCCATCAATGTAAGGTCTTAACGTACCGGTGAACGGTGATATCTGTAGCAGCAGATGCAAGTTTGCAAGACTGTTCATACGGTTCACTTCCAAAGTCACTTCGGGAAAACCGGGCCATGGTCTATGATCGGTAACTTCCCCGTAAATTAAATAGCCAAGATTCAATCCTATGGTAAAAGGTCTCTCTTTACTTGGCGACCACAATGTTCCTTGCAATTGGAATCCATAACCTAAACGATCGACATTATTCCTGAACTCTCCTTGAGGCGAACCGAGCATAAAGCTTGCGCCGGCTGTCTGTGCATGAACAAATATTGTCTTACAAAATATAATGATAGATAGTAATAGAAGTTTTTTCATTTCCTTTCTCGTTTATATTAATTTAAAAAATCATACTATGGATTCACTCCTAGTCAATTTCAAAGTATTAAAAAACATAGCTATAATAAGATTAACATATTTCGGAGGCAAATATACTAATTTTCAAAGTGTTTGGTTAGAAAGGAAGGGCTTTATTAAAAAAATATCTCTGAAGAATAAGCATTTATTAGCAGTCTATTAAATTCTTCAAATGAAATTTCTTTGGCGCCAAACATTTTTAAATGTTCGGTCTGGTACTGAACGTCGAGCAGAACGAATCCTTTTTCATTCAAATGTCCTATTAATTTTACAAGCGCACATTTTGAAGCTTGCTCTACTTTCGAAAACATCGATTCGCCAAAGAACGCTCCCTTGTAAGTAACACCGTATAATCCGCCGACCAACGATTTGTTATGAAACACTTCAACCGAGTGAAGATTGCCCAACGCAATTAATCCTTTATATGCTTCAATCAATTCGGGCGAAATCCACGTTGAATCTCTTTCTGCACACTTTTGGATAACATCTAATGTTAGAGTATCATATCGAAATTCAAAGTGTGAAGATTGTAAAAATTTTTTGAGTGAGCGCGGAATGTTATAATTGTCGAGAGGTATTATAGTTCTGATTTCCGGTAAGTACCAATTGATTTCACCCGATTCGTCCGCCATAGGAAATGCACCTTGTGCATAGAGGCGGATCATATTTTGGGGTTTGAGAAGGTCTTTCTTCGAAAGAAATTTGCTCTCACTCATGCGCTTGTACTTCGAACCTAATTATATCATAACCTTTTTTAGTTTCGAACCCGGCAAATAAAACACCGGTTAAAACCGATACCATTCCGAGCAAAAAAGTAATTATGATAAAGTAATTAAGCTTGTAAATTGATAGTACAGATGAAATACCAAGCAGAAGGGAAGTTAATACAAAAAGTCCCACTGCTATGGCATAACTTAAAACTGAATTTCGTACAAGTTTAACACGGTAAACTAAAAATCCAATTTGCTTAGCAATACTTTCTAAACGAACATTTTCATCTGTTGTTATCGGTTTTTCCCCAACTTTCATAAGCAGTCTTCGTTTCTCTTCATTCAACAGTCTTATTCTGTTTACAACTAATGAGTAGCGATTGTTCATACCAAGTAATAACAAACCGCATGCACTTATCATAATTGCCGGTGCGAGCATTAATTGAATAATGCTTACGGCGTTGAGCTGTCCGGAAAGTAAATTATCCATATTATTTTGAGTATATATAGTTGTGAAGAACTTCTATCGTTTCTTGCTGCACTTTTATGTCAAGTTCTAATAAATCCCGTATAGATAATATACCAATCATTTTTTCATTTTCTATGACTAATATATGGCGGGTTTTTCGATCGTTCATTTTTTTCAAGCAAACCTGGTATGATTCATTCACATCTGCAAGAAGAAGATCTTTAGACATAACTTCGTCAACTACTGTGGAGGCAAGATCCAATCCTTTTGCAATCACTCTGCGCACCAGGTCCCTTTCGGAAAAGACACCTAATAATTTACCATCGATTGATAATACCGGTACAAGCCCGATATTCCGTTCTGCCATAAAATGAATAACATCAATTATGTATGAACCCGATAAAACTGTGTGCAGAGGTCTGGATGTAAGTAAATCTTTTAGTGATTTCATATCTCTCCTACAAAATACTGATAGTCTTGTTTATATTTTAACTTTTAAGACTGAATAATGCAAGTAAAAAAATGTTTGGTAGAATTTGCAAGAGAACTTTATTAAGCTGTATATAGTTTTTAACTGATTTGAGAGATAACTTTGAATCGAAATCACATTCTATAAAGGAATGGTAAAATAAAATGTTGTACCTCTTCCAATTTCGGATTCCAGCCAGATTTTTCCCTTTAACATTTCTACCAATTCTTTTGCAATGGAAAGACCTAACCCAACACCGCCGCTAGTTTGTGCGTTATATTGTTTTGATATGCTTTCGGTAGTTCTTTCGAAAGGAAGAAAAATTTTTTCGAAATCTTTTTTGTCTATTCCGATACCGGTATCACTAATACTGAAAAGTGCTTCACCTTCAGATATCTTAGCACTAATCTTAACATAGCCGGTATCTGTATATTTAATTGCATTCATTACAATGTTATTTAAAATCTTCTGAAGTTTTATTTTGTCGGTTAATACCGTGGTGTTATCATCCGGTAATTCGCCGTAAAATAATTTTAAATTTTTTTCTTTGGCAATCACACTGAACGAAGTGATCGATTCTTTTATTAATTTTTTTATCGAAATTTCTTCTTTATGAATGATCCCTTGTTTCGATTCAAGCTGTGAAATATCAAGAATATCCTGGATAATATTTAACAGCTGGTAAGCATTGTTGGTTATTGGCTCCGTTAAATTTTTAACTTCTTCCAATGTTAAGTTTTCGCTCCGGATTAAATTTGTGTACCCGACGATTACATTCAGCGGTGTACGAACTTCGTGAGATACGTTATGAAGAAAAGCAGTTTTTAATCTGTTCGATTCCTCGGCTTTCTCTTTTGTATCGATTAATTCATCTATTGCTTTTTTCTGCTCTGTAATATCATAAGCAATACCTAAAGCCGCTGTCTTACCTTGATAATTGATTAAAGTGCTGCTGAAATCGATCCATCGTTCTTTCCCGGATTTGTGGACAATCTTAAATTCATAACGGGAAGGAATTGGTTTCCCTTCCTGGCGCTGTAATCCTCTTAATTTGATTAATTCTCTAAAATCAGGGTGAACAACATCCCAGAAGTTCTTTTGCAAAAGTTCTTGTTGTGTGTAGCCCGCTAATGTTTCTGCTGCCGGGTTAACATAAGCAAATTTATTCCCTTGGTAAATAAATATTGCAGACGGCGAAGATTCGGCAAGCGATCTGAAGATTGCTTCACTGTTTTTTAATTCCGCAAATAATTTTGTTTTATCTTCATGGTCCTTTAAGATTTTGCCGATTAACAAAGTTACTACCGGGTAGATGAATAAAACCATCAAAGTAATATTTTTATATGTATCAACAATTTTATCGGGAGGTAATGTCAATACAAGTAAAAGCATTGCAACGTGAACATAAATTCCGAGCTGGTATAATTTCCAGTTAGATAAATAATTTGATGATGATTTTCTCTGCCAATGGTAGAAATAAAAACCGATTAAAAATGAAGAAGCGGAAACTAATATTCCCATCAATGTACCGCCGCCGCCTATTAAGAAGCGGTATATTATCGCCATAATAGAGGAGATTAAACCGGCAATAGGCCCAAAGAATGCAGCACATAAACTAATTACAATTGACCTTCCATCGAATATTATTCCTTTTGACAAATTGAAAGGGGACATCATCCCGATCATTGCAACTGCGCCGAATAATATTCCCTGGAAAATTTTTCCGATTAAGCTATTGATCTTCCATTTTGATTCAATAAAATTTGAGAGTACGCTTAAAGCGATTAAAAGCGCGAGACTCTGGAGCCATTCAATATTGAACATTAATTATCTACTTTTCAATTGTGCTTTGTTAATATAATATTAATAATTAAGATTTGAAGTGACCCAATATTAGCTTAGTGTTACTACGTGTTACCGGACTAGGATTTGTTAGTCTTTGGTATCGATACCGAGCCAGTTTTCCAAAGTTGAATGAATCAATTCCTTTTGCTCACCTTCAAAATTTCTAATGCTTGTACCATGTGCACCCCCTTGTTTTATCATTTTCACCGCGTTTGTTTCGCCCGTTAACTGGATTGAAGTTGCACTCCATGTATCATTACCGCCGTATATGTAGAGAATGTTGTTGCCGTGTTTTTGAAGCCATTTGTTTACGTTTTGTAATGAGGTGCAATTGTAATCAACCTTGGCATCCTCCGGTACCAGCATAATATTTGAACCGTCGTTTATTTCGGCAAGCAGATCTTTGAATGGGGAAAGATCATAGCCGTAATAACCAATTTCGTTATAAGCTTGAACAAAAAAGGGAGCGAAATCTTTCATTGCTTGTTCCGTAAAAAAGTAGAACGGGTTCGATGCTTTCATGTGATTGTAAAGAACCTCTGCGCTTGCATCTGGTGCCGGAATGTCTTCACATTTTGTTTGTCCCCACTGCCAGAAGGCAAAAGAATATTCAAGTGTCATATACTCCAGAACAAAATCGTAATCCCAAGCAAAACGAATCTGCCCCTGGTCAGCATCTTTCATTAATAAAGTTCTTATCTCGTCTTTTTTTGTAAGAAAAGCACGCTGAAACTTTTTAATTTTTTCCCGGCATTCTTCGGTACCAACGGAATTTAAGTACATGTAAATGCGTGGGTCTTCTTGCGCAAGATTGATAGGTGCAACGTAAGGAACTGAAACATCAACATCATCGGGATAAAAATAGCGATGGAATAAAGTCGTTTCTCCTCCTTTGCTTACCCCGGTATTAATCCATTTGCCTTTATATATTTGTTTGAAAAGCTCGACAATTGCATGATGGTCTGCCGCAGCTTGCTCAATAGTTAAATATTGCCAATCTATTTTATCGGGGACAGATTTACCAAAGTAGCGGTGCTCAACAATAATTTGGTTGGCATCTAAAATTCCGGAGAGCTCAAATTTGTAATTCCGGCTAGCCGAATAACCTTCTGTAACAAGTACCATTGGTTTGGCAAAATCGAAATGTGATAAGTATAGTCGCTGTGTAAAAGTTTTACTTTCGGGATTTTTATGATCAAGCAGCTGTGTAATGTAAATTTCATAACCCTCTTTGTAAGTCGTATCAACAGAAACTTTTTTTATTTCTGTAATCTCTTTAAAGGATTTTAAATGCTTCAGTAAACCTGAATCGGTTTGTGAGAATGAAATGGAGCAAACAAAAAATAAAAGGATAATAAAATTAACGTAACGTTTCATATCATTGCCTTTAAAAGTCCTTCCTTTCGTTGAAGGGAAGGATTTAGGATGGGTTCAAATTATTTTTCACTCATAAACGGGTAACGATAATCTTTAGGGGGAATGAAGTTCTCTTTTATTGTTCGTGCCGATACCCATCTGATTAAGTTTAGATAACTGCCGGCTTTGTCGTTTGTTCCGCTTGCTCTTGCGCCGCCAAAAGGCTGTTGACCAACGACCGCACCGGTTGGTTTATCATTAATATAAAAGTTTCCGGCCGAGTGAGTTAATGCTTTATCAGCTTTCTCAATTGCATATCTGTCTTGTGCAAAGATTGCACCGGTCAATGAATAAGGCGAGGTTTGATCGCAAAGCTGTAAGGTTTCTTCGTACTTATTGTCGTCATAAACATATAGTGTGAGCACCGGACCAAAAATTTCTTCTTCCATTGATTTGAATTTAGGATTGGTAGTTTCAATCACTGTCGGTTCGATGAAATAACCTTTCGAGCTGTCGTAGTTGCCGCCTGAAATAATTTTTGCTTCGTTCGATTTCTTTGTATAGTCTATATAACTTGTAATTGTATCAAACGCACCCTTATCAATTACGGCATTGAAAAAATTGGTGAAATCTCTCGGATCGCCCATTTTTACTGTTTTAAGTTCTTCAATCATATATTCTTTCAGTTTTGGCCAGATTGATTTAGGAATATAAGCACGCGAAGCAGCTGAACATTTTTGTCCCTGGTATTCAAATGCACCGCGGATCATTGCAACACCTAATACTGCAACATCGGCACTTGAATGTGCAAAGATGAAATCTTTTCCGCCGGTTTCGCCAACAATGCGCGGATACGATTTGTATTTTGGTAAATTGTTCGCAGCAGTTTTCCACATCGATTGAAATGTTGGAGTTGAGCCGGTGAAGTGAATTCCACCAAAGTATTCGGAATCCATTACCGGGTTACCAACTTTTGAGCCCGACCCGGGTACAAAATTAATTACTCCGGCTGGTAAACCGGCAGCTTCTAATAATTTTATTATCCAGTATGCAGAGTAAACCGAACTGGATGCCGGTTTTAACAATGCAACATTCCCCATTATTGCCGGTGCTGTTGGTAAATTGCCGGTGATAGATGTGAAATTAAACGGTGCTACCGCAAATATGAAACCTTCTAACGGACGGTATTCCGATCTGTTCCACATTCCAAAAGGAGAATGGAGCGGTTGCTGCTGATAGATTTGCATTGCGTAGTAAGAATTGAAACGGAAAAAATCTGCTAACTCCGCAGCCGAATCAATTTCTGCCTGAAATGGATTTTTACTTTGTCCAAGCATTGTTGCCGCGTTAAGAATATATCTCCACTCAGTTAGAGCAAGTAGATCGGCAGCTTTAAGAAAGACGGCAATTCTATCTTGCCAATCCATTCTGCTCCAGGTTTTGTGAGCTTCCATCGCGGAGTCAATTGCAAGCTTAACTTCTTTTTCGCTCACTTTATGATATTTTGCCAAAACGTGCTTGTGATCGTGCGGCATTACACAGTTATCTGTATTGTTGGTTCTAAACTCTTTGCCGCCGATGATTATTGGTATATCGATCTGTTGATTTGATAATTCGTCGAGTTTGGATTTAAGAGCTGCTCGTTCCGGGGTCCCCGGCGCGTAACTTTTTACCGTTTCGTTTGGTGGTAACGGTACGTTGAAAATTGCATTTGCCATGGTGCTTCCTTCTTTTCTTTTATTCAAAGAATGATTTTTTAGGTAGGTAAAATTAGGAAAATTAAATGATATCCAAATTTTCAGGTGTTGATTTTTCCGAGTGCAAAATTTGATAACTTTTGTAAAACATGTTTATTACTAACATAACATATTGTAAAGACGGGGCATGCCCCGTCTCTACGAATTTTTTAACACATCCTTCAATGCATTTACACAAAACTCAATCATCTTTTCATTTGAATTGTAACCCATCAACCCGATACGCCAGACTTTACCGGCAAGTTCTCCGAGTCCGGCTCCAATTTCTAAATTGTGTTTGTTTAACAAATCAATTCTAATTTTTGCTTCGTCAATTCCTTCGGGAATTTTTATTGTAAGTAGATTTGGTATTCTTTCTTTTTCCGGTACAAGCGGTTCTAAACCTAATTCTTTCAAACGTGATACTAATTTGAAACTGTTCTCTTTATGTCTCCGCCATGAGTTTTCTATTCCCTCATCTTTTAAAAGCAGCAGTGCTTCATGTAATCCGTAAAATTGATTGCTCGGTGCTGTGTGATGATATGCTCTTTTTCCCGGGCCATTCCAATAAGTCAGTAATAAATTCAAATCATTGAACCAGCTTTGGACCGGGATTTTTCTGTTTTTTATATGATCAATAGCTCGCTGGCTAAATGTAACCGGCGACATTCCGGCTACGCACGATAACCCTTTCTGTGAACATGAGTACGCAGCATCCAAATTCCATTCATCAACACGGACTTCAACTGCACCGAGAGACGTAACAGTATCTGCAATTACAAGCGCACCGTATTTGTGTGCTATCTCCGAAAGCGTTTTTATGTCCGATAGTGCGCCGGTTGATGTTTCTGCGTGAACAAATGCAGCAACTTTTGCATCGGGATTTTGTTTGAGTGCATCTTCAAGTTTTTGCGGATCGATCGCGCGTCCCCATGTTTCTTTAACGGTAATTACTTGTCCGCCAATTTTCTCAACAATCTGGGTCATCCGGTTTGCAAAATAACCTCCTACACAAACAACAACTTTATCTCCCGGCTGAACAAGATTAACAAGACATGTTTCCATCCCAAGCGAGCCGGGACCTGACAAGACAAACGTTGCGTCATTTTCAGTTTTGAATGTGTATTTGAGTAAATCTTTTATTTCATCCATCAATCCGATGAATTGCGGATCGAGATGACCGAGAGCCGGTTTTGATAATGCTTTTAATACTTGCGGATGAACATTTGAAGGACCGGGTCCCATCAAAATTCTATTTATTGGCTTGAACGATTTATACATTCATTTCTCCTAAATAAATTTTAGAGTACTGCTGCTCTCAAAGGAACTGAATTTGTTTTAATAGTTACTTCCGCAGTTTTCAATTTTTCCGATTTAGCTGTTAGAACAATTTCGCCGGCTTCTTTTGTTGATTGAATTATAACCTGGCATTTTCCGTTGAATAAACTTCTTTTATAATTTCCGGAAAGAACTTTATCCATCTCATGCGAGCTCGGATTACCGTTACCGGCACCTATTATTTTCCCTTTACCCTTTAGCTCGAAGACCAACGATTCATTCGCAGTCGGAACTTCTCTTCCTTTTTCATCCAGGGCAATTACATTAACAATACTGAGATCTTCGCCATCGGCATTAATTATGTTTCTATCGGGAACCAATTTTACGGTAAATGTCTGCCCGGTTGTTTCAATCTTTTCAATTATCTCTTTTCCGTTTCTAATTCCTCTTGCCTCTAGTACTCCCGGTTCATAAATCACCTTCCATTCATGATGTCCATTCTTAACCATATTTTTCTTTCCTAACGATTTTCCATTTAAGAAAAGTTCAACCGATTCGCAATTTGAGTTACACCATACGTCAATTGTGTCTCCTACTTTTCCGGTCCAATTCCAATGGGGGAATAGATGAAGTACATCTTTATTGCTCCACCATGCCTGGTAGTAGTAATAAATATTTTTTGGAAAACCGCACATATCCATAATTCCGAAATGTGAATTGATATTCGGCCAAGTATATGGAGTCGGTTCACCTCTGTAATCAAATCCCGTCCACACGAATCCGCCGGCAAGCCATTCACGTTCATCATAAAAAGTCCAAAACTTTTCTGCCGAGGTGGTCCATGATGCACTTGGAGTTGCAATATCATAATCGCGGACGTATGCTTCTTCGGGCATGATTTGATAGATGCCGCGCGTGCACAATGTGCTTCCTTCTTCAGTACCCCACAAAATTTGTTCCGGGTGCTCTGCTCTATATTTATCTATGTTGCAATTATTGATGTAATTAAATCCGCGTAAATCTATTACGCTGTTGATACCGTTGTATTCATGCGTGTTTGCAGCGTATGTTGAAAGCCTAGAAGGATCAATTTCCTTTTGAAGCTGCATCATTGTTACGGCAATGTTTCTCGCTTGTTCTGTAGTTTGAACATTCCACTCCTCGTTGCCGATTGACCATGCAATTATGCTTGGATGATTTCGATCTCGAAGCATCAACGTTTCAAATAGTTTTAGCATTTCCGGACTGCTATCGAGCAGACGATTCTCATCCAATACAAGCATTCCAAGCCGGTCGCATGCTTCAAGTAATTCTGTCGTAGGCGGATTATGACTTGTTCTATAAGCATTACATCCCATCTCCTTCAGCAATTCAATCCGGTAATATTGAAGCCGGTCGGGTAATGCAGAACCAACCCCGGCATGGTCTTGGTGACAGCATACACCTTGAATTTTAACATGTTTTCCGTTTAGGAAGAATCCCTTATCCTTGTCCCATCGAATTGTTCTAATTCCAAAATTCGTCTCAACTCTATCAATTACTTTTCCATTGTTCTCGATAATTGAAACAAGTTTATAAAGTTTTGGATTTTCTATTGACCACAATAACGGATTCTTTATATCCAAAGAATGCTTTACTTTCTTCTCATCATTTTTATCAATTGTTACAGAAGTTAATGTCTCTGCAACAACCCTCTCTTTTTCATCGAGGATAAAAGAATGAAGCCGGCATTTTGAATCCGTAGAAGATTTATTTTCGATTTCTGTTTCGATATTTATTTCGGCATTGTTTCCTTTTACATCGGTTGTAACATATGTTCCGTAAAGAGGAATATGTACCGAGTTAGTTTTTATCAGCCAGGCATGCCGGTATATGCCGGCTCCTTCATAAAACCAACCTTCAAATTGAGATGCATCGACCCGAACAACCAAAACATTCTGCTTGTCATAATTCAGGAAATCTGTAACATCATAACTGAACTCATTATAGCCGCTGATATTATTGCCGAGGTAATAACCGTTAAGCCAAACGGTACAATCCCGGAATACTCCGTCAAATTTTATTGTGATTCTTTTTCCCCGGTCGCTGTTTGGAATGGTGAATGATTTTCGATACCAGCCGATGCTCGTTTCTGGAAATTTGTACCCCACAGCTTTGAAGCCGTGCGATCCGTATTCCCATTCGGGTACATTTACAAATTCTTGTTCAACAGCCCAATCGTGGGGCAAATCTATCTTTCGCCATGCGGTATCGATAAAATCATTACTAATGGCGCCGCTTGCACCTTTTGCTTTTGCATTAATCCATCCCGTTCCATAATCAAAATCTTTTTTAACATCGTGTGCATGACCCAAACTAAATCTCCAGTTAAAATCCATTAATAATTTTGCCCGATCGCTCTGTTCATTTAAAAACTTCTGCTGAGAATAACTGATTGAAAGGAATAAGCTGACACATAAAAAAACTGTTCTTGAAATTTTCATAGTGTTACCAGGTTTATTTGTAAAATGTTTTTTTCATCTACTCAATCCGGCACCGATCAAAATATTTTCAAGATTCACTCTGTCCATTTCATTAAGAGGTGTCAGCGGTGCGCGCGGCTCTCCTCCAAAATATCCAAACATATCCATTGCGGTTTTCAACCCGGCAACACCGTACTTTGCAGTAACAGCTTTGTTAACCGGGATCATCCTTTGCTGAAGCTCTAATGCTTCGTTTAATTTTCCGTTTTCGATCAACTTCTGAATTTGTACACACTCATTTGGGGCAATGTTGGCAAGTGCTACAATTCCGCCTACAGCACCGCTGGTAATTCCGGAAAAAATCATTGAAGCTGTACCGACTATTACAGCAAAATCTTTTTTAGTACTTGAGACGAACTCAGTATTCTGTCTTGCATTTTCAGAACTGTTTTTAATTCCTACAATGTTGGGATGTTCGGATAACTTTGCAACAGTTTCAACTTCAACATCAACACCGGTGAACTTAGGAACGTTGTAAATTATTACCGGAATTTTTACAGCTTCTGCAACCATAGTGAAATATTTAACGAAAGAATCATGTTTCATTTCGGATTTATAAAAGGAGGGTGTAAGTATCAAAGAAAAATCGGCACCACGTTCCGCAGCTTCATTTGTGAGTGAAATAGTATCTTTGATTGAATCGCTTCCGGTTCCGGCTATAATTAGTTTATCTGCCGCAGCAAATTTTTTTGTTGATTCGACAAGTTTCAATTTTTCTTCACGTGTAAGAAAAACAGATTCACCATTTGAACCCATCACAACGTATCCGCTAAGCCCCGTTCCGTTCCACTTTGAAATGTTGTACTCAAGTTTATCAATTGATAGTTCACTGTTTATAAATGGTGTGGTTATTGGAGGGAAAATGCCGTGTATTTTTTTCATAGTTCTCCATTTAATAATATTAGTCTCGTTACTCTTCCGGAGAAATTCATATCGGAGAGCTTACTTTAACAACAAGTAGATCCGAACAAGACTGATTAATCAAACGTGCCCGGGAATAATTTCGTAATAGTTTTGTTATTCATAAAGAACCGGTACTCCGAAATCCTTGAATGAAAATTTTGCAAAGATGTGGTGTCCGTCGTAATCCAGAACGCGCAGATCATCTTCTTGCTGAAGATCGTCCATTACCGCATCGTAATGATGACCATATTTTTCAACTGCCTCTTGTAATGGGATTTCGTACACAATAAATTTTTTAATTCCTTTCGAAAATAATTTTTTTACAAGGTTCGGATGTGTAAAGGAATCATACGATGTAATAATTACGATTGGACCGGAGCCCGTTAGAAAAATGCCCGCTTTCATTTTGCACCTCCTTTAATTATGTAAAAGAAGAACTGCTGAATAAAAGCGATAGTTACACTTCAAATGTAAATTTATTTTTTAATTAATTACACTTTTTAAACATTCGTTCATCAAAAAAGATTCTTTAACACAAACCAGATATTTGCCGGTCGTTCAGCCAAACGCCTCATATACCAAGGGTACCACGATTCGCCATATGCAATTAATACGCGGAATTTATATCCATCCTTAGCAAGTTTTTTTTGCAAAGTTGTTTTAATTCCATACAGCATTTGGAATTCATATTTCGATTTACCAATCCCGTTACGTTCCGTTTCTTCTATAATGCGCTTAATTAATTTTTCATCATGTGTGGCAAAAATTGCTCTTACGTTATTTGAAGGATATTTCATTAAATCGCGCGCGCATAAGAAAAAATTATCATCGACTAAAATTTTCTTTTTAAAAACTGTATCACCCGGTTCTTTATATGCGCCTTTTACTATTCGTATAGCCGGATTAAATTCCATCAGGTCTGAAATGTCTTGATCGGTTCTTAACAAATATGCCTGGAGGCAAATCCCGGTATTAGTATGTGTCATTTTTATGCGTTTATAAAAATCAATTGTTCTTTGTGTGTAGGCACTACTTTCCATATCGATAAAAACGGTGTTGTTTAATTTTTCTTTTGCCTTCGACGCAATTGCAGTGAAATTCTTGAATGTTTCTTCTTCGGATAGATCAAATCCAAGCTGTGTGAGTTTGAGTGAAATTTCAATATCAAGTTTTCGGTCGGCAATTTTATCGATAAGTTGAAGGTAATGATCGCGCACGGCGTATGCTTCGGAAATTTGGCTAATGTTTTCACCAAGCTTGGTGAAAACCGAAGGAATCCCGATCAATGAAAATTGATTAGCGGCATCGAGTGCGGCTTCTTCGGTTTCGCCCGGCATAAATTTCTTTACTGCTTTTTTAACGAATCCAAATTTTGGAACTCGTTCTTTCATCCATCTATTTTCAGACATCCATAAAAGGATGTTTCGGGGGAGACTCATTAATCCTCCATTTTCTAATCCTGAGCAAAGCGAAGGATCTCAGACTTAATAATTACAAGTTCAATTTCTTTCCAAAGAAAAAGAAAAAAACTTTCATGCAAAGTGCGCAAAGAATATCGCAAAGAACACAAAGTTATTATTTAATTTCTACAGAAGATAATAATTAGTGTAATGGTAACCTTCTCTTAAAAATTACTTTGTAACACAAAAAAGCTATGCATAACATTTGCACTCGTTATATCTTTTCCGATGCAACAGTTTCTACATCTTCAACTGATTTTGGAATTGGTTTGCCTAACACGCGGCATCCTTTTTCTGTAACAACTATATTGTCTTCTATTCTAATTCCGCCAAACTTTCTATATTTATCAACAAGGTTATAGTTTATAAACTGTGTGAATTTCTTTTCGCTTTTCCATTTATCTATCAGTTCAGGTATAAAATAAATTCCCGGTTCCACAGTAAGAACTAATCCTTTGATCAATGATTTTCCATATCGTAAAGAGCGTAATCCGAACTGGTCGCTCCTTCTAATTTTTTCGTTATAGCCGGTATATTTTTCACCGAGATTTTCAAGATCATGAACATCGAGACCGAGCAAGTGTCCGAGACCATGCGGCATGAAAAGGGCATGTGCGCCTTTTGCAACCGCTTCGTTTGTATTTCCTTTCATAAGGCCCAACGCTTTTAATCCATCTGCAATAACTTTGGATGATTTTAGATGCACTTCTTTATATGTAATTCCCGGACGAATATTTTTAACAGCGGTTAAATTAGCATCAAGAACAATTTGATAAATTTCTTTTTGCTTCTGTGTGAATTTACCGCTCACCGGGAAAGTTCTTGTAATATCGCTTGCATAATGAAGCAGAGATTCTGCACCGCTGTCGTTTACAACAATATCACCGTTTGCAAGTGTATTCTCGTAGTAATGATTATGTAATGTTTGTCCATTCCTTGAAAAAATGATCGGGAAGGAAATACCATTACCCATCGAACGTGCAATACCTTCAATAAAACCGGCAACTTCTCTTTCTTTCATTCCCGGTTTTGCAAGCCGCATTGCGCCTACTTGCATTTCGTAAGATATCGCAATTGCTTTTTCAATTTCTTTTAATTCTTCCGGGGCTTTGATTGAACGCTGTGCGGCAACAGCTATTATTAGTTCCGGTGAAGCATATTCGTTAATCTTTTTTGCATCTATTCCGAGCAATGATTGAAGCTTAAGCATATTATCATACCGGTATTGCGGAATGAAGTGAATTTTTCTTCCTTGTGCAACCGCATTGCCGATGTAAGATTCTAATTGTGAAAGGGTCTCAGCTATTTTTATTCCAACCTTAGCGGCTTTTTCTTTTACAGTTGACTGAGGACCCATCCAAACAGTTTCATCTAAAGTGAAGTCATTTCCGAAAATGATTTCTTTACTTTCATCTATGTCGATAGCAGCTGCAAAATTGGAATGATCGAGTCCGAAGTAATATAAAAATGTACTGTCTTGCCGGTATTTGTAAGTGTTGTCGGTATAATTCATCGGAGCTTCATCATTCCCGAGGAAAAGAATAATACCGTTGTTAATTTTCTTTTTTAGTTGTGCTCTTCTTAGAATGTACGTTTTTGCGTTGAACATTTTAATTCTCCTTTTTAATTCTGAAGGAGCGAAGTGACTGAAGAATCTGGTATTTAGATTCCTCGCTTCGCTCAGAATTTAATAACCACTGTGTTCTGTTCTTCTTATTATTTCATTTTGTAATGCTTCACCCAAATCTACAAAGTAATCGCTGTACCCGGCAACGCGGACAATTAAATCGCGGTACTTCTCAGGATGCTTTTGTGCTTCGCGTAAAATTTCCGCAGTTACAACGTTAAACTGAATATGATGCCCATCCAATCTGAAGTAAGTTCTTATTAGCTGGATGGCTTTTAAAATTCCATCATCGGTTTCTAAAAGCTGCGGAGTGAATTTTTGATTAAGCAAAGTTCCTCCGGTGCGCAAATGATCTATCTTTGATGCAGATTTAATAACTGATGTCGGACCATGAACATCAGCACCTTGAACCGGTGATATACCTTCGCTTAGCGGTTCATATGCGAATCGTCCGTCCGGTGTTGCGCCGGTAACGCTTCCAAAATAAACGTGCGAAGTGGTAGGGAGTAAATTGATTCTAAAATGTCCGCCTTTTGTATTCGGTCTTCCGTCAACAGCTTTAAAGTAAATTTCAAAAACTTGTTTGGTTATATCATCGGCATAATCATCATCGTTGCCGTACTTTGGAGTTTCGAACAGCAATTTATTTCGAAGTTCTTTATCATCCTTAAAATCGTTTTTCAATGCAGTAAGTAATTTCTCGAAAGGAATTTTCTTTTCAGTCAGAGGCTGATGGGTCTTCGGCTCATTATCGAATACATTGTATTTGATTGATGCAAGCGAATCCGTAATCGTTCCGAGCCCAACTCCTTGAACATAAGAAGTATTGTATCGCGCACCGCCGGCATTGTAATCTTTTCCTTTTGCAATGCAGTCATCAATTAGAATCGACATGAACGGCGCCGGCATATAATCGGCGTATATTCTTTCGATGATTATATTGCCCTTAATCTTGATGTTAATAAAATGATTAAGCTGCTGTTCGTAGGCATTCATTAATTCATTAAAACTTTTAAATGAAGACGGCTCGCCTGATTTAATACCGATTTGTTTTTTTGTCCGCGGATCAAATCCGTTGTTGAGTGTAATCTCCAAAACTTTTACAAGGTTAAAATAGCCGGTGAGTATATAAGCTTCTTTACCGAATGCACCGGTTTCAACACATCCGCTCGCACCTCCGCATCGTGCGTCAATTATTGATTTCCCGTGCCGCAGCATTTCTTGAATTATCGCATCTGTATTAAAAATGCTGGGTTGACCGAAACCGGTCTTAACAATTTTCATTGCTCGTTTTAGTAATCGGTCGGGATTTTTTTTGCTCACTTGAACCATCGAACTCGGCTGAAGCAACCGCATCTCTTCGATAACATCGAGGATTACATAGGTCAAATCATTTGCCGCATCTTCGCCTTCAGGAGTAACTCCGCCGACATTTATCAAACAGAAGTCTGTGTACGTTCCGCTTTCTGCGGCAGTAACACCAATCTTTGGCGGTGCCGGCTGATTGTTAAACTTCACCCAAAATGACTGCAATAATTCCTTTGCGGTTTCTTCGGAGAGCAATCCGCTTTCAATATCTCCTTTGTAAAATGGATAAAGATGCTGATCTAATCTGCCGGGATTGAACGAATCCCATGTATTTAGTTCGGTGATCACACCGAGATGAACAAACCAATAATATTGAAGCGCTTCCCATAATGTGCGCGGTGCATTAGCCGGAACACGCTCACATATTCCGGCAAGTGTTTCAAGTTCGTTCTTGCGTTGTTTATCTTTTTCTTTTGAAGCAAGTTCAAATAATTTTTTGCTGTAACGAGATGCAAAAGAAATTAATGCATCAGCACAAATTTCCATAGCGCGAAGTTCTTCGCGTTTTTCGAATGCTTGCGGATCGTTATAAAAATCTAAGCTTGAGATTGATGCTTGAATCTCTTTTTTGAAATCGAGCATTCCTTTTTTGTAAATCTTGTCATCGAGAACCGTGTGACCCGGCGCGCGCTGTTCCATAAACTCTGTAAAGATTCCGGCATCGTAACAATCCTTCCATTCTTGATTCACTTCATTAAAAATTTTATCGCGGATCGATCTCTCTTTCCAAAATGGAATTATCTCTTTATCATAAACCGATTTAGTTTCATCGCTGACTTTAAACCAAACTTTTGGGCGTGTATCGAGAACTTCAAGATCATGCAAGCTATGCACACAAAGTTCGGGATACGTTGGCGTGGCTTTCGGTTCGGGTCCGCGTTCGCCAACGATTAGCTCACCTTCATTGACGCATAGATCTTTATTTTCAAGTAGATATTTGAATGCAAGTGCACGTGCTACCGGTACAGAAACTTTTTCGGCTTCTCCGCTTTTATAAAATTGAGTTAACAATTGTGCGCGCTCGTGTGAAAGTCTTGGAACTGCGTTTAAAGTCTGCTCACGTAATTTTTTTATTCGTTCATTCATTAGTATCCTCCGATTTTCACATCGTACCCGATTGATGAAAATCTATGTTTAATGTTATCCATTTCTTCGTTTGACGGAGGTTCGAGATCGGGAAGCTTGTTTTCTTTTTTCATCTTGCTGTATTTTGCGCCGGCACTTTTGTGGTATGGTAAAAGATTTATTCCGCGTATGTTTTTCAATGATGTAGTAAATCCAACCATTTGATCAAGATTCTCTGCTGTGTCGGTTATTGACGGAATGATAGGGATTCTTAAAATAATTTTATTTCCGGCATCAGAAAGCCGCTTCAAATTTTCGTGGATTACTTTATTTGATACGCCGGTATAATGAATGTGAAGATTCTCATCCATCAATTTTAGGTCGTAAAGGAAAATGTCGGTTGCATTATAGACCAATTCAAAATTTTTGAAATCTGTGTAACCGGTTGTATCAATTGCGGTGTGGATATTTTTTTCTTTGCAGCGATTTAATAGCTCGTTTAAAAAATTGATTTGCAGCATCGGCTCGCCGCCGGAAAAAGTAGCACCGCCATTTGATTCTTCGTAGAATGGGACATCCTTCTCAATCTCTTTCATCACCTCTCTGCTCGTTACTTCGGAACCGATTTTGTTTCTGTTTTCATAATCATGGGAAATGTGCCACCTAAAATTGCAATCGTCAAATTGTTCGGGTAATACGCGCTGGCTTTCAGGATTGTGGCACCACCAGCACTTGAGCGGACAACCTTTAAAAAAAACCGTCGTCCGTATACCGGGTCCATCGTTGATCGAATATTTTTTTATATCAAAGATATATCCTTTGACGCTCATAAGAGTATATTTAGTAATAATACCTTGAGCAAAATAAATCATTTACGGCTAAAATTAAATTTTTGTTACCTTGTTTTAACCTCTTTTTTGCAATCCGAAAACATTATTTTGGATAGTGTAATTCAATAGGTTATGACAAACAAGAACAAATCCATATTGTACGCGTTAGGTGCGGTTCTATTCTGGTCAACGGTAGCAACTGCATTCAAATTAACATTGCGCGGAATGAGCAATTCCCAGATGCTTTTTTATTCATCGGCAACAAGCGTATTTGTGTTATTCTTCTTTGCATACAATAATGCACCGAAAGAGTTAAAGCAGTTTTTCAGCAAGCATCATCTTAAAAATAATATTGTGCTCGGGTTGATCAATCCGTTCGTTTATTATTTGATTTTGTTCGAAGCATATAAAGTTTTACCGGCACAAGAAGCGCAGCCGATTAATTTAACGTGGCCGTTAATAATTTCTATTTTCTCAATGATCTTCTTAAAACAGAAAATGTCGTTCCGTACAATACTCGGTTTAATTATTTCTTTCATAGGTGTTGTTGTAATCGCAACACGCGGAAATATTTTCTCGCTTCACTTTCATAATTTGTACGGGGTGGTATTGGCTTTAAGCAGTTCTTTTATCTGGGCGTCATTCTGGATTTTAAATCTTCTTGATAATAGGGAAGAGTCGGTAAAACTTTTCGGCTCATTTTTCTTTGGAACAATTTACACCGGCGCTTACATCTTATTCAGCGGTTCGTTCGGACCAATAGAATTGAATTACATGCTTGGTGCAATTTACATCGGTTTGTTCGAAATGGGGATCACTTTCTTTTTGTGGCTGAAGGCACTTTCCCTAAGCGATAATAAAGCGAAAACCTCTACAATGGTTTATCTCTTCCCGGTAATTTCTCTCTTCTTTATCGCACTGGTGTTGAAGGAAAAATTGTTTACGTCTTCAATAATCGGTTTAGTAATGATTGTTGGCGGAATTTTAGTCCAACGGGTTGGCAATAAAGAAGAATTGTAAAAGATTTTCACGCAATGACGCAAAGTTTTTCGCGAAGCACGCAAAGAGAAGAAATAAATTTTTTGCAGATAAAGTTAATAAATTCACCCCATCACAAATGTTTGCCCAATTTCATCAAGACCAATTTGAATCGGTAAATTCTGTGCAGCTCTTTTCATCCAGTCGATCGGTTCGCTAAAAGGTTCAACACCTTGCTTGAATGTTTTTGTGTGAATCGGTATGAAATATTTTGCATTAATATCGTTTGCCATTTGAACAGCTTCTTCGGGATTGCAATGGTTTCTTCTCCAGGGGTTATATGCGCCGATCGGCATGATTGCTATATCGATATGTTCATTTCGGATGATATTAAATTTATTGGACATTGCAGTATCGCCGCCGAATAATATTTTTTTGCCTTTATAATCAACTACGTATGCATTGTAACTGCGCCCGTCTTTCATATATCCGCGTGAGCGATCTTTCTCCCATGGAAACCGCCAGCCGAAATGTTTTACCTCAAGAGCCTTGAAACGAATTCCTTGCAAATTCAATTCATCATTCCAATCCATAACCGAAATTGATTTCCATTCGAGGTCTTCGATAACATCTTTTGTTAAGTAAGCTGTAATTACATCAATCTCGTTTGGATATCTATCGGCAAAGTGTTTTAATGTTGGATAATCCATGTGATCCATGTGAGCGTGGGAAAGCAGTATAATGTCGGGTTTCGGAAATTCATCAATTGTAAGTGCCGGTGGTGTAACACGCTGTGGACCGATTGTATTACCGAGAAAATACAAACCGATGTTATCGAATAAAACCGGGTCGGTAACAATCCACTTGCCGAGAAAATTAATCAACACTGTTGAGTGGCCTATCCATGCAAGTGAAAGTGAATTATCATTCCAGGTATGTGGTTCGGGTTTGAAATTTAATTTTACTCGCGGACCGGCAACAGTATCTGATTTAATAAATAAGGGAGCTAAAAATGTACCGGCAAGGACTGCTGATATATGTTTTACAAATTTTCTGCGTTTCATATTTCAATAACAGAAAAAAGCGGTGAAAAATTCCAATGTTTAGTGCAAAAATTAATTCACGATTATTCTGTTGGAAAGTTCGTTCGTGTCGTCTGATTTGATTGGGAAATGTCTGCTCAAAGTGTTACCTACATTTTCAATCCCCAATAAAATACCATTTGTAAAATGTCCCTCTTTAAATTCATTTTGCATTTCGTTTCTAATTTTGTCCCAAACTGATTGATCCACTTTTTCGTTGATACCTTTATCTGCAAGTATATAAAATTTCTTTTCTGCTAACAGAAGAAACAATAATATCCCGGTGTTATCCCGTGTTGTATGCATATTAAGTTTGTAAAATTCTTTTTCAGCTAAGGTGCGGATATCTTTTTTCTTTTCCAGCCATGATGATTTTTCTTTGATGGAAATACGAATTTCCCCGGAAGTGTTTTTTTCGGCTTCTTTAATTTTTTTTGAGATTCTTAAAAAATCATCATCTGTAAAGAATTCATAGATAAGTTTATTTTTCATAATCGGCAAAACAGTTATTCGGTTTTATGCAAAGATAACAGAAGGTTAGTTGAAAAGAAACTATCCTGAATTTGAAAATTCATATATTTGCAAAAGCATTTATAACAATTTATGGTGATAACAATGTATAAAGTTGTTTTACTAAGACACGGCGAAAGTGAATGGAACAAGCTTAATCTTTTTACCGGCTGGACTGATGTTGACCTTTCTGAGAAAGGGGTTCAAGAGGCAGACCAGGCCGGGAAAACTTTGAAAGCAGAAGGATACACTTTTGACATCGCTTTTACATCTGTATTAAAAAGAGCAATTAGAACACTCAATATTACTTTAGAAAATATGGATTTGATGTGGATACCGGTTATCAAATCGTGGCGCTTAAACGAAAGACATTACGGGGCGCTGCAAGGTTTGAACAAAGCGGAAACCGCTGAAAAATACGGCAATGAAAAAGTTAAGATTTGGAGAAGAAGTTACGATGTACCGCCGCCGGCTCTCGAATTGAATGATCAGAGATATCCGGGTAACGATCCGCGCTATAAAGATATTGATCCCAAAGACATTCCGTTTACCGAAAGTTTAAAATTAACCGTTGATAGATTTTTACCATACTGGCATTCAACAATTGCCCCAACTATTAAGAGCGGAAAGAATGTTTTGATTGCTGCACATGGCAACAGTCTGCGTGCGTTGGTAAAATACCTTGACAAAGTTACCGAAGAAGAAATAGTCGAGCTTAATATACCGACCGGGATACCACTGGTCTATGAACTTGATGAAAATTTAAAACCGGTAAAACATTATTATCTTGGTGATCAAGAAGCAATTAATGCGGCAATTAATGCAGTTGCAAAACAGACAGAGAAAAAATAACGACCACGCCTTTATTCCCCTCCTTCTCTTCGACAAGACTTAGACGAGTTCAGTGTGGGCGCTCAAAGTGACGGAGGGGAAAATGGCAGTAGTTATGGTATTGCAAAACAAGCAGATAAAAATTAATATTGTACCAACGAAAGGAGAAAGAACATAGTTATTGCTACGGTAGCTATCTTTTAAGGAAATCGATCATGAAAAAGACAATTCTTTTATTCTTCTTTCTTCTTACATCACTCACAACAATTAAATCCCAGACAGTTATTGGAAAGTATGCCGGCGAATTTTTAGCAATAGGAGTTGGCGGGCGTTCGCTTGCAATGGGCGGTGCGCAAACTGCAATTGTTAATGATGTTACTGCCGGTTACTGGAACCCGGCCGGACTTGCAAGAATTGATTATCCCCAATTTGCCTTGATGCACGAAGAACATTTCGGAAATCTTGTGAACTATAATTACGGCGCAGTTGCAATTCCTTATGAAACGGACATGAGTTTCGGATTAAGCGTAATCCGTTTAAGTGTTGATGGAATTCCAGATACCCGGAATGCACTTGAAGATGCTAACGGTGATGGAATATTAGATATTAATAATGGCGACCGGCTCGATTATTCTAAGATTACCGAATTCAGCAATACAGATTGGGCATTCTATTTTACATTTGCCAAACGGCATTCGGAAAATTTCTACTGGGGTGCAAACGTAAAAATTATTAAAAGGGATTTGGCAGAATACAGTGCAACCGGTATCGGTTTTGATATCGGGGCATATTATAACCCGATGGAAAACCTTTTTCTTGGCGCCAACATTCAGGATGTAACGACAACTCTAATTGCCTGGAGTTCGGGTAGAAATGAACTAATCACACCCACAGCGAAAATTGGCGCTGCTTACCAGTTTGAATTACTCGGCGGAAAAATATTACCGGCTGTCGATCTCGATATTCGATTCGAGAACAGAAAGTTTGCTTCAATGTTCAATATCGGTCCGGTTAGTTTTGATGCACACACCGGGTTTGAATATAATTACAAAAACATTTTTGCTATTCGCGCCGGATACAATGATGTTAAACAATTTACCGTCGGGGCCGGGATATACTTTCCTAAACTTACAATCGATTATTCGTTTGCAAGAATTGCAGAATCTGAAACAGAACGATTGCCCGATACTCACCGCATTTCTTTGATGCTGACGCTCGAAGAGCCGAAGTTCTTAAGAGACTCCGAGTAACAATAAAACTAATAAAAGAGAACTCTGGATATTGAACATCGAATAATGATTTTTGAACTTCAACGTCCAATGTTCATTATTCGTTATTCTATCTTTATGATATAAAATTGAGTTTAACTAAATTTCGGTTAATTAAATTCCGAATGTTATGCCGGCAAAAAGAATTATACTTCTTGTAATTTCATCTTTCTTACTTATCAAATGCGCCAGCAATTTGAGCTCCGTTTACTCTTTCGATTATCCTCTCTCAAATGAAAGAGCATATTCAACATTATCCAATATATCGGTCAAAATACCGGATGGGTGGTACCAGATTGAAGATAATGAATACGGAACAATCAGCTTGTGGCTTGTAAAAAACGATCTCTCCTCTTCGCTAACTTTTAACTTAATTAATGTTGATGATAATGCACTGGATGGTGAGCCGGGCGATGCTTTGGAAAAAGTATCCTGGTACAATCAAGCCTTTGTTAAAGTAAAATACGGCAAAAATTTTACCGGGTTCCAAAACCAGGAAAATTTTGAACTGAACGGGAAGAAGTTCATTGCATATCAGTATTTCACGGTTGAAAAGAAAAATGTTCGTGTTGTTGTTTTCAGGCATAAAGAAAAATTTTACGAATTAATCGCAGTATCAAATAGTGGTTTGCCCGACAGCGAGCTTTTTGACGTACAAAACGCGATTCTTACAAGCTTAGAATAAATTTTTTTCCCTAAGCAACTTTTCGGTTCCTCAAACATCTTTTAGATTAAAGAAAATATTTCTTTGAGTGCACCTCTGGAAAATATTATTGATTTCACACTGGTTTATAACCGCTATAAAAAGCAGTTATATAACTATGCAATTAAAATGGTAAACGACCGGCTAACGTGTGAAGATATAATACAAAATACATTCATTAAGTTATTTGAAAACTTGAAAAACATTCGCAACAAAGAGAGCGTGCAATACTGGCTCTTCAGTACCGTGAGGAATGAGATTTATACTTATTACCGGCACAAAAAAATCAGGTTGGACCAATTTAGCACTGGTGACAGCGATGTTATTGAGATTGAATCGGGTGATAATATAGAGATTGACTACGAGAATAAAGAAATGAGAGAGCTGATACAATCCGCTTTGGGAATAATGGCGGTAGAGCAAAGGGAAGTTTTTTTGCTAAAGGAATATGGAGGATTGAGTTACAAAGAGATAGCCGAAGTAATGAAAATTGATGAGGAACTAGTTAAAAGCAGATTGTTTAAAGTCAGGCAAAGATTAATAAGAAATTTATCTAAAATATTAACGAGGTAACTATGTTGAACGATGAGACTAAAATGATAATTAATAAATACTTTGATAATGAACTTCCGAAAAGTATAGAGGTAGTAATATTTGAGGAACTATCGAAAGATGAAGAGAGTAGAGAATATTTTAAACAAATAAATAAAATGAAGCTGGCAGTTCAGGGATCAACAGAAGAATTCCCGTTGGAATTAGATCAAAAAATATTGATGAAGGTAAGAGCATTGGGTGAAAGAAAACAATTTTGGCGGAGGCCGTTTGTCCCGGTGTTAAGTTATTCATTTGCAGTTGTTTTATTGATAATTAGTCTCTTCATGTATTTTGAAATTCGCAGTTACAAAACCGATCTTCAATTAACAACGCAGCAGATGATCGAGCAGCAGAAAACGATTAATCTTTTAATAAATAGTTTACCTTCTGTTGATGTAGAAACAGAAATTCAAAATGCTGTAATAGTAAAAGCTAATTTGTGAGGTGAAAAATGAAACAGATTTTTTTTATTGTAATAATCGCTGTTGTTTTATCAGGCTGCGAATCAAAAGACGATGGCATTGAAATTATACCGGATTACGATGCCGTTTATTTTACGGATCAGGATGTTGATTCACCGGCTAAACCAATGTTAGAAGAGGATTCACAAAAGGAACTGGAAAATGTTTTTAAGGAATTTTACGATGAGAAATTAGGCCGGGCCCAATTATTTAAAGTGGCTTTCCGCATATACATTAATGAAAATGGTGTAATAGATAAACTGAAAATCCTTGATGAATCTTCTTACAAATTTGGGACTACCGGTGAAGACGGAATTTTATTCTTTGATAATCAGAAATTATATCCCCGGATTAAGGAAATGCTTAGTAAGTATGAATTTGAACCGGCTAAAAAAGGAAAAGACAATGTTAAATACCGTAAAGATATCGCATATGCATGTTCAATACTGCCGGGTGGTAAAGTAAAAGGCTACATACCCTTAGATTTTTCATTGGATTTTTCAAGTCTTAATCCCGATAATTTCTTCGTTGTTGTTGATCAAACTCCCGAACCAATTGGGGGAATGGAAGCGATAATGAAGAATGTTAAATATCCTGAAATTGCAAAGAGAGCTGGAATACAAGGGAAAGTTTATATTAAAGCTTACATTAATGAAGAAGGAAATGTTGTTCGTACTGAAGTAATAAAGTCTGCTGATAAAATATTAGATTCTGCTGCAGCTAATGCTGTAATAAAAACAAAATTTAATCCGGGTAAACAAAAAGGAGAATCGGTTAAAACACAAGTAGTAGTACCTATAGTATTTAAACTCAAATAATAACCACAAATAATTGGGGGGAATATGAAATCCTTAAAATCCTTATTCTTACTTTCACTTGTAGTAATTTTTTTCAGTGCGAATATTGTCTCTGCACAAGAAAAAGAAGAACTTGATAAAAAGCCTATGCCGGTTGGTGGTATGGAAACAATTTTGAAAAATGTTGTTTATCCATCCGATGCTAAAAAAGCCGGGATAGAAGGCAAAATTTTTGTTAAGGCAATCATTAACGAAAAAGGTGATGTTGCTGAGACAAGTATTTTAGAAGGAGAAAATGAAATGCTAGTAAAAGCAGCGATCAATGCTGTAAAAACCGTGAAGTTTTCTCCCGGTGAAAGAAACGGTAAGAAAGTAAAAGCAGAAATCATTGTGCCTATCGTTTTCAAATTAAAATAAAATTATGTTGATTTAGTTAAGGGGAAATGGGGATAGTCTTTAGGCGTCCCCATTTTTTTATTTTAAATTGTTGAACCGCTTGCTGCTAGTTAATTTTGAATTCGAAACCGGCGCTAATCCATCTACCCGGCATCGGGATACCCGGAATATCAAAGTAGGTTGTGTTGAAAAGATTATTGGCGCGTAAGAAAAGTCTAATATTTTTAAGCTGGGTAGTTACCTGGGTATCTGTAACAAAATGCGAGGTGAAATTTTCTCTATCCTCGTAGCGTAAAATCCAACTTTGCCGTAAACCAAAAGGTAGTTGATGAAATATGCTGATCAAAAGCTGATGCTTTAAATGATCTATCAAATATTTTGATTGGTAACTTCCCGTTTGGCGGTCGGAACCAAGATATGTGTACTGCAAACCGATTTTTGTAATCGGCTGTGCTGTAAATATTTTATCGGGATATAAATTGAATCCGATTTCAACACCGGCGGTTTTTAGGTTTGTTACATTCTCAACTTTCCACGGCTCTTGTGAAAATTGACGTGCCCAATCGATTATATTTTTTCCGTCCTTCAAAAAAACATTTGTGCTTACATCAAATGATGATTGCGAATAAGAAAAACCCAGCTCATAATTAATAACTTCTTCGTGTTTGAGATTCGGGTTGCCGACATTTGCCGGGCTCACATAATACAATTCCGTAAAAGTAGGGATGCGAAATGCTTTGCCAATAGAGGCGATAATTTTAATATCATTGTTCAATTGATAAGCCGCATCAATACCTGGCCAAAATTTCCACCCGATGGAAGAATAGTTATAAATAAAAAATCCGGTAGAGATAAATAGTTTTTCGACCGGATAAAAATTTAATTCACCCGAAACACCGCCTTTTGTTCTTTGGTGAGACCCAAGATTAGTACTTTTAATCTCTTCATTTGCAATCTCGGTGCTTATTGATACATCGCCGATAAATGTATTAATGGTTGATTGAAGTTCTGCGCCGTAGGAATAAGTTTTGTGTAGATTGCGGTACCAATCCGGGCGTGTGTTATCGAGCCGGTAATCGTCATCGTTTCTTCTCCAATATAATTTGGGAGAAAGAATCAAACCCGCAATTTCGATATCCGAAGACGCTGTAAAAATTTTTGTGATTGTACGTTCCCATTGATCCGGAAAGCGGTCGGAATAGAAACTGTTTGCCCCGAATTTTTTATCGACGTAGCCAAAAAATAAATTTGTTACATTGCTGCCGGATGAAATTGATTGACCGAAAGAGAAACTTGTAATATCAAAATCCGTATTGTGTCTGTATCCATCGGATTTCTTTTTTGAAAAAGAAAGATTATTTCCCAAAATTCTTAATGGATAAGAAGCGTTAAAAGCTAATTCATAGAGATTATTCTCGCCGCCAAGAGCAGCAAATAAAATCTGCCCTTCTTTCTCTTTCTTTGTAATAATATTGATTGCACCGCCAAATGCGTTTGGTCCATAAATACGCGAACCTTGTCCTTTCAATATTTCTATACGTTCAATATTATCTGTTGAGATTGGAATGTTAAGGTTGTGGTGACCGGTTTGCGGATCGGCGATCTTCACCCCGTTGATCAAAATCAATGTTTGTTCAAATGAACCGCCTCTAATGGCAGCATCGCCTTGAACACCTTCGGCGCCGCGTGTTCTTAAATCTACGGAACCGATAAATTTTAAAATGTCTTGAATGTTGTTAGCCGAGATAGACTTTATATCGTTGGAATCAATAACGGAAACATCCCTTGCTAATTGCGATTGGCTGACCGGCGTTTTAGAAGCACTAATAATTATTTCATCAATATTATAAGTTTTTTCCTGGGGAAAAAACATTTGTGTTGTTAGTAATAAGAAGAAAAAAACAAGTTGTATTTTTCTTCTTGGGAGAATTTTATTAAGCGTACAGTACAAGGACACTTTAGAATGGTCTTTCTATAAACTAATAATATCGTTGTAAATAATGAAAGCCATTAAAGCCAGTAACAGAATGAAACCGGCGTTCTGTATTGCCATTTTAACTTTAAGAGGTAATTCTTTTCTAAAGATTCCTTCTAAAAGAATTATTATAAAATGCCCGCCGTCTAAAGCCGGGAATGGTAGAATATTAATTATAGCCAAACTTAGACTAAGCATCGCAAGGAAGAATAAGAAGGAGATAATCCCAGAATCTGCCGAACGGGCGGCGTATTGTGCAATCTTAACCGGACCGCCAAATGCCTGGTTGAAAGCTATTTTACCGGTAATAACATTTCTTAACATTCCAAAAGTAAGAGCAGTATATTGACCGATGTTGGTGATGCTTTGCGTGAATGCGCCGACAAAACCGTAAGTCTTGTATTCAAATTCGCCGGTGTAGGCATCTGTAACAATAATACCGATTTTTCCCTCGATGCCGGGATTAACAGTCGTTGTAAGTGTATCGGTGCCGCGGAGATAAACTATTTGAATATCTTTTTCTTTATTTGATGAAATTATATCTACAACTTGTTCTCGTTCTTTTAATTCGATTCCGTGGATCGATAAGAAAATATCACCGGCTTTAATAC
This sequence comes from Bacteroidota bacterium, assembly GCA_040755055.1. Lineage (GTDB taxonomy): Bacteria > Bacteroidota > Ignavibacteria > Ignavibacteriales > Melioribacteraceae > DYJK01. The sequence continues at coordinate 76,270 of JBFMBS010000019.1, forward strand.
CGGCATCTTCTGCCGGAGAATTATTCATCACTTCCTGGATGTAAGGTTGAGTAGGGGAAGGGAATAAGAAAAATCCTTTTTGGGATCCTTCCGTAATCAATTTTCTTGAAGCAGTAAAAGAATTTTCCGCCCCGTTTCTTAAGACTGTTACGTTTACGTCGCTAGAACTATTTACTAATAAGTTGTCTATTATATCTTCCCAATCATTAACTTTTTTACCGTTGATTGCAATTATTTTATCGTAAGATTTAAACCCGGTTTCAGCTGCGGCGCTTCCTGATTCTACGGTGCTTACTGTAGTGGATTTAAAAACTTGTTTGCCCTGGAAGAAATTGATGCCCCAGAAAATTACAATTGTAAGGATAAGATTCATCAAAACGCCGGCTGTAATAACAAACAACTTTTGGTAGGTAGGTTTCGATCTGAATTCCCACGGCTGGGGTTCTGTTTCGGCAAACTTGGTATCCATACTTTCATCAACCATCCCGGCGACTTTAACATAACCGCCAAGCGGAAAGATGCACAAGCGGTAATCTGTATTACCTTGTCCATCCCAATCTTTTTGGAGATCGCCGAAAGAAAATCCGTTTAATTTATTCCAACCTAAAATTCTTTTTCCGAAACCAATTGCGAAAACATCAACGCGCATCTTAGATAATTTTGCAGCTGCAAAATGGCCAAACTCATGTACAAAGACTAATATACCGATAGTGATGATAAAGTAGATTATATATTCCATGTATAGTCTCTAATTAAATTTCTTTTTTAATAATTCTCTTGTTCTAAAATCAGATTCCAAAATTGTTTCTAACGTTGCCTTTTGATGATTGAATATTTTATCCAGCGCGTAACGGATTATTTCCGGAATCTGGTTAAACTTAATAATCCCTTTAAGAAAATATTCTACGGCAACCTCATTAGCTGCATTTAGTATGCTTGGGGCAACGCCGCCTTCTTCAATTACCTCGTATGCAATTTTAAGGCACGTAAATTTATCAAAATCCGGCTCAAAAAACGTTAATTGATTCAATAATTTAAAATCTGTGTGGACACCGTGGTATGAATATCTTTCCGGGTATGTTAAGGCGTATAAAATGGGCAATTTCATATCCGGGTTGCTAAGCTGAGCTTTTATCGACCCGTCAACAAATTCTACCATAGAATGAATTATTGATTGGGGATGAATAATTACCTCAATTTTATCCTTAGGAAGACCAAATAGCCAGAAAGCTTCTATAACTTCGAGTCCTTTGTTCATCATTGTTGCGGAGTCGATTGTAATTTTATTACCCATTTTCCAGTTCGGGTGATTTAATGCTTCATTTATGGTAACGTTTTTTAATTCTTCAGCCGGTTTATTAAGAAATGGTCCGCCCGAAGCTGTTAAGATAATTTTGTTAATATTGTTTTTATTTTCACCTTTCAGGCATTGGAATATTGCACTGTGTTCGGAATCGACCGGGATTAATTCTACATTGTATTGACTGCAAAGATCGATAATCAATTCTCCGGCTACAACTAAGGTTTCTTTATTTGCGAGTGCGATCCGTTTTTTTTGTTTTATTGCTTCAATGGTTGGATTAAGGCCGGCGAATCCTACTATTGCCGATACCATGATGTCGTAATTACCGCGTTTGGAAATTTCTATTAGTCCTTCATTGCCGCTTAATATTTCACATTTATTGCCGGTACTATTTTTTAATTCTTCGGCCTTTTCTCTATTGCGTATTACAACAGTTTTAGGATTGAACTCTTTCATCTGCTCGGCCAGCAGTTCCACATTTTCGTTGGCGGTTAAACCTATTATGGAAAATTGATCCGGGAAAGCGCGGATAATATCGAGCGTACTTATTCCAATAGAACCGGTAGAGCCAAGCAGAAGAATATTTTTCATTTAATTTATTCCAACAATCAACCAATTAGCCAATGTGTTGCGGCTAAAAGAAAATTGATCAGTACTAATACGTTAACAACAGTATTCAACTTGTATAATTTATATAAGTTTTTGTAACCTTCTTCTGAAATGACTTGATTACTTTCGAGATCTTCACCTAAAGCAGTTTTAATTTTTTTTGCGGTCGGAATAATCAAAGAAAAAATTATTACCAGCATTATTACCATTATTATTTGCTTTGTTGTTAACCAGTGTTGTGCATCCATCTGGAAAAATTGATACCCGGAATTTGTTACTAAAATAATACCTGACACCAATATACCGGAACTGCCAATAATTCCAAGTATGTTCGTCACATTCAGATAAAGACGAATGAACTTTTTCTCACCTGATTTATGTTTGTTTAATGAAACAGCTGATCTTAATAAAGAATCTATGATTAAACCGGTCATCCATATTCCGGCAAACAGAATATGAAGAGTTTTTATTAAAACATACTCCATTATCTTTTCCTTTGAATAATTTTAAGATTAAATATAATAAAAAGTGGTACCAGAACTTATAAATAGATAATCAGTCTTTTGTTCACTATCTTCAAACCAAGTTATTTAACTGATAGTTCATAAATAAATGAGGGCAATATGAAAAAGGGTGTTATATACATATTTATATTTTTTGTATTAACTACAACGACAATATTAATCTCACGAAGTTTCCGGGTCGATAAAATTCCCAATGGCAGCAAATTTAGTTGTTCAAATTGTCATGTGAGTCCGGCCGGCGGCGGCGCAAGAAATGCATTCGGACAAGATGTAGAGTCGAGAGTTACACCGGGCGGCACGGAAAATTTTTGGGATCCTACACTTGCCAACATCGATTCCGATGGTGACGGTTTTACTAACGGAGTTGAATTGCAAGACCCGAACGGAACCTGGACAAGCGGTTCAATCGGCAATTTTAGTTTAGTTACAAATCCCGGCAATGCCAACAGCAAACCGAATCCAACTTCGGTTGAGAATGAATTTATAGCTTTGAAGTACCAACTTTATAACAACTATCCTAATCCTTTTAATCCGAGTACAAACATCGCATTTGAAATTGCACAGCCGGAGTTTGTAAGTCTTAAAGTTTATAGCATTAATGGCGAGTTAATAAAATCTATATTGAATGAAAATCTTCCGGCCGGTCGTTTTGAAAATATTTGGGACGGAAAAGACGAAAGCGGTAACCAGGTATCTTCCGGAATTTATCTTTATCGTTTAACCGCCGGTAAGTTTGATAAATCGGCCAGAATGATTTTGATGAAGTAGTTTAGAATGATGAATGCAGCTCGCCTCGCTTCGACGTAGCTCTGCTAGTCGAAGCGGGAATGCAGAACGCAGAGTTTAGAATAAAGGGGGATTTAAATTTCAAACATTTATTAAAGAGGAGATAATGAAAAAGGTTTTTCTATTAATTCTCATTTCAATAATTATAACAGCTGATTTACAAGCATTACCAAGATTTGCTTTGCAGCAGAAAGACCGATGCATTAATTGTCACATTAATCCGACCGGCGGAATAATGCGTAACGAAAACGGCGTCTTTTTCGGTAAGAATGTTGTTAGCATGATTTCTCCGCGTGACGATGAATTTCCAATATCGCCGAAACTTTCCGATAACATTTCTTTCGGTCTTGATTACCGTTCTCAATTTTTATATTCGGCACAAAAGAGGCGAAGCGATTTTCAGGATATGACGGGGTCAATCTATATTAACGCCGGCCTTTCGCAAAAGATAGATCTGCTTGCACGTTATGATTTTGTAAATGCATTGTGGGAAGCGTATGGCATTGCAAGAATTCTGCCGAATGATAGTTATATCAAAGCCGGTTCGTTTGTGCCAAATTACGGAATTCGGTTGGATGATCATACATCGTACACGCGCGGAGGAGATTACGGACTTCTCTTTTCAATCGGGGCAGTGCAAGGGTTACTTTATAATCCCCGTTATATAGAAACCGGTTTGGAACTTGGTGTTAATATTTCCGATATGGGATTATTTACTGCAAGCGTTGGCAGAAGCAAGTTAAACGGTACACTTACGACAGATCCAACTTTTACAACTCGTTTGGAAATTAATCCTAAGCTTGAAAATATAGCATTGATGTTCGGCGGTTCATTTGCATCGACAAAAACAAAAGTGTTCGATCAACAGACCGGCAGCCCGATGGTCTTACCATCGCAGTTATACGGCGGCTTTGCCGGTTTTGGTTTTAGTAGATTTACTTTAATGGGTGAGTTCGATATTGCAAAGGATTATGTAGCTGATGAACAGACTTCAAATGCATTAATGATAGAAACAACATATCAGTTGATTGTTGGACTTGAAGCAATTATTAGGTATGACCGTTTTGATCCAAACACCGACGTTGAAAAAGATGAACTGGCACATTTAATCTTTGGGTTTGAATTTTTCCCGTACAGTTTCGTAGAAGTGCGTCCGCAATACAGAATTAATTTGGAAGAACCAAGTACTGATAACGATGCGTTTGTGATGCAGTTTCATTTTTGGTATTGATGGAAAGTTAAAGTAGCGCAGATTAATAATTTGCGCTACATGAATAATTCAACAATCAAAACCAGCCTTTAAATATTTTTTCCAAATGTCCAAAGTCCATATCATCGATAGAAAAAGTAACAGACTCTGCAAATGTGTTAAGAATAACTACAGCGTTGATACTTGCGTCCATTTTTTCAAGGTCGGCTATTTTTTGAGCGATGTTTCTATTTATTATCTGGATGTCCTCATACATTTTTTTTAATTCTGTCAAATTCCAATCGGGTGCCAAACCCTTCCTCATTTTTAAATACTGAGCCAAGGCATACATCGAGAAAACCCTGAATTCAGTTTCCTCAATTGTTGCAAACGGAAGATGGTAATGAACCATAGGTCTTAGTTTGCTTAATGTTGTGCATCCGCTGGTTACCATAATTATTCCGATTAAACTACCGATGCCCGATTGAATAGAAGTTTCCTTGAAATAAGTTCTGTCGTTTGCCTCTACATAAATTTTGGCTTTTGTATAAGAGGGCAGATTACTGAAAAGGTGTATAAGCGGCTGTAGGTTTAATGCAATGGGGCAGTACTCGCCGTATAATGAACCGCAGACATGTTGATGGCATCCAAAATTTTCATATCGCGCCCATTCGGGTTTTAATTCATTTTCCGGTAATATTATTTGGAGTGTTTCTTTATCTAACTGTAACTCTACCTCTTTTTCCGAACCGTCTTCGAAGACAAATTTATATTTGTAAGTGAACCTCTTTTCATCGTCCATTTTATTAATCTTTCTTTTAGTTTTCATTTTACGTGGTTTTCAGTAAAATCATTTCAATAATAAATACGGTGAAGTGATTCTTAACAATCAATATCATCAATTCAAACAACGAACTTAGCCATTACCGCAGCTATCTAAGCGCAATTTACTTTTTAGTATTGATATATAAAAATGAAATAAAATCTTAAAAGAGAGTATGCTAACGGTTTTATTTTTTGAATATAACCCTAAAGGTAGAGCCGAAACCTTTTTCGCTCTCTACATTAATGACAGCATTATTTAGCGAACAGTAGTTTTTTACGAGTGCTAATCCCAACCCGTTACCTTCGAATGTACGTGTATAACCGTGTTCTTCCTGGACAAATGGTTCAAATATTTTATCGATTGATTCTTTACTGATTCCAATACCGGTGTCTGTTATTTCAACAACAGTTTCACCGGCTTGATTTTCTTTTAGAGTAATTTCAACTTTCCCTTCATCTGTGTATTTGATAGCGTTATCAATTAGGTTGGCAAAAATTTGCGAAACACTATATTCATCGGCGGTTATGTAGATATTTTTTGTTAAGCAATGGTATTCTAAGGATAAGTTTTTACTCTTAGCAAGGTGCATATATTCAATTTGTAATGTTTGCAGAATCTCCGAATCGAGATTGATCTTTTTCATGTTCGGGCTATATGCACCGGTCTGAAGTTCAGACATATTAAGTATCAGATCGATTGTACGGATTATGCGGTGGGATGCCCTTGAGAAACCTGAGAATAGTTCCAAAATTTCACTGTCTATTTTATCTTCAACTTCATCCTTGATAAGCTGTACGTTGCTTGTCATAATATTTATGGGTGTCCTAATCTCGTGAGAAATTTGAGCAAGAAATTCCGACTTCAATTTTTCCGAAGCCTCAGCTTTTTCTTTTGCCTCTAATATTTCTTCGAACAACTTTTTCTTTTCCGTAATGTCTTCTTTAAGCGCAACAAAGTGGGTAGTTATGCCATCCTCATTGATAACCGGCGAAATGATTTCATGAACCCAGTACAGTTCACCGTTTTTCTTTTTGTTTAGAAGTTCTCCTTCCCAATCATTACCCGAAAGGATGGTTTGCCATATGTTTTTATAAAATTCTTTCGGGTGCTGTTTTGAACTGAGTACTTTGGAATTCTTTCCGATTATCTCTTCTTTTAAATAGCCGGTAGTTTCTGAAAACTTAGGATTTACATAAACAATTTTCCCTTTTGTATCCGTAATAAAAATGCTCATTGGACTTTGGTAAATAGCCCGTGCAAGCACCGATAATTCTTCTTCAGCTTTTTTGCGCTGGATATAGAGAGATAATTGGTTTGCGATAACTTCGAAAACTTTTTGGCTCGATTCGTTATAAGCGTAAGGATCATCGTAGCTTTGAACAACCATTGCACCAATCACCTTGTCTGCAATTTTTAATGTAGCTCCAAGCCAAATTTCCGGTACTGTGCCAACTAAGTTGATTAATCCGTTCTCATGAATTTCAAGTATTTCATTTTTAGTAAGTAAAAGTGTCTTCTCCTTTTTGATAAGATAACCGGTTAAAGATTTTTCTGCCGGCCATGACCCGATTTCGTCTTTTTCATCTTTGTCGAGATTGGCGGTAAGCATACCGGTTTTTTCGTCATAGAAAGCCACATAAAAATTTTTAGTGTTGATTAGTTTTGAAAGTTCTTTCCGAACGATTACAAAGAGTTCGTCGGTTTTATTGGAGCTTGTAACGGCATTAGCAATATTGTACTGAATTTGTTGAACCAATCTTGCTCTTTTTTCTTCTGTAATATCTTGCACTGCCCCATGAATGGCTAATAATCTGTTCGCTTCGTAATCCCATACCGGTTTTGCATATATCCTTACCCAAACAACATTTCCGTTTTTGTGAATGGTCCTAACTTCTGTAATAACATTTTGATTACTGAACAATCTTCTCATATCCTCATTATCTTGTTCGATATCGTCGGGATGAAGCCTGGCAAGCCACCCACCGGTATTTTTGTATTCTTCGAATGTATAACCGGTCAGCTTTTCAAAAGCGCCTCCTACCCAATCGTGAGTCATATTACCATGTTCATCAAAACCGGTAGAGAAAAGATAGTCGGTAGTTAGTGTAGAAATAGTTCTGAAAAGTTGTTCATCGTTCTTGAGTTTTATTTCGGCAAGTTTTTTGTCTGTTATATCTAACGCGGAGCCGATTGCTGCCGGCTTGCCTTGCCATGAAATCTTACTTGCAGCAAAATCGACCCAGACCTCTTGTCCGTCTTTTTTAACTAATTTAAATTCATAGCGGTTCGGAACAATTTCCCCTTTCTGACGGGCGAAACCGCGCTGGCGAATTAATTCTTTATAATTGGGATGTACAACGTCCCAAAAATTCAATTGTAATAATTCTTGAGCAGAATAACCGCAAAGAAGCTCTGCCGCTTTATTGACGAATACAAAGTTGTTGTTCTGATAAATAAAAATTGCCGTGGCAGTCGATTCGGCAAGATTTCTAAATAATTCTTCGCTTTCTTTTAATGCTTCTTCGGCGAGTTTGCGTTCTGTTATATCCCGTGATATTGCGAGGATGCCGCTTGGTTTGCCGGTATCATCTCTAAGGAAAGAAGCTATACCTTCAACAAAAATCTTTTTACCGTCTTTGCGGAATTCTTCCGTTTCAATCAACCTACTTCGTCTTAGGTCTGATTTCCCGGTCATCTCTAATTCTATTTCTTGATGATAAATTTCTTTTATTTTTGAATAAGATTCTGGAGTTAAAATTTTTTCTAGTCCAATTTTAATTAGTTCTTCGGGAGTGTAACCAAGTAAACTTGTTAAGGAGGGGCTTACGTATTTGAAATTTAACTCGAGATCAAAAACTGAAATTGTGTCGGCAGTATTTTCGGCAATTAACCGGTAGCGTTCCTCACTCTGTTCGAGTGCCTTGATAATTTTTTTGTATTCTGTTATATCTTCAATGAATCCGAATATTTTTTTTTTATCCTTTTGATATTCGGCTATCGAATGAACAAAAATTATTTCATCGTTGTCAACCCTCCGTAACTGGAACTCAACATCATAAGGTTTATTATTTTTTATCAGATCGGACATAGCGGCATCTAATTTTTCACGGTACTCCGGTAAGGTTAATTTTTGCAGATCCGTTAATTGTCCGGTTGCTTCCTTTATCCCGTATAACCTTCGCGCGCCTTCCGATCCGGAAACAATTCCGGTATTAAGATCCAACTCCCAGTTGCCGGCGTTAGCAAGGAGTTCTGCCCGTTTAAGACGTGATTCGCTTTCTTCTAATAATCTTTGCTTCTCTCTATCTGCTGTTTGATCTCTAAAAATTAAAACAATGCCGATGATTGTACCGTTTTCATTAATAATTGGTGCGCCGCTATCGGCAATCGGAATCTCTTTACCGAATTTTGATATAAGCATAGTGTGATTTGCAAGACCGATTATCGATCCAGACTTAAGAATCAGCTCTAACGGATTATCAAGACGCAGATGGGTATCTTCATTATAAATTATGTAAACACTATTCAGTGGTTTATTTTTTGCTTCGGATTCTTGCCAGCCGGTAAGCCGTTCCGCAATGTGATTCATCTGCTGTATATTGCCGTCGATGTCGGTTGTTATCACGGCATCACCGATACTGTAGAGTGTAGTTCTAAAAAGTTTTTCTTTTTCCTTGATGATATTAAATGCATTTTTTTTCTGTTCCTGATCGTATAATATTTTTGCAATTACTAAACTGATCAACGGAAACACGATTATTATAGGTAGGGAAACTATTTTAAAAGTCGGTAAAATATTTTTTGCCGGGAGCGTCAAAATTAAAAGAAGCATTACTAGATGTACGAACAAGCCAAACAAGTATAAATCAATTGTTCTGATTTGAGTATTTGGTTTTCTTCTGCGCCAAAAAACATATCCGATGATATAGGCAGAAATAATCATCCCGATTCCCATATAAACGCCGATACCGCCTATAAGAGCACGGTATATAATAGCCGGTACGGAAGCGATAAACCCCGAAAGCGGTCCAAAGAATAAAGTGCAAAGACTTATTACTATTGTTCTCCCGTCAAAGAAAAGCCCTTTCTCTAATTCGAAGGGATTCAGCATTCCGATAATTGCCGTAGTGCCGAATAGAATACCGTTCAATATTTTCCACGGTAAATTTTTTCGATCGAATCTTTCATCTAAAAATCCGGAGAAGACACTGATTGCTACCAACAGTGATAGATTATATATCAATTCGTAGATTATCATTGTTACTCGAACTTACCTTTAATATGTCGTGTAATGTTGATTAAATATATTTTATAAAGACAATAATCATATAGATATTTATTTGTTGAATAGTAGGAGACTGTAAATGGAATAATGAGAATAATTTCAACAACAAAATTATATCATTATTAAAGAACAACAATCAATAAACTAATGTATTCTCATAGTTTATACTGAATTATCGTTCACACAAATGATTTGTTTATAAGAGGATTTAGCGGTATTAAATCTAATATTAACATATTTATTGTTAATTCAGACAAATTGTTTCGTTAAGATTGCATCTTTGTTAAATTAATACGGGCAGCTTCGAACTCATCAATTAATTTTTTTATTAAAGTGTTCACTGGTAAAATTTCTTTTATTAACCCGGCACCTTGACCGGCTTCGAGCATACCGTTTTTTTCGTCGCCTTCAAAAATTCCAAGACGCTCACGCTTTGTGCCGAGCAATTCTTTTAAATTTTCCTCACCGGCACCATCTAACTCGGCTTTGTGGACAATGTTTGTAAATTCATTTTTAATCATCCGTGCCATACCGATTTTTTTTAATACGAGTATTGTATCGTTATCACCAGCTTCAATTATTTTTCTTTTATAGTTATCATTGGCAGAGGATTCAACCGTAGCGGCGAAACGTGTTCCAAGCTGTACTCCTTCAGCACCAAGCGAGAAGGCGGCAAGTATTCCTCTTCCATCCGATATACCGCCGGCAGCGATAACCGGTATTTTCAAGGCATCAGTCAACTGTGGTATCAAACAAAATGTTGTTATCTCGTCAACACCATTGTGTCCGCCGGCTTCAACTCCTTCGCCAACTACGGCATCACACCCAACCGATTCTGCTTTCAATCCGTATTTTATTGAAGGAACAACATGAATAACAGTTACATCATGCTTCTTTAATTTTTCAATATGTCTTCCCGGGTGACCGGCAGATGTGAAAACAATTTTTACATCTTCATCTAACACAACATTAATAAGTTCTTCAGCATCACCGCGCAGTAGCGGAATATTTACACCAAAAGGCATTGATGTTGCAGCTCTGCATTTTTGAATATGCTCGCGCAGCAATTCGGGCTTCATAGAACCAGAGCCGATTAATCCCAAAGCACCGTTATTTGAAACAGCGCTTGCAAGTTTCCAGCCGCTTACCCAAACCATACCGGCCTGGATGATCGGGTATTTAATCCCGAATAAATTAGTTATTCTATTGCTGATATTCATTATTCGATTGGGCATAAAGTCAAACTTAGTTGAGATTTCATTAAAACCGAGACCCCTTATTTTAGTTATGCCACTTTTTGTTGTTTAATGTTTAGTTCGGATTTTATTGCCGTCCTCAATAGATGTAATTTATCAT
>JBFMBS010000020.1:0-85116 GCA_040755055.1 Bacteroidota bacterium
CTGTTATTACCAGCTTACCGGCTTCGTTACACCGCTTAATAATACTTTTCTGAATATTCGGTACTTCGTAAGAAGGTAATTCAACACCAAGATCTCCGCGAGCGACCATTATTCCGTCTGCGGTTTCCAATATTTTCTCGAAATTTTTTATGGCTTCTTCTTTTTCAATTTTGGCAATTATCGGTTTATCAAAACCCTTTTTGTTCATCCACTTCCTTAGATCAATAATATCTTTTGCATTTCTAACAAAGGAGAGAGCAACAAAATCAACTCTGTGCTTGAGAGAAAAATCTAAATTTTCAAAATCTTTTTCGGTTACAGATGGTGTACTAAGATTCATCCCGGGAAGGTTCATCCCTTTTTTCGGTTTGAGTATTCCGCCCTCTATAATATCGCACACGACCGACTTTTTTGTCTTTGATTTTATTTTCAATCGTATCAACCCGTCATCGATCAAAATAACATTCCCGACCTTGGCATCATTTGCGAGCTGCTTGTAGCTTGTAGAAATTTTTATTTTTGTACCGGGAACATCATCAGTAGTTATTTCAATTGTTTCGCCGGATTTTATTTCAATAGCCGGTTCGCTCAATTCACCAATCCTGATTTTCGGTCCCTGAAGATCGATCAGTATTGGTATAGGCAAAGATTTGTTGATGCATAATTCATTTATCAAATTGAATATGCGGTCGAAGTACTCAAAGTTTCCATGCGAAAAGTTTAAGCGGAAGCCGTTAACACCGGCATCAACCATTTTTTCTAATTGTTCAGATGTATCTATTGCCGGACCTACTGTTGCAAGAATTTTTGTTCTGCAGAATTTGTTTTTCATAATTATGGTTTAGTGTATTTTGATTAGGAAATTAGGTGAAATTACAACTATAATTTATCATTAAAATCAGAATATATCAGCATACTTGTAAATTTTATATATCCGTTGTGTGAATTAAAAACACAACCCTAAAAAACTGTTCCGCCATTCTTTTGGTAAAACGGTTTATAATCTAATTCACACAACGGGTTTTAAATATTGAGATATAACAAAAAGCAAAAGGAGACCTTCTAATTGTATCTTAAATAACTCACCTTACGCAAAGTAAGTTTTATATTTCCCCGACCTTTCAGGTCGGGGAAATAACCCAAAGTAACCACCGGCTTTAGCCGCATGGATATTCAAAATGTGGCTAAAGCCAAGTTTTGTTTGTCTAATAAGTCCCCGACATAAATGTCGGGGCAATTTAGAAATTTGTTTTTTGCGTAAGGTGTGTTAAATAATTCTCCTAATTAATCAGAGGTTGATAACAAAAATTTAACTCTATATATTTGATTGGGAAGTAAAATGGTGAGGAGAAATAATGCAGATTAATGCAATTATAGAAAAAGATGATAATGGGTATTATGCTTACGTTCCAGAATTAAAAGGTTGCTTTAGTCAAGGTGATACCTTTGAAGAAGCACTACAAAATATAAGAGAAGCAGCAGAACTTTATTTAGAGACGCTGAATGATGAAGAAAGAACTTTACTTGGTTCTAAATCTTTTTTTATTGCACCCCTTATTTTAGATCCCTTGAAGGCAGTATAGAAAATGACTTCGAAAGAAGCAGAGAGTTTGCTGTTGAAAGCCGGTTTCGTTTTTATCCGCCAGAAAGGAAGTCATAAAATTTACCGTAAAGAAAAAATTAGGATTGTAATTCCACACCACGCCGGGAAAGATTTGCATCCCAAAATTGTGAAAGAGTTAAAAACAATTTTAGATTTATCTTAAGTTCCTACACTGTTTCTCGAAATCACTTCTTCTTTTTCTTTAATGAATTTTTTTCTGTTCTTTCATTTGTCGGTTTTGAATTATTCTTTTTAGTTGAAGGCGGGCGCAATCTTTTTCTCATCATGTGGAGTTCTTTTTCAACTTCACCGAAAACGGTTTTGGATTCATACTTACCGTTTTTCAATACTTTACCGGCTTTTATACCGGTTAAAAGTTCAACTGCTTCTTCAACTTTTTCAACAGCGTGTACATGGAATTTATTTTTTTTCACCGCCACTAATATTTCATCTTTCAGCATTAAATCTTTCACGTTCTGTATTGGAATAATAACACCTTGTTTTCCATCTAAACCGCGTGATTTACAAACATCAAAAAATCCTTCTATCTTTTCGTTCACACCGCCTATTGGTTGAATATCACCTTTTTGATTTACCGACCCGGTGATTGCGTAGGATTGTTTGATCGGAATATTTGATATTGCAGAGAGAAGTGCACAAATTTCCGTAATCGAGGCACTATCGCCGTCGATCATACCATAGCCTTGTTCAAAAACCAAACTTGCCGTAAACGATAATGGAATTCGCTTACCGAATTTTTCCCGGAAGTAACCTGATATTATCAATACACCTTTATTGTGAGTATTACCGCTTAACCCGGACTCACGTTCAACATTAATAATGTTACCGGTGCCAAGTGCAACCGATGCAGTTATGCGTGTTGGTTTTCCGAATGCAAATGGTCCGCTTTCATAAACTGCAAGACCGTTCACTGTTCCAATGCGTTCGCCATCGGTATCAATTAAAATTGTACCTTCTTTTATCATATCTGTAAGTTTCGATTCGTACAACCCGTGCTGCTCTTTCCATGATTGGAAAGCTTGATCGATGTGAAAACTGCTGACACATTTATCACCGTTATCGTTAGCCCAAAAATTTGCTTCGCGTGTGAGATCTGCGATGTAAGCAAAGCGTGTTGTTAATTTGTTTTGATCACCGGCGTAACGTGAGCCGTACTCGATCAATCTTGCAATTGCAGATTTATCGAACTCCAAAAGTTTTTCGTTTTCAATCAACTTCTTTACTATCATTGCATATTCGGTGAGTGCGTGATCTGTCCGTTTCATTTCGTAATCAAAATCGGCTTTGATCTTAAAAATTTTATTGAAATCGTCTTCGTATGCAGAAAGTATCGAGTAGATGTAGTTATTGCCGATCATTATAACTTTTGCATCGATGTATATTGGTTCAGGTTTTAAAACGCTTGGTGAAAATTGATACAGATTTGCGAGATCCTGGATTTCAAGCTGTCCGTACAAAAGAACACGTTTGAGCGATTTCCAAACGCCGGGTTCGCTGAATGCATCGAGGGCATTGATTACAAGAAATCCGCCGTTGGCACGAAGTAGTGAACCGGCTTTAATTTTTGTAAAGTCGGCATACCAGCCGCCGCGGCCATCGCTGTATTTTTCAATTGTTCCAAATAAGTTGCTGTATGTTGGTGCAGTTTCTATTATAACCGGCTGATCTTTAGTATCCGAATTATCCAGTATAACGTTAACTTCGTATTCTTTTAGATAGTCAATTACTACACCGGTAGGAGTTTCTTCCTGGACAGGTTTTTGTCCTTTAAACACATCTAAATTTTGAAGAATGTTTAAATTAACCAGGTCAAGATAATCGTGAATTTTTTGGTCTTTATATTTTTTCTTCAAGTTTTCGATGGCTATACTGATTATATCACTTGTGAATTCAGTTTCAAGTTGAATAACTTTTTCCTGGAAATCTTGTGTCAGTTTTAAACTTTCTTTAAAAAGTTTTTGCAGTTCTTCCTGATAGCCGGCATATTTATTTACAATCTCATCAGCTTTCTCTTTAGTAATTTTTTCTGTGCGGATAAATTCGTCTAGCTGGTGAACAAAGACCGGTTGATTATCGATGACGGCTAATATTTCCGGCCGTGCTAATTCACCGATTTTTATCTGCCCAAGTGTGAAATTATCTTTTTGGAGTTTATCTTCAAATTCAATCATCATGGATTGCTGTGCTTTACCGAAATCCGAAAGAATCTGTTTCTTCTTGGATGAATATGGATCATTTGAAAGCACCTGGGGGATTTTTTCTTGAAGGAAGGTTATTGCACGGTACAAATCTTTTTTAAAGTGGATTGCTTTGCCGGCCTGAAAAACAAGTAACAACGGGCGGTCTTCATCTTTGAAATTGTTAACGTAAGCATAGTCGTAGAGCTGTGTGTGATTTGGTTTGATCGATTCTAATACCATTTTGATGGTTGTAAATTTACCGGTGCCGGAAAGACCGGTAACAAAAATATTGTAGCCCGGACTTTTAAGATCAACACCAACACGCAAAGCTTTCAAAGCGCGCTCTTGTCCAACAATTCCTTCGATCGGTTTAATAGTCGTTGTTGTATCGAATTCAAATACTTTAGGGTCGCAAGTCCATTTCAATTCCTTTGATGATAATTTTTTCGGTTTAGGTGCTTTTAGAAGTGTCATATTCAAATTCCTAGAATGATTTTGAGGAATACACTGACTAAAATAACATAAAAATTGGAAAGGTGTTGTGTGAACCCTCCCCGTCCCTCCCTTTACAAAAGGGAGGGTGCTTTTAATCTTCTTTTAAAAGGTAAGTTGGTGCACGGAGAAGGAATCAACTAACAAGTATTCAACTTTACGAAAGAATGTTTGAAAAATCCTCCCCTTTGAAAAAGGGGAGGGTAGGGTGGGGTTCAAAAATTTTAATGCTAATTATATAACGGGTAAGAATGAAATAGTTTCTGTGTACAATGTTTTAAGCAAAGCATTTTTATAAATAACCACGTAACTTTATCCATGTCGGTTTTGCAGAATTAGTACTTCTATGCTTTGCATTGAGGGATTAATCTATTTTAAAAGGAATTATTGTTAATGATTAAGCCAGAAAATCAGATTTTATACAATATCAATTCATTCAACGAGTTTAAAAGAAAAATCGAGCGAAATGAATTCAGCAATAATAAAATGTTTATTTCACCGTTTGTCGGCTCATCAAAACAATTATTTGTTTCTTCAATTGCCGAAATAGAAAAACAGATTTTAATACTTTGTCCATCGATTCAAATTGTAAATGAAGTTAAAGTTGAACTAAGCATTTTGGGTTTTGATGATATTGTAATCTCTACAGATGACTTTACACCCGAAACTTTGCAAGAGCGCTTAACCGATCTTTCCAACAGAGAAAAATTTATTCTTATATCAACATATGATTTATTAGTTAGAAATCTTCCATCTAAAAAAGAGATTGATGTTAATACAACAAATATTGAAATCGGCGGCAAGTTGATTTACAATGAGTTGATCGAATACTTAAATGCAATCAATTACAACAGTGAAAAATATGTTGATAGTCCCGGCAGTTTTTCGGTACGGGGCTCAATAATCGATTTCTGGTCCTACAGCGAAAAGTTACCGGTAAGGCTGGAATATGATGGTGATTTCTTGGAATCGATCAGACATTTCGATCCTGAAAATCAGCGATCGCTCGATAAACTTAATATTACAACCCTTGCTGCTTCTATTGAACATACAAATGGAAATGTATCAAGTACGATTTTCGATTACTTAAACAATCCGTTGATATTTGCGAACGAGTACGATCTCGAAAAATTATTTGCGCCGGAAGAAATAAAGATGGATGAACAAAATGATGAATACATGAACAGTGAATTGCTTGAAGAACTTTATGATGAACAAGTTAAAGAAGAAGAAATTGATGTAGCGGCAGAAGAAAAAAAGTTGACTGTGATTAATGCTGTTCCGGATTTTTATAATCAAAATGCGAGATGGCTGGTTGAAGATACATTAGGGCAACATGAAGAAAGGTACAATTTTCACTTCTCTGAAATCCCGGTTATCAACTCAAATTATGAATTACTATTTAATCTGCTTAAAGATTATTCAAATAAAAATTTCCTGATTGTTATTGCTGTAGAAAATGAATTGCAAAGTAATCGGTTGGAAGAGTTACTTTCCGATTACCGGAGTGAATTAGGAGAACTAATAGAGACGGGCAGAATAAAAATTATTGTTCTGCCGATTAAAAACGGATTCATCGCAAAGATTAGTAATCTTGTTGTATTGACCGATTATCAAATTTTTAACAAACCTTACCGGACAAGGCTCAGTTCAAAATTCAAAAGCAAAAAATCGCGTACAAAAGATTTTGCTTCAATTAAAAAAGGCGATTTTGTTGTTCATGAGAATTATGGTATTGGTCAATATACCGGGCTCGAAACAATAAAAATCGGTCAGATAGAACAAGAATCGATTAAAATATTATATGCCGAGGGCGGAGTTGTTTATGTTAATCTGAATTATTTATCACTTGTAAAAAAATATTCTTCCAAAGAAAACGTTCCCCCAAAATTATCGGTCCTTGGCGGTAATGAATGGAAATCAACAAAGAAAAAAGTTAAGTCGCAGATTAAAGAAGCTGCGCGTGAATTGATTACAATTTATGCCAAACGAAAATCATCTACCGGTTTTGCATTCAATCCCGATACAATATGGCAGCGCGAACTTGAAGCATCATTCTTCTATGAAGATACTCCAGATCAATCCAAAGTTACCGACGAGGTAAAACGGGATATGGAGAGTGATAACCCGATGGATCGTTTAGTGTGTGCCGATGTTGGATTTGGAAAAACGGAAATTGCCGTGCGTGCATCTTTTAAAGCTATAAGCGATAGCAAGCAAGTTGCGATGCTTGTCCCTACTACAATTCTTGCCGAGCAGCACTATAATACTTTTAAGGACCGGCTTACTCAATTTCCAGTAAAAGTTGAAGCACTTTCAAGATTTCAAACCAAGCAGCAACAGAAAGATATTTTGGAACGACTCGAGAAAGGTGAAGTTGATTTAGTGATAGGTACGCACCGCATTTTATCAAAGGATGTAAAGTTTAAAGACCTGGGATTGCTTATCATCGATGAAGAACACCGCTTTGGAGTAATGGCAAAAGAAAAACTGCGCGCATTCCGTGCAAATGTAGATACGCTAACTTTAACAGCCACACCAATACCACGTACTTTAAATTTATCGCTGCTCGGTGCACGTGATTTATCGATAATTGCCACACCGCCTCCAAACAGACAGCCAATCTATACAAAGGTTGATAAGTTCGATATCTTCAAAGTTCGTGAATGGATTTTGAACGAAGTAAAACGAAACGGGCAAATTTATTTTGTGCATGACCGGATTCAATCAATTGATAAAATTACATCTTACATTCAGAAACATATTCCTGAAATAAAAATTGCCGTTGCGCACGGACAAATGAAACCGGCACAACTTGAAAAGGTTATCTATGATTTTCTGAATAAAAAGTATCATATGCTCGTATCCACCAAGATTATTGAATCAGGGATTGATATTCCGAACGTTAATACTATCATTGTCAATCGAGCAGACCGGTTTGGATTAGCAGAGCTTCACCAATTACGCGGACGTGTAGGAAGAAGTGATAGGCAAGCATTTGCATATTTTCTTGTCCCGTCACTCAACTCGTTAACAAAAAAATCGATACGCCGGCTGCAAGCAATCGAAGAATACACCGATCTTGGAGAAGGATTTAATTTATCAATGCGCGATCTCGAAATACGCGGTGCCGGAAATCTGCTTGGAACAGAACAGAGCGGTTTTATCGATTCTGTTGGATTTGAACTTTATATGAAACTTCTTGACGAAGCTGTTGATGAGTTGAAGCAAGAAGAGTTCAAGGATGTATTCCGGGATCTTCCAAAACAAATTGATAGATCGGAACCGACGATTGATACATATTTCGAAATCGGTATATCAAAGGATTATATGCCCGATCAAGCCGATCGTTTAAGTTTCTATACGGCACTTTTTTCAATGCTCAGGATTGATGAGGTTGAAGAATTAAAAGAAGAAATGGAAGACCGCTTCGGAAAAATTCCGGTTATCGTGGAAAGATTGATCCTTACCGCAACACTCCGCTACCATGCATCGTTTGCACTGTTCGAAAGGATTGTTATTCAAAAAGAAAAGGCTATAATTATTCTTCCGAGAGGTGATAGAGAAGATTTTTATAAGAATAAATTTTTTCTTTTGCTCGAAATCATAAATAAGTACTATGCAAAGAACGTTAAGTTTATTCAGAGTAAAGAAACACTTAAATTGGAAATAGCAAATAGGTATGATTCGCCTGAGCAGATTATTCTTTTCTTGATTAATTTCTGTAAGGAAGTTAATAAAATTATCAACCCGTAATAGAAATGATGGAAATAGTTATAATATTGTTTTTGGTTGTGCTCAACGGTTTTTTTGCTATGTCCGAAATCGCACTTGTCTCTTCCAAGAAAGCACGTCTCGAAGATTACGCTAAGAAAGGGAAGAAAGGTGCAAAGATTGCTCTTCTGCTTTTAAGCGAACCGGAAAAATTTCTTTCAACAGTTCAAGTTGGAATTACATTGGTTGGAATTATTGCCGGCGCATACGGCGGTTTAGCGATAGCGGAAGATGTTACTCCATTTTTTCAAAAATTCGATTTGGTAAAAGATATAGCATACGAAATTTCGGTAGTGTTGGTTGTTGCAGCAATAACCTATCTGTCGCTGGTAATTGGTGAATTGGTTCCTAAGACGATCGCATTTAATAATCCCGAAGCAATATCAATATTGGTTGCGCCTACTATGCGATTGCTGTCAATAACAGTTTCACCGGTTATTTGGTTCTTAAGTTTTTCAACTAAGATATTTTTAAAAGTTTTTGGTATTAAAAAAGCTGCGCAGCCACCGGTAACTGAAGAGGAATTGAAAATATTACTTGAGCAAGGCAGCAAATACGGAACGCTGCAATCCGAAGAAACTGAAATGATACAAAGCATTTTTCGCTTTGGCGATCGACGTGCCGATTCGATTATGACAAACCGCCAGGATGTAGTATGGATTGATATGAATGATTCCACAGAAAAGATCAGAGATATTATAGTTAAGAGCAAATTTTCGAAATACCCGGTATGTGATGGTTCGCTAGATAAGATTTTGGGTATTATAAACACACGCAATTTCCTTGAAAAGTTTTTTACTGTGGATAATGTTGATCTCCGTTCCATAATTATTCCGCCGGTTATTGTAAGTGAAAACACAAATTCATTAAAGGTGCTGGATAAATTCCGTGAGACAAAAAACTACACAGCAATTGTTATTGATGAATTCGGCGCTGTTCAAGGATTGATAACGTTACACGATCTTGTAGAAAATATTTTCGGCGATCTGCCCGAGATGTTTGAACATTCGGAAGAAGATATTTTTTATGAAAAAGACGGTTCCATGCTTGTTGATGGCGGCTATCTTGTTGATGGATTGAGAGACAAATTAAATATTCAATTTGCCGAAGAAGATAAGTACAACACACTTGGCGGATTTATTATGTACCGCCTTAATAAAATTCCGCATACCGGTGATAGTTTTGATTATGAAGACTACTATTTTAAGGTAGTTGATATGGACGGCAAAAGGGTAGATAAGGTACTTGTAAAAAAGAAAAATTCGAAGTAAGATAAAAAGTAAATTCTTTATCATTCACTTTTTTATCAGGAGGACTAATGGGAAGATTCTTTAAATATTTTTTTGTTCTGTTAATATTAGCTTTTGTCGGAATACAGTTTATTGAAATTGAAAAAACTAATCCGCCGATTATTGCAGATATTAATGCACCGGCAGAGGTAAAGAATTTATTTAAAATGGCATGCTACGATTGTCATTCCAACGAAACAAAATGGCCCTGGTATAGTTCAGTTGCGCCGGTAAGCTGGCTGATTGAAAAAGATGTCCGCGAAGGAAGAGGACATCTTAATTTTTCCGAATGGGAATTGATGAAGAGTGATAAAAAAGCAGAATATAAAAAGGAAATTTGGGAAGAAGTAAATGAAGGAAATATGCCTCTGCCGATTTATACTTATCTTCATCCAAATGCTAAATTAGACATAACACAAAAGAATATTATCAGGCAGTGGGCTCTGGGAAACAAAAGTAATTAATAGGCTGGAAATAAAACTTTGTCTTTAATCATCATCCGGAAATATTATGATTAAATATTTCAGTATTACTGACGGAAAAATAATCCAAACTGAAAACACTTCTGCATCGATCCGGCATTACATTAATCCCGACGAGAACGAAAAGAGATTACTAGTAGAAACATATAAAATCGATGAGCACACTCTCAACTCGTCATTGGATGCAGATGAACTTTCAAGATTCGAAATTGAGCCGCAGCATACTGCTGTGATTTTCAAAACGCCCAAAAACTATACGGCACACTATCCGTTATTGTTTAAGGTTGATTCTGCCGGACTTTTTCTTTTTAAGGATAAATTAATTCTTGTTACAAATGAAGAGCTTCAATTTTTTAACGGCAAACCTTTTTTAAAAGTAAATTCACTTAATGATGCTGCGCTTAAAGTTATCTTCCGTTCCATCTACCACTTCATGGAACATTTGAAAGTAATCAACATGCTTTCGGATGAGATAGAAGCAAAGATCAGCAAATCGATGGAGAATAAATATTTGCTTAATCAATTTAAGCTTGGAAAAAGTTTGGTTTATTTTCAGAACGGGATTAACTCAAATACTGTTCTACTAGAGAAAATGAAACTGAACGCACAAAAGCTAAATCTTAATGTTGAAGAGACTGAACTCCTTGATGATATTATTATTGAAAACAACCAATGCTATAGGCAAGCGGAAATTTATTCCAATATTCTTGCAAGTCTAATGGATGCTAAGGCTTCGTTAATAAGCAACAATCTGAATATGTTGATGAAAACACTGAACATCATCACGATTGCAATCATGGTTCCAACATTCGTCGTTAGCGCTTTTTCCATGAATGTAAAAATTCCGCTTCAAGACAGACCCGATGCGTTCTTGATAGTAATGGGATTGGCTTTAATTTCGGTTATAGCATTTCTGATGTTCTGGAAATGGAAAAAGTGGTAGCAGTTTTGATTGACTACATTTAACTTTTTCCATCACCTGATTTCTTAAAATTAAAACCTTACATCAATTCCCACCACCGGTAAAAACGCAAATTGATAAACTGTAGTTACAGTTCCATCCGAATTATATTGATAGCCGGCAATATTCTTTCTGTTGTAGAGATTTTGGATCGATAAGAATATTGCGATGCTCCAATTATCAAAATTGAAGCGGCTGTTAAAAGCAATATCTAACCGGTGATAATCAGGAAAACGAGCGTTATTAATTTGGTCAACCGGGCGCCAGTTGCCTTTACTCCACCGTGTTTCGCCTTCGTAGTATTGTTCGGATTCGGTCCAATATCTTTCCGTGTAAGGCTGACCGCTGGCATAACGCCAACGGAAACTAATTTCCATATCATCTGAAAAAGGAAGTATATAACTGAGATATTTTATAAGGAAAAAACTTTTGTCCAATTCAGTACGCATACCTTGAAATCTTTTACCAACAACAAGATTAAAAACGTGTGGGAAATCGTATTCGGAAACTAATGTTCTACCTTCGTAACCAATTCTCGGGTCGTTATACTTTGTCCACATTCTTGAATAACTAATCGTTCCAAAATAATCTTTAACAAGTTTTTGCTGGATCAAAAGATCGATACCGTTAATTGTCTGTGTGCCTATATTAATATTTCTGTTTGACCGGAACGTTCTATCAGTGAAGTGAATAAACTCTTCCGATACCGGTATATCATCATATGATTTATGATATGCTTCGAGGTTCACTTTCAACCCGTCGTCAATTACATGTTCAATGCCGGCAATTAGATGACGTGAATGTGAATTTTTTAGGTAACGGTTTATACCGGATTTTTCTCTATCGCCGTATGTAGGATAACTTTGAGTCTGATAATATTCACCGTATGCAAAGTTGAAACTCGTTTGTCCGGGGATAATAAAATATGATCCCGAAAAACGTGGGCTTACATTTCCTTTGTTGCTGTAAGAAAAATAATCATACCTTAAACCGGCGTTAAGTATTAAGCGGTTGTTAAATAATTTTATTTTGTCATTGATGAAAGCATAATATTTATAATTGTCGAATAATTTTATATTGTATTCAAGGTTCGATTCAGGCACAATAATAACCGGTGACCACTGACCGTTAATAAAATAGCGCGCTTCGTTTCCAGTTAGATAAAGAGTTTGAATAAAATCACCGGTTGCGACAGAACCACCTAAGTTCAATTCATTTGTATTGTCTAAATTCCAGTACCACTCGCTCTTTAACGCCATGGTTGAGTTATGATGGGTATCGTCATATAAGTTGCGTTTGTTAATTATCGAATTTGAAGCAAGCTTGCCTTCGTTATCGTAAACTCGCTCCGTAAAATTTTCATCGACCGTTACATTTTTGAAATAGTTATTGTAATAGAGTGTTGTCATTGAGTAAAGATTTTTTTCCCAGATACTTTTAAGTGTTACACCCGTTGCGTATTGGTATAATTTTACGTCAACCCTTTCAATTCCTACCGAATCGGTAACTCCTATTTTTGTTAAATCTTGTTGATCGGATTCACCTTCGATTAAAATTTTGTCGTTGCCGTAAATTCCGGACCATGATAATTTATGTTTAGAAGAAAGATCATAAGCCACTTTAAATTGGAAATCATAATAATAGGGTACAGCAGTCAATCCCACAGCGCCTGAAATTAAATTGATGTAACTTTTTCTTGCCGAGATAACCCACGAACCTTTACCGTCATTTATTTTTCCTTCAAATATTCCGCCGAACCCGGCTATTGAAAGATTAGCATTCCCACTAAAATAACTGCTTCGTGTTCCTTCACGCGTTGTAATTTGCATTACCGATGACAGTTTATCACCGTACTTGGAAATAAATCCCCCGGTAGAAAATTGTATGTTTTCGATAAGGTCAACATTGATCATGTTAATTGGTCCACCTGAATTAAATTCATTTGGGAAATGGTTGGTGGAATGTAATTCCATTTCATCGATCACAGTTAAATTTTCATTAGGTGAGCCGCCGCGGACGAGCAATTCATTATTTTTATCATCGGAGAACGATACACCGGCTATACCTTGAAGGATTCTTTGGAAATCTTGTATAGACCCCGGTGAGCGGCGGATTTCTTCCGGACTTAACATTACAGTTGCCAGATTATTGGTCTGAAGTGATTTATCAAAATAATCGGCGCGTACTACTGTTTCATCTATTTGTATAGCTGACGGTGTGAGTTTGATATTTAGGAAAGTCTCTTTGCCGGCTAATACAACAACATCTGTTTTTACTATCGAGTTATAACCGATGTAACTAATTTTTAGTGAATAACTTCCCGGCTCAATCTGCAGTTTGAATTTACCATCAATATCTGTAGCTGTGCCCAAACCGTCTATTTCATTAACGATAATATTTACACCGATTAAAGTTTCACCATTCGTTGCATCTTCAATTTTACCGCTTATCAAACTTGTTTGTGATAGTATATTACTAAAACTTATTATGGAAAGGAGAAGAAGGGTCTTTGTGATGTTCAATTTTTTTTGCTCCGGATAGTTTTGCAAGTGAATATCTTAATTTTCAAATGATATGACGTTTAATTTGTCCCGTGGTTTTAAAATAACTCTTTATAAAGTTTATTGAACTATAAAAAATATTCACTCGTTATAATATAAACCGCTTATTAGTATTCAATCTGCAGATTTCTTAAATTTGAATCCGCATTTAATAAAAATAATACTTCATAACCTATTATATAGGTAATAATTGTAAATAAGGACGAAAAATGAATGATAATAAAAAGAACGGTTCTTTCGATTTTGATGAAACAGAGCTGAAAGAATGGCTTGAATCGCTGGAATATGTGTTGCAATCCGGCGGACCGGAGCGGGTTAAAGAGCTCTTGCATAACCTTGATACTTATGCACACGAAGCCGGTGTAGAATTACCTTTCACAGCCAATACGCCATACATAAACACAATTCCTAAAAGTCAGCAGCCGCCTTTCCCGGGCGGACGCGAAATTGAACGCCGCATAAAAAGTTTAATCCGCTGGAATGCAATGGCAATGGTTGTTCGTGCTAACAAAGAAGAAAGCGGTATCGGCGGACATATTTCTACTTATGCTTCAGCGGCAACTTTATATGAAATTGGTTTCAATCACTTCTTCCGCGGTAAAGATGGTAACCATGATGGCGATATAATTTATTTCCAGGGACACGCAGCACCGGGAATTTATGCACGTGCTTTTTTAGAAGGAAGAATCTCTAAAGAACAACTACAAAATTTTAGAAGGGAATTAAAACCGGGCGGAGGACTTTCATCTTATCCGCATCCATGGTTAATGCCGGACTTCTGGGAATTCCCGACTGTATCAATGGGGCTTGGACCGATTCAAGCAATTTATCAAGCGCGTTTTGCAAGATACCTTGAAGACCGCGGTTTGAAAAAACCAAGCGATCAAAAAGTATGGGCTTTTCTTGGCGACGGCGAAACAGATGAACCCGAAACACTTGGTGCTATTTCACTTGCATCGCGCGAGAAACTTGATAACTTAATTTTTGTGATCAATTGCAATCTGCAAAGATTAGATGGACCGGTTAGAGGAAACGGAAATATAATCCAGGAACTCGAAGCAAATTTCCGCGGTGCCGGATGGAATGTAATAAAAGTTGTTTGGGGAAGTGATTGGGATCCTTTGCTCGAAGCCGATAAAACCGGCTTGCTGGTAAAAAGAATGAATGAATCTATTGACGGTGAATCCCAAAATTTTATTACACATGATGGAAAATATATTAGGGAAAGCTTTTTCGGAAGATATCCAGAACTACTTCATTTAGTTGAAAAGTATTCCGATGAACAGCTTGAAAAAATGAAACGCGGCGGACACGATCCGGAAAAAGTTTATGCCGCATTTAAAGCCGCAGTCGAGCACAAAGATGCCCCGACTGTTATTCTTGCAAAAACTGTTAAGGGCTACGGACTTGGTGAAGCCGGCGAAGGAAAAAATATTACTCATCAACAGAAAAAATTAAACGAAGATGAATTAAGAGAATTCAGAACACGGTTTTCTATCCCGATTAGTGATGATGAAGTTACTAAAGCTCCTTTCTACAGACCGGCTGAAGATTCAGCCGAGATTAGATATCTTAAAGAGAGAAGAAAAGCATTAGGTGGTTACATTCCTAAACGTGTCGTTAAAGCGCAGCCGATAAAAACCCCATCCGAGGAAATATTTGAAGAATTTTACACCGGTACCGAAGGACGCGAAGTTTCTACAACGATGGTATTTGTAAGAATTCTTGCAAAACTTTTGCGTGATAAAGAGCTGGGCCATTTAATCGTTCCTATCGTTCCCGATGAAGCAAGAACATTTGGTATGGAAGCTCTCTTCCGGCAAATAGGAATTTATTCACATGCCGGTCAACTCTACGAACCGGTTGATAAAGACAGTCTGCTCTATTATAAAGAAGCAAAGAACGGGCAGATACTTGAAGAAGGAATTACAGAAGCCGGGTCGATGTCTTCATTCATGGCTGCTGGAACAGCATATGCAACGCACGGTGTAAACACAATTCCTTTCTTCACACTCTATTCCATGTTTGGTATGCAGAGAGTAGGTGACCTTGTTTGGGCTGCCGGCGACATGCGGACTAAAGGTTTTATTCTTGGCGCTACTGCCGGACGCACAACTTTAGCCGGTGAAGGATTGCAGCATCAAGATGGAAATTCCCTTTTGCTTTCTTATACTATTCCAAATCTAATAACTTATGATCCGGCGTTTGCTTATGAACTTGCAGTAATTATCCGCGACGGTATTTATAGAATGTATGAAAAACAAGAGAGTGTATTCTACTACATAACAATTATGAATGAAAATTATCCCCAACCATTGTTGCCGGTTGTTAAACCGAGTTCAGCAAAAGATATTAAAGATGGAATACTAAAAGGGATGTACAGATTCAAAACAAGTGAACTAAAAACTCCAAAAGCTAAAGCACACTTATTGGGAAGCGGTACAATCTTAAATGAAGTTATCAAAGCCGCTGAAATATTAGAGAAAGATTATAAAATTGCATCTGATATTTGGAGCGTTACCAGCTATAAGAACTTGCATCTCGATGCTCAAGAGATCGAACGATGGAATATGTTTAATCCGGATAAAGAACAAAAACTACCTTACATTTCCCAAATTACTAAAGATGAAAAAGGTGTATTTATTGCTGCATCGGATTATGTGCAAATTATTAAGGATGCAATTGCAAAATGGCTGCCCGGTCCACTTCATTCGCTCGGTACTTTCGGTTTCGGAAGAAGTGAAGGAAGAACATCTTTGCGCGATTTCTTTGAAGTAGATGCTAAACATATTGTTTATGCTACTCTCTATTCTTTGATGAAAGAGGGAAGTCTAAAACCAGAAGTTGTTAAAAAAGCACAGAAAGAATTAAGGATTAATCCGGAGAAAGCGAATCCGGCGCGGACATAAATACTGAGTGAAGCGCCCGCCATACTCACTTCGAGCGAAGCGAGTAAGCGAGGTAAGAAGTATCTCCTCCTAATTTGAGTGTGAGATTCTTCTCCGAAGGAGTCCAATGGATGTCCCTAAAACCGGGACTCAGAATTTAAAAAAGAGGAAAAGAAATGATTGTAGATTTTAGATTACCACATCTTGGAGATAATATTCATTCGGCTGATGTGATTAAAGTTATGGTGAAAGAGGGCGATAAGTTAGCTGTCGATCAAGTTGTTGTTGAAATAGAAACGGATAAAGCAACTGTTGAAGTTCCTTCCGATATTTCAGGAATTGTTAAAGAAGTATTTGTTAAAGATGGAACTAAAGCTAATGTTGGTGAGCCGTTGATTTCTGTTGAAGTGAGCGAGATGCAAAATGTGAAAGGTGAAACGCAAGACGTGAGAAGTGAAACACAAGAATTCCAGAACAGCAATGAAGAACAGCATGCAACTACAAACCTACTACAAGCAACTAACGACCAGCAACCCGGTCCGCCGAACCAAGAACGAGGCGAGCAAGCAACTAACATTTTCGAATTTAAAATTCCTACACTTGGCGAAAACATTCCGACAGCACAAATCTCAAAAATTTTAGTTAGGGCCGGCGATAAAGTCGAAGCTGAACAAATAGTAATGGAAATTGAAACCGATAAAGCTACTGTAGAAGTACCGACAGAAGTTGGCGGAATAGTAAAAGATGTTAAAGTGAAAGAAGGGGATACTGTTGCAGTTGGATCGGTTGTACTTCTAATTGAGAATTCAGAATTGCGAATGGAGAATTTTTCAGAGAGTGAAACAAAAAATATTCCCGTTTCAGAAAAGAAAATAACTGAGAGTAACAAACAATTCTCAACTCTCAACTCTCAATTCTCAATTCCCAGGGAACATACCCACATGCCGCAAGTGATCTCAATTCCCAAAGATATTTCCAAAGTAGTTGTTCCGGCGGCGCCATCTGTAAGAAGATTTGCTCGTGAAATTGGTGTTGATATTCACCAGGTAAGAGGAAGCGGTGTAAGCGGAAGAATTTCGATCGATGATGTTAAATCATTTGCAAAAGCTTTGAATCAAAAACTGCAACAAGGCGGAATTATAGGCGGTGCAATTTCTATAACAAAAGAAACGCTTCCTGATTTTTCGAAATGGGGTGAGATTGATAAACAACCGATGAGTAATATAAGGCGAAAGACCGCAGAACATTTATCTTATGCCTGGGCTACGATTCCCCACGTTACCCAATTTAATAAAGCGGATATAACTGAATTAGAAAATCTACGCAAGCAGTTCGGTAAAAATGTTGAAGCAGCCGGCGGTAAATTAACCGTTACCGGTGTTCTGTTAAAAGTAATTGCTTCCGCATTAAAGGTCTTTCCGCAATTCAACAGTAGTGTTGATATGGAAAGAAACGAAGTGGTTTATAAAAAATATTTTAACATTGGCGTTGCAGTCGATACGGATAGGGGATTGCTTGTCCCGGTAATACGCGATGTTGATAAAAAGAACATTACCCAGATTAGCATTGAACTTGCCGATGTTTCTAAAAAAGCACGTGATAAAAAACTTTCGCTAGAAGAAATGCAAGGCGGATGTTTTACAATTTCAAATCTTGGAGGAATTGGCGGAACATATTTTACTCCAATCGTTAACTCGCCCGAAGTTGCAATACTTGGTGTTTCCAAATCTTCGTACGAACCGGTTTACATCGATGGCAAATTTGAACCGCGTTTAATGATGCCGCTTTCACTTTCATATGATCATAGAATTATTGACGGTGCAGACGCCATTAGGTTTTTAAAATGGGTAGTTAATGCACTCGAAAATCCATTCTTGTTAAGCTTGGAAGGGTAATTTTTCTGTCGGGACGCGCCATGGCGCGTCGCTATTGTTAATTTTATATTCTCCATAAGTAACTCATCTTAAAGAAAAATCCGCGTTGTGCTTCATCGAATGATTTTACATCAATATATCTGTTTTGCAATTCGTCCCATTCATTTTTTTGATAGAGCGAGCCGTAGCCAATGTGAACAACGGTTCCGGGTACATACGTAAATGAAACGAGAAAATCTGTAACTAACTGGCGTTTGAACTTGTTGTATTCGATTATGCCCCTGAAAAATAAATACTTATTTAATTGGTAGGTTAATTTTTCTCTTATGATAGGGTACTCATAAATAATTTCATTATTAGATGAACGTTTGAACTTG
Source organism: Bacteroidota bacterium (assembly GCA_040755055.1). GTDB lineage: Bacteria > Bacteroidota > Ignavibacteria > Ignavibacteriales > Melioribacteraceae > DYJK01. The sequence continues at coordinate 18,503 of JBFMBS010000020.1, forward strand.
GAGTAGATTAATGATGAGTATGATTCTATGTTGGTTGTGGGCTTAAATACAAAAATCGCTGAAAGTGTATTTACTTTACCCTGGTACGGCAGAGAGGAATAGTAAATTGCATTCATCGATCTATATACTAAAGAAAATGAAATTTGTGTTTGTATAAGTCCGCCAAATGATGCACCGAAACCGCCGGTCTTAAATTTTTCGCCGAGAAAAACCTCGGTCGAATAAGTGTATTTAACCTTTGTGTTTAACGAGCCGAGAAAAAAAGTTTGTGCACTTAAATAATTATATGTTTCCCATGTATTGCTCGGCTTATCTTGTATCTGAGCTGAAAATGCTTCAAAATCGATTCTTGATATAAATGAATTTTCCGGGTAAACTTTTGGTCTTACCAATCCGGCAGCGGAAAAAATTCCGGTACGGGTTATATAACCGGTTTCAATATTAAAATTTTCCGATATATTTTTTAGAGAAATATCGTAGTAAAGATCGCGCGTATCGTAATTATAACGCAGACTCATTGCAGAGCCATTCTCAATGGGACTGTTTTCGTAAAGTTTTGTTGAAGAAAAAATTCCGTTCCATTCAAGTGTACTTGATTGAGTTAACCTGATAATACCGTCAACTCCACCCGAACGGTTGTAAGTATTATTCAATTCCTTTCCGCTGTAAATAACACCAATGTAACTATCATTAAAGAGTGAGCGTTTGTATCGTACGATAGGGAAGTGTGCATATTTTGTGTCGCCCGATGTATCCGGCACTTGTTCATCCATCCCATAAAGAACGGCAAGAGTGTTCATCGTGCCTAACTTTCCTGAAAGTTTAATACCGGTAATGGGATTAACGATATTTCTTGTATGAACCAAAGAACCAAGCGGATCAATTTCGGAGGTGCTTGTTGCTGCAATGTTGAATATTTCGTTTCCTTCCAAAAAGAAAGGTCGCTTCTCCGGATAATATAGAGCGTAACGGAGGTTAACATCAACTTGCCCGGCATCTGCTTCTATCTGACTGAAATCGGGATTGTAAGTTGCATCTAAAATTAGATTAGATGTAATGCCATACTTGGTTGTTAAACTTATCTCCCCTTTATTTTCATACTTAACTAATTCGTTTTCTCGCCGTGAATATTTCTGTGAGTATGTAAATGCCGGCAACAGCTCAAATAAAGTATGTTGATTAAGATCATAATATTCTAACGGTTCCATCTGAACGAGGAAAGCCATTCCCATTGCCGGATCCAATTCCGGGTAAGATGAATGTTCTGAAAGTCTGCTGATATATCTTTCGAAGAAGATAGACATTGTAACCGGGTTGCCGTCAGCATAGCGAATACTTTTTAAAGGTATAGCAATCTCGATAGTGTAACCATCCGGCAACATCTCGCCGGCACTATACCAAACAAAATCAGCACTAAAATCTTCTTGTCCGGCTGCAAAGCGGCTGTCTGTTTGTATTCCGTTAGGATTAACATAAAAAGCATAAAGCGATTGCTGATCGTTAAATGAATCGAGGTTGATACAAACCCAATCATCCGAACGAATATTATCTCTGTTTGAAACAGAAGTTTTTATTTTGCCCGGCTCGGTATCATAACATCTAAAAGCGAAATAAAGGTTTGCGCTATCATAGGCACAATAAGCAATAGTCTTTTGAGATGCGTCGTTCTTGAAATCGGGGTAAAATGTTTTGAAACTTGAAACAGTTAAAACATCTTGCCAGGTTGATTCATTAAGTTTTCCATCAATAATTGGGGGTTTGCTGATTTTAGTAGGTTTTAAATTTTCACTAGCAAGACATAACGAAGAGAGAAGAAATACAGTAAAAATTTTTTTCATAATCACTTTTCTGATATTAGAAAAACCGGTGTTCTATTGATGTAAAAATGTAATAAAGAATATTTTTTGATTTTTACTATTTTAACACCGTCCAAATTTAATAAAAAAGTTGAAAGAGAAAAGCATGAATACACAATTAGCTGTTATAGGCGGTGGTCCCGGAGGTTATGCGGCGGCTTTCTTAGCTGCCGATTTAGGTATGCAAGTTACCTTAATCGATTTAGAAAAAAATCCAGGCGGTGTCTGTTTGTACCGCGGATGTATCCCATCCAAGGCATTGCTGCATGTTGCTAAATTAATCCACGAAGCAGAAGAAGCAAAAAAGTGGGGTGTTGAATTTGGTGAACCCCAAATAGATATAAATAAGCTCCGCGATTTTAAAAATGGTGTAGTAAACAAACTTACCGGTGGGTTAGGACAGTTGTGCAAACAAAGAAAAGTTAATTATATAAATGGCCGCGCAACATTTGTTAATTCGAATACTCTTTTAGTTGATAAGATTGATGGAACGAAGGAAGAAGTAGTTTATGAAAAAGCTGTTCTTGCAACCGGTTCCGTTCCGGCTGCAATTCCAGGATTTCCGACCGATTCACCGAGAGTAATGGACTCAACCTCGGCACTTGAAATTAATGATGTACCCGAAAAATTATTAGTGATTGGGGGCGGATACATTGGATTGGAATTAAGTACTGTTTATGCTTCGCTTGGTAGTAAAGTTACAGTTGTCGAAATGCTGCCTGGCTTATTACCCGGCGCCGACCGCGATTTAGTTGCCGTACTTGAAAGAAGATTGAAAACCACACTCGATAATGTTTACACTGAAACAAAAGTCGTTGATTTGAAAGATACCGGCAAATCTATTGCTGTGAAGTTAGAAGGAAAAAATGTAACGGACCCGGAACAAACTTTCGATAAAGTTCTTGTTTCGATTGGAAGAAAACCGGTTACAGCCGGGTTGGGTTTAGAAAATACAAAAGTAAAAGTTAATCAGCGAGGTTTTGTTGTTGTTGATAAACAACTGAAAACAGATGACGAGAAAATTTACGCGATTGGCGATATCGTTGGCGGCGCTATGCTTGCACACAAAGCTGCTGCCGAAGGAAAAGTTGCTGTGGAAGCTATTCTCGGTCACAAAGCTGCATTTGAGCCGAATGCTATTCCCGCTGTTGTGTTTACAGATCCCGAAATTGCATGGACCGGTTTAACCGAAACCGAGGCACGCGAAAAAGGAATCAAAGTAGAAGTCGCCAAATTTCCATGGGCGGCTAGCGGACGCGCAACAACATTAGACCGTAATGACGGAATGACTAAACTTATAATTGAACCCGGAACCGAAAGAATACTTGGTGTTGCATTAGTCGGCGTTGGAGCTGGTGATATGATTGCCGAGGGAACTCTTGCCATAGAAATGGGTGCCGTTGTTAAAGATTTGGAATTAACTATCCATCCGCATCCTACTTTATCGGAAACGATGATGTTTGCGGCTGAATTGTTCTATGGGCATGCAACGGATATGTACCGCCCGAAAAGAAAATGACATATTTACAGATCATTCTGAGGAATCACACTGAGCTTGTCGAAGTGTGAAGACGAAGAATCTCAGACACTTCACTTCGTTCAGAGTGATACAATTGAAAGGTGTTGCTTGAAAACAAAATTGCTCCTCTTGATTTTTTTTCTAATTACAATTCACATTTGCGCACAAAATTATAATTGGGTGCGACACGATTCACTTGTTAAAGCCGGTGTAAATCAAATTTACGGGATTGAATTCGATAAGGCGGAAAAAACTTTTGATGCGGTCGTAAAAGAATATCCTACCCATCCTTCCGGAAAATTTTTCAAAGCAATGATAACCTGGTGGCGTATTCTGCTCGATCTTGATAATGAAAGTATGGATGAAAAATTTTATGATCAGCTTGAAGAATGTATTGATATGTGTGACGACATTCTTGATGAAAACGAAAAGAGCGTTGATGCAATGTTTTTTAAGGGTGGCTCGCTCGGATTCCGCGGCAGATTACTTGCAATACGCGAAAGCTGGTTCGATGCTGCACTCGATGGTAAGGAAGGGCTTGCTCTGGTTTTTGATGCTTACAAAGCAAATCCCAAAAACGTAGATATTCAACTTGGATTCGGAATTTATCATTACTATGCCGATGTTATACCGCAGCGTTACCCGGTAGTTAAACCTTTTATGGTATTCTTCCCGAAAGGTGATAAAACAAGAGGACTAAAAGAACTTGAAAATGTTGCATGGAACGGAAGGTATGCTTTATTGGAATCACGCTACTTTTTAATGACACTCAATTTCCAGTTTGAAGAAAATATGAATGAAGCACGCAAATGGGGAAAAATTTTGCTAAAAGATTTTCCGAACAACCCTAATTTTCAAAAGTACTATGGAGTTACGTTTATAAAAGAAAATAATTACAGTGAAGCGGTAAAGACATTCCGTGATATTTATAATAAGTCTTTAAAAGGGATGCCGGGTTATAACAAAAGATATAAAAGGGAAGCAAGCTATTATATAGGAATGGATTTTAAGAATAGAAATATTGCTGATTCTGCTGTTTATTATTTTGAAGTATCCGAAAGACTTTCCCGTGAAATTGATAAAGAGAAAGAATCCGGATTTTTGATTAATACGGTCTTATATCTTGGTCAATTGAATGATCTGCTCGGCAAGCGAGATAAAGCAATTAAATATTACAATGAAGTTTTGGAATTACGTGAAAGAAACGATTCGCATGCACTAGCAAAACAGTATTTAAAGACGCCGTATAAAAGATAATTGTGTTTTGCAATTTTCAATCTTGTCTGGTGTTAGGCAGATTCGCAATCAGCCAAACTAATAGGCAGACAAGTTCTCAATTAAAGCTGGTTGAAATTCCAAACCTATGCAGCGAACCGATCGAGCCGAGCGACGAGAACGAATAATCTACCACATAAGTACTTACATTAAAACCAAGACCTAAACTGAATCCGGCAAGTCCGGCTGTTGTACCGATCTTTAGTTCTCTACGTTTTTCGTTGTCATAGCCGAATCTTAAACGTAAACTTTGCCCTAACTTAAATTCGCCGCCAAATGATATTTGTTGGAAATGTTTAAAGAACGAATCTTGTTCTTCATTGAGTTTGTTAAATGACCAGTAGAATTTGAATGGAAGTTTTTCCATCTGCTTGGTGAAGCCGAGTCTAACATCAAGCGGAAGGTCTTCCGAAGAATCTATGTATGAGGTGAGTTGTGTACCGAGATTCAAAACCGAGAAACCGAAATTCCATCCCGATTCAGGGAAAGCGTAATGTAATCCGAGATCGAGGGCTAATGCATTTGAATAATATTCATCAATACTTGAGTAGATAAATTTAATATTTGCCCCATAATAAAAATTGCTGTCTAACTGATTTCCGTAGCCAATAATCAGTGCAATATCACCGGCACCAAAATCGCCGGTCCTGGTACCGTTTTCATCAGCTTTTGTGAAACTCCCGTAATTAATATATTTAACAGCAGCTGCAAATTTGCCGAGCGATTCGTATTCCTTTGAGATTACAAATGATGCAGAATTTATATCCATTAGATGTTTCATAAAAGAAAATGATGCCGGTGTATTCGAAAGCAGATTTATTCCGGCTGGGTTATAAAAAACAACGTTTGGATCATCATTGTTTGCAACAAAACTTCCGGCAACTGCCGCAGCACGCGGACTTACATCAAGTCTTAAAAATTCATATGTACTTTGTGAATATATTTTACCGAATGCCAGCAAGACTAATGCAATGATTATTTTTTTCTGCATATTAATCCTAAAAATTGACGCACGATTTTAAAGATAATTGGCTATAAAGGCAAGGCATTAAGAATAACCCAGATTAGTTTTGCGTCCTTGAGGGTTTAGCAACCTTCATGGTTTGTGAATCTTATGGAACAATTGCAAATCTAATTCTGTTAGAATCTTCAACTTGACGGTAGTTATAAATAGTTTATAACTTTAAAAGTGATAAAAAGCAAAGGAGTGAAAATGAACAGTTTTAAGACTGTAATATTAATGACGGTAATGATGGTATTGTTTCTTCTTGTCGGCAACATACTCGGCGGTCAATCAGGAATGATGATTGCCTTTCTATTCTCATTAGCGCTGAATTTCGGATCGTATTGGTTTTCAGATAAAATTGTTTTAACGATGTACCGGGCACATCAAGTAAGCAGAAATGATTATCCTCAATTGTTTGATTCGGTGGAAAAACTTGCGATGAAAGCTGAATTACCTATGCCTAAAGTATATGTAATGGATAATCCTACGCCTAATGCATTCGCGACGGGTAGAAATCCGCAAAATAGTGCAGTTGCCGTAACAACCGGCATAATGAAAATTTTAAACAAAGAAGAACTGGAAGGGGTGATTGCTCACGAACTATCACATATTAAAAATAGAGATATTCTTGTAGGGACTATTGCCGCAACGCTTGTAGGTACAATTACATTTATTGCAAGAATGGCCGGTTATGCCGCTATGTTCGGCGGACACAGCCGCGATGATGATAGAGGCGGAAATGTTTTTTATGAACTCGCTCTCTTGATTGTTGCGCCTATTGCAGCCGTGATGGTTCAGATGGCTATATCACGTTCAAGAGAATACATGGCAGATGAAAGCGGCGCACAAATTTCCGGTAAGCCGCTCGGGTTAGCTTCGGCGTTAAATAAATTATCCCAAGCAAATGAAATGCTGCCAATGGCAAACGCCGGTGCTTCTTCGGCACATATGTTTATTGTTAATCCCCTTAGCGGTAAATCCCTTTTAAAATTATTTTCTACCCATCCGCCTATTGAAGAAAGGATTGAACGTCTGAAAGAAATTGCAGCCGGTAGAAGATAATTGTTTAAGGTTGTACCAAGAGTAATATTTTCTAAAAGTGATTTAACCTTTGGTACAACCTTTTTTTGTTTGATATTCCATCTTCGAATATCTAATTTGAAACTGTGACTAATTAGATAAACGCACTTGAATTTTAAAATAGCATTCTTATTCATTTTACTAAACAGCGGTTTTATATTCTCGCAGAAGGAAACCAACTTAGAAATTGTTAATTCATTAATAGAAAAGTCCGTAATGGGAATTGACTCATTACGGTTAGAAAAGTCCCGGCCGATAAAAATCAATTTAACGTCCCCGCCAAGTTTCGAGTTTTTACATGCAAAAGTGATCGATGCATTTTCAAATTCGGGATATAAACTAAATATCGATTCAGTTAAAAAAGGCATTATCGGTTATTCGATCACCGGCATAAACACCGCCTATGGAGAGCCTTTCCGGGATGGACTTTTTGGCGATTACCTTACTCAAAGAACCATTATTTATCGAGCACTAATAAATTATACTGAAAATGGTCATGTCTTATTTTCCAAAGAGATGGTGAATGAAAACAGAGATACAATTTTTGTCAGTCAAATTAACGCAGTTGAAAATCCATCTCTATTTTTTACAAAGGGGGAAGTATCCGAGCCGCCGGTTTTATCAAATCTTTTGGAACCAATCCTTGTTGTTGGTACTTTAATCGTAACGGTTATTTTGCTGTTCACTGTTAGGGGAAAGTGACCATAAATAACATTTTTACAGCTTTGCCATTTTAATTATTTTTACATCAATGTTATTTCAAAAAGGAGAATTAATTGTCGGCAAAAAAATCACTATTACTACTGCCTCTTGGCGCCTTATTAATATCTGCATGCTCAAGTTCCGTTGATACAAGCAAATTCAATGCTGATGAATATTTTACTTACGCAATGGGCTTATATAATGATGAAGATTATGAAATAGCTGTAAATGAGTTCCAAAATATAACACTCCAATTCCCGGGTAGTGCGGTCAATGATGATTCGCAATTTTATTTGGGAATGACGTATTTCAAACGCGAACAATTTCTATTGGCGGCATACGAATTCAGTAAACTAATCAGGAACACACCGGCAAGCCCTTTTGTGCCCGAAGCTCAATTTATGCTTGGCGAATCTTATTACCAGTTATCTCCTCCTTACCAGTTGGACCAGGCATATACCAAAAAAGCGATAGAAGAATTCCAGGCATTCATTGATTTCTTCCCGTCAAGTAATAAAGTAGAGGAAGCCGAAAATAAAATTAAAGAGTTGAATGAGAAATTAGCTGAGAAGGATTATCAAAGTGCGGTCATTTATGAAAAAATGGAATACGAAAGAGCAGCGATAAAATATTTTGCACAAGTTTTTGAAACTTACCATGATACTAAATTTGCACCGCTTGCGCTTTATAACAAAATAAAAATTGAACTCCGCAAAGAAATGAAAAATGAAGCTCTTGCCGATATTAGTGCCTTTTTAAGCAGATATCCGGATGATCCCAATGCTAAAGAGATGCAGCAGATTGAACAGAGTTTATCATCACAACAATAATTTAGAATGATTAGAAAAAGTAAAAAAGTAAGTCAATCAATAGTTACTATGACTGAACTCGTGCTTCCGCATAATACCAACCAGCTTGGCAACTTACTGGGCGGACAGTTGATGCACTGGATTGATATATGTGCTGCACTTGCATCTGCTAAACATTCTCAAAGAGTCTGTGTTACTGCTTCAGTTGATAGAATTGATTTTCATCATCCGATAAAATTAGGCAATGTCGTAACTTTGATTGCATCTGTTAACAGAGCATTTACAACTTCAATGGAAGTGGGTGTAAAAGTATTTGCGGAGTCGCATACAGAAGGAACAAGAATTCATACTAATACGGCATATTTAACATTTGTAAGTGTAGATGAAAAAAACAAACCGGTGGAAACTTTTGAAATTATACCTGAAACCGATGATGAAAAGCGTAGATATGAAGAAGCACTCAAAAGAAGAAAAGCACGACTTGAACAGAGACACGATTCGAATTAAAATTTTCTTCTTCATATTATTTTTTTATGCACACCTCTCGGCACAAATCCCATTAAATGGTTTTTGTAAACTAACCGAATTTTCAACAAAAGAAAGTTTGTTATCGTTTTTCCCGATTGATTATAATAGCGATGGTTGGCGCGATTTAATTTTATTTGATCAATCGAACGCAAATTATTATTCCCAGTCGTGGGCTAATTCAACATTTTCAAAACCGTTGCTTAAAAATTCAGGAATAGCTTTCACCAAATTTTATCCTCTCGGCAATAACGACGGAAAAGGTAAAAAGTTTGGATTTATTTCGAGGAAAAACCGTTTAGCCGGTATAATTAACTTTTCTAAAGATGGCGGTTCTTCTATTCTAAATAGGGCAAAACTGAATTCATATCCATCCAATATTGACGCTGCCGATATTGACGGTGGTGGTAAAACGGAACTGCTTATTTCAGGCGGTTCATTTGAAGGATTATCGATTATAAAAGAAGCTCCCAAAAGTTTAATCGAAATAAAAATTAGTCCGGTTGGAATTTACAGCTATCATACGTTTATCGATCTTGATTATGATTCGTTCCCTGATATTGCCGCAGTTGATCTATTCAAAAATTCGATTATCCTTTTTTACAATGACGGCAAAGGCAGCTTTAACGAATCCCGCTCCTTTGGCTCGGAATCGACCATACAAAAAATTAAAGCAGATGATATTAACAGCGACGGTTTTACAGATTTAATTTACATTAATAATCATAGTTTTCAAGCTCTGCTCGGTGATTCCGTTTCTTCATTCTATGATAAAATTTCAATCACAACAGAAGATATCCCCGAAGAATATACGATACTCGATTTTAATGCCGATGGTTATAATGACATAGCTTACATAGCATCCGGAGCGGCTTACGTGATATTCGGCAGAAGTAATAACACTTTTTATAGCCCGGTACTTTATCATAAAAAAGAAGGGTTAGTTAATATTACTTCATTTGTAGATAGGGGAGGCAGAAAACTTTGTCTGCTTGATATTAAAGGTTCTGTTTCTGTGATTGAGAAAATTAATCCGGCGGAAGATGAGTTTACATTATCATTGAGTGTCCAACCGTCTTTAGTGGGCACGTTTGATCTTTACAATGATAGAACTCCCGACCTTTATTTTATAGATAAAGACAAAAACAATCTGGTAGTTCTTGCCTCGGAATATAAGAAGCCATTGGTAACGTATTATAGTTTTTCGCTTTTTCAAGTCCATAAGAATATAATAGTTGATGAAACACAATCACTCGAAAAAACATTTTACTGTTACACGCGCGGCGAAAAAAATATTGAATTGCTTCGTGTTAAATTTAAAAACGGTAGCTATACAAGAAAGGTACTTTATACCAATGACCCTATAACAGATTTAAAAATTACAAGCGACCGGTTGAAAGACCGCCAGACAATTTTTGTACTGATACAAAAAAATAAAAAGTTGTTTCTTCAATCATTTGATTTTAGAGATTTTAGATATATCAATAGCGGTCTATCCCAAATTGTTGATGGTGCTGAACGGAGTTCCCTGCTGTTAGATTTATATAAAGAAATATATTTCTTCACACGCCCGGCTAGTTCGGTAATATTGAAACAAGCAACATTCAACCGAAAAATAACTGCGGTCGAACAAATTGCATACTACCCGGTGTTATCTAAATTTCATATTGATCTAAACTGTTTTGACGACAAAGATATTAATGAAAATGTTACGGTTGCATCCTTCTGCAAAGATGATTCAACTTCATTAACATTAATTTCTAACGATAAAATCAAAGAACTTTCGCTAAATAAATTTATATGCAAGAGCGGAATGACAAAGTATATAGATGGAGTGAACAGAAATGCCGTAACACTTTATGATGAACTTAACGGTAAACTGAAAAGGATTAATTTTGATAAAAAAATGCGTAATGTGGAAATTGAAGATATCTTTGAATCAAAAAACATCAATAGTTATATTGTCACATCTTTTAATAATAAAAATGAATATTTGGTCTATACCGATACTCTAAAAAACCAAATTAATTTTAAGCAGATTAAATGAAAAAACACATAATATTTCTGTTGGCTACTTTTTCGGCAAATCTATTTGCCCAAAACCTTGATTCACTTTATAACGCATTTCTTTCAGCAAGATCGCCCCAACAAATAACTGGTTATCAGGTAACATCAGAAGGTGAACACGAAAAATGTTTGACGGGGCTTGTTTATGAAGTGAAGCGTAACTTTGATCTTTTTAATCCCAAACAAAAGATAGTACTTAGTTCGTTACTGTCACGCCCTACAACAGATACGAGTATTGTAACACCATCAGGTTTTTTTAAAATTCATTTTAATAAATCAGGAGTTAACAAGCCCGGTTATGATGTTGATGAATTAGCAGTCGCATTTGATTCATCTTATAACTACGAAGTAAATATACTCGGATACCCACCTCCGCCGGACGATAATGGAGAAGGGGGAGATAATAAGTACGATATCTATGTTACAAATTTAACTAATGGTAATTATGGATATACTGAACCGGAGACAGATATAACGAGTGAGAGATCAACATCGTTTATTGTAATGGATAATGATTTTGCCGGGTATTTTACAGAGGGTATATATGCCGCGCAAGTAACAGCAGCGCATGAACTCCACCACGCGATTCAAATGGGTAAATATATTTTCAGAAGTAGCGATCAATATTATATGGAAGCAACATCGACAGCTATGGAAGAGTTTGTTTTTGACAGTGTCAACGATTACTACGGATATATACACACTTTTACAAACAGACCGGAAAGAACATTTGCAGCGAGCGCCGGTTATGATTTAGCACCGTGGAATATTTTTTTAAAAGACAGATTTGATTATGGGATTATAAAAAGAATTTGGGAATTGATGCCGGATAAACGGGCATTAGAAGCAATGGTTCAGGCAATTGCAGACTCCGGTTCTACTTTTAAGGAAGAATTCAATCTATTCGGCCAATGGTTTTATTTTACCGGCAGCCGTGCAGTTCCCGGTAAATATTTTGAAGAGTCAGCGAATTATCCTCAAATAGAACAGCTAATTTCGACTGAGTTTATTAAACCGGTAACCTCAGTAACAATTGATTCTGAACCGGTATCGCTCAATTATTTATTATTCACAAGCAGTGGAACGGCAGTGCCGGATTCTTTTGTAGCAGTTGTTGCCAATTGTGATGTCACCAACGCAGTTAGCAGCAGTACTACTAAACTTAATTTTAAATATTCTCTTTCGGATGGCGGCGACGGCTACACAAAAATAGTTGATGGTTATTACTCGAAGATAGAAAGTTCAAGTCCATTTCTTTTAGCCGAATCCGATATATTAAACAATGTTGCTTTGAATGACGGCACTATTAACACTGTAGAAATCGGTTATCCGTACCCCCAGCCGTTCAGGTATTCAATAAATCCTTACGTTTATTTCCCGGTTGGCAGAACATTTTCCGGGTATGCCGATCTATATGTTTACTCGATCGATGTGAATTTAGTTTTTTCAGGTCAGGTTAGAATAATTTCTTCAGATAAAATTACAGCGCAGTGGAACGCATTAGACAGCGAAAATAAAAAGTTGGGTACCGGGATCTATTTTTATGTTATTAAAGTTGATGATCAGACACACAAAGGAAAATTTGCGGTGTTCAATGATTAATTACTCGCTGCAATTAGAAAATCTTGTTAAGTACTTTGGAAGAAGGCTTGTTTTTGATTCTATCAACAATTCGTTTGTTTCCGGGACAATCAGCGGAATATCGGGACCGAACGGATCAGGTAAATCTACATTGGTTAAAATTATTGCCAACATTATTTCGCCAACGCGCGGAAAAGTAACTCATAAGTTTAATGACACAATAGTAGATGTTGATAAACTTCACGATCACATCGGGTTTGTCTCCCCGTATCTTTTTCTATATGATGAATTTACGGCGGAAGAAAATTTAATTCACTTTTCAAATGTCAGGGGAATAAAATTCAATAAGGAAAAATCGGATTATCTATTCAATCAATTGAATTTGATTGACAGGAGAAACGATCTTGTGCGCGGATATTCATCCGGAATGAAACAGAGATTGAAATTTATTTTTGCTCTGCTTCACGAACCGCAGTTAATAATTTTAGATGAGCCGACTTCCAATCTTGATAACGCCGGTAAAGAAAAAGTTTATGGATTGATTGTTGAAGAGGCAAAGACAAATCTTGTTGTCATTGCATCAAACGAAGATTCCGATCTTAGTCTGTGTAAGAAGGTGTTAAATATCGAGGATTATAAACACAACAATAAATAATCTCTTGGCGGGCTTCGCGCTTGCTTAGCGTCATTGCGTTTATCCGCCTTTGGCGTGATGAAAGCTTTTAAAGATTATCACGCAAAGTGCGCCAGGTAAAACGCTAGGGTCGCTAAGAAAAGATTCTAAAATGAAAGCATATTCATTATTTAAGAAAGACTGGCAATCGGAACTGCGCACGCGTTATGCAATAAATGCACTCGCAATGTTCATTCTTGTTACAATAAGCGTGATCATGTTCTCGATCGGGAGCGAGAAGATTACAGAATATTTAACCGGCGGACTCTTGTGGGTTGTTATATTTTTCTCGGCAATGTCCGGTCTATCACGCGCATTTGTATCGGAAGAAGAGCGCGGCACGACGATGACGCTTCATCTTATCGCTTCCCCTTCAACAATTTTTTCCGGCAAACTGATTTTTAATTTGCTGCTTGTCTTCCTGATGAACTTCGCAATCACATTTTTATTTTTCATTCTGTTTGAATCCTTCGTAATCAAAAACTTTTTACTTTTTACTTTTGCATTTGTGCTTGGCAACATAGGCATTGCAGTATCATCTACAATTATTGCAGCTATAATTTCCAAAGCCTCTTCAAAAGGAACTCTTTACCCAGTTCTTTCATTCCCGATTTTGCTCCCCCTGATTTTAACACTCCTCGAACTGACAAAATTTGCTATGGATGGTAATACTGTTAGTGATTCTTTAGTTGAAATTTTTGTGCTCGTTTGCTACGATGTAATAATGCTCACCGCATCATATCTGCTGTTTGATTTTATTTGGAAGGAATAAGTTTTTATAAATTATCTATTGTAAGGGAGATTACACCGAAAGATGACAACTAATTACTATAAAATATCCAGAATCTAGAATTAAGTACCTAAAAAAATCGCTGTATGATGCCTTTTTATTGATTAATGTCCATTTCCTTCTTGGTTTATTAACCCTTGATTTACTAAATTTGCTCAGTCCGCTAAATGCCGGACGCCAAACTCATTATTATCTAACTAAGGCGAAATTACTGTGATCTACTGGGATGTTAGCCCCGACATTGTAACTATAGGACCCTTTACAATCCGCTGGTACGGATTGCTCTTTGCTCTTTCCTTTATTGTTGGCTACCAGATTTTTTATGTAATGTACAAAAAAGAAAATCGTCCGGAAAAAGATTTAAATGATCTGATCTGGTACATGATTTTAGGAACCGTTATCGGCGCACGGCTCGGCCACTGTTTATTTTATAATCCTAATTACTACTTGTCCCATCCGCTCGAAATACTTCAAGTTTGGAAAGGCGGATTGGCAAGTCATGGCGCTGCTATCGGGATTTTATTTTCACTTTACCTCTTTGTAAAGAAGCACAAGGAATATTCTTATTTGTGGATTCTTGATAGAATGGTTATCACAGTTGCACTCGGCGGATTTTTTATACGTATGGGTAATCTATTCAATTCGGAAATTATTGGTGTGCAAACAGATGTTCCGTGGGCGTTCATATTTGCGTCTGTTGATAACATACCGCGCCACCCGGCACAACTTTACGAAGCGATTGCTTATTTAATTTCATTTATATTTTTAATTGTCTTTTATTTTAGAACGAATGCAAAGTTTAAACCGGGATTGATATTCGGTCTGTTCTTAATACTAATCTTCGGCTTCAGATTTTTTGTGGAGTTTATTAAAGAAGATCAAACTTATTTTGAAAAAGGAATGTCGCTAAACATGGGACAGCTTTTAAGTATCCCGTTTGTACTTCTCGGAATCTATTTAGTTCTTAGAAAAGAGAAAAAAGTAATTAAGATTCAATAGAAAGAAAAAATCGATGAATAAAAAATTTTCATTTTACGGTTTTGTTGTATTGGCAGTATTAAGTTTTATTTTTTCTGGAAGTGAAATTTCGGATTTACCGGATTATAATAAGTTAGAGGATTCTCTCCGGTTTCCGGGCGAAGACCATTTAAGGAATGTCCGGCAATTAACTTTTGGCGGAAACAATGCGGAAGCATATTGGAGTTTTGATAACGAACAATTAATCTTCCAGAGCGATTGGAATAGAATCAACCAGCAAGGATGCGATCAAATTTTTAAGATGAATACAAACGGGTCATCATTAACCGATACATTGAAGTATAAATTAATTTCAACCGGCAAGGGAAGAACGACATGCAGTTATTTTTTGAAGGATGGCAGAATTATTTTTGCTTCTACTCACGAAGCAGATGCTAAATGCCCCCAATCGCAAATGTTCTCTAACGGAAGGTACGTGTGGCCGATTTATGATTCATATGATATTTATGTTACCGATCCCGATGGAAACAATATGAAATTATTAATCGGCGGTAAAAGTTATGATGCGGAGGCAACGGCTTCACCCGACGGCAGATACTTAATCTTTACTTCAACACGTTCCGGTGATCTTGATTTATGGCGTTATGATCTTCAAACCGGCGGATACTTACAATTAACGAACACACTTGGATATGATGGCGGAGCTTTCTTCTCTGCAGATTCAAAACAGATTGTCTGGCGTGCTAGCAGACCGCAAGGTGAAGATGCCGTGACTTACAAAAAATTATTATCAGAAGGTTATGTTGAACCGAAAGCGCTCAACATTTACGTCGCAGACATTGATGGGAAAAATGTTAAGCAAGTAACAAATCTTCCCGGTGCAAATTGGGCTCCGTTCTTTCATCCCGATGGAAAGAAAATTTTGTTCTGCTCCAATCATCATTCGATGGATAAAGGGGGAAGGTTATTTGATATATTTATGATCGGCGTTGACGGGACCGGGCTTGAAAAAATTACAAACTCAGATACATTTGATGCATTCCCGATGTTTTCGTTCGACGGTAAAAGATTGGTCTGGTGCTCGAACAGAAGAGCCGATAGAAAACCGAGCCGCGATACAAATGTTTTTGTTGCTGATTGGGTGGATTAACTTGAAACTCTGAATCTGCCGGAGGCAGATGAAGAGTCTCTAAATTATTAGTGTTTAGATCCTTCGCTACGCTCAGGATTAAAAAATGACTGAAAAGGATTTTGCCGCAAGATGGATTGAGAGAATCAGAATTGAGCTGAAAAAATTTCCGGATGATTTTCTTAAAGATAATATTGAATGCAACACGATTGCACTTCCCGGCAAAATGCTTCTTTTGCCTCCTCCTTTGTTTAATTCATACCAGATAATTGATGAGAACGGCGAAACGATTTTTGCTACAGATGATCATTACAAGGCAAAGTATATAATCTACGCCAATAGGTACAGACCGATAGAATTGAGAATACCGAAGACTGATCTGCATGTTTATGAAACTGTCCGGGATTACGAAAAACATCTTGATACATTCTTAAAAGAAATGGAATTAGAATTCAAAAAAGAATTTCCCAACTCAAAAGGTTTTAAAAGGAATTCCACCCAGGTATTCAACACGCTAAATCTAACACGCCACTGATTTGATTGAACTAAGCGAAAATATTTCATCCTACATCGAAAAACATTTTGGGAAAGGGTACTTAAAATCTTACGCAGAATATTTTAACGATGAGTACAAATCTTTCGTTAGAATTTCTCCAACAGTTTCATCGGAAAAAATTATTTCCAATCTCAGGATGTATGGCATCGAGCTTGAAGCAGTTGCCGGTATAACAAATGCATTCAAAGTTATCCAGGATAAAAATATTGTGGGTAAAACACTCGATTTTATCCTCGGTTCGTACTACATACAAAGTTTATCATCAATGATACCGGCGATTGTACTTAACCCAAACGAGAACGATGTTGTTTTAGATTTATGTGCAGCACCTGGTTCAAAAACTACGCAGCTTGCCGAGATGATGAACAATAAAGGCACATTGATTGCTAATGAAATTGCTCTTGACCGTGCGAGAATTTTATTGTTCAATACGGAAAAGCAAAGTTTAGTTAATACCGGCGTAATAAATTCAAAAGGGGAACTGCTCGGTAAGCATTTTAATGATTACTTCGATAAGATTTTGGTTGATGCACCGTGCAGTGCTTTGGGCATTACACAAAAAAAGGGGGAAGTGAGCAATTGGTGGAATACAAAAAAGGCCGAAGGCCTTTCTGAAATACAATACCGTCTGCTTGTTAGCGCAATAAAAATGTGCAAGGTAGGCGGTGAGATTGTTTATTCAACTTGCACTTTAACTTTGGAAGAGAACGAATTAGTGCTCGATAAAATATTGGATAAATACCCGGTCGAACTTGTTGATATTAATCTGCCGGTAAAAAGCAAACCGGCTTTTACAAAGTATGCTGATGAAGAATTGAATCCTCAAATTTCTAAGGCGCACCGGATTGTACCGTGGGAAGTTAGTTCGGAAGGATTTTTTGTTTCGAGGCTGAAAAAAGTTAGCGATACAGAAAAAACCGAAAAAATTAAACATCAAGAAAATTTATATCGCATTGTTAGCTATGAAAACAAAGGTATCAAAACATATCTTGATAAACTTGCCGATTATTATGGAACCGGGAAGTCAATTCTTGAAAAATATAAATACATTGATCGCAAAGGGGATATTTACATTGTTGATGCCGATTGGAAATGTAGCGAGATAAATCAATTCATGCGTGTCGGATTGAAACTTGGGACGATTGATAAAAGGGAAACGATACAACTGAATTCTTTTGCGGTAAAACTTTTTTCAAATCTGTTGACAAAAAACATTGTAGAGCTGAAAGAAAGAAATGAGTTAGAGGTTTATCTTAAGGGCGGAACGATCAAAAAAGATTTTGGCAGCTACGGACAGAAGGTGATAAAGTATAATGATTATTTTGTTGGTACGGCCGTATCATCAAAAGAAGGATTAAAGAGCCAGTTCCCAAGAACGTTTAGAACGCAAGAGATTGTGTTAATTTAGACCACGCCCCGCCAAACTAACGGCGGGCAAGCCTACTCCTCTCCTATAAACTAGGAGAGGGAATGAAAGGGGAAGTCGAAAGAATGATTATAAAAAGTATTTGTTCTAAATTGAAATAAAGCATTTCGGGATTTCTTAAAGGGTATTAATAAAAATATTCATATCAAACATTTATTTTAAAAGTAGCCTGAGCACGGCAATCAAAAAACATTTATCCGCCGAGATGGAGGAGATCGATAAAATCGTAAAAAAATAATCGGGTGATAAACGGATAAATCCGTTACCAATAATTTGTTTGTATCTCATAGCCCACGATTTAAATCGTGGGCTATGAGAAAAAAAATAATCATTAAAACCATTTCAATGGTTTATAAAAATGTCACATTCATTTTATAAAATTTGGTTACATGTTATCTTCTCCACGAAAGATTGGCAGTCGTTAATCGGGAGCAGTACGGAAAAAGTAATTTATAATTTTATATCCGTGGAATTGAGAGGACTTGGCTGCCCGGTTCGCATCATTAATGGGATGCCCAATCATGTTCATTTATTGTTCCTTCAAAATCCCAACAAGTCAATTTCGGAAATCATAAAACAAATAAAGGGTTCGTCTTCACATTGGATAAATCAACAGAAAATTATTCAGAATCAATTTGCCTGACAAACCGGCTATGCTGTTTATTCAGTAAGCGAATCCCAATTAGAAAAAGTTTATCGATACATTAAGAACCAGAAAGAACATCATCAAAAAAGATCATTCAAAGAAGAATATGAAGAGTTTATCAAACACCACAATAAATATGTTGAACAAAATATTTAACATTTGCAGACAATAGTTTTATAAGCAAGAGAATCTCACGCTCATTGTAAATTAATTGATTTTAGCAAGTTTATTGCATTGTGGCAGCAGTATTACTCCAAATTAATCGACGAAGAAAAAAATCTTTTGCTTCTGCATCCAATTTATTTTCTCGGTTCGAATGAATAGACTCCCCGCCAACTTTATGACGGGGAGATTATGGACTATATTTTTATCTGACTTGTGTGCAGATACGGAATTCAAATCAATTTATTTAATCAGTGTCATTTTCTTTGTTTCAGAAAAATTTCCGGCTTTTATTGTGTAGAAATAAATTCCACTCGGCAAATTTTGTGCATTCCATGTTTTATTATAATTGCCGGCTGTTAAAAATCCATCGTGTAATGTTTCAACCAACTGACCGAGCGAATTAAAAATTTGTATTGAAACATTTCCATCTGAAGGAATTGAAAACTCAATGTTGGTAGTAGGGTTAAACGGATTCGGGTAATTTTGATCAAGCTGGTATCGATCAGGAGTATTATCACTATTCGAAAGATCATTGCTTAAATTTATTTTTGAAAGAGCAATGTAATCGCTCTGTTTAACCCACACTTTGTAACCGCGTGCCGGTGCAGAAACATAAACACGTCCATCTGAATAAACCTGGGTTGTTTCATTTGGGTCGTAAGCATTAACAAGAACGGTGTTTGCCCAATTTGAAAATCCCGATGGCGAGCTATCAACCCATAGTCCTTTTGTACTTGTGCCGTGATTGTTGATCACAACAATAGCACCATCCCGTGTTCCGTTGCCTTGCCTTCTTGCAACATAAACATTGTATGTATCCGATGAAGGATAAGGATTGCCGACTTCGCTTAGAACAGAAATAACTCCGCCCAAATAATTTTTTCTAACTTGAATAAGTTTGTTAATATCTGTTCTCAAACTTGAAGGAGCCGTAACCGTAGTGTTTGGATTGTGATTATCAACTTGTGTAACGCCGTAGTAGTGAGGGTAAAATACACACGGTCTTCCTTCGTGGGTTAGCATGTAAGCATAAGCCATTTTCCAATCTTGCCAGATCCACTTATCACTCTCTTTTCCGGAATCATGGTTGTCTGCAAAAGTAACAATCGAAGTTCCTGAAAGAGCTTGCCCGGTGTTGTTTCTAATCATACCGGCATGATTAAGCCATGCCATGTTGAAATCGTATTGATTTTTGTTGCACATGTCGGTTAATGTAAACTTGAGAGGGAAGTCGAAAGCATCTGCATCTGCACCGTTTGATGCAACACCGGTAACCCAATCATGAATTACTTGTGCATTGCCCCAATATTCGGCAACAATAAATCTTTGCGAACCGCCTAAAAGCGGAAGATACTTAATCCAATCGGCCGCAAAAGAAATTTGGAAACCGCGAACGAAGTCGAGGCGGAAGCCATCAAAGCCGATAGTATTTGCAAGCCAGTATCCCCAATCTTTCAATCTTGTTTGAACAGTAGTGCCGAAAGTGTTGAGATCGTTGCCGAACCATTTTGTGTTTGTGATAATTTCATCGTTGGTTCCTCCGTTGCCGAGCCAATCGAGCGAATCTACCGGATGAAAATCGGTATAAGTCCATGAGTAATTCGGTTCGCCGGTTCCGGTGTGAGTTACGTAATCGATGCCGGTCATTGTTAATGCTTGCAGAGTAGTTTGTGCAAGATCATTTCCATTGTACCAAATTCTTTTTGGATAATACCCGTTAATTTGATCTGCCCAAACCCAATCCCAAGGATTGAAAACTTCTTTTTTTGCAATCAGTTTTATTATGATATCGTGAGTAGAAGACAAAGTAATTTTAAACTCATCGATATCGGAAGTGCTGGCACTATGTCCGCGCACAGTTCTGCCCGAGCCGGGGAAAATGTTGTATTGACCGCTGCCGTTGTTAGGTTCGGATTCCCATGTGTCGGTTCCATTTGGCCCGGCACCGGTCCAATCGATATAAACATCATAACCTCTTTCCGTTTCGCTGGCAGCCCAGTTTAGTTGGTAGCCAACTATTTGTATGTAATAGTCGCCGGCGCTTGCGTTAGGAATTTTCC
Source organism: Bacteroidota bacterium (assembly GCA_040755055.1). Classification (GTDB taxonomy): domain Bacteria; phylum Bacteroidota; class Ignavibacteria; order Ignavibacteriales; family Melioribacteraceae; genus DYJK01. Next base: position 39,346 of record JBFMBS010000020.1, read on the forward strand.
ATGTTATTTCGTTGGTTGGATAAGGCGTATGTTGAGCGCCGTTTGTATATGCTTCATGAAAAACATAATACTTGACAGCGGGATTAACTTCGCGTTCCGATTCGCCGCCGTAAATGTGGTTCAAAATAATATCTGCATAAACTTTAACATTGTTGTTATGCATTGCTGTGATCATAGAGTTCAATTCCGATCTGCTTCCGAAACGTGTTTCGGTAGAACCTTTTTGATTGTAGTTACCGAGATCGTAATGATCGAATAAACCGTAACCCATATCTGCAATGCCCCAATTACCTTTTGAAGGGGGTGGAACCCAAAGCCCGGTAAAACCGGCAGAGGATAAACTCGATGCTTTTGCGTTTAAAGTATCCCACCAACTGCCGTTTTTATTCGTAGTATCTGTTGGCACATTCCAGTAGAATGCTTGCATCATTACATCGTTTTGTGAATAAATATTAGTAAGATTTGAAGAAAGGAAGAGAAGCAGAATTAGAAAAACACTAAAAATTTTTTCGTGTTTCATGGTGCCTCCATGTGATTTGATTTATTTTTTTGCGTGAATGAATCGCCCCCTTTGCAGCAAAATAATTTCGGTAATCAAATTTTGGCAGACACGTTATCATTTTTTTTATAATCGAACAAGGAAAAATATCTATGTAATAAAAAAATCTGCGTTAGCGCTAACTGAAAAATTGTGAAATTGTTTTGTTGTGCGATCTGCGGATGAAAATGTAAATCGAAGCTTGCCCGGCCTTAATTAAGTTGATGAAGTTATGAATATAAAAATGAGAAGAAAATTTTTATCAGGGTGTTAGTAGTCTTTCCCGAATGGGAAAGTAAGCATATTCAAAGTGACAAAGACCAGTTTCTAAACAGAATCTTCCTACTTGAAAGCATTGGAATGTACAAAACGTACTGATAGGACTATCATTTTGTGATAGTCCTATCACTAATCTCAGCAAAGATGAGAGCTCTTTTTTAGTAATCGTTTGTTTCTGTGATAAAAACGAAGAAAAAATTTTTAGTAACACTATCATTTTTTTTCTCATTACTTGTACTTAGATTTTTGTCAAAAATAAATTTTTATGTTGTTGAGATAAATCTATAGTGAGATATTTTTTAAAAGAAAGATAATATTAAGTGCATTTTGGAATTAATGTATAAAAGGTATATTTCCTTTGCAGTCAAGAATCATTTCTATACCAAACAAATCAATAATTAAAACAGACGGTAAAATGAAACAGAAAATTTTCTTAGTGTTTGTAGTAAATGCTTTTATATTAATTAACTCTTGCACAGACAGCATAACGGACTCCGAACCATCGCCAGGCAGAAGAGATTATGTATGGACTGTTGATACATTGAACCCGGGTTATGAAACACTCTCTTTGATGAGAATATGGGGTAATTCCCCGGACGATGTTTGGGCTATTGGCAGTAGCAGCTGGTCTGCAACTACAATTTGGCATTTTAACGGTGTGCAATGGCGATGTGATTCTATCCCGAGATTTGTTCAGCCAAGCAGTATTTATGGTACTTCAAAAAACGAAGTTTGGTTAGGAAATATTAATAGTACAATTTGGAAGTATGATGGAATACAATGGTCTAAATTTGGTGAATATAAAATTGAGGGTTTTGATAGAGTTGCTATTGAAGATTTAAACGGTACATCAAGAAATAATATTTATGGAATTGGGTTTGCAGACATTTATAATAGTGATACCGCAAAAGCCGTACTAATTAACTATAACGGTTTAATATGGACTTTTGTTAATTTACCTGAAGTAAAAGTAGGTCTCGAAACAATAGCAATAGAAGTAAAAAGTGGTATGCTAATAATGGGAGGGACAATTTATGATCCCAAGGGTTTTGTTCCGAAAGTTTATTGCTGGGATGGGAATGAATTAATAGACCTTCCTTACACTGGGCCCGGTTATACTTTTGTGACAAAAGTAGGAAATGAAATATTTGTGTCGGTTGGTTCAAGAATTTACAAGTACAACAACAAGCAGCTTGTCTTATGGAAAGATAATACTGGTACAAATATTTACGGCCGCTTGTGGTGCGGCAGAAGCAGAAATGATTTTTTTATTGAAGGCAGTAATGGGATATATCATTACAACGGAACAGACTATGTTAAATTATTCGAAACTAATTTTTCTGTAGATAGAGGAATGATATTCGAAAAAGATGTTTTCTTTATTGCTTACAACCATTGGACTGGTAAAAACATTATAATTCATGGGAAATTAAAAGATGAGTAATAGATTTCCCTGGTGGTCAAGAACCATTTCTTGACCAAACAAATTGATAACTAAAACAGATGGTAATATGAAAAAGAAAATTTTCTTTGTGTTGGTAGTAATTACATTTATAATAATTAACTCTTGTGCAGAAAGCATAACCGGACCCGAACCGGGTAGAAGGGATTATGTGTGGACAGAAGATACAATTAAAGTACCTTTTACATATTTTAATAAAATCTGGGGTGATGCATCGGACAATGTATGGACTGTTGGCCCAGGAGGTAGTCTAAAAACTGTTATCTGGCGCTATGACGGAAATAGCTGGTCAACTGATGGCATTTCACGTCCTATTTCACCTCTAGGAGTTTGGGGTTTTGGAAAGAATAATGTTTGGATTTCAGGGAATGAGGGAAGAATATGGTTTTATAACGGGGTAGAATGGAAACAAAGTATTTGGTTTACAAAACAAAATTGGACAATTGGGTTTCAAGAAATCTGGGGAGATTCACCAAGAAATATATACGCTACCGGATATGCAGATAGTGCAAATGTGAGAAAAGGAATAATTCTTCATTGGGACGGTAGCGGCTGGTCGGAAATTCCTATTCCGGTATTCTTGACTTATAATTTCATCAAAATAAGACGAGCAAGTATCGGTGGAAATTATGTATTACTTGGTTGGGGAGAAAAATCAAACGGTGGGGATTTATTAGCACTTTTTGAATTTGATGGAAAAAATATTTGGAAAATTTACGAAGCTGACTTTGTCAGTGAAACATGGGCTGATGTTTCTGAAATAGGTGGAAAATTATTTTTTGTTATTGGAAATAAAATATGCAAGTACCATAATGGTCAATTTGAACCAATATTTGAGGTAGATATAACAAAATTTAATCAAGGTATTTGGGGCAGAAATGAAAAAGATATTTTTATTTCCATGACTGATGGAATAGCTCATTATAGCGGCGCAGATCTACAATATTTATATCATTATACTGGAAATAGACACACTGCATTAGGTGGCGTTATTTTGACAAAAGATATTTTCTTTCTGACAAGAGATTACAACAATTATTCCAACATAGTAATGCGAGGTGTACTGCCGTGAAAAATAGTTAGGTGTTGTTCCCTGGTGGTCAAGAACCATTTCTTGACCAAACAAATTGATAACTAAAACAGACGGTAAAATGAAACAGAAAATTTTCTTAGTGTTTGTAGTAAATGCTTTTATATTAATTAACTCTTGCACAGACAGCATAACGGACTCCGAACCATCGCCAGGCAGAAGAGATTATGTGTGGACAGCCGATACACTTAACGCTGGTTTTGAAACTCTTTACTTAATGAGAATCTGGGGAAGCTCACCGGAGGATGTTTGGGCGATAGCGAGCAGCAGTTGGTCTGCAACTACAATTTGGCACTACAATGGCGTGCAATGGCATTGTGATTCTATACCGAGATTTGTACAGCCAGCGGCTCTTTTTGGTTATTCAAGTAACGAAGTCTGGCTTGGAAATATTAATAGTACAATTTGGAGATATGATGGAGCCCAATGGCTTAGATTTGGCGAATATAAAGTTGAAGGTTATAGCTTTACTGCAATAGAAGATTTTGGGGGATTGTCCAGAGATAATCTTTATGCTGTAGGTTATACCGAGCTATTAAATGCAAATAAATGGAAAGCAATATTAATGCATTATAATGGAAGAAGTTGGGGATTTATAAATGTGCCGGAAACAAAAGCAGCTTTTGAAACAATTGCAGTTGAAGATAAGAATGGCGTAGTTGTAATGAGCGGAACAATATACGATCCATCCGGTTTTGTTCCGAAAGTTTATTGCTGGGATGGGAATGAATTACTAGACCTTCCTTACACTGGGCCCGGTTATACTTTTGTGACAAAAGTAGGAAATGAAATATTTGTGTCGGTTGGTTCAAGAATTTACAAGTACAACAACAAGCAGCTTGTCTTATGGAAAGATAATACTGGTACAAATATTTACGGCCGCTTGTGGTGCGGCAGAAGCAGAAATGATTTTTTTATTGAAGGCAGTAACGGAATTTACCATTACAATGGAACAGACTATGTTAAATTATTTGAAACTAATTTTTCTGTAGATAGAGGAATGATATTTGAAAAAGATGTTTTCTTTATTGCTTACAACCATTGGACTGGTAAAAACATTATAATTCATGGGAAATTAAAAGATGAGTAATAGATGAAAAGATTGTAACAAAACGAAGAGGGTGATTGCGGCACCCTCTCCAAAAGCAAATAAAAAATTAGGTTCTTCCCCTAAGCCAATGCATAGCACCGGCGTTTTTTATTTGCACCGCAATAATAACTAATTAACAAAATAACTAAAACACATTTTTAGGAGTTGTTATGAAAAAATTCTTGTTATTCGGAGTAGTTTTCTTTTCGTTTTTTGCGACGCAAATTTCTGCTTACGAAATTCATTTTCTAAACCCAACAAACGGTCAGATATTTATTTGTGGATCTGATAATACTGCATCAGTAAATGTACAATGGTCTTCATCTGGTCAAAAAACCGGTGCCTATTATTATTACACAAGACTGTTTACTGATATAGGAGATTACAATTCTAGATTTGGAAACACAATACCTCAGTGGTTATATCCTGGAGTAGGAAGCCATAGTTGGAGAATAGAACTTTGGGAAGGTAATGCATCATACGAGGAATATAAAGTTGCTGAACAAACAATTACTTTTTATGCAAAATATACTTTGTATGCCGCAAATAATTTCGGTGCTGGTGGTATTAATTTAGAAGGCGTAACTGTACAAAGCGGTTCAAGTACCTTTAAGATGGCTGGAGAAACTGTGGCTGTAGGAGCTATCGATCAAAATTACAGTAGCTATTGGAGAATCTGGAATACTAATGGTTCCAATAATAGTAATTGGAAAATTAGAGGAGCTTATATTAGCGGTGCTACAACCCGTAATTATTCATATACAGTAACCAGTAGTGATAACCTTGCAACAATAGAAGCGGATTTGAAAAAACTTTACAATACAACCTTCAATGGCTACAGCTCAATTACTGTTAACGGAACAACATATTCTTCTCCAACCTCAAACTCAGTTGTTGAGCAAAATTCTATTACTGCATCAGCACAAACTTATACGGTAAGTAATGTAAGTTTTAATTTTGAAAGTTGGAAAAGAAGTGATGGAACGACATTTCCATCTACTTTTACTCCCACCGATCACAGTACTTATAATGCAGTTTATCGTGCAAAGCCGTCAAACAGCGGGGAGAATCCGCACAATACTTCGGCAGTAGGTCAGCCAATTACTATAGCTTGGACAGATAATGCAAATACTAATGTAACTCTATATAAGATTTATAGAAAAGTTAAACATGACGGTGTTGTTGGACCGGAACAATTAATTGGAACAGTTAATCGAGGAGTACAATCATATACTGATTATGATTATTATAAAACTTCAACTTATGTAGATTTGATATGGTATGATGTTAGAGGTTATTACAATTCAACCGATCCTTATATTATTAGTGATTATCAGGATCCAAATTATATAGCTGTTTATGGAGAGATGCTTGCAAGACCAAATCAAGATCCATTGGTTCAAGAAACAACAAGTGAACTGCCGACAAAATATGCAATTGCAAATTATCCTAACCCATTCAACCCAACAACAACAATAAAATATCAATTACCTGAAGCCGGCATGGTAACGTTAAAGGTTTATGATATACTTGGCAAAGAAGTAGCTGAATTGGTTAATGAAACAAAAGCTGCCGGTTATTACGAAGTAAATTTTAATGTAAAGACGCACTATGGTGCGTCTCTACCAAGCGGCGTATATATTTATACAATAAGAGCCGGCAATTATGTTGAATCGAAAAAAATGATATTGACGAAGTAAATATTTTCTGTAGGTCGAGCAATCTGCTCGACCTACATCTATTTTTAAAAAATAAAAAGGCGGCTATTACACCGCCTCTCTAAATCTTAATGCTAAATACTAAGTACTCTGTACTAAAGAATCATACATCAAAGTAAAGCTCGAATTCATGCGGATGAGGACGTAAAGCCATCGGTTTGATCTCTTTATCGATCTTATAGTTGATCCATGTTTTAATTACATCTTCTGTAAACACATCGCCTTTGAGTAAGAATTCATGATCATCGGCAAGAGCTTTTAATGCATGTCCTAAAGATTCCGGAGTAGAAGGAACACCTTTTAATTCTTCGGGAGAGAGATCATAAATATCTTTATCAAGCGGATCGCCCGGATCGATTCTGTTTTGAATACCATCAAGACCGGCCATCAATATTGCGGAAAAAGCTAAGTAAGGATTAGATGACGGATCAGGACAACGAAACTCAACGCGTTTTGCTTTTGGCGAGGTTGAGTACATCGGTATTCTTATCGAAGCACTTCTGTTTCTCTGTGAGTAAGCTAAATTAACCGGTGCTTCAAATCCCGGTACAAGCCGTTTATATGAATTAGTTGTTGGATTTGTGAATGCAAGCAATGCCGGTGCATGTTTTAACAAACCGCCGATAAAGTAGAGAGCCATCTCGCTCAATCCGGCATAACCGCTTCCGGCAAAGAGTGGTTTACCTTTCAACCATAAACTTGAATGGACGTGCATACCACTTCCATTGTCACCAAAGATTGGTTTTGGCATGTATGTAACTGTTTTGTTGTTTTTCTTTGCGGTGTTTTTAACAACGTATTTGAATATCAATAATTGGTCGGCAGCTTTTACAAGCGGTGCAAATTTTAAATCTATTTCGCACTGGCCGCCGCTAGCAACTTCGTGATGCTGTGCTTCAACATCTATTCCTATATTGATTAAGTTCTGAACCATTTCATTTCTGAGATCCATCAGAGCATCGGTTGGCGGAACCGGGAAATAACCTTCTTTATAACGTGGTTTGTATGCAAGGTTAGGATTTTCTTCACGCCCGGAATTCCATTTACCTTCGATTGAATCGACTGAATAGAATGAGAAATTTGGCCCGGTTTCAAAACGAGCATCATCGAAAACAAAAAATTCTGCTTCGGGACCAAAATAAGCTGTATCGGCAATCCCGGTAGATTTTAAGTAAGCTTCAGCTTTTTGAGCAATGCTTCTTGGGCAGCGAGAATATTTTTCTTTTGTTGCCGGTTCGTACACATCGCAAGTTAAACTGATTGTTGGTGCTGCAATAAACGGATCGACAAACATTGTAGTTGGATCGGGAATGATAAGCATATCGCTTTCGTTAATACTCTTCCAGCCGCGGATTGATGAACCATCGAATCCGAAACCATCTTCAAACGAATCTACGGATAGTTGACTTACTGGAACTGTAAAATGCTGCCACTGTCCCGGGAAATCCATGAACTTAAAATCAACGAACTGAATTTTGTTCGATTTAATAAACGACAGAACTTCTTCTGGCGGTGAGGATACTTTACCCATATTATCTCCTTAAATTATATGTTTAAATAAGTGCCTTCCTTAATTGTTGATAATACAAAACTTGTTACCGTTCTTGTTACACCGGGCCACGATTGAATTTTAGTAAGCAATTGTTCAAGCGATTTGGAATCTTTAACAAGGGCTTTCATCATATGCGAGCCTTCGCCAAGAATTGCATGGCATTCAAGTATTTCCGGGGTTTTCTTAACATGATCAATTAACTTTTCATAATTCTTTGACGAATCCATTATAACGGTGATAAATGCCATGATATCGAGCCCAAAAATATGCCGGTTGAGCTTGGCATAATAACCTTCAATTACATTGTGATCTTCCAGCTTTTTTAGTCTCTCGCTAAGCGAGGGAAGCGATAAACCGATTGCCTCGGCTAGTTCACTTCTTTTTGTTCTACCGCTGACCTGAAGTTTTTTCAGAATGGTAATGTCTAAGTCGTCTAGCATGTTATCTCTAAATTTTTTAGGGAATATTATTTTATTGGCTCAAAATATAAGGTTGTTAAATTATAAACGCAAATCCAATACATTTTTTTATTAAAAACGCGTTGGTAAGAATAAAGGCATTGTCAAAGTATCTATTTATTGTAGTTTTGTGTAAGGAGAATATCTATGAAAAATACTTTCTGCGCTTTGCTGATATTGCTGTTTCTTAACAATAGTGTGTACTTACAAAATAATCCGGCGGTGGAATCAATTATTCATCAAGTTACGTTAGATTCATTGTACGATCATTTGAGAATAATAACCGGCGATAAATCATTCCATACTACAGAAGGGGAATTTACCATAGTATCAAGATATGCAACCAATGCAGCCAATCAATTTGCAGCAGATTATTTATATGAAAAATTAAACAGTTATGGGTTAGAAACTTTCCGTCAGAATTTTAACCAGAGCGGGCAGAATGTTTATGCAATCCATTATGGTGAGAAAAGAAATCAATATATAATGTTGTGTGCACATTACGATGATATGCCATCGGGAAATTTTGCACCCGGTGCAGATGATAATGGCAGCGGTACCGCTGCTGTAATTGAGTCTGCAAGAATTTTATCAAACTATTCTTTTGAGTATTCAATAATCTTTGCTTTGTGGGATCAAGAGGAACAAGGTCTAATTGGAAGTAACCATTATGCTCAATCAGCCGCAGACCGGGGTGATTCGATTCTTGCAGTGATTAATTTGGATATGATCGGGTGGGATAGCAATAACGATAACATTTCTGAAATACACACACGAGATTACAATTTATCTAGTTGGCTCGCAAAATATGTGAGGGATATAAATACTGATTATAATTTAGGTTTAGTTACACAAATTATTGATCCAGGTGCTACGGCTAGTGATCACTATTCATTCTGGTTGCGAAACTACTCGGCAATTCTTTTGATCGAAGATTATTTTACTAATCAAAACGGCACCTCGGATTTCAATGATTTTTATCATACTACTCTTGATAATCTGAACGGTATTAACCAAAATTATTTTTTTAAAAACACGAAGTTAGCTGTTGGTTCAGCAGCTTCGTTAGCTTTTGGTGATAATCAATTTACCGATACGAACGATATTGTCATTCCTTCAACATATATTCTTTATCAAAACTATCCGAACCCATTTAATCCGTCAACAACGATTAAGTATGAACTTCCTAAAGGTAGTTTTGTAACATTAAAAATATTTGACATTCTAGGAAACGAATTAGTAACGCTGGTAAATGAAAACCAGGAAGCCGGTATTCATTTTGCGAAATTTGATATTAAGAATTTTGATTATGTAAGCGGAATTTCCGCCAAAGGCGGATATGCCTCCGGCATATATTTTTATAGTATATCAGCCGGTGAATACCAGCAAGTAAAGAAAATGATGTTAATTAAGTAACTTTGAAACGGAGGGCTTCGAAAATTTCTTTTAGTTTATTGTCCCTCTTATTCAGTTTGATCGTATAGTTGTTAAACTCGCGCCGTACACTATAAGATTTTCTAAGGTTATCGAAACATTTTCCTCTCAATTCATCATCTAATTTTGAACATCCTTTCAGCATTGTACTATCACCTTCAACATTATATACTTTACTTAAAGTATCATTAAGGATTTTTTCGATAGAATCGTTAGTGTTAACTGCAATCAAGTCATTTTCTAAAGTAGGGTAATTGGGTTGCCATGTAGGATTGAATCCAAAATAGTCGCAAAATTTTTCATATATAAGTAATGTCCCGTTAAGTTTTCCTTCCAAGGAGTAGCCGGCGATGTGGGCAGTACCTATATTTACTTTTGATAATAAATCGGCATCAATATTTGGTTCGTTCTCCCATACATCTAACGTGGTGGTAATATCGTTTTGTTTTTCAAGACGATCTTTTAGAACAAAATTATCTACAACCGGTCCGCGCGATGTATTAATCAACAATGTATTTTCTTTTATCAAATGGATTTTTTCCGAATCGATTAAATGATATGTTTTATCTATCCCGGATTTGTTCAGTGGGACATGAAGGGTAACAATGTCAGATTTTAGTGCATCTTCTAAATCGTGAAAAATTTTTGAAGTAGAAATCCTTTCAAGCGGCGGATCATTAATTAGAACGTTTAAGCCAATTGCTTCTGCAAAAGTTGAAATCTTTGTACCGATATTTCCGTATCCTACAACGCCTATTTTTTTATTATCAAGTAATATATTCTTGTTGTTATAAATGTTTATAATTGAACAAATGACATACTCGGCTACAGAATATGCGTTGCATCCTTTTGCATCTGCAAATTCAATATTTCTGTAGTTCAAATAATCAAGATCTATATGATCAACACCTATTGTAGCAGTTGCTACAAATTTGATTTTTGTATTTTCTAATAATTCTTCGTTTACATTTGTAATAGAACGTGTTAAAAGCACATCGGCATTTTTTAAATGGTCATTTGAAATCTCACGGCCGTTGGCTAATAATACTTCTCCAAAGTTTTCGAATGCTTCTTTTACTTGCGGAATATTTTCGTCTGCAACAATTTTCATTTGAATAATTAATTTAAATTTTCTACTTCTAATATAATATTAACTTAAGTGAGCTTAAAACTCTTATTTGTAATCCCTTAATTAAATGATTATTTTTGCGCCTAAATTTTTTAGGAGTAGCAGCAACACAATGAAGTTTAATAGAAGAACACATACATGCGGTGAACTTAGGGAATCTAATATTGGTGAACATGTCGTTTTGAACGGATGGGTCGCAATTCGTAGGGATCTTGGCGGCGTAATCTTTATAGAAATGCGAGATCGTTATGGGATTACACAAGTTGTATTTGAACCCTCGTTTAACTCCAATGCACACGAACATGCTAAAAAATTAAGAAACGAATTTGTTATTTCTGTCGAAGGCAAAGTACGTAAGCGTCCGGAAGGGACTGAAAATCCATCGTTACCAACCGGCCAAATTGATGTAATGATTGAAAAACTTGTAATACTAAATAATGCCGATACTCCTCCGTTTGCAATTGAAGATAACATTGATGTCCATGAAGACGTTAGATTAAAGTACCGGTACTTGGATTTACGCAGAAACGAAATGCAAAAAAGTTTGCTGCTCCGTCATAAAATATATCAACTAACCAGAAAATATTTTGATTCGATAAACTTTGTAGAAATTGAAACTCCTATCCTGATGAAAAGTACCCCCGAAGGAGCGCGCGATTTTTTGGTGCCGAGTAGATTACACAAAGGAAAATTTTATGCGCTTCCGCAATCTCCACAGACCTATAAGCAAATCTTAATGGTTGCCGGCTTTGATAAATATTTCCAGATTGTAAGATGTTTCCGCGATGAAGATTTAAGAGCCGACAGACAATATGAATTCACACAGATAGATATTGAAATGTCATTTGTTGATGTTGAAGATATTTTTGAAATGGTTGAAGGATTGATGAAGGTTTTCTTCAAAGAAATATTAGGATTGGAAATAACAAGTTCTATCCCCCGGTTGTCATTTGATGAAGCAATGGAAAAATATGGAAGTGATAAACCGGATTTACGTTTCGAATTACCAATGGTTACACTTAATCAAGTATTTGATAAATCGGAATTTAAAGTGTTTAAAGATTCACACGACAAAGGTGGAATTATAACCGGTCTATTGGCAAAAGGCTGCGGTGATTATACACGTAATCAGTTGGATGTTCTTACTGATTTTGTGAAAAAACTCGGTGCCGGCGGTTTAATTTGGATGAGAGTGAAAGATGGTGAACTCGATGCACCGGTAGCAAAATTTATGAGCGATGAAGAGAAAAAGAATTTAATTACCGCAATGGATGCTCAACCGGGAGATTTATTGTTAATATTAACTGGAAATAGATTGAAAACTTTGGCAATAATGGGTTCTTTAAGATTAGAAATGGCTAAGAGAATGAATTTAGTTAGTCCCGATGCTAAACCGGCAATTCTATGGGTTACGGATTTTCCTCTATTTGAATGGGATGAAGAAACAAAAAGATTTTACGCAATGCATCATCCTTTCACATCACCGCGGATTGAAGATATACCGTTGATGGATACTAATCCTGAAAAAGTTAAGGCACGCGCATATGACCTTGTATTAAATGGCAACGAAATAGCTGGCGGTAGTATTAGAATTCATAATTCAGAGCTGCAAGCAAAAATGTTCAAAGTATTGGGAATAGGTGAAGAAGAAGCAAAAGAAAAATTCGGATTTCTAATGAACGCTTTCAAATATGGTGCACCTCCGCACGGAGGTATTGCATTTGGCTTTGATCGATTAGCTATGTTATTTGCCGGAAAATCTTCAATAAGAGATGTTATTGCATTCCCGAAAACTTCAAGTGGGATTTCATTAATGGATGATTCACCTTCTCATGTTGATGAAGCCCAATTAAATGAGTTACATATCAGGGTTAGAAGTTAGTGGGGTGGAGCTAATCACCCCTTCTTCTACATGTAATTCTTACTGACCAAACATATCATCCTTAATCTTGTCAAAAAAAATCTTTGATTTTTTACCGTCATTTCATATTTTGCGTCAGCACTGTATGAAATAATTTCCACTTTTTATTTTGGTTTGATATTTGAGTAATTAAAACCACAATTGAAATCTACTGATTTTAATTTTTTCGGTAAAAAGTACCGAACAATCAGTTTGGAGAACAAGTGGGACAACAGCAGTTACTTTTAATTTTACTTGGTATTGTAATAGTAGGTATTGCAATTTTTGTGGGAATTAATTTATTCAGAGCCAATGCTATCGAGACAAAAAGAAACAATATTATTAATGAGTTAGTAAATTTGGCTTCGTTGGCTCAGAACTACTATATGAAACCCACTGCACTTGGCGGAGGAGCCAGATCTTTCACCGGTTGGACTATCCCTTCAGATTTGGTAACAACAGCTAATGGTCATTATACTTCTACTGCTTCAGCCGAAAGTGTTATTGTTATTGGCACCGGTAACGAGGTTGTAACAAATAATGATTCTGTCAGAGTAAGAATTTCAATTGGAGCAACATCATTTAGAACAACAATCATTAATTAATTATGAAAATACCTATTTCTACTAATTATTAATTATTTATTTATCAACTAACTTCTAAGAGGAGTATAATATGGGACAGCAACAACTTCTACTTATCGTTCTTGGCGTTATCATTGTAGGTATCGCTGTTGTAGTTGGAATTAATGTATTTACAGCAAGCAGTACACAAGCTAATAGAGATGCAGTTATTGCAGACTGTACAAACCTTGCATCATTAGCTCAGCAATATTACAGAAAACCAACAGCTCTTGGCGGCGGCGGAAATACATTTACCGGATGGACAATTCCTGGCGCTCTTGATACAACCGGTAATGGAAGATATACTGCAACAGTAGCTGCTCAATCTGTTACTCTTGTTGGTACCGGTAACGAAAAAGGTAACAATGGTACAAGCAATGTTCAGGTTACTATGGTTGTAGGACCCAACGCAATCACATCTACAACTGTAAATAACTAGTTCCTATTCTTTTTTAATTGAATTTTCTTAAATTGAAGGCTGATAAAAGACTTTTTATCAGCCTTCTTTTTTAATATGGGAAAGCGATATGATAGAAGTAAGATTTAACGCTTTTAAACCGAACGGGCAAGCAATTTCCGGTAATTTGAGCGAGCCAACTTTTAAAGAAGCAAAAGGAAAAATTAATAAACTTGCCGAACGCCACCAGCTTAAAATTAAATCCATAGAGAAAAAGAGCGCGTACATTTACCGCATAAAACGCGGTAAAGAAAGACCAATTACCGGGGAACAAAAAGCATTTAACAAAGAAGAAGTTGTAAATGCTTTGAGAAAGCTTGGCTACGAAGTTTTATCGGTCAACAAGAAATTATTTGATTTTAATTTTAAGCCTCCCCAGCAAGATATTGTTTCTTACGTTAAAATTAGTGCCGAACTGCTTGATCAAAAACTTCCGTATAGTGAAATACTTACTTTGCTTATCAATGATATCGAGAACAAAACTCTTAAAGAAACCTTAAAACAAATAAACAACGAACTAAAAAAAGGAGCTGATAGTGAAGCTACCTTTTTAAGGTATCAGACAGTATTTGGAAAATTTACTGCTTACATGTTGGGTTTAGCATCTAAAAGCGGTAACATGGCAGAAATATATAAAGCCACTGCAAAATTTTTGGAAAGGCAGCAAGAATTTAAAAAAAATCTGAAGAGTGCTCTTATTACTCCTTTGGTAACTGTATTTGTTCTTTTTCTTGCTGTAATTTTTTACATCGGTTATATCTTCCCCGAAACTGCAAAATTATTTGTGAAATTTGATATCGATTTACCGCCACTCACAGCGGCTACCTTAACGATTAGTGATTTTTTAATCGGCAATATCTGGTTGGTTATGGCATTCATATTAATTCCGCCGATTTTTTTGTGGCAGTTTTCAAGATCCAAATCAGGAAAATTATTTTTTGACCGGCTGATTATAAAAATTCCTATCATTGGTTCGCTGATACACAAAACGTTGATAGAAGTATTTTGCCGTGTATTTTATACTTTGTACAGCGGTTCTGCAGAAAGTATAGAACCGATTCGTATTGCCGCCGAAGCAACCGGTAACGCTTATTTCGAGCAGCAGATAAAACAAGTTTCTATCCCAATGATGATTAAGCGCGGTGCCGGTATTACCGAATCTTTTGAAGCAAGCGGTGTCTTTACCGAAACCGCTCTATCTAGATTTCACTCCGGTGAAGAAACCGGTACTGTAAAAAACACAGCTTTGCAGTTAGCAAATTACTATGAAAGTGAAACAGTCTTTCGTCTTAAAAATGTAATTGAGTTAATCCAGGTTATGATTGCTATGATAATAATGATTGTTATGATCGGATTAACCTTGGTATCTGCAGAAACAGCAACAATAAGTCCAAAATCACCCGTTATGTAAAAGGAAAGGTAGGATATTATGCTTGATACACAGTTAGAAATGACAGACAAAATCGGTTATCTCTTACTTAAGAAAGGAATAATCGATACAAAAATTTTAGAGCAAGCACTGAAAATAAAAGATGCGGACCAACTAAAGCAGAAAAGGAACCTTGCCCAAATTTTAGTAGATGAATTCGGTTATGAGCATGATATAATTTTCCGGGAAGTTGCCGTGCTTTACGCTTTCAAAGAATTAAATATTCATCCGGAGGAATTATCTGAGGAGCGCATTAGCGAAATTAAAAATTTGATGAATAGGCAAGGTAAAGATGTCAGCAAAATGCTTATCGAACACAAAGTCATTCCGTTTAAATTTGATGATAGAATTAGAGACAAATTAATATTGGCTGCTACCGATCCTACTGATAGATCGTTGGCAAAAATTGCATATACACTCAATGCAAAAAAATATGAAATCAATTATTTAAGAAAAAAAGATTACGACAAACTGATAAACGTTTTAGTTTCTTCAGAGAATGAATACCTCAAAATGATTGAGGAAGCCGGCGAAGAAATGCATGTTGTTGAGGAAGAAGCCGGAATAAACGAAGAAGAGCTCGATGCCGAAATTAATAAAAGCGCATTAATAAATTTAATTGAAGCTGCTTTAGTTGAGGGTGTAAGAAAGGGTGTGAGTGATATACATGTTATACCTAAAAGCGGAAACAAAACAGAAATACATTTTAGACTTGATGGCAAATTGCAGTTGTGGCACATTCAAGAAAATACAATGCCCGAAGCAATCATGGCGGTTGTAAAAGACAGATCAAAAGGATTGGATCGTTTCGAAAGGGAACGTGCACAAGACGGCTTTATTCAAAGGGAAATTGATGGACATATTATTCGTTTCAGGGTTTCTGTTCTTCCCACTGTGGGCACGGAATTAAAAAATAAATTTGAAAGTGTTGTTATAAGAATTCTTGATGATAGAAAAGTAATAAAAGACTTAAGTAAACTGGGATTGACCGGTTATGCGAACAAAGCTTTTGTTAAAGCAATCAGTCAGCCGCAAGGAATGATTATTCTTACCGGCCCTACGGGAAGCGGAAAAAGTACAACTCTTGTTGCAGCTTTATACCAGGTTATCAATCCGACAAAGAATGTACTTACAGTTGAAGACCCGGTTGAGTATGTAATTGAAGGAGCGCGGCAGTTGAAGATCGGTTATAAAATGAATTTTGAACAAGCAATCCGGTCTATTCTTCGTCACGATCCTGATATTGTTCTTGTAGGTGAGATGCGTGATAAAGAAACTGCCGAGACTGCTATTAAACTTGCTAACACCGGTCACCTTACATTTTCTACCTTGCACACAAACGATGCGCCGAGTGCCGTTGCGCGTTTATATAAAATGGGTGTTGAACCTTTTTTGATTGCCTATGCGATTAATATAATAGTTGCACAAAGACTTATTCGTAAATTATGTGAAAACTGTAAGAAGAAAGTTGTTAACCTAGAAGAACATATAGCAAATTCAGGTTTAAATATACAAGATTGGACCGGGCACGAAATTTACGATGCGGTTGGCTGCGATAAATGCAATCATACCGGTTATAAAGGTAGAATGGCAATACATGAAGCCCTCTACTTCACACGAGAGATTCGAAGAATTATTGTTCGCTCCGGTGAAGAAGTTGATGAAGAGGCCATTAGGGAACAAGCAAGAAAAGATGGCACTGTTAGTCTTAGAGATTCCGGATTTGAAAAAGTTAAAGCCGGCTTGACTTCCATTCAAGAAGTAATCGGTGCCACAATGGAGGATTAACCTATTTCCCTACGAAGGGATTCATATTTCTTTTTGTTATATTGCTTGAAGAAAAAGACTTAATCCAATATTACTCAGTAATTCGGTAGCCTTTGATGATCGAAGAAGCAAAACAGGTCATAACTACATTCACGCAACACATTCCCCCAACTGTTTTAGGTCCAGAACGAGTTCGATTTATAGTTGAGAACATCAACCAATTACCGGTTGAATCGAAAATGCAAATTATCAATCTCGCCAACCTTATCTTGAGTTTGATGATTGAAAAGCATGCATCGGATGTTGAAATAGGCGGCTACGGTGCCCAAGGTTTTGTCTGGTTCAGAATTTTTGGAAAGAAAGAAAGAGTTAAAGAGGTTACGCAATTTACCGAAGATCAAGCGGCAGTTCTTATTGTAAGTTTGCTGAATAAAAACCAAGCAGATTATCTTTTGGAAAATAGAAATTTGGATTTCAGTTATACCTTCTATTATCCCAAACAAAACGCACACGTAAGATTCCGTGCTGATGCTTATTTCGATCTGGATTCTTTAGCTTTGAACATGAGATCGATTCAAGCAACCATAAGAAATGTTGACTCATTAGAATTTCATCCCTTAGCAGTAAAAATGATGAGTCATAATTATATAAAGTTTGGCTTATCGTTAATAACCGGCATTACCGGTTCGGGTAAATCAACTACACTCGATGCAATTATAGACTATCACAACCAGTTCGATCCTTGCCATATAGTCATCATTGCATCACCAATTGAGTATGTGCATACTTCAAAAATATCGATTATCAAACATAGAGAAGTTGGAAAGGACGTCCTCACTTTTAAGGAGGGTGTTGTACAATCGTTGCGTCAGGACCCTGATATCATAGTAATAGGTGAAATGCGCGATCCTGATACTATTTTGGCAGCTTTAGAAGTAACTGATACCGGTCACAAGGTATTTTCTACATTACATACATCCTCAGCAGTTGAATCAATAGACCGTATTATTGCAGAAGTTAACCCTGTTGAGCAAGATCGGGTTCGTAATCGATTGGCAGACGTTTTGATATCAGTTGTGTCTCAAAAATTGGTTCCGAGCGTGGATGGCAAGCGTGTTTTGGCTAAAGAAGTACTTTTGGTTACTCCGAGCGTTAAAGCCGCTATTAAAAATAACAATACAAGCGAAATTTATATGATGATCAATCAGGGCGGTCCGCAAGGTATGATTACTATGGAACAAGATTTGTTGCGTTTATACACGGAAAGAAAGATTTCTAAGGAAAATGCCATTGCTTATGCCAATAACAAAAACCGAATTATGCAGTTAATGAAAGCAGTATAGATGAAACCGATTGTCTGTTTATATTGCGAAGGTAATGACGCTAAACTTGCTGTGCTTACTAAAGATAAAGGTGCAGTAAAGATATTGCGTGTTGCTTCATTAACTATGTCCAGAACTCTGCAATCTTCATCCAAAAGAGAATTGATTTCAGAGTTAAACAGAGAAGAAACTCCCTCGGAAATTTCTTTTGATAAATTAGATGATATTGCCGAGATACCCGAACCGGTTGATAGTTCCGATGTGGGCCAGCTGCAAAGCTCTTTGTACGGAATGAAAGTTCGTAATCTCCAGTTCATACCTATTATAACCGAACCGGTTGTTAATTACCATTTGTACGAAGGTCAGCGCGACGAAAACAAAAAGAAATTGCTTCAATCTATAATTACCGATATTCAATCATCCAAAGGTATTGCTGTTGATGAAGATTCTGTTGATGTAACAGAATTGAATGACAAAGCAATGCTTAGCGTTTTTATCGAGGGCGATATACCTTGTGTACAACTAGTTAATCTTTTAGCTAACTATAACAAGCGCCGTTACCTAAGAATTCCAACGGTAAAAACAGCCGAGCTATCCCTGGCATATTATATAAGCAAGACATACAAGTTCTTCCCCGAGGATAATACTTTAATTATTTATATAGGGAAAGAATACAGCAAACTGATTTTTCTTGAAGGACAAAAATTAAAACACATTGGAACGACTTTAGATATTGGAACGAAGAACCTTCATACCTATGATGTGTACTTTTCCAAAATTCTTCTCGAAATGGAAAACGGTGGCATACCTAAACTCGATAATATTATTCTTTGCGGCGAAGATAGATCGGAAAACTTAATCCTCTCTTTCTACGGTACATTTCCGGAAGCTAATGTAAGCGAATTGAAATTTGAAGGACTCGATACATCGATGATCACGGAAGATGATACGGCTAACCTCGCACTGTTTGCAATTCCTCTTGCAACAGCAATCGAATATTTTGATGAGTTAAATAAAGAACACGTTGGTATCAATTTTTTACCGAAGTATATCCAGGAGAACCAAAAGTTTCTGCAGTTTGGGTGGCACAGTTATGCCCTTTTACCATTCTTATTTGGTGCAACTTTCTTTTTTACATTCCAGATTTTATCCAGTTACCGGGAAATTAGAGAACTTGATTTTGAAATAGACAGACTTACACAACGCCAATCACAAAACCAGGCTTTGGTTGATGAAATTTCTCCGCTCGATAGTAGAATTAACAGCTTTGATGCAACTCAAGCAATATTGGATTCTGCTGCCATTGGTACCGGTATTTGGAATAAATCGATAACTAAAGTTTCTGATTTTATCGAACGTAGAAGAAATTTTTGGCTTACAAGGTTAGAATCACTTACGCCGGAAGAAGTAAAAATTTATGGTTTTGCACTTTCCAGAAGCGTGCTAACCGAATTTACACAGTTCAGCAAAGACGGTATGTTGAATTTTATTAATTATGAACCGCTCAGAGAGAAGAGCGCTTTTGCCTATACGATTAATTTTAAACTCGGTGAAAAAGAAGAAATTCGTCCACAAGATTCGTTAAGTGTTAAATGAGCAGTAAAGTAAAAAATACTGTAATTATTCTTATAATTCTTATCGGTATAGTTATCGGTGGTGGACTGTTCAACTATATTTTGTTAAAAGGGAAAATTGAGGATAGGGAACAAAAGATCAAAGATTTAAAACTTTACCAGCTTGATACTGACGATCTTGTAATGCAATTAGCGCATTTAAAAAAACGTGTTGCACAACTTGATTCAATTCTTGCAAACAGAAAGTACAATATTCCCTACAATCTGCCTCAATCCGATTTCTTTGATTTTGTAAATCAAATAAGCTATTCATTCTCTCCGTTATCATATGTTAATATTGAATACAAAGAAATGGAAGTAACCGACCATTTCAATATTTATCATTATTCTTTAACCGGCATTGCTGAGTTTAATGATTTGAACAGACTGGTTTACGCTATAGAAGAAAGTAAACTTTTAAAGAAGATTTCCGGTGTAGATATAACAAATAATGTTAAAGTTGAAGAAGACGGAACACCGCACTACCTGGTAAATTATAAATTTGAAGTGTCGGTTTATTTTTCTAATGACGATCGGTTCTATGTAAAAGAGTACACGGAAAATTCTCTTGAGCCGAATCCGGCTTATGATATTTTTTACCCCTTAATCAGGAACGAAATACCGCCGAACAAAGATGGATTGTTAGATGTTCAATCTGCTACCTTACTTGCCCTTATTCCCGATGGTGCTTTTCTGGCAGATTCCAAGGGAAGCACATATTTGCTATGGGAAGGAGACCAGGTTTATCTTGGTTACTTAACAAATATTAATTATCAAACTAACGAAGTGAATTTTGTGTTGAATAAAGGCGGTGTTATCGAGACCATAACTTTACAACTTGATAGAAAAAAGTTGAGTGAATAAAATGAAAAGATTAATAACATTTTTAATCGTAATAGGTTTAACAGTTACAGTAAATGCACAACTCGATCTAAAACAGAAATTGCAAGGTGCTGTTAATCCAAATGAATTGGTAACCCTCTCGGAAACAATTCCTTTCAACCAGGCAATAGAGGTGTTAAGCAAGGTAAGCGAAAAAACGACCGGCAAAAAAATTGCATCAACGGTTGCTAATACAAATCCTATCGGGGTACAGTTAGATAACATGCATTATAAAAAAGCTCTCTTTATAATTGTGCAGTACAATAATTACATTGTAGAAGAGACAGAAACAGTAATTGTTGTTAAGAGGAAAGATGATTCAAAAGAAACTTTGGAAAAGGAAGTTTATGCACCGGTAGATGAACGCGAAGTTAGAATTTCTGCGCTGTTGTTTGAAGCTAATGTTTCGGAGATGAATGAACATGGAATTAACTGGCAGTTCCTACTTTCACGCAGCGGACTTTCAATCGGGGGTGAACTAGTAAGCGTACAAGAACAATCAGATCAATCTTCGTCGGGCACCGGTACAACGACCGCGGCATCACTTCAAAAACCGCCGGCTTTCGATCTTACTTCCGAATCGGATTTTGAAATGGGTAAGTTTACCGGTAATGCAACTGCACTCTTTAGATTTTTTGAAACAGAGGATTTAGGCGAAATTATCGCAAGACCAACCGTTACCGTTAGAAATAAAATTGAAGGAAGAACTCAAGTTGGTTCCGACTTTTCGATTAAGGAAAGAGACTTTGCCGGCAATTTGATCGATAAGTTCTATTCAACCGGCACAATCATCCAGGTTACACCTTACATCTACAATGAAGATGGAATCGATTACGTTTTACTCAAACTAAAGGTTGAAAGAAGTTCGGCTTTCCCGGACGTTGTTAGTACAGAAATAAGAAAAACAGAAGCTACTACAAGCGTTTTATTGCTTGATGGTGAAGAGACTGCAATTGGCGGCTTGTTTGTTAATGAAGAAACTTTTGTTAGAAGGGGAATTCCGTTTTTTAAAGATTTACCCTGGTGGGTTTTGGGTATCCGTTATTTGACCGGCTATGATGAAAAAACAATTGCCAAAAAAGAAATCATTATGTTGATCAAAGCAGAAATCCTTCCGTCCTTAAAAGAAAGATTATCGCGTAAACGTGATAATGAAGTTCTAAAGAAGGAATTGGAAAAAGGTTCGCTGGAGATGGAGAAATATAAATCCAGCATCAAAAAGGATGAGGAAGAAAAAGAAGATTAATTTGAATCTTATCATTCAAGATTCAGTTTCTCGAAATATTGAGTTAGATAAAAATGCTAAAGATCCGTCATGAAATTAAATGTAAGACTTATATTAATTACATCAATAATTATTTTGGTAATTTCTGTTGTCTCAACGTATATATACTACTCGTTAGCCGGGGGATTATTTTCTAGATACCAGTATCAATCGGTTCTCAATTCTACAAATGATTTTATTTTTGCTCTCCAGGAATCCATAGAAAAAGCAGATGAAGATTTTCAAAAACTTGCACCTCATTTATCTGCATTTAACTCAATCAATATAGATTCAACCAGCATCGATTTTATATTCACAGTTGTTAATGATACTCTCATTAATCCGTCGGAAATAAAGGTTAAGTCGGATAAATCGGTCAATACGCGTTCCAGAAATTTCCAGCAATTTTTTGCAGATAACCCGAGTGCTATCCTCGAATATTCACAAATGAGCGACGGTCGAACAATTTACTACGGTTACCTTGCATCTCAAAAACTGCTTGACGACATATCACAGAAAATTAGGGCTGAAGTTGCTTTGGTTATCAATGATTCGCCGGTGGAAATTTCTAATACTGATAAGAACCAGAAGTATTTGTTAAATGTTGTTAATTCTGTTAGAAGTTTAAAATTCAAAAATAATTTTGACATTTATAGTGAACAGCTAGAGACAGCCGATTTTGTTTCCTCTCTTTTTACTCCACGTTTACTTTTAACACCGGGCGGTAAGATTAATTTTGTAATATTCAATCCTTATAAGGAAAGTGTGGATTTTAGAAATGATCTGCGCACAGTTATGATATTATTGGTAATTGCCGGTGCTGCAATTACTATAATTCTTGTACTGATAACAACTGCAAGGTTACGTAAACAAATTTCTTTTTTGAGTGAAGCCGCCGAAATGGCCGGTAAAGGCAATTTTGAATATCGTGTTACGGTAATTACTAAAGACGAAATTGGTACACTAGGCAATGCATTTAACCGGATGCTCGAAGTTCTTGAACAAAAAGAGAAAGCCGAAAAGGAATACACAGAATTTATTACACTTATAAATCAGAATCCTTCCATCCATGAAATATCTGAATCTGCGCTTTCAAAAATTATTAAATCGACCGGCTTAACTTTCGGTGTTCTTTATCTAGTTGAGCAAAAAAAATTGAGATTAATCTCTTCGTATGGTGTAAGTAGAAATCTTATCAAACCAACCCAGGATTCGGATTTTTACAGCAATGCCATAGAGAAAAAAGAAATTGTAGAATTTTCTTTTAAAGAAAACTTTCCTGAAATTAAAACCGGTCTCGCTATAATAAAAATTAAATATCTTCTTGTATTCCCGGTTATTTACAACAAAGAAACGATTGCCATACTTGAACTGGCATCCGAGAGCATACCTGAAATCGATATAAAAAGTTTTATTGGCAACATCCAGGAACAACTTGCTGTAGGTTTAACTAATGCTGTTTCTCTGGAACAACTTGAAAACCTTGTGCTTGAACTGAGAAGACTTAATGAAGAGTACCAGAAGCAGAATCAGCAAATCGTTGAACAAAACCAGGAATTGAAAAATCTTCATAAACAGCTTCAGGAGAAAGCCAACGAACTTGAAGGACAGAGAGCCAAAGCAATAGAATTGACAAAGGTCAAATCGCAGTTTCTTGCGAGCATGTCCCATGAATTGAGAACGCCTCTTATTTCTATTTTGGGCCTTACAGAGTTAATGATGAAAGATTCAAACACCCATTCGAAATCGAAAGAAAGATTAAATGTTGTTTTCAGAAACGGGAAAAAATTGTTAGGATTAATAACGAACATACTTGAATTTTCAAAATTTGAATCTGGAAAAATTGAAATCAAGAAGGAAAGTTTCTTATTCAGCGATTTGATCGATGAATTAAAACCAAATATTGAACACATAGCATCGGAGAAAAAGTTAAGATTTGTATTGGATCTTCCAAAAGGTAAAAACCTATTATTAAGCACAGATAAAAGTAAACTTGATCAAATACTAACCAACCTTTTGGTTAACGCGGTTAAATTTACAGAAACCGGTGAAGTTAAACTTGCAATTACCCTTAGTGTAAATAATAGGATTGATTTTAGAGTATCCGACAGCGGCATTGGAATTTCGGAAGAAAATAAAAAAATGATTTTTTCCGAGTTCAGACAGATCGAAAACGGGATCGATAGAAAATTCGGCGGTGCCGGACTTGGCCTAGCCATTTGCAAACGATATGTAGAATTGCTTGGCGGTGAAATTAATGTTGATAGCGAACCCGGTAAAGGTTCTGTATTCCATTTCTCCTTAGATGATATTGTGCTTGATGTAATTGATACGGAAGGATATTCTTTCTTAAAAGTAGAAGTAGATGAAGAAATCCATGCGATCGAACAAAATAATGCTTTAATTGTTGGAAAGGACCAGAACACAAATAAATTTATCGGCGATTATTTAAAATCTTATTCATACCAGGTTTTTACCGCCGAATCTAAAGATCATCTTCTTAATCTTGTTGAAGATCAATTATTTAAAACAATTATTATTAATCCCGATTTGCTCACAACCGGCTTTTTGTCGTTGGTCTCAAAACTTAAAAACAATGCCAAGACTAATGAGACACAAATAATTTCATTGATGATCTTACAAAAAGAAAAGTTAGGATGGATGCCGAATATTTTTGACTATTTATTCGAGCCGTTAAACAATACAAATTTGAAAACTATAATTAACAATTTTGAATTGTCGTTTCATAAAAGACCTGAAAAAATCTACCTAATAAGTTTTAATTTGAAAGATGCTGATGAGATTAAAAATTTTGTTGATAATACGGTTCGCTTTGAACTTGTAACGGATATAAATGAGTTTTTAAAACACTCACCTAAAGATAATGCAAGTCTTGTTCTTGTTGATATAGAATCGTTGGGTGGAAAATCGATCGATTTATGTTATCAAATAAAGCAGAAAAAACTTCACAAAAATATCGGCATAATTTTGTTCGGCAATATTGAATCGGCAGTAAAATATGATGCCGAACTTATTAATGAAATTGAACAGATAACCTTGAAAGTAAAAAATCATCCGTTAGATGTGTTGAAAGATTTGAAAGACCGGTTAATGCTTGATGATAATTCGGCTAACAAAAAACTGAGTTTACTTGAAGAGGTAGAAAAACCGATAGCGGAAGAAATTTATAAAGGGGATAATTCCGTTAAGCCTACGATTCTCGTTGTTGACGATGACAGTGATTCGTTATTTACTGTGGGCGAGTATTTAAAAGAAATAGATTGTGAAGTTATGTTTGCACACAACGGAATGGAATGTATATTGATGCTTAACCATCTTACTCCGGATTTAATTTTGCTTGATATAATGATGCCGCAGATGGACGGCTTTGAAACAATAAAGCGCATTAGAAGTAACGATAAATTTTTCGATCTGCCCGTAATTGCTCTTACTGCTTATGCGATGCTTGATAATAAACATGTCATTGAAAAAAACGGTTTTAATGATTTAGTAACGAAACCAATCAATTTTAAAGTGCTCGAATCCAAAATAAAGTCTAACCTAAAAGTTAAGATCAATTAAATATGAAAAAGATATTAGTTATTGACGATTACCCGGATAATGTTTTTTTGCTTCAAGATAGACTTGAACATGAAGGATTTGAAGTAATTAAGGCATATGATGGAAATATGGGTATTCAAAAAGCCGTTGAAGAAAAGCCCGATTTAATTTTACTTGATATAATGATGCCCGATGTTTCCGGTTTTGATGTCTGTAAAGTTCTTTCTACAAAAGAAGAAACCAAATTAATACCGATTATTTTATTGACTGCTCTTACTGAAGCGGATAACATTAAGCAAGGATTACATTCCGGCGCTTTTGATTACATTAAAAAACCTTTTAATAAAATTGAGCTGATCGCAAGAATAAACTCAGCATTACGCTTTAGCGAAACTAACAAGCTCCTTATAGAAATTGAAAAGATACGTACCTATGCAGCAACTGTGGTTACGGCTAACCATGAAATTAAACAACCTTTAACATTGATTAATCTATCAACCGCCGCAATTAGAAGAGAATTGTCTAAAGATAATTATTCTAAAGAAGTGGTTTCTAAAAGAATAGAATTTATTGAAAATGCCGCGAGGGAGATAGTTGCGGTACTAGAAAAACTCGGTTCTATTAAAAAACCAATCATTACACCGTATGTTAATGACCTGAATATTATCGATCTCAATTCAAATTTGGACTAACAAATTAACAAGCTGCGCACGGCGGAAAGCATATCATCAAAGTTGTACGGTTTGTTCAACACCTTATTAACAAGATTATTTGTACTGCCTTGCTGGTACTCATCGCCTCTTGAACCGGTTGCAAGAATTATAGGAACATCTTTATCGATTTCTTTTATCCTTCTTATGCAAGTTAACCCGTCAACGTCCGGCATATTCTGGTCGATGATGAAAAGATCGGGTAGGGAATTATTCTTGAGAAATTTTATTACACTCTCTCCGTTAGGAAATGTAACAACGGAATAATTGTATGATTCCAGTAACTCTGCCAATAGCTGTCTAAGTGTATCCTCATCCTCCGCAACCAATATGGTCTTTTGATCCGATGATTTTGTCTCCGGTTTATAGTGAACGACCGGGAATGTAATGGTGAATTCCGTTCCCTTTCCTTTTTCACTGGCAACTTTTAATGAACCCGACCATTCCTCAACAATTTTTTTTACAATCGGCAGACCAAACCCGGAATTTCGTTTGCGATTCTTAGTCGAAAAGTTTTCATCAAAAATATACGGCATTACCGATTGATCAATCCCGGTTCCGTTATCTACTACTTTAATTTGGATAAAAGATTCAGCATCGAATAATTTTGGATCGGTCGATTTCTTACCGTGAGATTCTGTTTTTGATGTTGCGATTGTAATAACGCCTTTTTCATTTATTGCTTCGGCTGCATTGGCAATTAAATTCATGAACACTCGGTATAAGTCCGAATACCTGGCTTCTACCAAACCGATATTCTGTTCAAGTTTCAAATTGAAAGTTATCTTTTCTTTCGTCTGCACCTTTACCGTATTAACTAAATCGGTCAATAAAGAATTTACATTGATTCTCTTTTTCCTAATTGATTTTTGCGTAGTCTCGGAAATTACGTCTTCTATAATTTCTGCCGCCATGTAGGTTCCGTTTTCGATGCTGCTTAATAAGGGGCTTACATCATCATAATTATTAATTTTTAATTTTAATAGTTCAACGCTGTTTAAAATTCTGGTGAGAATATTGTTTAGATCATGGGCGAGATGGTTGAATGATGATTGCTCTTTCGATTGCATTTATTTCAATTTATACTTAATAATCTTAGAGTATAATGTTTTTTGACTGATGCCTAATGACCGGGCGGTATTTTCACGGTTCCATTTATTATGATCTAAAGCCCTTTTGATGTGCATCATTTCCATTTCATCAAGGGATAACAGTTTACCGTCTTCAAGAATGTAGTTTGAAAAATCGAAATCCTCTTTAGGTATATTCAAATCTTTAGTCAGTATCAATTCGCCGTCCGAAAAAATAACTGCTCTTTCAATCATATGTTCCAGTTCGCGTACATTGCCGGGGAAATTATAACGCATCAAATCTTTTTTAGCTTCTTCCGATAATTTTTTAATTGAGCGGATTGGTGATTTTTTTTGTAAAAAATATTCGGCTAATAAAACAACATCTCCTTGTCGTTCTCTTAGTGGGGGTATAGTGAGCGTAATAACATTTAACCTGAAAAGTAAATCGCGCCGGAAATTCTTTTTCTCGGCTTCTTCCATCAAATTTTTATTTGTAGCCCCTATAACTTTAACCGAAGATGTTAGGTTGGTTACACCGCCAATCCTTCTGAATTCCCCGTTCTCTAGAAAACGCAAAAGTTTGGGTTGCAATGCCAAACTAAGTTCACCTATCTCATCTAAAAATAGTGTTCCGCCGTTGGCAATTTCAACTAATCCTTGCTTGGAAGTTTTTGCATCCGTAAAAGCACCCTTCTCATAACCGAAAAGTTCGCTTTCAATTAGCTGATCGGGTAAAGATGCACAGTTAATGGCTACGAAAGGTTTGTCAGCTCTCTCGGAATTTTTATGAATAAATTCTGCAAATAATTCTTTACCGGTTCCGGTTTCGCCTTCAAGTAAAATGTTTGATTCGGATTTTGCGGCACGCTCGGCTAACCTAGTAATATTTTTTATGCTGTCACTTTCACCTATGATTGTATATGGAACCGTCTGATCGATTTTAGATGATAAAATTTTATTTGTTAGAATTAGGTTCTTGTGTTCTATTGCCCGTTCTATTGTAACACAAAGTTGTCCAAGTTCGTACGGCTTTGTAATAAAATCATAAGCTCCCCGTTTTATACAATCAATTGCAGTACGAACATCCGATTTGGCCGTCAAGACAATTACTTGAATGGAAGGATGGTTATCTTTTACAAAGTTTAATACTTTCTCGCCGTGAACTTCCCTCATCTCTAAATCGAGCAGCAAAATATCATATGGACGCTTTTTGATATTCTCGATTGCATCTTTACCGTCATATACCGTATCAACCGAATAACCTTCATTAACAAGTTCTTCTTTCAAAAGATAACATAATGTTTCATCGTCATCAGCAATAAGAATTTTGATGTCTTTCATATAGAAATTTCATTTTTGAATTTAAAACAATATATAAAAAAATGTTGATATAACCATTTATTCATAACATCTTAAATATACAAAGGAGAGTGCCCATTATATGGTATAGTTTGGCATTTTACTTCGTTATAACCAAGGTTTGGAATTTAAAGCCCCAAGATTTATATTTACGGCTCAAATTTTGATAAAATGTAATACCTATCACGATAGTAACAAGCACTTTTCAATGATGGGGAATCTTGACTTAAGGTTAAAGTTGTAGTAGTTCTTAAAAATTGTTGAAAGTAGTAAGGGCGTCCCGAAAAAAGAATCGGGATAAACTCCGCTTAAGCTTGTCAGCCATTAGCAGAGGTAGAGCACTCCGACTGATAAGTCGGAGGGGCCGGTGGTTCTTAAAAATTTTATTGCAAGTAATAAGGGCGTCCCGAAAAATGAATCGGGATAAACTCCGCTTAAGCTTGTCAGCCATTAGCAGAGGTAGGCACTCCGACTGATAAGTCGGAGAGGTCAGTGGTTCTTAAAAATTTTATTGCAAGTAATAAGGGCGCGTAGCTCAGGGGTAGAGCATTTGCCTTTTAAGCAAAGGGTCGGTGGTTCGAGCCCACCCGCGCTCACAATTTCACTTTAATTAATTTGATGTATTTTGTCTATATCATCAAATCCCTTTCACAGAATCTACATTATATTGGTCACACTGCAGATCTAACAGATAGACTAAAACGCCACAATGAAAACCGTAGTAGTTTTACAAAAGGTAAAGGTCCGTGGCAGTTAATAATATCATTTCCTTGTACTACGAAGAGTGAAGCATACCGGTTGAAATTGAAGTTGAAATCGTTTAAGAATTCTGAAAAAGCAATCGATTATATACACTGATTTAGCTCAGGCTTGTCTGCCATTGGCAGAGATAGAGCACTCCGACTGATAAATCGGAGGGGTCGGTGGTTCTCCCGAAGGGATTCTGCCAAAGGCATTCCTATGGAACTTTGGAAGAGCCCACCCACGTTCACAATTCAAATTATAGGTTTGATCAATACAATTGTATTGTCAAATATTTTACTAGCTTAAATTTTATTACGTGGTTATTTGACCTGGATTTTTCCTTCGCAACAATAGGATAAACACAGCAGCTGCAATAATTAGTACAATAAATCCAATAATATAATTTACAAAACTGATTTTGTTCGGGTTCTCAAAGGTTACCGTCATCAATTGTTTGGTTGATAAAGAGGATAATGGGAAAGTCCATTTTACTATATTCTTGTCGTTATCAACATTTTCAGATTTAGCATTTGAAGAAATTATTTTCGATGGAAGACCCAATTCAAATTTCCACTGGTATTTTCCGAACATCATATCCATCATACTTTGCGACATCTCATCTGCACTGGAATCTTGCTCTGTTTCGTTTCCGAAGACATTTCTTGAATAAACAAAGTTGCCGTCCTTATCTTCACTGATAGAAATTTCTCCAATCATACCTTTTTGAGTGGAATCGGTTGTTGAGTTGAGCAAATCTTCGATGGTATCAAAAGAGATTTTAATTTCCATCCATTTATTGCCGCCTTCCGAATAAGAACGGCTGCTGATAAATTTAATCCCTTTTTTGTTTGAGTAGCTTTCCTTCATTTTATTCTCATCAAAATTTTTGAGCTCGGGGCTTTCACCTCCTAGATTATAAAGCTCTTCGCTAATTCCAATGGCAAAGGTGAGTTCGCCTGAAAAGTTTGAATTCAATTTCATCTTTTCATCGTACTCTAAACAACCCGATAGTAGTAAAGAGATAACTATCAACAAAAGAAAGTTGTTGAACTGTTTCATTTATCCTCCGGCTAATTTTTAAAATTAAAATCTTACATCTATCGTTTCTTCTTGCATTGTCTCAAGTAATTATTTTATAAATTTATTTACCGGGATAAGATAAGGAAATATTGTTTTTATTTGATGTTTTTATTGACTTCTATGCAAGTCATGATTAATAGTCTAACCTCGACACGTGAAGTTATAATAAAACCTCTCACTCTTTTATCATTGAGATTTTTAACTTCAAGTAGCTTATATTTATAGAAAAACTCTCCTCTAATTTTTTAATAACGATGAATGCTTATACTATCATACCAGTAGTAGCACTTTTATTTAACGGGGCGGTATGGAGTTATATATTCATTAATAGAAAAGAGAGACCGGTCAACAATTCATTTCTTCTCTACTCAACAAACATAACGCTGTGGATTATAATCGAAATTATACTTCGTCTGCCTCTACCTGATGAATATATCATGCCCCTTATCAAGATAGACTCAATAATGAGTTTGGCACCGACATTTTGGTTCCTAAATTTTACTTATACTTTTATCGGAAGAAAGAGAGACTTATTCTTTTACATTGCTTCTACCACAGTTTTTACTACTATCCTAATAAGTCTTAGTACTAATCTTGTTATGGCAGATTATGTTGAAACAGTTTGGGGATATGATAGTATCAAAGGAGTTCTTTATTTCCCGGCGATTACAGTAGCTATTATTCTGCCGGCTGTTTACTCGGTTTATCTGATTGTTGCTAAGATTAAGACAACTTTGGATTATACTTATAAAAAATCACTGCTTTTGGTACTCAACGGTTCTTTATTAAGTCTGATGTTGGGTTTGGTTTCTAATGTAATTGTTCCTCATGTATTTGATTATCATGATCTTGTCCAGATCGGGGAATCAACAACAGTTGTCCAATCATATTTTATTCTGGTTGCGGTCATAAAGTACAGATTATTTACGCCCGGCGTGAGGATATTGCATATGATTTATTTACCAGCTTGAAAGATGCTGTACTTATTCTTGACAAAGAAGGTAAAATACTTCAATCGAATACCTATGCCGATAAGTTATTCAATCTGAAACATATCGACCAAGAAAATGGCATTAATGTAAATAGTCTTTTTAATAACTATGAGATAAACAGAGATATTGACTTCTCCGATCTTGAAACTGATTATGTATCGGATGGTGTGAAAAAGGTTCTCTCTCTTTCCCAATTTGGAATAATTCATAAAGGTATTGAATTAGGAAAAATTCTTATTGCACGCGACATTACTGCTCGCAAAAAAGCCGAAGAAGCATTGCGCGAATCGGAAGCGAAATTCCGTTGGCTCTTCGAAAATGTTCCCGATGGTATTTATCTTGGTACACCCGACGGCAAGCTCGTTAATGTTAATGATACATTAGTACAAATGTTCGGTTACAAATCTAAGGAGGAACTTCTATCTGCCGATATTGCAAACGAATTATATGTGAATCCATCGGAACGAGCATTCTGGATAAATAAATTAGAAGCAAACGGTAAACTGGACAGTATTGAACTTCACCTTAAACGTAAAGATGGAACTCCATTAGTGGTGAGAGAGAATGCACATCTTCTTGCCGATGAACACGGAACCTTATTTTATGAAGGAACACTTACCGATATAACCAAACTGAAAGAGGCAGAGAAGGCACTTCGTTAGTCGGAATTGCGTTTCCGTTCTGTTTGGGAAAACTCTGCCGAAGGGATGCGCCTAACAGACAAAGATGGAATCATTATTGCCGTTAATGAAGCCTTTTGCAATTTGGTTGAGATGGAGTCGGAAGATATTATTGATAAGCCATTAACAGTTACTTATAGTGGAAGAAAGAATGAAGAGATTATGCTTCAAAATTATAAGACACGTTTCAAAGAAAAAAGTTTTCCCAAAAGTCTTGAACAGAGAATTTCACTTCCATCCGGAAAATTTGTGTATCTCGAAGGAACATTTACTTTTGTAGAAATTGAATCCGGCGATGCTCTGCTGCTTAGCGTGTTTCGCGATGTAACCGGCAGAAAACTTAGTGAGCAAGCGCTTAAAAGGAACAGATTAATGTTGAATTTCGCTGAAGAGATTACTCATCTCGGAAGCTGGGAATGGAATTTAGAAACCAACAAATTAAATTGTTCGCCCGAACTTTTCCAGATATACGGACTTAAGCCGGAGGATTTTGACGGTAAGTTTGAATCAATCTTACAATTGGTTCACCCGGATGATGCCGATATAATCCTTGCAAATATAGACCGTGCACATGAAACAGATGAACCCTTTGAACATTATGAAAGAATCATCAGGCCGGATGGTGAAAAGCGTATTTTATATACCAAAGGGATTGTCCTTGACAGTATTGAAGAAGGTGCAAAGACGATTTACGGTTCTTGTTTAGATGTAACTGAATTTAAAAGAGTAGAAGATGAATTGATTAATTCGAGAGAAAAGCTGAGAGCTCTTTCGGCAAGTTTGGAAGCAGCGAGGGAAGAAGAGCGTTCTTATATTGCACGCGAACTTCACGATGAACTTGGACAAGTATTAACTGCTATTAAAATGGATATTACTTTGTTACAAGATGATTTGAACGTTAAGCCCGATTTATTGAAGGAAGAGATCGCAAATCAATTGAGCCAGATTGAAAAAATAATTGACCGTCTTATAGGCACTGTAAAAAATATTGCAACTGAACTTAGGCCCGATATTTTAGATCACCTTGGATTAATTGCCGCTTTAGATTGGCAAGCAAAAGAATTTGAGAAGAGGTACAAGATCCGGTGTGTTTTTGACAGCAATATTCAGAATGTTGAATTTGAGAAAGAAAGATCGACTGCTGTTTTCAGAATTTTTCAAGAAACATTGACAAATGTTGCCCGTCATTCGAATGCGACTCTTGTAACCGCAAAAGTTGAATTGTCCGGCGACAAATTTTTTCTGGAAGTTGAAGATAACGGCAAAGGTATATCTAACGAAAATCTTTTTAATATTTCATCAATAGGTATTACCGGTATGAAAGAAAGAGCAAAATTCTTAGGCGGAAAAGTTTTTATCGATGGTATGGAAGGAAAGGGAACAAAAGTTTTTCTTGAAATGCCTTTTTCTGCCGAGGAGAATATTAATTAAATAGAGAGTGTACGATGAAAATAGTAATTGTTGATGATCATGAATTGGTGCGCGAAGGATTAAAAAAGGTTTTGCTGAAAGAATCGGGCATACAATTGGTCGGAGAAGCAAGCAATGCGTCGGAGCTTTTTAAATTGCTGGAAGAGACCGAAGTTGATCTGGTTGTGCTTGATATTACTATGCCCGGGAGAAGCGGTTTAGATATTATCGGTGAATTGAAAAGCTTGCATCATCGAATTCGAATTTTAATCTTAAGCATGCATCCGGAGGAAAGGTTTGCATTAAGAGCTTTGAAAGCCGGCGCTTCCGGTTATTTGTCTAAGGAAGCAGCTGCAAGGGAATTGGTCGCCGCAATTAGAAAAATTATGAATGGGGGTAGGTATATTAGCCCGGCTCTTGCAGATCACTTGGTGAGTAATCTCGATAAAGAGCACGATAAACTGCCGCATGAAACTTTATCCAACCGCGAATTTGAAATTTTCCGTTTGATTGCCAGAGGCAAATCTGTTGGACAGATTGCCGAAGAGTTGTTTCTCAGCGTTAATACGGTAACTTCATACCGTTCCCGGATGATGGAAAAAATGAATTTTGGCTCAAATGCCGAAATAATACGATACGCAATTGAACATAATCTTATAGAATAGGCTACCCGGACTATTAACCTTTTTCATGAGCCGGTCAAACCAAGCTCTTACCGAAACGTATCATAAATACTCATCCTTGTCACTGAAAACGTGGCAACCGTTGTATAATTCTTTTGGCATTTAAAACAAAAGAATCGCTCTAAACAATTAATGTCCTTTGTATTATTATCATTGTGGAAGTTAGAGCTGAATATGAAGATATTAATTGTAGATGAATCAAAAGAAATAAGAGATAGGATTTTAAGACTTATCAATGCTAATAATAAATTTACAAAAGTGATTCAAGCGGAGAATTTAGCGGAAGCTAAAAGCATGATTTATTCCGAGGCACCTGAAGTACTTTTAATAGACTTACGGTTTTCAGACGGCAATACTTTTGATCTGCTTGATTCTATTGATAAATCAACTTACGCACCGATAATTATAATTCTTACCAACTATGACCAACCTTTCTACAGAGAAAAAGCAGCCGAAATGGGCGCTTCTTTTTTCTTCAACAAATCCACTGAGTTTCTAGATCTCAGATACACGCTGCAAAATTTTATTTCCAAGGATAACGGTTATTTTTTCTAAATCAGTCTTTGGGCTCTGCTATTTTATTTATCGGAGACTACGTATTAAACTTTACATATCTTAGTTGAGGTTCGCTCACTCAACGAATGGTGATTTAAAACACAAATCAAAAAATCTATCTGCAAACATTTCTTCTATTGTGTACGAAATCCACACAAATTCTTGTAACGAAAACAACCACAGAGTCGTAGCATGAATCTTTACTTTAAAATCACAAAGAAAGCGCTAACGTAAAAATTATTGCACCGATATATTGCTTCTAAATTTTTTATCAAAATAAAAGGAGTAATAAAATGAAAAGCGCATTACGAACCACCCTTTCTATTATGCTCGTCCTTTTTTCAGTAACTATCATATCAGCACAACCCAAAATTGATAATAATATTCTGAATGGCATTTTAAGCGGAGAGACACAACTTGAAGTGGTAATAACCTTTAATGGTAATACAGCACCTTCAACTTTGCAGTTAGCTTCACTTAATCAACTTGGTATAGTTAATGCTTTCAGTTTTAAATCTTTACCGATGGTTGGTGCTGTAGTAACACCGGCTCAAATTGATGCTTTATCAAATAATACACAAATAAAATCGATCTACTTAAATAAGAAACTGGATTACTATAATTACGATGCAACTGCGCTTACCGGTGTCGATAGACTAAGAAAAGATCAAACATTAACATCTAAGAACGGTGGCTTCCCGGTTTCAGGCAAAGGCGTTACTGTTTTAATTAATGATAGCGGTGTTGACGGAACGCATGAAGACATTAAATTCGGTAATCACCTGATTCAGAATGCAATGGGCTCAACAAATCCCCATGCATATTCAAGTTTGTTGCCAATTGTATATCTCGAAAATATTCCTAACACGGATAACAATTCCGGTCACGGAACACACGTAGCCGGCAGTGTAGGCGGAAATGGTTCCAGGTCAGCCGGTAAATACGAAGGTGTTGCGCCCGGTGCTAATCTAATTGGGTACGGATCCGGTGCCGCATTGTTTGTACTTGATGGCATCGGCGGATTTGATTATGCTGTTACATATCAATTCTTATACAATATTAGGGTAATAACAAACTCGTGGGGATCTTCAGGTTCATTCGATCCATACGACCCGGTTAACATAGCATCAAAAATTGCGTACGATAGAGGTATCGTAGTTCTCTTTGCTGCCGGTAACGATGGACCCGGAGAAAATACTCATACACCTTATGCAGCGCCATGGGTCATTTCTGTTGCAGCCGGCGATAAGTACGGAAGATTAGCAGATTTTTCTTCGTGCGGTGTTGAAGGTCAAACAAGTACTTTTCAAATTGACGGCGAAACATGGACTTATGAGAACAGACCGACTATTACTGCGCCCGGTGTTGATGTAGTTTCAACAAGAGTAATTGCGCCGGTTTCTTCGCTTGCAGCAGATGCCGATGCAACAACACTCGAACCGGCATACGTACCGTTCTATACAATAATGAGCGGTACTTCTATGGCAACTCCTCATACAGCCGGCGTTGTTGCCCTTATGCTTGAAGCCGATAAAACATTATCACCGGCACAAGTAAAAGAGATACTTCAGAAAACTGCGACTAATATGCCAAACTACGAGTCATGGGAAAATGGTGCCGGTTATGTTAATGCTTATGCAGCAGTTGATTATATAATGAATAACAGAAGTTATAACTCGCTTGCAAATATGTATCAGCAGTTTAATAGCAGTGTGAATAATGCGGTTGTCTATGAAGATTTTACAATTGATTACCGTACACAACCTTTGTTATCTCCGACCCAAAACAGATATTCATTTAACGTAAATTCAGGTACATCTGCTATCGAAGTAAGCATTGATGAACTATACGGACTATTGGGTCAAACCGGTAATCCGATTAACCTAATTTTAATTTCACCCGATGGCGGAGAATATTCTTCCGGAATACCGGTTTTGTTTGCAATCGATTACAAAAGAACCGTTTCAGTTGCTAATCCTATTACCGGCACATGGATAGTTGAGTTGAGAGGATTACGCGGTGATGCTGCAAATCCAACGAGCGGTGTTTCGTTCGATGAAATTATTAATGGTAAAGTTAAATTCGTAACATTTTTGGGTCATACCGGGCTTAACGATATAAGCGGTCACCCGGCAGAAGCATCGATAAAATTAGCTGTTTCTTCAAGATTGGTAGATGGATTTTCTAACGGATTGTATAAACCCGATAATAAATTAAAAAGAATTGACATGGCAAAATATCTTATGATGGGGCAAGCGATTCGTCAATACCTTCCCACAGACGGCAGTTTAACTATAACAGACGTAGATGAAGATAATCAATTGCTGGTTGAATCAATAACAGCCAAAGGCGCAGCTATAAGGGACCGGTTTCAAGTACTAAAAGGTGTTATGCAGCCGACAAGTAACGGGTTCTTCTCGCCGGAAGGAAGCGTTGCAAGAATTGATCTTGCTTACTCGTTCATTCAAAGTTTAGGATTACAATTAAAAGCAGATGAACTTGCCGGAACTGAAGTAAAAGTAGTATTTAACGATCAAGTAATCACACTTGATGATAACAATGATATACCGGCTGAATTAAGGGGATACGTACAATTAGCTCTAGATCTGAATTTGATTAACGCTTACTTCTCATTAACACAAGGACAGTACGATTTAGAACCAACAATGCATGCAAAATTTAAACCAAATCGAGTAGTTAGCAGAGGAGACTTTGCTGTAATAGTAACGAGAACATTTAATGAATGGACAAAAGCACTTGCAAAGATGGGCAGCGAACAGAATACTATTACATTGGTTCCAACAGAGTTCAAGTTAGAGCAGAATTATCCGAACCCGTTTAACCCATCAACTGTAATAAGCTTTTCATTGGCTAAAGATGGAATGATAAGTTTGGAGGTATTCAACCTACTTGGTGAGAAGGTAGCAACTCTTGTTAACGATTATAGACCGGCTGGAAAATACACAGTTAATTTTGATGCAAGCAAACTTGCTTCCGGTATCTATCTCTATAGAATTAGTTCAGCAGAATATGTAAAAACTTTGAAGATGAACTTCATAAAATAGTTCTTAGTTAGAATACGAAAAGTGTAAATTAAAGCGTCGGGGGAATTTATCCCCGGCGCTTTTTGATTAAAATAAAACGCTAAGAGAACAAGGACAATTCTCGAAATGGGATTGATAGGTGTTTCGATAACAAAAGTATAACGGGCTATTCCTTTACAATACTTACATGAAATAGTTATGAAATTCAGAATGTTTCTGTCATTTATGTTGTTTCTATCTGCTTCGATCTTTGCACAAGGAACAGTCACGGTTACCGGAACGGATTTATCGCCAGCTTTTTCACACGGTACTTCTACACCGATTATTCGATTATCTTTTTCCGGGATAACTCTCTCACCAATTATTAACTATATCAAAGTTGACAGAACGGGAACAGCAACAAATACGGATGTTCCGACTGCGCAACTTTGGCGAGATTTGGATAAGAACGATATTGTTGATGGTAGTGACGTACAACTTGACCAGACAAGGTATTTTCAAGGTACAACTACACAAAGCGCACAATTTTCGGTTTTGAATTACTCTCCTCCAGCATCAGAGAATTTACTCATTATATATGATGTTTCTGCCGATGCAAATGCAAGTCACACTGCCGGGGCAGATATGCCAACCGATGGTGGTTACATTACCGGTGGGAATGAAACAGTAGTTACATTTTTAGGGATTACAACAGCAAACCAACCCCTTCCGGTCGAACTCACTTCTTTAATAGCGTTTGTCCAAAACAAAATAGTAATTCTGAATTGGCAGACTGCTACCGAAATAAATAATTATGGTTTTGATGTGCAGAGATTAAACCCACCCCTCAGTTCCCTCCCTGGAGTGGAAAAGAAGGGGTGGGTTAAAATTGGATTTGTAGAAGGGCATGGTAATAGCAATTCGCCGAAAGAATATTCTTTTGAAGATAAGAATCCGCATGAAGGAAGTTCACGATACAGATTAAAGCAAATTGATCTTGATGGCACATATGAATATTCGCAAATAGTTGAAGTTAATTTTGGCGGTTACGTAAATTTTATTTTGGATCAGAATTATCCTAATCCTTTTAATCCGAGTACTACTATAGAATATTCAATCCCCACCGTAGAGACGACTCGGCGAGTCGTCTTTACAAACGTTAAAAGTATATGATATTCTAGGGCGTGAAATCGCAACGCTTGTAAATGAATATCAACATCCGGGGAAATATTCTGTACTTTATAACGTAAAGACGCTCCATGGAGCGTCTCTACCAAGCGGCATCTATTTCTACAAATTACACGCCGGTGATTATATCTCTGTAAAAAAAATGATTTATTTAAAATAATTTACTCCCATTGTTTTGCGCCTGGTTTTTGGCTGATGCCTTGGAGCTTATTCCATTTTAAATTTGTAATTACATTATTATTTTCTTTAGAGATTTCAATAAAATAAATATCTTCCATACGGCATTTTGGACTTATTGAAGTTAATGAAGAAAATCTCATTTGTTGTAAACGGGCTACTGAAGAACATTAATTCGAGAAAAAAAGAAATTGAGCTTTTTCTTGGTAATGAGTTTGACATTTCTTTTCACATCTCACAAAAAAGTACCGATTCTATTAATCTATCCCAGGAATGCGTTGAGAATGGGACGGATTATTTAATTGGTGTTGGGGGCGATGGTACACTCAATGAAGTAATAAATGGTGCTATGCTTTCCGAAAAAGAAAAGAGAAAAAATGTTAAAGTTGGTCTTCTGCCAACCGGATCCGGTAATGACTTTGCTAAAACAATGAAATTGAATACAGAAGTTTTTTTCTTAAGAGATTTAATTGAAAATGATAAAACCGTTCCAATTGATGTCGGGAAAATTGAATGCAAAGACCAGAGCGGAAATAATATGATCCGGTATTTCAACAATATTGCCGATGTTGGTCTTGGCGGAGAAGTAGTTGTTAAGGTTAACAAAAGCAGTAAACTTTTCAGTCCGACTTTCCGGTACTTTAAATCATCGGTAGAAGCTTTCTTTACCTATCGAAAGAAAAAAATCAAATTTACTTCACCACATTTTACATGGGAAGGAGCGGTTTTAATTCTTTGCCTAGCAAATGCTAATTATTTCGGAAGCGGATTGGGTATTGCACCGCATGCCAAAGTAGATGACGGGAAGATTGCAGTTGTTATTGCCGGCGAAATAAGTTTGTTTGACTACCTTCGCAATCTTTCGCGTATAAGAAATAAAGAAGTGATAAACCATCCCGGCATACTTTACCAGGAAGTTGAGTCATGTACTATTGAACCGCTGGAAGATAATTTATTGATTGAAACTGACGGCGAACTTGCCGGTAAGTTGCCGCTTAACATGGAAGTATTGCACAACGAAATAAAATTTTTGGCACTTTAAATTATTACCCAAATTTTAACAACAGATTAAATTTAACTATGGCTCCAATAATTCAAGTACTAATCAGCAGTTTATTGTTAAGCATAGTACATGCACTGATACCAAGCCATTGGCTGCCGTTGCTTGCTATCAGCAAAGTAGAAAAGTGGAGTGATAGGGAAACAATTTATGTTACAACGATTACCGGTATATCTCACACGATCAGTACGGTTATTATCGGGATTGTTGTTGGGTTGATAGGGTATAAACTTTCCGAATCTTATTATTATGTAACACATTTTGTAGCACCAATAATTTTAATTACCCTTGGAGTGATCTATTTTTTACTTGAATACCGTCATAGTAAAATTAAAAGCAAACACCATCACCATCATCACATTGATGTTGACGGGATAATTAAAAAGAAAAGTAAGAGGTCAATTGTTATTTCGTTGAGCGCGGCTATGTTCTTTTCGCCTTGTCTTGAAATCGAGGTTTACTACTTTACCGCAAGTAAATTGGGCTGGCTGGGTATAGGAGTAGTATCCGCAATTTATTTTTTTGTTACGATTATCGGTATGGTATTATTGGTTTATTTCTCTTCTAAGGGTGTGCAGAAATTGAAATGGCATTTTCTCGAACACCACGATAAACTAATTAGCGGAATTATTTTAGTTGTCGTAGGGCTCTTTGCATTTTTTGTAGATTTTTAATTTGTTATAACTGTTATAATTTTCTCTTATTATATTCTCTCCGAACAGAAACTAATCCGGTTAATAGATTTCCTTTCTTGATTAAGAA
Source organism: Bacteroidota bacterium (assembly GCA_040755055.1). GTDB lineage: Bacteria > Bacteroidota > Ignavibacteria > Ignavibacteriales > Melioribacteraceae > DYJK01. Next base: position 80,410 of record JBFMBS010000020.1, read on the forward strand.
ACCATACCAAAAGATTTGTTAAGGAGAGACTATCATGGTTAGAATTGTAATAGGAATACTATTAATGTTAATCTACTTTCTTGGACTCATATTTCCGGTAGCTGAAGGAGAGGATTATAAAAATTATGCTGTTGGAGGGTTTGTCATTTATTTAATTCCGGGTGCATTATTAATTTACTACGGCTACAAATCATGGTACGGTAAAAAACAGCCGGGATATGTCCACCCACAAAAATCAATAAAAGTAGGCCCACGACAGCGGCCTCAATCACAAACTACAAATATTACTTTTCAAACTAACTTTATTAATATTCCTCAAGCCGAAAAAATATTGCGTAATAGCAATGATGTTGACGAACGTATATCGGCTGTATCTGCGTTAGGTAAAATAAATCATGAAAAAGCAGTACGAGTTTTATGTGATGCATTGGCAAACGATTCAGACCAATATGTAAGAGCATTATGTGCGGGATATCTTGGCTGTAAAAAAGGACCCAAAGCTGAGAAAGCACTTTTAAATGCTGTAAATGATACCAGTCTTATTGTACAAGAAAAATTAATTGAAGCTTTGTTTAGAATTGGCACGGGTGGTGCTTTTAATGCGATTAATGAGTTTGCTAAATCAAAAAATACGAAGGTAAAAGAGAAAGCAGAACATTTTCTCTTTAAACGATCAAAAAAAATTACGAAAAAAATTGAGTGTCCGTTTTTGACCATTTACGGAACATGTGAACCCCCGGAAACGCCTGATTTGTTTGACTGCTCATGGGAAACTCAAGGTAAAGGATATTACTCAAGCTGCTATGTGTATCAGATGAAAACCTTTAAAGGCGGAGCGGCTGAATTTTTGAAAAAGTTGTGAAAAAAAGAATTGGAGGTTTTTATGATCGGTAAAAATCTAAATATTGTTTTAATGATAGTATTCATAAATATTTTAGGTAATTCTTTCTTTGCCCAGGTAAATACTTTTTCCAAGGAACTAATTGATTCATTTAAAAATGTTAGAACGATTTTTGTAGAAGTTAATCAGGAATATGAAAAAGCTGATAAAGTTAATTTGCCGGTATATAGTAATGTTAAAGATTTATTTGAGTACCTTGGTTTTAAGGTGACAAACGATGATACCAAGACGAATGATGCTATGTTAACAATTAATTTGGAAGGGTATCCACTATCCAGCGATTATCTTAATGTTGGTCGGTTGTATACCGGGGCTAAGCTGATAAGCTATATTACCATAAAAATATCAAATTGGTCATATAGTCGGGAGTTTGATTATATAGTACCTACTGCAACAATGATATTTTTAGAACCAAATAAAAAAGCTGATCCTAATGCCGCTCCTTTTACAACAGCATTGAACGAAGGATTACCTTGTTGGATTATAACTTTAATTGCTGATCTTCGACGGGAAGAACTATTAGTTAAACTTGCTAATCATAAATCAAAGAGGGTAAAGGGGTGTTCTATAAAAAAAATGGGTGAATTGAAAAATGATGAGCTATATACGCATGTGGTAAAAGCACTTAAAGATAAAGAACCCTCGGTACGTATTGCTGCTATTGCAGCCATAGATAATTATAAAAGACAAGATGAATTTGAATTATTAGCTAATTTATTAAAAGATAAAGATGAAGATGTCGCTGGCTATGCTTTATCAATTCTTGCACGAACTAAAGATGAAAGGGTTTTTGATATTCTTATGAAGAGTATAAATGATAAACGCTCCTCGGTCGCAACGGCTTCAATAAAAGCTTTGGGGTATCACAATGCTACTACGGCAATTAAACCAATTATTGATATTTTATTAAAGGACAAAGGCACGCTATATGAGATAGCAGTAGAGGAAGCCTTAAAAACAATGATTGATGATAGCATTGTCCCGTTAATTATCCCCGGGTTAAAACATAAGAATGCTGAAGTTAGAGAAACTGTTGGAAGGATTCTAAGTACGAAAAAAGATATAAGAGCTATAGAACCGTTGATCTCTGCTTTGGAGAAAGAAGAATTAAATTCCTATACAATCAATGTTATGTTCACTGCCTTATATAACATAACTGGAAAATATTTAAAGAATGATCCCCAAGAGTGGAAATTATGGTGGGAACAGAACAAAGATTCTTTTAAAAAGTAGGGACGCTAAATAACACGTCCCTACATAGACCAATTATATACCTATCTCTTTCAAAATATTTTGTGCGCCGGAAAATTTATCCAATACCCAGAGAACATAACGAATGTCAACTCCGATAGAACGGCTGTAAGATTCATTCCACGCGAAATCATTTATTGTAGCTTCGAATGCCCTATCAAAATTGATTCCTATCAATTCGCCGTTAGCATTTAATACCGGGCTGCCGGAATTGCCGCCGGTCGTATCCATATTATAAAGCATGGCTACCGGTAAAATATTTCTTTTCTTAGAAACGTAGCTGCCAAAGTCTTTATTATAGTAGAGCGAACGGAGTTTATCCGGGATTGCAAATTCTTCGGAACCGGTTAAGTTTTTTTCGATAACGCCATCAAGAGATGTAAAAGGCTCCATGAATGTTGCATCTGCCGGGTTATATCCTTTAATGTATCCGTAGGTTAATCGCAAAGTACTGTTTGCATCCGGTATAAAATTGGTTTTCTTCCAAAGCATCTTTACGTCAACCAGGTCGGCGTATAGTTTATTCAGCTTGCCTTCATTACGCTCATTTTGGTTTGTTAGTGATTGATTCTGTAAGCGTAGCTTTTTAACAAAATTTAGAAGCTCGTCTTGCATTGATGCTAACTCATCTGGTGATTTAGCAATTAAGGAATTAAAATATTCGGTGTCTCTGATATTTGAATTTAATATTGCATCGTTAATAAAGTTAGAAAAAGTTTCTTCATCATTGTTGCCGTTTGATTCAAGTAAAAAATTGAGCGCTGCAATTCTGGAACCCTCTTCAAAATTGTTTGCATCGGTAAACATTTTCAACAAAATCGATTCTTCAAAATTGCGGCTATAATTTTTTTGGAAAGCTTTAATGTTTGATAACGTCTGTTGGATGTTTTTCTCCTGGAATGGTTGTTTTCTTTCCGAATCCGGCTTTTGGATTTCCTCGGTGTAGGTAAAAATAAAATTGGCTAGAGACAATGTTTGAGACATGTTAAAAATCTGCCGGAACCATAATTCGGCCTGTGCTGTTTCGTTAACCGATCTGAATACCTGGTCAACCTGGTCGAAAAGATTTCCATATTTTAATTTTAAATCACTATCGGAATCAATAAAATTCTTTAGCATATTTTCTTCATCCAATTTCTGTTGGACAAGATCTAATTTTCTAAATCCCTTCAACTTTCCTTTATAATTTTTCATTGTATTGGCAAGACCTTTAATTCTATTTGCGGCTGCCAATTCAAGTTCTTTGTTTCCCCGGCTAATATCTTGAAGTGTGTTGATAGCAAAATCATAAAGATCGGATATAAAGGGAAGCAGATAATCTTGCTGGTATTTCAAATATTGGGAAGGGCGGTGACGGAAAGTTCTGCCCGGGTAACCGAGCATGAATACAAAATCACCTTCTTCTACGCCTTTCGGGTTAACCTTTAAATATTTTTTTGGTTTGAACGGTACATTTTCTTTTGAATAACTTGAAGCTTTACCATCCGGTGCAACATAAGCACGCATTATTGAAAAATCACCGGTATGACGCGGCCAGATCCAATTATCTGTCTCACCTCCAAAATTTCCGATCGATTGCGGCGGGGCATAAACCAATCTAACATCCCGTATAATTCTGTACTTAAACAGCACATAAGTTTTACCGGCGAACATTTCCGAAACTTCTGCAACGATTGACCCTTCCTCGTCGGAGGCGGCTTCTGCAAGTTCTTTAGATTTTTTGGCAATCATTTTTACACGTTCTGCCGGATCGGTAACATTATCAACAGCATCAAGAATTTCTTCCGATACATCTTTGTACGAATCTAAAATTTTACATGTTGTACCCGAAGCCGGAATTTCTTCTTCAGGTCCCCGTGCATGAAAACCATTTTCTAAATAATTATTTTCAACAGTACTTGCTCTAACAATTGACCCGTAGGCGCAATGATGATTAGTAATAATTAGACCGGTTCCCGATATAAACGATCCGGTGCAGCCGCCAATGTTTACCAACGCATCAACTAAACTTATTCCTTCCGGATTATAAACTTCTTTGGGATCAATTTTTAAACCGGCTTTAACTAAATCAATTTTGTCGAGTTCACTCATAGGATACATACCTTCTTCCGGAGAAGCTGGTATCATCCCCAAAATGAATGCAAGAGCGATTAACGATAAAAAGTTTTTAATCAATTGAACAAATTTTCTTGGCGGAAACATAAAAACCCCATGAGATTATTTTATTGAAGATAAAATTAAAAGTGATATGAAAGAATTAATCTGCAACGTTGCCTCTTATTAAAGAATCTGCATTTAAAAATTATAATTTTAAATGTATTTATCAGTATAATTAATTGTTCTCAAAAGTTATTTGGGAAAGAACGGATGTTTTCTCAAATAGTATTATGGAGAAGAAATTTAATTAATGAAATGTCTCGGCATTTCGATGGTAAAAATAGTTCCAACTTGTTCATTTGATACAAAAGAAACTTTGCCTTTTAGATTTTGTTCTATAATTAATTTTACACTGTAAAGCCCGATACCTCTTCCTTTTTTCTGTTTTGTGCTGAATG
>JBFMBS010000021.1:0-79602 GCA_040755055.1 Bacteroidota bacterium
CTACTCACTGAAACAGACAACACTATTTCAAAGAACTAATTGTTTCCGTAAAAAGAATTATTTATCAAAAAAAACACACACAATACTTAAAAATATGTTTTACTAACTGTATTTTTCAGATGGTTCTATATATCTTTTAAGTGTTTACCTGGACCGGTCTGTTGAATCTTTGCCTTTCTTTGAATAGCACTCCATCTTATCGCAGTCTTGAATGATTCATTATACTCATTTTGAGCAATCATATTGTAATCGGTAGAGAATTGATTTGTTTCGGGATATCTAATTTTTTCATCTTTATGAAAATCACGGAAAATATTGCCAATATTATTAATGAATTTATAAATATAACCGCCGTATTCTTCGATTCTGATTAGTTGTTGCAATTCTGATTCACTATAATCAAGTGCTGCTTTTGTTTGTTGGTCTTCAGATATTACTAGTTTTTGCAAAGATATTTCTTTGTTTTCAAATTCGGCATATTGGAACGCCCTTCTACAAAGCTCAATAAAATGCCCTACTATTCCAGACGATAAATACGAATATGTATTAAAGCTATAATATTTTTTATTTTTTCTATATATAGAGCATAATAGAAACATTAGTGATAATTTATATTTGTCAACGTAATCTCTTCTATACTTACTTACTAATGGCTTTGTAAACTCTCCGTGTAGATATCCATTCATAGCTTTTTGTGTATCCTCTGGCTTATTCCCTCGTAATACCCAAAGTATATTTAATAATTCTAAAAGAGGGTTTTTCTTATAGCGCAGTAAACTAACCGCTCTTGGGTCTAACAATTTCTTAAAGTACTCAAAATGTTTATCTGGATAATTTGCGGCAAGAATGCAAGCCTCATTTTCTAAATCTTCACTAGATTGAAGAAAATCAATGATATTTATTTTCCCTGAGTTAAGAAATAATTGCACCGAACAAAGTCTTTTTCTAGAAATTTCTTTCAAAAAATCTGTGTATCCTTTTTCTTTATCGGTGATTTCTTCTAACATTACTTTCCGGTATTCTCTTCCTTCTTTAATAAAATCATCCTCGGATATCATGTTAAAGGTTCTAAAACCTTCTAAACGCATGCCTATGCGAAATTTTATGAAATCTTTTGAGAATCGTAGCATAGTATTTATTACTCTTTGTTGATCCTCAAGAAAGTTCTCGTACTCGTCTATAAAAATTATAAACTTAAGTTTATCATGGAACTGATTTACAAATTTTTTTAGTAGATAAGGAATTTCAAAACTTAAAGCTTGTGAAGCGAATCCTTTGTGAGGTTTAAATTCATTGTTATAGAAAGGAACATTCCCACGGTAAATATCAACTTCTCTTATTCTTTCGTCAATAAAAAATAAAATCTCTTCGAATTTTGTTAAAGAGTTATCCTCGATCAAACTTGCAATTTTAGGGACTAAAACTTTATTTATTTCATCTTCGCTAATTTCTTCAAGATCAATTAGCACTTTAAGAATCTCAAGATAATTCCTTGCAATAATTAATTCAAAATAATGAGTAAAAACAGAATTCCATTTTTCTGCGCTTATGCCAAAACCTTTAAATGATCTTAGGACTGGTCCATCAATTCTTATATAAAATCCAATACCACCCTTCTTTTTGAAATAATCAATTATGCTAATTTTTTGCTCTCTTTTTAATTTTACTGCTAATTTGAGCTGGACTGGAAATGACCAATATCGTAAAAACATGGTTTTACCGGTGCTTCTTCCTCCCATTAATACAATATTATTAGGATCCTTAAAAATGTCGCTCTCCTTAACACCAGAGAATAATTTATATGGGAACGGATCACACCAATAATCTAAAATATCTTGATCGTTTAATTGTGCCGCATTGATACCGCTAAAAGGATTGCTATACAAATTTTTGTCCATAAACCAAATCCTTCCTCAAATAATTCTTGTCATATCGTTTTACTATTGGGAACCAATTATTTTCTTCTCCCCAAAATATTGGTAGAGTATTGTCAGGAGTATTGTAGAAAAACCCAAAAGCAAATTGCCCATCGTTGTATCCAAGTGGAATAGTTGATTTAGCTTTTTGTCCATAATAATTTGCAAAAAGTCTACAGTTTTCAACGTGCTGAGGAAATGTAACGAAAATAAATGAATTTGGGCTAAAGCATTTATTTCTATCATCCAATGTAATAGCACTTATTACTTCAACGTTAATTCTCTTTAGTGAATCAATAGCCTCTCTGGTAGCGATCATAGTAAGCATTAGTTTTTTTTTGTTATTTGAGTTGAAATTTTTTAATACGTTAAAAGCTTGTCCATCTAACCCTTGTGAAAGAGTAACATCATCAACAAAAACTATATGATCTATGTTGGTGTAAGATGGATCTTGCGGAACAAAGAAATTTTTCATATTTAAGTCATTTACTTGTCTAAAATAGTATAATATATAGCCACTACTTTCGCTAGGTCGCCCTAATGACAAAAATCTAGTTTTTTCAACAATATTTTTAATTTTTTGAGGTATATCAACCTTGTCGTTATATGAAGATAATATATTATGAATGTACTCCTTAAAGAGTAAAATACATAAATGACGGACCTCATCCTCATTATAATAAACGAAATTACTGAGAAGCCAAAGTGCAATAATCCTTTCTTCCTCTATAGAAAAAACTTCTCCTTGAAAATTCGCCAACCATTTCTCGATATTTTTTTCTGTTATTTCTTTTTTCCATACAATTTCACTTGTATGCATAATAAGTTTTTTTAATTCATTTTCTGTGGGGAAGTCTTTTAACATAGATTTCATTTTTTTGTTAATAATTTAAATCTACCTTTTGAACCACTGATGTATGTATTATTGATTTCTATCGCGAGCCACTTTCTTCTTAACTTCTCAGCTGCTTCTCCCGTAGTATTACTTCCACTAAAAGGATATAGAACTAAATCACCTGGCTCACTAAGAAATTTAATAAAAAATTCAGGAATAAATTTTGGCATTCTTGCTGGATGAATCTCGATGTTTTTCTTTTTACAATAAGTAATATATTTTGATGAAGATTCTGTATTACCACCAATTAATACATTTGAAGGAATAGCACCGTTGTTATTTATTAAGAATGATTTATCTCCAATTACATGCTCTGAGGGTCTTTTCCCTGAATTGTATTTTTTACCATCGAGCAGCTTTTTCATTGAAGTGCTATATTCAATTAATATTTTTCTATTATCGGCTTTAGGTTTTGTAGTTTTACTCATCCACCATATGATTGTAAATGAATCTTTTACTCTGATTCTTTCAATGTTTACCCACTGAGCTGGTGAAGGTAGTTTTGCATTATTATACCAAATAAACTGCTGACAAAGATAAAGATTTGATTTCTCGAGGATTGAGAGAAGTGTTTTAAGAGGAAGGGATGACATAACTGGTTGTGAAGGTTCCCACGCATTCCCAATTTCAATTACTAAAGATCCATCAGTGGTGAGTAACTTTGATAATTTTCTACAAATATTAGTAAGCCATTTGGTATACTCTTCACCATTTAGGTTACCATATTTTTTTTTACGGTTTAATGGAAATGGAGGCGATGTAAAAATCAAATTAACTTTATTCTTTTTGTTTGTTAGTACTTTTGATTTTAAAGCATCTTCAACTTTGCCATTGTAACACCGGCCAAAATTTGTTTTGTATGCTAATTTGAATTTAATCATAAATGAAAATAAAAAAAATGTAACTTATTATTTCCTTAATTTGATTTGACTATAATACATCTTTAAAAGATAAATTTTTCAATGGTATTTGCATCGGAGTATTTAAAAGAAATTTCATAATAACACTTGGATTCCAAATTCAACTGTATTCTGTTGAAAATATCCCCCCCGGTTTTAGTGATTTGTGACTCAATCAGAGAATATCGAATTTCTTGTTCGAAGATCTTAAAGGAGGACAAAAGTTTCTCTACAAAATTTTGTTTACAAGATAATTAAAAGATTTCTTTATATAAAGGTGTAATAAAATGGATTGAGAAGCTAAATCTCCTTTGCATTTATAACTATCCCTTCGTTATATTTGACAATCATTTTACAACAAATTCCAGAAAATGAGACCCACAGTCTATATCAAAGATCTAAAAAATCACGTCGGTGAAGAAGTAACATTAAAAGGATGGCTTTATAACAAGAGATCGAGCGGTAAACTTCAGTTTTTAATTTTACGCGATGGTAGCGGCTATGCCCAGTGCGTTGTGTTTAAAGGCAATAGCCAGGAGATGTTTGATGCCGCTGAAAAACTTACCCAGGAATCGTCATTCGAAGTTAAAGGAAAAGTTAAAGCCGAACCGCGTTCCGTTGGCGGATACGAAATTGACGTGATTGAACTTAAAACTATTGCCATAGCACACGAATACCCGATAACCCCAAAAGAACACGGTATAGAATTCCTGATCGATAATCGTCATTTATGGGTTCGCTCTAAAAAACAAGTTGCGATTTTAAAGATTCGTGCGCGAGTTGTAAAAGCAATACGCGACTTTTTTGATTCGCACGGATTTACACTTTTCGATCCGCCCATTATCACTCCTAATGCTTGCGAAGGTACTTCTACACTTTTCGAAATGGATTACTTTGATCTTGGCAAAGCATATTTAACGCAGAGCGGTCAGCTTTACGCTGAAAGCGGTGCAATGGCGCTCGGCAAAGTTTATACATTTGGCCCGACTTTCCGTGCAGAAAAATCTAAGACACGCAGACACTTAACCGAATTCTGGATGGTTGAACCCGAAATGGCATTTTTTGATTTGAACGATGATATGGATCTTGCCGAAGAATTCATTGAATACATTGTGCAAACAGTATTGGATGAAAAGAAAGAAGAATTAAAAGAATTAGAACGCGATGTAACAAAACTCGAAGCTGTTAGAAGACCATTCCCAAGAATTTCATACTCAGATGCTGTAGAAATACTGAAAAAGAAAGGTGTTGATTTCCAATGGGGGAACGACCTTGGCGGGACCGACGAAACATTGATCGGTGAAGATTTCGATCGACCGGTTATGATCCATCGTTATCCATCAGAGGTAAAAGCGTTTTATATGAAGCGCGATCCCGAAAATCCCAAGGTTGCACTTGCAGTTGATGTTATAGCCCCTGAAGGTTACGGCGAGATAATCGGCGGAAGTCAGCGTGAAGACAATTTGGATTTATTGCTTGAAAGAATTAAAGAACATAATCTGCCCCAATCATTTTTTGAGTGGTATTTAGATTTAAGAAGATTTGGTTCTGTGCCGCATTCAGGTTTTGGTTTAGGATTGGAACGTACGGTTAGCTGGATCTGCGGACTTGAACACTTACGTGAAGCAATTCCGTTCCCAAGAATGATATACAGGAATACTCCATAACATGAATTTAGAGATCATCCTCTTCATATTACTTGCAACGATTGCGGCTGTCACATCTGTTCTAATGATTACACGAAAGAATGCTGTTATTAGTGCCGTGTTTTTGGTACTCAACTTTTTTGCATTGGCCGGTTTATATCTTTTACTAAATGCACAATTTATTTCAGTAGTGCAGATTATTGTTTATGCCGGTGCAATCATGGTACTTTTCTTATTTGTGTTGATGCTCTTACGAACCGAAAATGAAAATCAAATATTAACCGATAAAAAACCGATTAAATATTTTGCAATTCTAATTTCTGTTTTTGTTTTTCTTCAACTCGCGTTTTTAATCTTTAAAGGGAATCCATCAAAAGTTTTAACACCTGATGAAATTGCAAGTATTAATACCGGTACGATTCAAAATATCGGGAGAGAACTTTATACTAATTATATAATTCCATTTGAAGCTGCCGGGTTTTTATTATTAGCTGCAACAATCGGCGCAATAGTTTTAGCTAAGAAAAAATTTGAGTGATCTTGTCATTCTGACTCCGATTTTAATCGGGGGAAGAATCTCATAGTAAGTAAATAAGAGACTCTTCGCTTTGCTCAGAGTGAAATGGCTGGAGAAAATATGTCATCAATACCAATGGAATATTACTTAATACTAAGTGCATTTATGTTCGCAGTTGGTGTTACCGGCGTGCTGATCCGCAGAAACGCAATTGTAGTTTTTATGTGTATTGAGTTGATGCTGAACGCTGCTAATTTAACGTTGGTTACCTTCTCGTCTTATACTGGCAACCCGGTTGGACAAATTTTCGTTTTCTTTGTAATGACTGTAGCAGCAGCAGAAGCAGCTGTAGGGCTGGCGATAATAATTGCAATCTTCAGAAATAAATTAACTGTTAATATTGACGAAATAAATATCTTCAAGTGGTAACAGCCAGATGATAAATTACATTTACTTAACGGTTCTGCTTCCATTACTTGGTTTTTTGATCAACGGGTTGTTTGGATCAAAAATTAAAAATGAAAAAGTTATCGGGATTATAGGAAGCTCTACTGTTGGACTCGGTTTTCTTGTCTCTCTTTTTGCATTAATTGAAACGATTGGTTTGCCGGTTGAAAATAGAAGTAATACCGTAGAATTATTTTCGTGGTTAAGTGTTGCCGGACTTGAAATAAAATTTGCATACCTTGTTGATCAGCTTTCGCTAACTATGTCCCTTATAGTTACCGGTGTTGGGTTTTTGATCCATGTCTATTCAATCGGTTACATGCATGGTGATAAAGGTTACTGGAGATTTTTCGCATATCTCAACCTATTCATCTTTGCTATGATGAATTTAGTTCTAGGTGATAATTTTGTAGTCCTATTTCTTGGTTGGGAAGGTGTTGGTCTCTGTTCATATTTATTAATTGGTTTTTGGTATGATAGAAAATTTGAAAAGGGAACGACATCGGAAGCGGCAAAGAAAGCTTTTGTTGTTAATCGAATAGGCGACTTCGGATTTTTGCTCGGGATGTTTTTAATCTATTTCACATTTGATTCACTCAACTTTAAGGAAGTTTTTACAAAAGCTGCATCGCTTCCAATCCCAGAAACTACATTTGGTTTAATAGCAATTTTTCTATTTATCGGTGCAACGGGCAAATCAGCCCAGATACCATTATTTGTTTGGCTGCCTGATGCAATGGCCGGTCCTACGCCGGTATCGGCATTGATACATGCCGCTACAATGGTAACTGCCGGTGTTTACATGGTCTCGCGCGCATCAATTATTTTTGCCTCGGCACCAACAGTAATGTTAATAGTTGCAGTAATCGGTTTGTTAACTGCTTTGATGGCGGCAACAATAGGACTTGTACAAAATGATATTAAAAAAGTTTTAGCGTACTCAACTGTTAGCCAGCTTGGTTATATGTTTTTAGCCGCCGGTGTGGGTGCTTTCAGTGCTTCAATATTTCATGTTATGACTCACGCATTCTTCAAGGCATTACTCTTTCTCGGCGCCGGTTCCGTTATACATGGAATGCACGATGAACAAAATATTCAGAAGTACGGCGGTTTAAAAAAGTATATGCCTAAAACTTATGCTACATTTTTAATCGCAACACTTGCAATTGCCGGCATACCCGGTCTCTCGGGATTTTTTAGCAAAGACGAAATTTTATGGTATTCATTTGCCAACGGGGGATTCTTATTCTGGCTGATTGGTGTTCTGACAGCGATGATGACCGCATTTTACATGTTCAGACTTTTGTCCCTCACATTTTACGGAAATGAAAAATTTGATAATCATCATATTCATCCGCATGAATCACCGGCTGTGATGACCGTTCCTTTGATTATTTTAGCTCTACTTTCTGTGGTAGGTGGATATATTGGGATTCCTGAGGTATTCTCCGGTGAGCATGGAAATGTTTTCCATAATTGGTTGGAACCGGTATATGCACCGGCAATGGATAAGCTTGGATTCTTTGGTTCTCATACTCATTTCCAGGAAATTTTGTTAATGGTCGTATCGGTTGCTCTTGCGTTATCTGCTATCTGCTTTGCTCTCCATGTTTATACAAAGAAACAGAATATTGCTGTAGAGATTTCTGAAAAATTCAAAGGTGTATATAATCTGCTTCTTAACAAATATTTTGTTGATGAAATTTACGAAGCTGCAGTGGTTCAGCCGATTCAAAAAGGATCGGAAAAGGTTTTATGGAAATTCACAGATAATATGATAATTGACGGAATTGTAAACGGCATCGCTACTCTTGTAGATAAAAGTTCGTCTGTAATACGCAAAATGCAGACCGGTGTTGCACAATTTTATGCTATTGTTATGATGCTTGGGATCGCGTTAGTACTTTTATGGATAATTTTATCACTCTAATTATAAATTGGATGTATTGAAAAAATAACTGAGATTCTTCACCCGCTTTGCGGGATCAGAATTAAAAAATATGGAACAAAATTTACTCTTAACATATTTACTGCTCACGCCTATTATCGGAAGTCTACTGGTTCTATTTTTTAGACAAGAGCAGATTAAGCTGGTGAGATGGTTCGCACTCTTTGTTTCGCTTATTGCATTCGTGATATCGTTAATAATTTATTTCGGTTACGATAGGACTAATCCTCAATTTCAATTTGTGCATAATGTTCTTTGGATTGAAAGTTTGAACATAAGCTATAATGTTGGAATTGACGGTATCTCGTTACTGCTCGTATTGCTTACTACTTTCTTAACACCTCTAACATTCCTTTCTACATGGAAGGCTATCGAAAAAAATGTGAAAATGTTCACATTCTCTATGCTCTTCTTAGAAGCCGGAATGCTCGGTGTGTTTATCACGCTGGATATTTTCTTGTTTTACATTTTCTGGGAAGCAATGCTTATCCCAATGTACTTTATAATCGGCATTTGGGGAGGGGAAAGAAGAATCTACGCATCGATCAAATTCTTTATCTACACAATGGTCGGTAGTTTGTTGATGCTCGTTGCAATTATCTGGCTTGCTGTTTATGCTTCCGATATTACCGGAAAGTTTACTACAAATTTACTTGAGCTGTATAAGGTTGGCCCGACCATTCCGCATCAAATACAAGGATGGATGTTCGGTGCATTCTTTTTAAGCTTCGCAATAAAAGTACCTTTGTTTCCGTTACACACATGGCTGCCCGACGCACACGTTGAAGCGCCGACAGCCGGTTCTGTTATCCTTGCCGGTGTTCTATTGAAAATGGGTACATACGGTATTTTGAGATTTTGTTTACCTCTCTTTCCACAATCTTCCGTCGAATTTGCACCGGTTATTTCTGTGCTAGCTATAATTGGAATTATCTACGGCGCTCTTGTTTCGATGGTACAGACCGATATGAAAAAACTTGTTGCATATTCTTCTGTATCACACTTAGGATTTGTTGTGCTTGGTACTTTTGCCATGACTGTCGAATCAGTTCAAGGTGCGGTTATTCAGATGGTCAATCACGGGTTATCGACCGGCGCACTCTTCCTTTTAGTCGGAATAATTTATGAACGTACTCACAGAAGAGATATAGCATACTATGGCGGAATAGCAAAGTTAGTTCCGCTTTATTCTGTAGCTTTAATGATCGCTTCTTTATCGTCAGTTGGTTTGCCGGGTTTGAATGGTTTTATCGGTGAGTTTTTAATTTTATTAGGATCATTTAAGTCAATTGTGTTGAACAGCTGGTGGTTCACAGCTTTTGCTGCAAGCGGTGTAATTTTTGCAGCAGTTTATTTACTATGGATGTATCAGAGAGTTGTTTTTGGTGAAGTTAAAAATCAAGAGTTAGCCAGTCATCTAACCGATATGAATGTAAGAGAGTTTATCGTTCTCATTCCAATTTTTGTTTTTGTCGTTTGGATCGGGATTTACCCGAATACATTTTTGAAATTGACCGAAGTCTCTACACAGACTATTTTACAGCAAGTTAGCAGTTATACTATAAATCTATTAAAGTAGTAATTATGCCATTATCAAATTTTGAATATTATCAATTGATGCCGTTCATTATTATCGGTTTAGGAATTATTCTTTCTATTATTATCGAGATAACCGTTAAGAAAAGCGAAGGAATTCTTGCGTGGGGTTCTATACTTTTATTCTTTGCAACCGCTCTTTATTCGATTACTAATATTTATGAACAAGGAATTTTATTTGGCGGTATGATCGAGGTTGGCGGTAAACCGGCAATCTTTAATTTTATTTTTAATATTGGTGCGATGCTTGTTGTAATGAGTTCGATTGGTTACCTGAAAAAATATGGGACACTATACGGGGAATATTATATTCTGATTCAATCTTCTGTTCTTGGTATGATGATAATGGCCGGTTCCAAAGATATTTTAATGGTCTTTCTTGGTCTGGAATTAATGTCAATTTGTTTTTACGTACTTGCCGGTATTAACAGAAAAAAATTATCCGCAAACGAAGCTTCAATGAAATACTTTCTGCTTGGTGCTTTTGCTACCGGGTTTGTCGTTTACGGCATCGCATTGATTTATGGCGTTACTGCAACGACGAGCATTACTAATATTGTAGAAAACTTTTCAGTCTATTCTAGTAATATCATTTTTATTACCGGCTCGCTTTTACTTTTAATCGGGTTTAGTTTTAAAATTGCCGCAGTTCCTTTCCACATGTGGGTTCCTGATGTTTATCAGGGTTCGGCAACAACAGTAACGGGGTTGATGTCCACGACCGGTAAAACCGCCGCATTTAGTGTATTGATTATTTTATTGACAGCAATTTTTGCTAATAATGCACCTAATATTTTTAAACCATATTTTTCTGCAATAGCTGTTTTGTCAATGCTGTTGGGAAGTATAATTGCTCTCTCTCAAAATAATTTAAAGAGAATGCTTGCATATTCGTCAATAACACATGCCGGGTATATGGCAATTGGATTGGCAGCATCGAACAGTTACAGTATTTCTGGAATTATATTTTATCTTGCTGCATACACATTTATGAATATTGGTGCGTTTTCGATAATCTCGATAATTGAAGGTGAGAATGACTCAAGAGTTGATATCGATTCATATGCCGGTTTGAATTCCAAAAGTCCGGTACTCTCGGCATTCATGTCTCTATTTATGTTTGCATTAGCCGGCATACCGCCAATGGCTGGTTTCTTTGGCAAATATTATGTCTTTGTCGGTGCGATTGATAGTAACTTAACATGGCTTGCAATAATCGGTGTTATATCAAGTATGATTAGTGTTTATTTCTACCTAAGAGTAGTCGTATATATTTACTTTAAGGAAGCAACTGAAGATTTTAAGATAGAACTAACTCCATATAGTTTATCCTCTGTTATTATTTCCGGTGCGTTGGTACTGCTCTTTGGAATTTTTCCTGATTTACTTTTAAAATTAATTACATCGGTAGTCACCCTATAAAAAATTTAAATTAACCGAATACTTTCTTATTTTTCCTTTAAAAGAATTCGAGTAAAAAATGATACCATTATTTTCTGCTCAACAAGTACGCGATGCAGATGCATATGCTATCAACACACTTGGGATTCCAAGTATAGTTTTAATGGAAAATGCTGCAAGAAGCATTTATGATGCTGTACAAGCAAACCAGGGGGATAATTTATCTAATAGAATTGCCGGTATCGTTTGCGGAAAAGGAAATAACGGCGGGGACGGATTTGCATTAGCCAGGCAATTGATGATCAACGATTTTGAAGTTCGTGTTGTTTCATTAGGTGCCGAAGAAGAATTGAAAGGTGACGCGCTAACAAATTTTAGGATACTGAAAAATTTTATAAACGATCAACCCCAATCAAAATTGTATATCTATGAATCAATTCGTGATTTATCTGCGCTGGAAGAATGTTCTGTTATAGTGGATGCCATGCTTGGTACCGGCTCAAGAGGGGATTTGACCGAGCCGTACAAAAGTATAGTAGAGAAATTGAATACCTTAAATAGTTTCAAGGTAGCAGTTGATCTTCCTACCGGTTTGGATTTAGAAAATTCTTCGGGTGAAATTGTATTTGAAGCTGATTTAACAGTGACACTTTCGGAATATAAAACCGGCTTATTCTATGGCAAAGGTTATCTGAACTGTGGTAATATAGTAAAAGGCTCTATCGGTATTGGAGAAGAATATTATAAGAAACAAGCAATAAAAAATTATTTAATTGAACCGGAAGATGCTTTTCTTAATCTCCCTAACAAGAATCTCGATATCCACAAATATTCCGCCGGTAAAGTTTTAGTAATTGCCGGTTCATCAAAAATGCCGGGTGCAGCTGTTTTAACTACTAATTCTGTTTTAAGATCCGGTGCCGGTTCATGTTATTTGGCTTTTCCCGGATCGATAGCAAATGTGGCAAACCAGAAAGTTGATTCTGCAATAGTTATGTCTTACGATGACCAATCAACCGGTTATTTGCAAGAGCAAAATTTAAAAGAACTTGATGAAAGAATTCATTGGGCAGACGTGATAGCATTAGGACCTGGTATTGGTAGGGAAGAAGAGACAAAAAAATTTGTAATTGAGTTAATTCAGAAATACAAAGGGAAAAATTTTGTAATTGATGCAGATGCCCTTAATGCTATCGGCAAAGATGAATACAAGAAATTAAATTTAAAAGGAAAGATACTCACTCCACATCATAAAGAATTTGCAGAATTGCTTGGTTTTGAGTTGAAACATGTAGAAGAAAATCTTATGCAATTTGGTTATTCCTTTACAGAGGAAACCGGCTGTTATTTAGTTTTGAAAGGTGCACCAACAATAATATTTAATCCAAAAGGGGAAGCATTTATTAACAGTGCCGGTAATCCGGGTTTGGCAAAATTCGGCACCGGTGATGTCTTGACAGGGGTCATATCGGCTTTTATTTCACAATCACATGATATTGAAGAATCTATTATCTCGGCTGTTTATATTCATAGTCTTGCAGCCGATCTTCTCTTAGAAGAGAAAAGTGAATATGGATATACTTCAACTGATCTTTCAGAAAAAATACCTTATGCAATCAAATTCATTTTCAACTCGTTTATATAAACTATTAGAAACCAAAACAGTCCAGTACGTATATGTTCCTTTAGTACTATATTGGATAACACTTTTTACGATTACAACAATACCCCAGCATTTCGTACAAAAATTATTTGAACTTCAAGACAAGATTGAACACTTCCTCGCATATACTGTGTTAGCTATTCTGCTGAATCTGAGTCTTCATTTCCAAAAGAAAATATCGAAATTATCATATAATTCCGCACTTTTTACATTTCTTCTAATAACTGTTTATGCCGGACTTGATGAAATCCATCAGATAATAGTGCCTGGAAGGTATGCTGATTTTTTTGATTGGGTTGCAGATTCTCTTGGCGGATTATCCGGTGTTTATATTGCCGTAACTTTTATTAAGAATGCAAAAAAATAGTATTGGATTGCTTACAATAATTAACCGGGAACTTAGTTTTTTTAGATATGTAAAATTTGTTGTGTTGATTGACATTACTTGGCTGATTTTTTAAGTTAGTCATCGATTTTTGGGGAACATAGGAGGTTAACGTGGCACTAAAGAAAAATCCGAAAGTAGATTTAAAATTAAAGTATAAAAGAGTTTTTGAGATTAGTATCATTGTCTCTTTAGCTTTAATTATTGTAGCGTTCAAGTTTTTCCCAACATTTGATAAAGAAGAAGTAAAACTTGAAGGTCCGCAAGAATTGGTTAATGTAGAAGATGTTGTAAATACTAAGCAAGAAAGTGCACCTCCGCCACCACCAAAACCGCCCATTCCGATTGAAGCACCATCAGATGACGTTCTTGAAGATATTGCTATTGGCGAAACCGAATTGAATGTTGATGAACAAGTAAGTGCACCGCCTCCGCCACCTAAAGCAGAAGTAGTTGAAGAAGAAGAAGCTGTGTTTTTCGTTGCAGTTGAAGAAACACCTGAGCCAATAGGTGGTATAGAAGCAATCCAGAAAAAAATTATTTACCCTGAGATTGCAAAAAGAGCCGGTGTACAAGGTAGAGTATTTATCAAAGCATTTGTTAATGAAGTTGGTGATGTTGTAAAGGCAGAAGTTATAAAAGGAATTGGTGCCGGTTGTGATGAAGCTGCTGTTCAAGCGGTAATGCAGACAAAATTCAAACCGGGCAAACAAAGAGGTAAATCAGTTAAAGTTCAGGTCTCCATTCCTATAGTATTTAAACTTCAATAATATTCAGCCCGCCATTTGGCGGGCTTTTTTTTAACCTTTTCGATTAAAAACAAGTTTTCCGTTCAACTAAATATTTATATTTTTACAAAAAAACTTATTACCCATTGGAATTAATCAGTATTAAAAACTTAAAGTTCAGTTACGGAAATCATTCGGGCAATGGTGCATTTTCTTTGAACATAGATTCCTGGCAATTATCAAAAGGTTCATTCACATCTATTATTGGCCCCAACGGTTGCGGCAAATCTACATTTCTAAAGATTCTTGCCCGTTTAATTACACCTCACGGTGGTGAAATACGTTATGAGAATACTGAACAAAATCATATTGAATTAAAAAATTATGCAAAGAAAGTAGCATATGTACCCCAGCAAATTCATTCTATTTTTCGTTATTCAGTTTATGAAGTTGTTATGATGGGTCGGACACCTTACCTTGGGTTGATGGGTTTTGAGAAAAAAGAGGATTCGGCTATAGTTAAAGATGCTTTGGAGCAGATGGAGATTTGGCATTTAAGGTCAAAGGGTTTGAATGAAATTTCCGGCGGTGAAGCACAACGTGTTGTTATTGCACGGGCTTTAGCGCAAAAGGCAGAATTAATTCTGCTTGATGAACCAAATTCGCATCTAGATATTGAACACCAGCTTAAAATATTCAACTTACTTCATCAATTAAATAAAGATGAGGGTTTGACTATTATTGCAGTTTCACATGATCTCAATTTGGTTGGTATTTATTCGGAAGAAATTGCTCTTATGCAAAATGGTGCCATAGCTTTAAATGGGAAAAAAGAAGATGTTCTAAATGAGATTAACATTAAAAATGTATTTAATATTAATTCTATTGTTAAATACTCAAAAGATAAAACCAAAGCTAACATATTGATAAACCCGATCGATATTAATTAGGTAAGTTGTGAAAGCCAGATTACAAAGTTCAAAATTTATAATTATTATCTTTTTGTCCCTTGCTAATCTTATTTCGCTCTCATATTTAAAATACAAAATGAATGACTTAGAACTAACGAGTTACACATTAGATTATGTAGGGAATATTCTCAATATTTTGATTGCGTTAGTTCATATCGCCGGCTTATTGATCATTGCATTTAGAAAAGCTTCAGTTGATAAAAATAGAATTAATTTTATATTGTTCATTAACGCCGCGTCTGTTGTTTCTCTATTAATAGTTTATCTTATCAATACTATCATACCAATTGATGCAAAGGAATACTTGCTTTCTTTCCCGGTGAAAAAGGTTTACACCGGATTCCTTTTTATAAGCAGCTATTTTATGAATATATACAGTATGATATATATATGGGGCATGATATTAGGATTTGAAAAATTGTTTGAATTAAGAGCATTGTTAAGAACAGTATTTGCAATTTTAATTCTTATGATTTTTTCGCTTTTCGTAGTATGGAACGTAAAAATTTACGATGAAAAAAATTTGATGCGCAACAAGTATGAATATGGATTAATACCTGGTGCTGCTGTGTGGAGTAAAGCAAAACCAAGTCCCATTTTTGAGGGGAGGATTAGAAAAGCCTATGATCTTTATAAGAAAGGAATTATTGATAAAATAGTATTAACCGGTGGAAATGCCCCGGGTGAAATAACAGAAGCTGAAGCAGCAGAAAAGTTACTGTTAAGTTTAAGCGTTCATAAAAATAAAATGATTATTGAAAATCAAACACAACAGACAAACGAGCAAATTAAATACATTAAGTTTGATCCCACGATTACACAGTCGGGTAAGCCGGTATTAATTATTTCAGATAATTTCCATTTAACACGTGTGTTACAAATATGTAAATTCTTTGATGTAAAAGCTGAAGGAATATCTTCCGGTCATACACTGACTTTTGAAAAAACCATATTCTACAGAACACGCGAAAGTGTTGCCCTCCTTTTGTTTTGGTTATTTGGAATATAATAATGGGGGATTGACTAGAAAAGGTTTAGGGTAAGTGGTTATTTTAGATAGAGACTCAGAAAAATTATAATGGAATTAATAAGTCCTACAACAAAACGAATAGAATTTACAAAACGTTATTAAAGCGTATTAATATTTCATTAATTTCATATAGTGATGTTTATTTTTAAATAATAGAGTAGTAGATTTTCGTATAAATTATTGAGTTCTTCGACAAAATGAATAAAAAATCCAACAGAAGAATATTGAGGGAAAAGGCATTACAAGTTCTTTATGCTTACGAACTGAATGGCGAGGGATTAACCAATCTTACAGAAGGAATACTATCCGATCTAACCTCACAGACCGAAATTGAATTTGCAAAACAAATAATTAATCAGTGTGTTGCAAACACTAAAATGCTTGATCAAAAGATTCAAGAGAAGGTTGCTAATTGGGAGATGGAACGGATTGCATTAATAGATCGTATTCTTTTAAGAATTGGCATTACTGAAATTGTTTTTTTCCCTGATATACCGCCCAAGGTCACAATAAACGAAGTGATCGAGATTGCAAAAGACTATTCTACTTCCAACAGCAACAAATTCATCAACGGTATTCTTGATGCGGTTTTATCCGATCTAAAAAAATCCGGGTCATTAAAAAAATCCGGACGAGGTCTTATTGAACAATCCGTTACAAAAAAATAATCATAGATTCGTTGATAAAGAAAAGTCCAGGATTTTTATTTGGACTTTATTCGATTTTGCCAACACCTCGTATTCAATTGTAGTCGTAACTTTTCTTTTTGCAGTTTATTTCAAGCAGACTGTTGTCGAAGGAAAACCTATCGGTGATTTTTATTGGAGTATAGGCACAAGTATCTCAATGCTTGTAACTGCGATTATTTCACCTATACTTGGTGCAATTGCCGATTATTCAGCCGGCAAAAAAAGATTCTTATTGTTCTTTACTCTTTTGTGTATCGTATCAACAGCGTTTCTCTTTTTTATCGGTAAGGGTGATATAACAACTGCATTAATTTTATTTATAACTGCGAACATCGGTTTTGAAGCCGGTCTGGTTTTTTATGATTCGTTCTTGCCTGAAATTACCTCTCCTAAAAATTACGGCAGAGTCAGCGGATATGGTTTTGCTATGGGCTATGTTGGTTCTCTTGTTACACTTGCCATTGCTCTTCCTTTTATCCAGAAACAAATGATTAAAGAAACTTTCCCGATGGCAGCATTAATATTTTTAGTATTTGCGTTACCTCTTTTTCTTTTTATACGCGATAATAGAAAAGTGAGTGATGAAAAAAGAAATTATTTGAAGATCGGTTTTGAGAGGGTAGCAAATACACTTACCCATCTTAAAAGTTATAAAAACTTAGCTATGTTTTTGCTCGCTTATTTCTTTTTTATTGAAGGTGTTAATACTGTAATCTATTTCTCGGGTAATTACGCAAGTACCACACTAAATTTTTCAATGGAAGAATTGATAATATTCTTTATTATCGTTCAAACGACTGCAATAATCGGTTCTGTTATTTTTGGAATAGTAGCCGATTCATACGGACAAAAAAAATCATTAGTGCTGTCACTAATTATCTGGTTGGTTACTATTCTGATAGCATTTTTTTCAAGCGATCCGACAAATTTTATTATGAGCTGGCTATCTTCAAAGTTAAATTATAATGCCGCACAACTTTCCCGATACAGCTTTTATTTGGTTGGACTTTTAGCCGGCAGCGTGATGGGTGCAACGCAATCAACAAGCAGAAGTATGATGTCTAAGTTAACCCCATTCGACCGGAAGACAGAATTTTTTGGTTTTTATTCTTTCTTCGGCAAAAGTTCGGCTATCCTTGGTCCTTTAGTTTTTGGCTACGTTAGTTATTTAACCTCCGATCAAAGAGTGGCTATACTTACAATAGGTGCATTCTTTTTGGTTGGACTCTTTATACTAAGATATGTTCAGGATCCAAAATCGACAGTTAGTAATTGATCCCTTTTTTTAATCCTTGTCTTATTAAAAATGCAATTCCTATTAATGAAATTACCAGCCATATAAGTGCTATCAAATAAGAATTAATCCCGGTTAGATTTTCAATTATTACAGCATCGGAAGTTATCACTGATTCTGATAGCAGATCCTCCTTAATATCAACTATTACATAAATACAACTTATTAACCCGATAGATTTGACAAGGTAATTGAAAACTAATTTAGGTAAAAAATAATTTACAAGAGTTAATATAGCTATCAATAATATCGAGACCAGGATAAAAGTCGTATTAGCGGAAGTATTAACTAAGAAAATAAAAAGTATGAGTGCGGTGGATAGTAAAATCCATTTGCCGAGTTTGTAATTGTAAGCAGAATAAAATATTGCGGACCCAAACAAGAAACTCCCAAGATAACCGGAAGAAGCAATAAAAATTTGATCACCCCCACCGCTTATACATACACCTCCCAGGTTTAAGCCGATGTCAAGAGATTCCACTGTGCCACCAGATAGGATAGCAGCAATACCATGACTAATTTCATGCAACGTAACGACAAATAGTTTGATTGGGTATATAAGAAATGTTTCCCAGAATAATATCGTTATGATAATTATTGTTGCAAGCGAGATTAACTCTAAATACTGTTTCTTTTTTTTATCGAGTCGTTTCATAAAAAATTTTTTTGTAAAGATAAATAAAATGGTTGAAATAGATAAAGAGCATTAATATGTTTGTAGTATGCGGGCGTAACTCAGTTGGTAGAGTGGTAGCTTCCCAAGCTGCAAGTCGCGGGTCCGAGTCCCGTCGCCCGCTCTTAAGGAATTTTGTTTTAGTTTGGAAAATTGGTTTAAAAATTCTATAATTGGTGCGCAAAATTTGAAATTCTTTTAACCTGGGAGCTTAGCTCAGGTGCTTGTTCCGTTTTCGGGAGTTCAGGAAACCGAACTAACTCTCTTAGCAATTGATTCTTTTACATAATTTAATTTTGGGAGCTTAGCTCAGGTGCTTGTCCCGTTTTCGGGAGTTCAGGAAACCGAACTAACTCTTTTAGCAATTGATTCTTTTACATAATTTAATTTTGGGAGCTTAGCTCAGCTGGTTCAGAGCATCTGCCTTACAAGCAGAGGGTCATTGGTTCGAATCCATTAGCTCCCACAAAAAATGCCTCGATACATAACAGTATCGGGGCATTATTGTTTTACTTGCTAAAATTCCAAGAAAAGACATAAGAACATTATTCGTTTTCCCCAATTATAATTTTTACCCCTTATTATTTGTTTTATTCGATTTTAGATAATTACAGAGCTATTTTGTGCGCAATCAAACAATACTTGTTTTGAATTTTATTTTGGTTTACTTTAAAATTAGGTATTGAAAGAATATCCATAAATGAAAAGAACTTTAAAAGAAAAATTTAATATAAATTCTTTCACCGGTTTATTCGATCAACTTTCACTACCGTTAGCCATAACAGATGAAAAATTTTACCTGATTTATTGCAACAAGCAATTCTGCAAAAGTTTGTCCTCACCAAAGAAAAAATTATTAACCGGACAGCTATTAGACATTATTGATAATAGCGGAGCGAAAATTAATGTTAAATCTATCCGGCAAAGTATTAGAAAGAGCAAGTATTGGAACGGTTACCTAAGTTATAAAAAGGGTAAACTTGTTGCTGATATTAACCTTGCGATCAGTTTATTAACCTACGATAAACAATCAAAAGCAAATTATTATTTGGTCACCTTTATCAATAAAGATAGTTATAGTACCAATAAGATAAATATTGAATATCACTTTAAGGATATATTTAATCATCTTTCTATTGGTTTGTATAAAACAACACCGGGTGGCAAAGTTATAAGCGCTAATCCGGCATTAGTAAAAATGCTCGGTTTTAAATCATTTGCCGCTTTATCAAAAAGAAATCTCAATAAAAAAGGATTTCATAAAAATTATTCACGAAAGAAGTTCCTTAAAGAAATAGAGAAAAAAGGGGAAGTGAATAATTATGAATCAGCGTGGTTAAGGATGGATGGTTCTTTGGGCTATGTAAGAGAATATGCCAAAGCAATAAAAAATGAAAATGGAAAAACATTGTATTATGAAGGAATTATAGAGGATATTACTGAGAAAAAATTATCCGAAAAATATTTGATACAAAGTGAAGAAAGTTACCGGGGTTTATTTAACTCCGTAGCTGAAGCAATCTATATCCAAGATAAGCAAGGAAGATTTCTTGATGTCAATGATGGCGCAGTAGAGATGTATGGTTACAAACGCAACGAATTTATCGGTAGAACGCCTGAATTTCTATCCGCACCCGGCAAAAATGATCTCAAGAAATTAGCTGTATCTATTAAAAATGCTTTTAAAGGGATAAACCAAGAATTTGAATTTTGGGGCAAAAAGAAAAGTGGGGAAGTATTTCCGAAGAATGTGAGATTATTCAAAGGAAAGTATTACGGAATGGATGTTATTATTGCCCTTGCAAAAGATATAACAATGCAGCAACTATCCCAAGAAGCACTAAAGGCTAGCGAAGAATCTTACAAAGCACTCATCGAGACATCCCCCGATCCAATTTATGTGCTAAAAGATAAAAGATTGCAATTAGTTAATTCCGCGTGGCTAAAATTGTTTGGATATAAGAAGGAAGAGGTGATAAACAAAAATTTTGATGTGATGCAAATAGTTGCACCCCAAAGCATACCATTTATTAAAAGTAGGTATGCTATGAAGGATCATAACAAAGTCAGGTCTTCCAGATATGAATTTCAGGCGATTACTAAAAAAGGTAAAATATTAGATATAGAAGCAAATGTTTCAAAAATTGTTTGGAAAGGTGAAACGGTCTATCAGGGCGTTTATAGAGATATAACCGATACCAAAAAAACCTATATACAGCTTCGAAGCAAAGATCAATTATTAGAAGGTGTTGCTAAACTTGCTGTTACACTTGTAACGGGTACTGATCTTGAAAAGAGTATTCATGATGCTCTGGCTATATTAGGTATTTCTACGAATGTAAGTAGAGTTTATATTTTTGAAAATCACTTTGATAGTTCCGAAAAGCAGATGTTAATGAGTCAAAGATACGAATGGACAAACGGTAAAGTTTCAGTGGAAATTGATAACCCGGAGCTGCAAAACATTTCCTACAAAGAAGTATTCCCCGGTTGGTATGAAATACTTTCGAGCGGAAAGGTTATAAAAAGTTTTGTTAAAGATTTTCCTGAAAACATTCGACTTTTGATGGAATCCCAGGATATAGTATCGTTATTGCTTGTACCGATCTTCGTCCAGGGGAATTATTGGGGCTTCATCGGGTTTGATGATTGCGAAACTGAAAGGGATTGGAGCGAGGCAGAGATTTCAACGCTATATGTAGCCGGTAATACAATAGGTAATGTTATTGCAAGAAGAATAATCGAAGAAGAATTAAGAGAAAGTGAAGAACGGTATCGTCTGCTTGTTAATTTATCACCCGATGCAATCGGTGTTTATTCTGAAAATAAAATAATTTTTGTGAATGATGCTGCAGTAAAATTACTAGGCGGCAAATCAGAAAAAGATATTCTCGGACATTCCCCGATGCAGTTTGTGCATCCTGATTCTAAAGAGTTAGTGCTTGATCGTGTAAAACGTATGATGAACGGCGAATTTGTCCCGGTAGTTGAAGAAAAATTCATTCAGTTAAACGGGAATGTGATAGATGTTGAAGTTGCGGCGATGCCGCTTTTATATAACAATAAAAAATCAATCCAGTTAATAATAAGAGATATATCGCAGCGAAAACAGAGTGAAGAAGCTTTAAGGTTGAGTGAAAAGAAATACAGAAATATCTTTGAAAATGTTCAAGACATTTTCTATCAAGCCGATATAAATGGTTTGATAACCGAGGTGAGCCCTTCGGTACAGAGGTATATTGATAGCTCTCCTGATGAATTGATCGGCAAATCGATTACAGAATTTTATTATGATCCCGAAGAAAGAAATAAACTGATGCAGTTGTTAAGAGAAAAAGGGGAAGTAGTTGATTATGAAGTACGTTTAAAAACTAAATCCGGTAAGATAATTTACACGTCGGTTAATTCACGTTTAATAAAAAATGAAAAAGGAGAGATGGTAGGTGTAGAAGGAACCTTGCGTGATGTAACCGAAAGAAGAAACGCCTTAGAGCAGATTAAAAAATTATCACTTGCTATAGAAGAAAGTCCCTCATCTGTGGTTATTACAAACCCGGAAGGAATTATTGAGTATGTGAATCCAAAGTTTACGGAAGTATCGGGTTATCCGCCAGATGAGGTAAAGGGTAAGAAAACAAATCTTCAAAAATCAGGTTACATGTCAGAAAGTTTTTATGCCGAATTGTGGAAGACGATTTTAAGCGGTAAAATCTGGTATGGTGAGTTCTTAAACAAAAAGAAAAATGGGGAGTTGTTTTGGGAATCGGCTTCAATTTCTCCTATTAAGGATTCAAATGGACGAATAACTAATTTTGTTTCAGTGAAACAAGATATTACCGAAAAGAAAAAACAAGAAGAAGAAAGAGAGAATAATAGAAAAGAATTAATTATAGCCAAAGAGAAAGCGGAAACAGCTAATAAACTTAAATCTGAATTCCTGGCGCAAATGTCACACGAAATAAGATCGCCCTTGAATGTAATTTTGAATTTTTCAAACCTTATCAAAGAAGAATTGACTTCTACGAAGGATGAAAATCTAAGCCATTATTTTACAAGTTTAGATAATGCCGGTAAAAGAATTATACGCACAGTTGATATGATCCTGAATATGTCCGAGCTCCAAACCGGAACATATGAATTGCAGAAAGTACCTATAGTTTTATATAAGAAAATTCTTGAGCCTTTGTACAGAGAATATAAAAATGAAGCTGTATCTAAAGGGCTTGAGCTGCGGCTGACAAAAAAATCGGATAATGATGAAATTTTTGGCGATGAATACAGTATTAGCCAAATATTTGCTAACCTGATCGATAATGCAATAAAATATACCAACAGCGGCTTTGTAGAAATAGAGTTGGGCGGCTGTAACCAAAACATTATTGTTAGTGTCATTGATACCGGGATAGGAATTACCAAAGAATATATTCCCTACATATTTGATCCATTTAGCCAGGAAGACCGCGGCTATACAAGAAAATTTGATGGCAACGGATTGGGGCTTGCTTTAATAAAGAAATATTGTGAACTCAATGATGCAATAATCGATGTTGAGAGTGAGAAAGGTAAAGGGACAAAAATGAGTGTAATATTCCGTCAATAATTTTTTTATAATTCCAATTCAAATTTCAGAATTATTTACTTAGATAAAAATATGTTCAGGCTAACCCGAATTTTAATCATAATTGTTGCAAGTGCTACAACAATATATTCACAAAACGGTGTCTCCAAAAGTTATTACCCCGATGGTACACTCCGTTCCCAAGTATCGTATGTAAATTCTGTTTTGGATGGCTCGTCTTTGTTCTATTATCCAAACGGTAATTTGAAATCGGAAAAATATTATAGCAACGGGATATTGAACGGGACAATTAAAGAATATTACGAAAATGGTCTTGTTAAAGAAGAGAACATAATTAAAAACGGTGTTAAAGATGGTGCTCAAAGAGTCTATCATGAAAATGGTGCTCTGAAGGAATTGATTATTTTCGAAAAAGGATCATTTGTTAGCAAACAAACATTTGAATATGATCCCTTATTTTCACCATCAGCTAAACTATATCAAGCCGGTAATAGACAGCAGCAACTGCTTAAAGAAAAAAATATAGAGTTAATTTGTGATGTTGAAATATGTCCCATACCAATAGGAGGATTGCAAGCTATTCAAGATCAATTGGTTTACCCGGAACATGCCTTGCTCTACGGAATGGAAGGAACTGTGACACTAATTGCGTTGATAAATGAAAAAGGTGAAGTTAAAGAAACGGAGGTTATAAAAGGAATTGGCCTCGGTTGTGATGAAGCAGCACAAGAAGCAGTTAAAAAAACTCTTTTTATTCCGGGGCAAGATAAAGGAAAAACTGTTGCTGCTAAACTTACAATCAATGTTGAGTTTAAAATGTTTGAGAAGCCCGGTAAATTAGAAAAAGATTTGGCGACCCAGACTCCGGTACCGGCAGCACCTACTGTTGAGAAGAAGGAAACGGAATCTAAGCCGGAAGAAACAATCAAGACAAATATTATTTATAATATTGCTTCAATAAGATGTGATTACGAAGAATGCGCATACCCGGTTTACGGTATAAAAAGCATTAATAAGAATTTTGAGGTTCCTTCTATTGCCAAAAGGTTAAAGCTGAACGGCGAAATTATCATTGAAGCAAATGTTGATAAATTCGGGATAGTGACTAATACAAAAGTTATAAAAGGAATTGGATACGGATGCGATGAAGCGTTGCAATCGGCTCTGCTTAAAACTAAATTTACTCCATCCAGGCAGAAAGGAGAAAGCATCGATTCTGTAATAAAAGTTTTTTACCAGTTTAATTATTTGTAAAAATATTCTCGCTGATTAAAAACAAAATTTCTTTTTCTAATTCTTCACCTTTGTTATTAGCATACCATTTGTGAAGCAAAGTCATAAATTCATTTTTCTCTTTACCTTCTTTTTTCGCATTCATTACTAAATCGCCAGCAGATTTTGGACGTGGACCCCATTGGAATAACTCGTTTCCATCCTCATCAAATGCTACTAATTTAGGTATGCTTCTCAATTTACCTTCGGTTAAGTATTCATCCATTATATCGGGATTATCATCACGTAGAACAACACGCAAATCAATATTGGAATTTAATTTGGCAATCTCAGCAATGTAAGGCAAATTTTGTGCGGAATCACCGCACCAATGTTCTGAGATTACCATCCATATTTGTGGTACATCAATTTGCTGAATTGTTTTGACTAATTCGTTGCTTGGTTCGTAGGTCTTATGAATTCTTAAGCTTCTTTGGTAGTTTAATTTTATGTTGTTGAATTTTTCTATTGCTTCTTTTGTTTGATAGCCATTCTCACTTTGGTTTAGATAGTGATTGAATTGATTAAAATAGGTTTGATAAGTCATCCCATTCTGGATTCTTTTATCAGCAAAAAATTTTTTCACATTTTCTCCGCTCATTTGTACTATTTGATGCAAATAACCAATTCAAGATTCAATGATTGTATTCAATATCTTAAATTTTGTACAAGAAAGTAAACACTATATTATCATAATCGTAGTAAAATTGTAACGTTTTGTGCTATATACATGGCATAACTCTTGTCTATTGATATTCAAAACATAAGGAGATCAGCCATGAAAAAGCTAATTTTATTCGCGATTGTTTTCTTTATTTCGATATATAACATAAATGCAAAACCCGTTGATATATCAGTCAATTTCGGATTCTTCTATTCATCTTTAGAACCATACGGCGAATGGATTGTGCTCGATGATGATTTGTTTGTATGGCGCCCGGTGCATATGGATAGACATTGGAGACCTTATTCTCACGGCCGCTGGAGTTGGACCAGGTATGGATGGTATTGGGATTCGTACGAACCTTTTGGATGGGCAGTTTATCATTACGGCAGATGGTATTATGACGATTATTACGGTTGGGTTTGGATCCCTGATTACGAATGGGGACCGGCTTGGGTAGAGTGGCGGTACGACGATGTATATGTTGGATGGGCGCCATTACCTCCGTATGCTCATTTCAGAATTGATATAGGAATACATTTCTCAATAAGCTGGCATTCACACTATTCATACTGGAATTTTGTCGCATACGACCATTTCTGTCATGATAGATTAAATTATTATATAGTTGGTTCGCATCTTAATCATAGAATATTTGAAAGAACTAAATACCGTAATAATTATTCATACGATAGAGGAAGAATTGTTAATGGCGGATTAGATAGAAAATTTGTTGAAAAGAGAGCCGGGTACAGAATAGCCGAAAGAGATATTTATGATGTTGACCGGCATGATAAATATGAAAGAGACAGAAAAGCAGATCGAGATAAAATATATAATTACCGTCCTAGCGAAAGAGAGATTGAAAAATACTCGGCTAATAGAAAAATCGAAGTTTCCCGTGGTGATCGCAAATTATCCATAGATCGGGATAAAATAGTTTACAAGAATGATCTTTCTTATAAAGAAAAAGAATCAATATCTATAAGGAATCGATCAGATAACCGTGAGAATATCAAACGTGAAAACATTCCGAATAAAGATTTTAGAGAAAATAAGGAAGATAGAACGGACAATGAAACTATTAGAGAATCGAATAAACGAAGTATCTCGAGTGATGGAAATTCCGAAAGATCAAGGACTGAAGTAAAACCTGAGGTTCGTTCGAAAGAATCGTCAAGATATTACGAATCAAAAAGGGATAACGATACACGTAGGAAGGAATCAAGTGTAAATCGTTCTAAGACTTCTGAGCGTAATAACAAATCAGAAAAAAGCAGCACGGGACGTAAGGTTGAGAGAAGGAGATAGTAATTATTATAACCCGGCCCGCCAATTGGCGGGCGGTTATTTTATAACTCATCACTTAACAATAAAGCCATTATTGTAATTGCCGCTGTGCCTAATTGCATTTCCCTGGGATGAACAGTTTCAAAAGTGTCGTTATCGGAATGGTGCACATCCATATATCTTTGATCATCCGGCACAAAACCGATCAACGCTTTAGTATTTTTAATGTATGATACATCAACGCCGCTGCCGCCAGGTTTTATCCAATCAATACGGGCTAAATTTAATATTGGTAACCAGTATTGCATTTTTTTGATGATAGAAGAATCAGCAGTTACCGAAAAACCTCTTGGAGTAAATGCACCCCTATCGGATTCAATCGCAGCAATATGAATCTCGTCTGAATCATCTGCGTATTTGCCGTATTCAATTCCGCCCCTGGAACCATTTTCTTCATTAATAAACAGTACACACCTAATTGTTCTTTTAGGTTTTATTTCAAGTCTTCTCAATATGTCAGGCACTTCCATAGTCTGAATAGAAGGTGCACCGTCATCATGAGCGCCGCAGCCTTTGTCCCAACTATCAAAATGTCCGCCAACAACAATTATTTCTTTAGGTTTTTCTGAACCGGTAATTTCGCCAATGACATTATAAGATTGGACTTCGGGGAGATTCTTACAATCCAATTTAATTGTTACTTCTAACGTTGGTTCATCTTTTATTGCTTTACTCAAGAAGTCCGCATCATTAATACCGATACTACAGCTTGGGATTCTCCGGTAGAGTGTATCATATAACATTAAACCGGTATGAGGAATGTTATCATTCTGTGAAGTGACCGACCTTACTATTGAGGCAACAGCACCGTACTTTGCAGCTTCTATCGCCCCACGTGTTCTCTGGTCAACTGCTTTACCATACCCTCAAAAGTATTAACCAATCCCTGATCAAAAGAACGGTTGAAAAAAACAATTTTTCCTTTAGCTAATTCGCTTTTTTCTTTTAACTCATCAAAACTTCCAACTTCAATAATTTGAGCAGTAATTCCGTTGTTACTTGTTCCATCACTTCCGCCTAGAGCAGTTATGTTCAGCATCTTCCCCGAATATTTCCCGGATTTAGAAATTTGAGCTAATTCTGTTTTGCCTCTAATCCATTTTGGGACCATAACCGGTTGCAGCCAAACTTTATCGAACTTATGTTCAACCATTTTTTCTCTAGCCCAATTAATTGCTTTTAATGATTGATCCGAGCCGCTTAACCTTGGTCCTATTTCGCATAATTCTTTTAACCAGCCGTAGCCGATATTTTCAGTCAAAGATGTTCGAATGATTCTCTCTGAAATTGTTGAGTAGATATTTGTGAAGTCTTCACTAGCTTGTGGATGCACCTGGTTTGAAATTAAAAATGCTATAAGTGTAAACAATAAAAATCTATATGGAATCAAGTTGACCTCATGGTTGAATTTTGTAAACAGAAGTTAAATTGGATGAAGTCTAAAAGCAATTGGGGGATAATAAAAAACCCGCCGATTGGCGGGTTGAACGAAAAAGTTTATCTGGCTTTAATCTTCTTTTCTTGAACAAGTTTAGCAACTTCTGAAGTGCCGTTTTTAGCTATTGTTCTTAATGCGCTTGCGGTTAATCGGACGGTGACAAACTTATTTAATTCTTTTACCCATATTCTTTTCTTCTGCAAATTAGGCAAGAATCTTCTTTTGCTTTTGTTATGAGCGTGTGAAATGCTGTTTCCACTTACCGGTCCAACACCCGATACTTGACATCTACGGGCCATTTTTCTCCTCAATTTTCAATTTTTTGACCGACAAATATATAAAAATTATCTGAATCAGGAAATTTTTATAGAGAATAAAAATAAAAAAAGCGGCTTGGAGACCGCTTTTTCTGGAGTTTATGCTCTACTGCCAAGCTCTCTATCAAGCATGTAAAGAGCCCCTTTGTTATCACCTATCAATTTGAATTTATGAATTATCTGCAATACAGTGGCAACTTCTTCTACTTGTTCTGTTACAAACCAATTCATAAAGATGTTGGTTGCATGGTCTTTTTCCGAGTTTGCCAAATCAACAATCTTATTGATTCTATCCGTTATATATAGTTCATGTTTATAAGCTTCTTCGAACACTTCTTGCGCTGATTTCCACTCGAATTTTGGTTTTTCTATCGATTCCAACGATACCCGTCCGGCAACTTCACAAACATATTTATAAATTTTCATTGCATGTCCGTATTCTTCCTCGGATTGTTTTTTCATCCAGGCGGCAAAACCGCTCCAGTTCTCTGACTCGAAGTAAGCAGACATTGACAAATATATATATGATGAAAACAACTCGGCATTTATCTGGTCATTAAGTGCTTTTTGCATTTTTTCAGATATCATAAAATCTCCTTATTTTATTAATGAAATAATTCATAATTAAAAATATCTAATAACATCGTCTAATTCAATTTTGATAAGTAACTTTACCGCACCGATATGATTAAAAAACTGCTTAAAAAAGTATGGGGAGCTCTTAAAATTATTACCTCTATCTTTATACTTTATAACATGTTTGTACTCTTTATAGTTCTATTTTTCAGATTGATTGACCCGGCTTCGACAGCTTTTTTTTACAGCAATATTGCAGATACGGTTACAACGTTATTTTCTACCGATGATATTAAATACAAACCGGTCAGCATTGATAATGTTTCGAGGTTCGTACCCTTAGCTGTGATTGCTTCCGAAGACCAACTCTTTTTTGAACACTTTGGATTTGATTTCGAACAGATAGAAAAAGCGATGAAAGAAAATACATACCGTAAAAGAAAACGTGGGGCAAGCACCTTAACCATGCAAGTTGCCAAAAATCTTTTTTTATGGCCGGGGAAAGATTTTGTTAGAAAGGGAATAGAAGCATATTATACTTTAGTGCTTGAACTTTTATGGAGTAAGAAAAGAATCATCGAAGTTTATCTTAACGTTGCCGAAATGGGAAAAGGTGTTTACGGTGTTAACCAGGCATCTAAAATCTTCTATAAAAAATCACCTTCTAAACTTAATATGGCCCAATCAGCTACATTAGCTGCTATATTGCCAAATCCAAAGAAACGAAACCCGGCAAGACCGAGTGCTTATGTTGTAGGAAGACGACAAAGGATAATGTCCCAAATGAATTCTATTGGCGGGATTACCTATATAAAACAGAATTTGGATTAATTCTTATTTGCAGATTCGACTTGTTTTAAGCAATGCAGCAACACAGCTTCAACATTCGATCCTTCCATAATCGGCGAACTGTACCGGTAATCTTTGTTATCCATGTTGCGCTGATAAGTATAACCTTTGATTACATTATTCTTATTATCGTATAAAATTATTTGAAGTATGCTGTATCGTTTCAATTTTTTATTTAGCAAAAAGTATGTTTTGGTTTTGTAAATTTTATTATTGACCGCTTCTAAGGTAACCGGCGGATCATTTTCTTCTAGTACCCAAACATAGATATCACCTTCTTTGGATATTGTAAGTCCGTTTGTATTGATATAAATCTTCTCCCCGTTATCAACTTTTACCGGCAGCCAGTTATCTTTATAAGTTTGGGCATAGAGAGTATTGAAGAATAAAAAGAGGGGTGCGGCAAGCAGAGTATATTTAAGAATATTTATCGAAGTATTATTCATAAACATTTTGCGGAAAAGGGGGATTCTCACAAAGTGATCCTATGGGAGAACCCCCCGGTTCCGATTACTCGGGACAACGGTTTTCGAGACCGTTTATTCTCACATTAAGATGACTTTGTAAAATCACTCAACACCTTTCATGTTTTAAATAACAACTTTATTTTTATCACACTTCCAAGTTTCATAAATAAATTTCAAAGTATTACACAAGCGGAAAGGGGGGGATTCGAACCCCCGGTCCCGATTACTCGGGACAACGGTTTTCGAGACCGCCGCATTCAACCACTCTGCCACCTTTCCAAAATTTTTTCATTTTTGATTACTGATTAATTGTAGAACAACGGTAATTAAATAATCAATTTTGTAATAACTGTTACTATAACTTAGGGCAACATTTTTGACCGCCGCATTTCACGCTAAGAGTGATCTCGCTCCGCGATGACAATAACTCTGTCACCTTTCCAATTTTTACATTTCTAAGTTATTAAATAAAATTATCTTTTTCAGAAACATTCTTTATAGCAAACCGGCAAAATTTTTTTGTCTAAACTGTAATTAATATATTTGCAAAGTGCTTTACACGGAGAGGTGCAAGAGTGGTTGAATTGGCTACCCTGGAAAGGTAGTGTACTCGCAAGGGTACCGTGGGTTCGAATCCCACTCTCTCCGCAATTATTGTATTGACTACAATAAATCGTTCCGAAATTCGTTGTTCTAAATTTTTTTTGTTAAATACCCTTTATGGGAATCCTCCCTCCGTAGTTTCTAACTGATTCATGTTGTGCCTTTTGACCAATGCAATATTTATTGTAATTCTGTATCATTGCAATAAGCAATAAAAGGTTGAGTATGTTAAGCGATAAACCACGCCAATTAATGTTTTATCTTATAATTTACCTTACGCAAGGTTTACTCGATGTTGAAAAAGCTTTGGTTTGTAAAACAATTTTTTTATTTAAAAAGAAAAATTTGTTTGTCATGCCTAAACCTTGCGTAACATGTGTTATAATCTCATTGCTGCTCTTCGTTAATGGCTTAGCCGGCGCTCAGAATCTTTTGCCCGGATCAATCGATTCGACACGTTTACCCATTATAAAACCACATTATCAAAAAGAATTGCTGTTAGACTACTGCTTGGAGCCGGGAAAGTGGGATACTGTAAAACACGGATTAAATGTTTCTGTAGTCTCTACAAATGAAATATTTTTTAGAACAGAAGTCCCTAACTTAAAACGGGCTTCCCAAAAGTTTGAAGCAGTAGCATGGAAAGGTGAGAGAATAAATCTTGAACTGCTGATTTGGTCGCCCGATACTCTTAAACAGATAAACATTGAGTTAAACGAACTTAAAAGCAGCGCCAATAACAAGATATCAAAAAAGAATTGTCAAGCATACTTGGTGCGTTACGTTGTTTCAAACTTTCCGTACAATTCAGACCAATACGTTTGCGGTGTTGGTCCAACAAACTCAGGTTATCTGCTGCCTGATAGGTTTGAAGAGTTTGAAAGGTTCGAATTACCCGGAAGAACTGTTAGACCTATCTGGATTTCAATCGATATTCCCCGTAACGCCAAAGCCGGTTTGTATGAAAGCGTAATAACAGTTACTTCCGAAAAAGAATCGCTAAATATTCCAATTGAAATACGTCTATTGGATCTCGCGTTGCCCCCTCCTCAAAAATGGAGCTATAGATTAGACCTCTGGCAAAATCCATGGGTGATTGCAGATTATTATAATGTAAAGCCGTGGAGCCATGAGTTAGAAATTCTCCTACAGAAACATTTAAAACTCTACGCCAAAGCCGGGGGAAAGTATATTACCACTTACGCGGTTCATTCTCCGTGGGCAGATAATTCTTATCATCTCGAAAAAAGTATGATCAATTGGATAAAACAAAAAGACGGGAAATGGAAATT
Source organism: Bacteroidota bacterium (assembly GCA_040755055.1). GTDB lineage: Bacteria > Bacteroidota > Ignavibacteria > Ignavibacteriales > Melioribacteraceae > DYJK01. Next base: position 32,106 of record JBFMBS010000021.1, read on the forward strand.
CGACTACACAATTTTTGATCAGTATATAGAACTAGCACATAGTGTTGGTATCACTGAGGCTATTACAGTTTACACCCTTATTCCCTGGGGAGATCGATTTGTTTATTACGATGAAGCGGCAAAAAATTTTGTTACCGATCATTGGCCGGTAAATTCAGAGACTTATGAGAAAAATATAAATACTTTTCTTACCGATCTGAGAAAACACCTGAAGGTAAAAGGTTGGTACAACAAAACGTTTTTGGGAATAAACGAAAATGAATTGCAGCAAACCCTGAATGTTATTGAACTAATAAAAAAGAATTCTAACGATTGGAAAATTTCTTATGCCGGCTATTGGCACCAGGAATTGAATGGTTTGGTAGATGACTATTCGTGCCAGATTGCTTTTGAACCATCGATCGAGGAAATACAAAGTAGAATTAAGGATAATAAATTCACTACAACGTATGTATGCTGCATACCGGCAAAGCCGAATAATTTCCTTAACTCTCCTCCTATCGAAGGGAGATGGCTCTCATGGTATATCGAAGCGAAAGGTTACAGCGGATTTCTAAGATGGGCTTATGATGCATGGCCTTCCGATCCGGAACGGGACGCACGACATATTTTTTGGCCGGGCGGCGATGCTTTTCTTGTTTATCCGGGTGGTAATAGCTGCATAAGATTCGAGAAAATGAGAGAAGGTATTGTTGATTTCGAAAAAATTAAAATCGTCCGGTCAAGAATTAAAAAGAGCGACGACCCGACTATTAAAAAATTATGGACTGAGTTTGAAATCAATCAGCTAAAAATTCTTGACGAGAAAAAATATATTAGTGCCGACCTGGAAAACATGGTTAGTGAAGGTATGCGAATCATAAACGAAATTACTACTATGTTGAAATAAGATGATTGAGCACCACAATACCGGGTCGCACAGATTCCGGTTTAATTCATAAATAACATACAACAAAAAATCCATACGATTATGAAACGAATATCAACTTCAGTTATAATATTAGTCATAACTTTTTTTGTAACAGTCAGCTACGGTCAGAATAAAAGCGAAGATCAGAAAAAAGATATCGCTCAAAAAGTAGATTCTGTTTTGAGCTTGATGACACTTGATGAAAAGATTGGTCAGCTTAACCAATACAATGATGACTGGCAAGCCACCGGTCCTGTAACTATTGATAACGATAAAGTAAGCCAGGTATTAAACGGAAAAGTTGGATCGATACTTAATTGTATGGGGACCGAGCGTACAAAAAGCTGGCAGAAAATTGCAATGCAGTCGCGGTTAAAAATACCTTTGCTTTTTGGTCAGGATGTAGTTCATGGATACAAAACTACTTTCCCGATTCCGCTGGCGGAATCATGCAGCTGGGATTTGGATGCAATAGAATTATCTGCAAGGATTTCTGCAACAGAAGCGAGCGCAAGCGGAATCCACTGGACTTTTGCGCCGATGGTTGATATTGCAAGAGATCCACGTTGGGGAAGAGCAATGGAAGGAGCCGGGGAAGATCAATACTTAGCTTCTAAAATAGCTTATGATAGAGTGAAAGGATTTCAAGGCGATAAACCGGGAGAAATTAATTCTCTGCTTGCTTGTGCCAAACATTTTGCTGCCTACGGTGCTGTGATTGGCGGAAGAGACTACAATTCTGTTGATATGAGCGACAGATTACTTTGGGAAGTTTATCTGCCTCCGTTTAAAGCCGCTCTTGATGCCGGTGCTGCAACCTTTATGACATCCTTCAACGATATCAATGGTGTGCCTTCTACTGGGAATAAATATCTACTTCGGGATATATTAAAAGAAAAATGGAGCTTTGAAGGATTTGTTGTAAGCGATTGGGGTTCTGTTGGTGAGATGATAAGACACGGCAATGTAAAAAATGAATATGAAGCTGCGCTCTCTGCAATTACAGCCGGTTGCGATATGGATATGGAGAGCCGCTGTTATATAAATAATCTTGCACAGCTTGTGCATGATGGCAAAGTATCAACAGCGTTAATTGATGATGCAGTAAAAAGAATTTTAAAAAAGAAATTTGAGATTGGTTTGTTTGATGATCCTTACAAGTTTTGCGATCCGGAAAGAGAGAAGAAAGAATTAAATAATCCCGATCATGCGGCTGCTGCAAGAGAGATGGCAAGAAAAAGTATTGTTCTACTGAAAAATGTGACACATCCCGCTATTAGCGAGGAAAATAATCTTTTGCCTTTATCAAAGGATATAAAAACAATTGCGTTCATCGGACCGCTTGTAAAAGAATTGAAACAGAACAAGGGATTCTGGGATGTTGATGTACCGGGAGTCGATTCAAATTTTATAGTATCGCAATGGGAGGGACTCAAGAATAAAGTTGGTGATAAAACAAAACTTTTGTACGCTAAGGGCTGCGATATCGAAGGTGAAAATAGAGATGGATTTGCCGAAGCAATAGCTGTTGCAAAACAAGCTGATGTAGTAATTCTAAGTATTGGTGAGCGGCGCGATATGTCCGGCGAAGCAAGAAGCCGAAGCAATATAAATATTCCTGGTGTTCAGGAAGATTTGCTAAAAGAGTTATTGGCAACCGGCAAACCGGTTGTAGTTCTTATCAATGCCGGTCGTCCGCTGGTATTCAATTTTACTGCCGATAATGCTCAAGCAATATTGTACACGTGGTGGCTCGGCAGTGAAGCTGGTAACGCAATTGCAGATGTATTGTTTGGTGATTATAACCCGTCCGCAAAACTTACGATGACCTTTCCGCAAAGTGTTGGGCAAATACCAATTTATTACAGTCATTTAAATACCGGCAGACCGGCGCTAAATGACGAAGATCGTTTTTATAGAAGTGCTTATACTGATTTGTCGATATATCCAAAGTACGAATTTGGATATGGGCTGAGTTACACTACATTTCAATACAGCGAATTACGATTGAGCAAACACAAAATGAAACACGATGAAAAGATTGATGTTTCGGTGGCAATTACAAATACCGGTAAATATGCCGGGGAAGAAATTGTGCAGCTCTATCTGCGAGATGTTGTCGGTTCAATCGCCCGACCGGTTCAGGAGTTGAAAGATTTTAAGAAAATAAAATTAGAAGCCGGGGAGACTAAAACAATTACATTTAGTATTGATAGTGAAAAACTTTCCTTCTACAATCAAAAATTGGAATGGACAGCCGAACCGGGAGAATTTGAATTAATGATTGGCGCTTCGTCAAAAGATATTCGATTAACAGATCATTTTGAATTGACTGAATAATTAGGAATCATGAAAAACAATTACTGATGATAAAAAAAGTTTACAAGGACTATAAAGAATTATCAACCCAAACTGCATTGCAAATTGCACGCATCATTACAGAAAAACCGGATGCGCTGCTTTGCTTCCCGGCTGGAGAAACATCATTAGGGACATTTGATGAACTGGTTAAACTGCAAAAAAATGGTCAAGCAAATTTCAGCCGATGCAAAATTGTTGGCTTAGATGAGTGGGTAAATCTTGGTGTAATGAAAAATGAAAACTGTTATCATTTTTTGAAATCACACCTATTTGATCGCATCGATGTTAATCAAGAGAATGTTTGTTTTTTCAATGGAGAGGCAGATGATTTACAGCGTGAATGTGCAATTACAGATCAGTTTATTAAATCCATTGGCGGAATCGATTTGATGCTGCTTGGTGTTGGAATGAATGGTCATTTAGGACTTAATGAACCCGGAACTTCGTTTGATAAGTATTCACACATAGTTGAATTGGATGAGGTAACAAAAAATGTGGGACAAAAATATTTTTCGGTGCTAACTAACCTTTTACAAGGGATTACACTTGGGATGAAACATGTGATGGAATCCAAAACAGTTATTGTTCAGTTGAGCGGATCTAGAAAATCTCCTATTGTTAAACGCTTACTCGAAACTGAAATCAGTACCAATTTCCCGGCATCATTAATTAGAAATCATCCAAACGCATTTTTACTTTTAGATTCAGAAGCTTCGGAATTATTGTAACTGTCTTACGGAGAGATGATGAAAAGAAATTATTACATGGTCGGTCTAATCTGCCTGGTATTTTTTGTGATATCATTTGTTACGAATATACTCGGTTCGCTCAACCCGGAAGCAATTAAAAGTTTTAACCTGAGTTTAAGTTTATCTTCACTTCTTCCGTTCGCTTTTTTTATCGCTTACGGAGTAATGTCAATTCCAGCCGGGATGTTGGTAGAAAAATATAAAGAGAAGAAAATAATGATTGCTGCATTTGCTCTCTCTTTTGTCGGCGCAATTTTATTCTCATTAATTCCCGATTATAAAGTATTCCTGATTTCTTTGTTCTTAATGGGGAGCGGAATGGCAATGCTGCAAGTTGCAATTAACCCGTTGCTGCGTATTTCTGGGGAAGAAGAAAATTTTGCGTTCTTTTCAGTTGTCGCACAGCTAATATTTGGTGCCGCTTCATTTGTTGCGCCAATGTTTTTGGCTTATCTCATGACGAATTTAACTTCTGCAGAATCAAATTCGATTAAATCGATTTTCACAACCATTGTTCCTAATAATCTTTTGTGGTCATCGCTATATTGGTTCTTTGCTGTTATATCATTGATTATGCTTCTCATCATTCAATTCTCAAAATTTCCAGTTGTGGATAGGAAAGAAGATGAGAAAGCTGGAACATGGCAGACGCATAAAAATTTATTTAAGCAAAAAACAGTTATACTATTTTTTATCGGGATTTTTTGCTACGTAGGAACAGAGCAAGGTGTTTCGTATTGGCTGTCTGAATTTCTTCATACATATTATGGTTATGACCCGATAACAGTTGGTGCTTCGATTGTAGGATGGTTCTGGGGACTCATGTCCGTAGGTTGTCTCCTCGGTCTTGTATTATTGAAATTATTCGACAGCCGCAAAATATTAAGAGGTGCGGTGTTATCGGCAGCTCTCTTTTTAACCGCATCACTGTTTACTACCGGTGAAATAGCTTTAGTTACTTTCCCGTTGGTCGGTTTCTCACTTTCTGTAATGTGGTCAATTATATTTTCACTAGCATTGAATTCTGTTGAGAGCCACCACGGTTCATTTGCCGGTATTCTTTGCACAGCGATAATCGGCGGAGCCGTTACACAATTAATTATTGGCTGGGTCGGAGATCTATTCGGATTAAGATTTGGCATGTTGTTCATCTATCTTACACTATCCTATATTTTGAGCGTTGGTATTTGGGCAAAGCCGCTCATTAATAATCAAACAATTACTATTAAAAAATGGATAGATGAAAAAATTAAATAAACCTATTGTGTGAAATGATTCTTGAAACTGTTAAAACTGTTATTCTTTATAATCTGGTTCTTATTAGCACACGATTTAAAGGACAGTGTGAAAAATAAATCTGTAGGGCGATTCGCTGAATCGCCCATGCAAATATTCATTGAATTTACAATTGTGTTAGCCCAAATGGTCGAAACAGCGTTTCGACCTACAATTTTCACGCAGTCTCTTAAGCCGTGGGTAATGTTTTTAATCCACACCACGGGTCAAAATATATAATTTGAAATAGAAGGAGCAAATGGGAATTATAGGTGTAGATATAGGAGGTACTAATCTGCGTGTTGGGTTTGTAGAGCATAATAGTTTGGAGCGGATTGAATCAATGAGCGTTAAAAAGAATGGTAAGGAAGATGAGATTATTCAGGATTTAATTTCACTTATCAAAAGATTTAAGAACGAGCGAATCGAAGGGATTGGTATTGGTGTGCCAAGTGTTGTTGATTCTGAAAAAGGAGTTGTATATGATGTAACCAATATCCCTTCATGGAAAGAAGTCCATTTAAAAGAAATTCTTGAAGCTAAATTTGATATACCGGTTTATGTTAATAATGATGCGAATTGTTTTGTTGTCGGTGAAAAATATTTTGGTAGGGTAAAGAAGTACAAGAATATTGTGGGACTAATTATTGGCACCGGTTTAGGTTCGGGACTTATAATAAATGATCATTTATATGCCGGGAAAAATTATGGAGCCGGAGAGTTTGGAATGATCCCGTACAAAGATCGAAACTATGAATACTATTGCAGCGGTCGGTTTTTTATCAGTGAATACGGACTCACCGGTGAAGAAGTCTTTAGTCTAGCTGTAAGAGGTGAAGAGAAAGCATTGAATATATTTGATCAATTCGGCAATCATTTGGGTGATACTATCAAAATGATTCTCTTTGCGATCGACCCTGAAGTTATTGTATTAGGCGGATCGATTAGCAAATCCTACAATTTTTTTGAAAACTCTATGTGGGATTCGATAAATAAATTTGCGTACAGTCATTCTTTAGATACGCTAAAAATTATGGTTTCGGAACTGAATCATAGTGCAATCCTTGGAGCGGCAGCACTTTATTATGAATCACGAAAATAATTTTGAGTAAGACATTATTGGAAAGTAACTATGAAAATAAAATTTTTAATTTCGGCATCGTTTCTCGTCTTCTCTTATCTGCTACTCAATGCACAGAACCCGGATAAACCAATTGAACCTTCTTATTTCAAATTAACAACTTCTAACGGATTGATCGTTGCGGTTTATGACACTAAAAAAAATGTGGTCGAATATGTGTATCCGCACATTTTTGCCAATTATGATTCGAGTTTGTATGTTCATCCTTTCTGTGGGAATATCAAATTGAGCACCTCTCAGGTGCCGATTGAAACAAGCTATTTGAAGAATACACATGTTATTAATGTACGATATGCTGATTTTACTGTTAATTATTTCTCATCCTTTACCAATGATGATAAGATTTTCTATGTGGTGATAAGGGGAGAAAAGCAGAAGATCGAAAACCTTTCATTCGATCCAGAAACCGGGAACGGTAACAGATTAACTGGAATTTCTTTGTTAACAAACTCGGCAGAAGATTTAACTGTTAAGATAGCTGGGGATGTAATTACCGGCAACCTGATGCGCCGGTACAATGAAAACATCTATGAAAAGTATTTTCTTTTTTCTTTCACAGATTCTTTACATACCGATAAAGAAATAGTTAGTAGAACCATTTCAAAATTATCGTTGATGAATAATTCGTTGCTGGATGAAGAAATTAATTACATGGAGAAGGTTTTTACAAATTGTAAAATTCCTAACAATCTGACTGCTAAGGAAAGAAACATAGTAGAACAGTCAATCTCATTCTTGAAGATGTCACAAGTTTCCGACAAAGAAATTTTTCCATATTCGCGTGGACAAATTCTTGCATCTTTGCGCCCGGGATTATGGCATGTGGCGTGGGTAAGGGACGGCAGTTATGCAATCCAGGCAATGACTCATCTTGGAATGTACGAAGAAGCTAAAAAAGGTTTGGAATTTATGTTGAGAGCACCTTCTGGAAAGTACAAACATTACATTCACAAAGATGGAAAAGATTACGGCATCGGTTCCGATTATCAAATTTCCGTGTGCAGATATTTTGGGAACGGGAATGAAGAAAGTACATACGGCGACGGACCAAATATCGAGATAGATAATTTCGGATTATTTCTTTGCGCCTTCTCGGACTATGTAATATCCAGTAACGACACCGCTTTTTACCAAAAGTGGAACCGGCTTGTTAGTACTAAAGTTGCCGATGTAATTATAAACTGCATTGATACTAATTCTTTGATCAAAGCTGATTCCGGTCCGTGGGAACATTATCTTCAAATGCCGAGGCAATATACTTTTACTTCGGGTGTTTGTGCGAGAGGTCTTGAGCTATTTGCAATGCTGCAACAGAAATTTAATCTGCCTTACGAGAAATATCAATCGGCGGCAAAAACATTGAAACATGGAATTTTAACACACATGCTTTGCGAGAATAGATACATAAAAGGGAATGTGAATGATCAACTGAAGACAGATCACGAATATTACGATTCAGGTGTGTTTGAAATATTTGCCAACAAACTTATTAACGACAAGCAATTATTTCTATCGCACATGGATGAATATGATAAAGTTCTGCGAATTAAAGGTGAGAGACCGGGCTATATCCGCCTCAACAGCAACGATCCTTACGAAAACCAGGAATGGGTTTTTATTAATCTCCGTATTGCTCTTGCTAATATTTTATTTGGAGAAAAAAATGCTGCTGCCGAATTACTCAATCACGTAACAGAACAAGCATCAATAAATTATAATACAATCCCGGAAATGTATAGCAACAAATTGCAGCTGGATAAAGTGACGGATGATTTTAAATCATTCGATGTATGGTGCAATTGTATCAGGGATAAAGGTGATCAATATATCGGCGCTATACCGATGATTGGATACGGATCCGGGGCTTATATCTTGACGATTCTTGCTTATTACGGCGAGTAGTATAAAAGAATATCTTGAATTACTCTTGAATAATGATACTCCATTTTTCTTTTGGAATGATTTCACCAATTACCACAACATCATTAACGCCTCGATTTTTCAGTGATTCAACTAATTGTGTTGCCTTTTCTTTGGAAACAGATATGAGCAAACCTCCCGAAGTTTGGGCATCGTTCAAAACTAATTTTTTTACATCGGAAATCTTATCGGAATAGAGAACGTGTTTTGATGTATATTCAAAATTATTTTGTGTCCCTCCCGGAATTATGCCCGAAATTGCGAGTTCAATTACTTTATTAAGCAAAGGTACTTTATGCAGATAAACGTTTGCAGAGTTATTCGAACCTTTGGTCATTTCTAAAAGGTGTCCTAACAAACCGAAGCCGGTTATATCCGTACAAGCATTAACGCCAACTTCCATCATAACTTCCGAAGCAGTTTTGTTTAGTTCTATCATTACATTTTTCAATTCCGTAATCGATTCATCCGTTAACATATTTTGCTTTAAAGCAGTTGATAAAATTCCGGTACCAATCGGTTTAGTAAGAACCAAGACATCACCAACAGCGGCAGAACTATTTGTAGTAACCTTTCGTGGATTGATTATGCCGGTAACCGTCCATCCGAATTTTGGTTCGGTATCATCTATCGTATGTCCGCCGATTATACTTATGCCGGCTTTGTCGGCTGTGTACTGGGCACCTCGCAGAATGTCTTCAAGAACTGCAAGCGGTAATCTGTTACTTGGAAACCCGACAATGTTAAGTGCGAACAACGGTCTGCCGCCCATAGCATAAATATCGCTGAGAGAATTAGCAGCTGCTATCGCACCGAAATCAAATGGATCATCAACGATTGGCGTAAAGAAATCAACCGTCTGAACAATTGCAGTGTTATCGTCAATTTTGTAAACAGCAGCATCATCGGAATTATTGGTGCTGACTAATATATTTTTATCAGTCGGTAAAGGAATTTTTTTAAGTATTTCTTCGAGCAACTGAGGTCTGAGTTTACATGCACAACCGAGTCCGTGTGTGTATTTTGTTAATTTAATTTTTTCTTTCGCATCAATACCGGCAGAGACAGTGTCGCGTGGTTTAATTTTTTCGATTACAGATTTAATTTCTTTAAGAACAAAACCAATTTCCTCTTCCGTTGTATTCCTACCGGTAGAAAATCTTATTGTACCCATAGCATAATCAATTGGTAGATTCATCGCTTTTAGTGTTGATGATACATCCACATTATCACTATGGCAAGCAGCACCGGCGGACGCAGCTACGTTAGTTAAAGCAGATAATATAGTGTTTGCTTCCAACCCTTTGAAACTTACACTTAGTGTGTTCGGTAATCTTTTTTCGGGATGACCGTTAATACGGATTCCCGGGAAGAATTCTTTCAGACCATTTTCTAAATGGTCTCTCATTTTTTTCATATGCGTGTGATAGTTTGAAAGATTCTCAGATACCAATTGAGCTGCTTTACCAAGTCCAACAATCTCGATAACATTTTCAGTGCCGGCTCTTAGATTCATTTCGTGGTTGGCACCGTAAATCAATTTTTCAAGTTTTAATCCGGAACGAATGTATAATGCACCAACACCTTTTGGTGCGTAGAATTTATGACCGGCTATAGAAAGAAGATCGATATTCGATTTCCCCGTGACCACTCTTATTTTACCAATCGATTGAGCACAATCTGTGTGGAATGGAATTCCGTGGGATTTGGCGATGCTGCTGATTTCATCTATCGGCTGGATTGTACCAACTTCGTTGTTGGAATGCATTATTGTAATCAGAACTGTTTGAGGCGTAATCGCATCAACGACAGATTGAGGATCAACTAGACCAAAACTATCGACCGGCAAATAAGTAATTCTAAATCCATTTGATCCTAAGTATTTGCAAACTTCAGAAACAGCCGGATGTTCGATGGAAGAGGTAATGATATGATTCCCACTCTTGCTTTTTGAGAAAGCAATTCCCCTGATAGCTAAGTTGTTTGATTCACTTCCACCGCTTGTGAAAACAATCTCGTCAATTTCGCATTGCAGCATATTTGCAATTTGCTTCCGTGCATTTTCAACTGCATTTTTTGCCAATGTTCCGTAGTAGTGCGTACTTGATGGATTCCCAAAATGTGAGTGGATGTAAGGAAGCATTGATTCTGCAACAATCGGATCTATCGGCGTTGTTGCATTATAATCAAGGTAAACCGGCATTTTCATTTTTGCATTCTCTATTCGGTTGATAAATCTTTCATTCAATCAACAAACGATATGTAGTGCAATGCAAAATAAAAAATCCAATCTAATTGTGCTTAAGAAAGAGAGTAAAATTAATTGTGACTCTTGATATCGGATAGTTCGTATGAGTATCATAGATTATCCTAATAGCAATATGTATTGATAATGATTAGTTTTGTGATAGCTGTACGACTAAAACCGGCTGTGTATGATCATTAAAGATTACGAAAAATTTTTATCGATATTTCTCTGGCTCACAGCAATTCATTCTATCTTAGTCGGAATCGGATTAATTTTAATTCCCCCTTCATTTCTACAGCATTTTGGTCTAATCGATTACAAGGAGAGTTTTTTCCAGGCACAAGGCGGTGTTTTCCATTTGGGTGTAAGCATTGCCTACTGTATGGCGGCATCAAACCCGATGCAATCCAAACAGCTTATCAAGTTTATTATTTATCTTAAAATGTTTGCTTTCATTTTCCTTATGATCTATTTCATATTTGTTTTGCAAAGCTGGCTGATCTTACTATCGGGAATAGGGGATGGTTTTATGGGGGTTACTATCCTTATACTTTTACGATTGAGTAACAAATAAAAAAGAATTAATTTAAAGTAAGAAGAGGAACAAAGTTCTACCCGGTTTGTATTTAAGCGAAACTCTTTCCCAGTAAGGAGTAGTGAACGATGCAATCATCAGCCGGACTGCCAACATTAATTCTTACCGGCGCTTCAGGTCTGCTTGGTAAGTATTTACTCGAAGAATTTAAGAATGAATTTAGAATCTTTGCAATTGCGCGTAGATCACAATACGAATGCAATGCTCCAAGACATCCAAATATTGCGTGGATGAGAGCAGACATAGCAGATATCTCAAGCATAACAAAAACATTTAGCGAAATACAAACCGCCGGCGGTGCCGATTTTCTTATTCACTTAGCTGCATACTACGATTTTGAAAATGAATACCACCTGGAGTACCAGCGCACCAACATAAACGGTACAGCAAATATTATCCAGCTTGCTAAAAACATGAAGTTAAAACTTTTTGTATTTGCAAGCTCAGTAGCCGCGTGTTCATTTCCGGCTGAGAATGAATTCGTTGATGAAGATACGCCGGCCGATGGTGAACATATTTATGCAAAAAGTAAAAAAGCCGGTGAAGAGATGGTCAAAAATTTTGCCGGGCATACCCCTTCTTGTATTATACGACTCGGCGCAATATTCAGCGATTGGTGTGAATATGCACCGCTTTATATGCAAATCAATACATGGATAGGTAATTCGCCGAAATCGAAGATAGTCGCCGGTCATGGCAATTCTTCTGTCCCATATGTTCATGTCAGGGATGTACTCAGATTTATGAGGGAACTGCTCTATCATTACGGGATGTTTAATTCCGGCGAAACGCTTGTTGTATCTACAAACGGTTCCACATCTCATCTACAGCTTTATAAATTGATTACACATTATTTCTTCGGCAACGAGCTTAAACCGGTGTTACTGCCGAAATTTGTTTGTGCTTTTGGCATCTATTTATTAATAGCGGTAAAGTTTTTTCTGCATATTAATTTTTTTGAAAAACCGTGGATGTTGAAATATATTGATAAGAAATTGGATGTTAAAATAAAACGAACAGATAAAATTATAGATTGGTCTCCGGATCCGAGATTGCACATAGAAAAGAGAATGCCGTTTATAATCGAAAGAATGAAAAGCGAACCGCTCACATGGCAGTTACGTAATTCAATGATATTACGAAAATCGGAATTGAGAATTGATTTTGTTATCTACTCAGTATTAGCGGACGACGAAGATATAATCATCGATAAAATTATCGATTCCATCAACACAGCCAATGATCAGAGGCGACTATTAGCAGCACCAAATTCCGACAGCCAAGAAATAATGTGGTTTGTTAAGTTCATCTACAGATTGATTCTTACATCGATCAATACAAATAATAAACTGCTTATTCAAAATTACTTTGAAGCATCATCTGTCAACCGTTTCGAGACCGGTTTCAATTATGAAAGTATTGCTTTCATTTTAAGAAAAATTGAAGAAGGGATTATTGACCATCTAAGTTCAGACGAACGTTTAAACAAATCCAGGAAAGAATTATATGATTTTATCTCGCTGCCAATCGATTTTGCAATTGATGAAGCGGAGCAGCAATATCATCTTTACATCCACAATATTACAACTAACAACCGGGATGAAATTCAAAAACAGAAATACGCTTCTGCATCTGCAAGGGAATTGCTCGAAGAAACAATTTGGAGTTGCCTGGTAAACAGAAAATAATTCAAAAAGATTATTATGAAATGGAAACTTAGAAATACTCAATTGTTTGGCTACACAATAGTTGTAGTGTTGATGGGTGTGTTTACTATTTATGCCGGTTTGTCGTTTATATCCGAGACTGTACTAAAAGAAGCCAAACTGCGTGTGCAGATGGATCTTAACTCTGCATGGACGGCATTTAACGAAGAGAAAGCCCTTCTCCAGATCAATGTTGGTTTGGTATCCCAGTATGAATTATTCCGGACAACCCTACGTGAGAGAAATAGATCATCTTATTTGAATACATTTTTAGCAGAGCTAAAAGATAAGTACAAACTCGATTTTCTAAACCTTGTTAATAAGGAAGGAATAATAATAGGAACATCAGGTAAACACGAAGCGATCAATCGCCGTGTAAGAAACGACCCCGTAATTGAGCAAGCTTTTTTAGGAAATGTAGCCAGCGGTACCTCCTTAATTTCTCATGAAAAACTTCTGACTAAAAGTGATGAATTAGCCGAACACGCAGTTATACCCTTAGTTGAAACCGAACGTGCAATACCAACAGATCGAAAAGTTGAAGACCGTGGAATGATCCTCGAAGCGGCTGTACCAATCCTTGATGAGAAGAATCAAATTTACGGAATTGTGTACGGCGGCATTCTTCTTAACAAACGTTATGATCTTGTTGATAGAATCAGGAACACAGTTTTCGAACTCGGTTACTTCGAAGGAAAACCGTTAGGCACTGTAACAATTTTTTTAGGTGATACCAGGATCGCTACTAATGTAATTACAGCTGATAGCGTTAGAGCTATTGGTACTAGGGTTTCCAAAGAAGTGTACGATACAGTCATAGTAAAAGGAAAGCGGTTTGCAAATAGAGCTTTTGTTGTTAATGATTGGTATTTATCTGCTTATGATCCGATTAGGGATGCGCGGAATAATATCATCGGAATTTTGTATGTAGGATTGCTTGAAAAGAAATACACCGCTTACAAAGAAGAACTAACAATAAAATTTGTAGGGATCGGTTTCGCAGCTATTTTAATCTCAATTCTGCTGGCAAATTTTTTCTCGGGTAAAATCAGGAAACCAATCCTGAAATTAGTAGATGCTACCAGGGAAATATCATCAGGAAAATTAGATGCAAGGGTACAAGGTGTTGAAGGGAGCTATGAAATATCGGAACTTGCAAATTCTTTTAACTCAATGGCTGAATCGCTGGAAAATGACAGTAAGCAGCTCCAGGAAGCGGCAGATAAATTGAAAAAAGCTTATCTCGAATCAGATGAAAAAAATCGTGCTTACCTTGAAATGCTTGGCTTTGTAACCCATGAACTCAAATCTCCGCTTGCATCAATAGTATTTGCTATCGGATCATTACGTGATAGACTGCTGGGACCATTAAATGATGTTCAGGAGACGGTGTTAAAATCATCTGCCAGGAGTGCAGATTATCTTAACTCTACAATTGCTAACTATCTAAATTTAAGCCGGATTGAAGAGGGAGAACTTAAACTTAAAATGGTTAAAGTTGCCTTTCTAGCTACGATTATTGATCCCGTAATTCATGGGCTTACTGAAATGGCATCGGATAACCGGATGGAAATTAGATGTGATGTGCCGGGCGAATTAGAAGTTGAATGCGATCCCGATTTAATGATTTCGGTATTCCAGAATCTGATATCCAATGCAATAAAGTACGGTTACAAAGAGACAGTTATAGAAGTCCGGCTGGATAACCAGGGCGCAAATCAATTGGAATTCTCAGTCTCGAACAAAGGTCCGGGTTTTAATAATGATGAAAAAGAATTACTGTTTACAAGGTTTTCCCGGCTGAACAAAGAAAACTATTCTACAAAATCCGGAACCGGGCTTGGATTGTTTGTGACGAAAAATATAATTGTTAAACACGGCGGAAAAATTTGGGCTGAATCCGAACAAGGGAAATGGGCTAAGTTTTCTTTTGCTATTCCAATAGTTAACTGAAATTATTTTTGATTCAATTCTCATTTCACAATGACAGAGATTGATTACGAGGCGACCGAGAATATTATTCGTGACGAACTTCTTGAGTGTAGGCGCTTATTCACAAGAGCTGTCACAGATATGCCCGAATACTCCACACAGGAGAAGATAGGACACGATTTTCCCGGCTTTCAAAGAGAAGTCTTCAAGGCTCACAAATACGCTCTCAGGCTCTTGATCGATAGGATTCTGTGGCTTGAGAACCTACTTGCGGAAACGACGGGCGCTACCCATCCACGTTCACCAGACATGAGAACTCTGAAACTCCATTTTTGGAAGCGCATTTTGGAGATGGGGTACAATACTTTTGTCTGGATTCACGTCGGGATCGACAGGAGCAATACAAAAAAGGTGTTCAAAGGCCCGAAGCATGGGGACTTGGGTAATCAAAACGTCGCCTCTGTGTTGCAATACGTGGATGAAGTGAACAAAAATCCAAACGAGTTTGCACTCCCTTTGGACTTCTGCTCCTTTTCACCCATATGCGACATCTTGCAGATTAGTTACTCGGAAGCTGAAAAGATTCGCCGGACCCTATTCCTCGAAGCGAAATCCGGCAAGGTAAATGATGAGATGCTTGAAACTATTGATGCCAAAACACCTGAGGCGTATTTCAAGTTCTTCGACACCTACGGCGAAAAGGGAATCAACCAGATGGAACGATTCTTTAGACAACAGTTGATGCTTCACAAGAGTCACAAGCTCATAAACGCTGAGTCGGGGGTCTACGAAAATCCGGTGAGCGGTAAGCCACCTCTTATCGTCTTGCCTAATGAGGCAAAGGTTGTTCATTTCACCGACAAGATAACTGAACTGCTGGAAAAAGCTGAGAGAAGAGACTTCGCCGTAGATGTAATAGATAATTGCTTAGTAGTTGGGGCTCTTAACGGTGAGGATGAAAGCATTCTGATGTTGGGCGAATACGATGTACGTCTGTACATCTACCACTGCTTTTTCAATCCAGCAACTCTGGATGGAGCGCCGTATCCCGACGACTTGCCTGAGATACTCAGCAGAATTACACTAACAGACTGGTTGGAAAGCGTTGCATCAGTGGTTCTCGAACCTATTCTTCTACGACGTCTGGCTGACAAGTATCTGATGGATGTCTTGTTGGGTAAGAAACGGCTCAGACTGTTTTTTAACCCCGAGAGTTTCATAACTCTCTGCAACGAGAACGGAATAAGGGCAGAGTTCACAACCACGAAAGAAGCGAATCACCTCCGGTCGTCGGGTTCTGCAAAAGGTCTCGTCGAATTCAATGGTAGATTCATTCGCCTCTTTCTCGGTGATGCGGTTGCGACGTTTGGAGATGGGTTTCTTCACGAGATGCTATTCAATTGGGTGCGGCCAACTTCCGTTATTGAGCAACTCAAAGGGCACAAGTTGACAAGGGCATCATGAAAGGTATTGCCGGCTTATTTAGCAAAACAACTGCAGCTAACAGCACAAACCACGACACTCGCTCTGTTGGTATGGCAATGTTGATACTCGGTTCAGTTGTACTCGTTTTATGTCACCCACCGCATTGAATGAAACTTTTTTAGACGACGGTCGGTACGCGTGGTTTGTGCACATATTACACAAAATTAATTATGGTAATTAGTTAAAAATAGGTCTAAGGTAAAATTGTTATATTAAAGAAAGACCTTAGTCCCAATGATAATTGAGCAAATTAGCCAAATAACAAGCGGTAGTATTTGTAAAAACTGTGGTTCAAAAAATCTTTATCGTTTTAAGGAACAAAGGATCAAATGTAAAGATTGTAATGAACGATACTACCTAAAACAAATATCTGTTGATCTTTGGACATTATATTATTTCAGTATAGAAGCAACAGCAAACAAAACATCAAAAGAACTAAAGTTGAATTACCGAACAGTATTAACGAGGTTTAACAGTTACAGACGGAAAATTCTTCAACACCAAGAGAATAATTTTCAAATCCTTAGTGGAGAGATAGAATGTGATGAAAGTTATTTTGGTGGTCGTCGTAAATATCTTAGAGGACGCTCAAAAGCCAATAAAATCATAGTTTTGGGGCTTTTGGAGAGAAGGGGAAAGATATATACAACGATAGTCGAAAACGTAAAAGCATCATCATTACTTGATGAGATTAAAATGAAATCCGAAAAAAGTAGTGTATTTTATACCGACAAGTTTAAGAGTTATAAGTCACTGCAATTTTTCAGGAAACATGTTCAGATTGATCATCAAGAAAGATACGTTGAAGGAAAAAATCACATCAATGGTATTGTCCAAAGGACTCCTTCGGAGAAGGATTCTGGTCCTATGCCAAAGAACGATTACTCAAATATCACGGTGTAAGTAAATACAACTTCATCTTGTATCTTAAAGAACTCGAATTTAGATTCAACTACCGTAAAGAAAATATTTTTCAATTACTAAATCAGATTATTTTTAATAGGCATTACAACATTCTAATTGTCGCTTAGACCTAATTTTGCATAATTACCATAATTTTTTATTTGCCAACATTTAATGACTGTGTGAAAATTGTAGGTCGAAACGCTGTTTCGACCATTTTGGACATATACTATTATGAATTCAATGAATATTTTGTATAGGTGATTCTTGCAAACATTTGTTAGTCGGACATCGAACCCCCTTACAAATTTAATTTCCACTCACCCTCTTTATTTCGGAGATAAGAGTACACTCTCAATTTTGGGCTTAGCTCAAATTGTATTTAATTGTGGCTAAAGCCAATGGCATAGGATTATATTGTACCATGACCTGAAGGTCATGGTAATATTAAAAACAACTTAAATATGAATTTTGTGTAGCTTTAGTTAATTACCTCTGTAGCAACTCCTCGATTTTAAACATTAACTCTGCTGGTTTAACCGGTTTCTCGATAAATGCATCGACGGGAAGTAATGCCGTCCCGACTTTTTCACTGAAACTAATAGTCGTCTTTGTAGTCACGCTTGTCAGCATCAAGATTGGAACATTAGAAAAGGCTTTATACTCTGATTTCTCTCCGCCGGTTCGCAACTCACTCAGTACTCTAAAACCGGCTACAAAATCTTCCATGATTACATCTAAAATTATTAAATCCGGCTTGAACTCTTTAATCTTTACCAAACCCTCCGAGGCAGAAGAAGCTGAATCAAATTCATAATTTTTTGTTTCAAGAACTATCTTGATAACATTGACGAGGTTTGCATCGTCGTCTATCATCAGAATCTTTTTTTTCTTATCCATCATACATGTTGAAAATTTGTTTGAAATTTATTTTTTGAGCTGATTTTAATTTCCTGAAGTTTATGCAGACCCTTTTCGGTTATGAAACGTAAATCACCGTCGCGATAAATTATTTCTTCGCTATCGTAAATTGAAAAGAGAAGCAGACAAATTTTTCTATTTCCTCTTAACAAATCTCTAAAACCGGCAACCGTAATTCCTTCGTCGTGGTCTTTAAGGTAAGTCAACAAGATTTCTCTGCATTTTTCAACGATATCGATATGTAAATAGCTGTCATCAATATGAATTAGTCTCTTATGTTTTGTTAATAAGGTTAATATCTGTATTAATTTATTTTCTGTGATACCAAAATTGTGTGCCGTCGGGTTAAGTTCGCTCATTAACGGAACATTCATGCCGCTCTCTTTATGAAATCTTTCAACAAATTTAATTTGCTGTTTATCTTGCCCGGTGATGACAACATTATGCAAGTATAACACCCAGGTTGAATCGGATTTTTTCAGCATTCTATTTTGAGCCATTTCTTCTAACAGACTTTTCATAATTTCTTCGGCAGCTATATTACGCGCTGATCCCCAAATGCCCATCAACTCTTCAAATGTTCTTCCGTTTTCATCTAAAGGATTGTGTTTATGATAATTCTCTAGATTTCTTATAATCTTATTTTTGATATATTCTAAACGGGAAGAAAGAATAAAAAACACAGTACCGGTCGATTTAAAATATTTAACTTCGGAGGGTAATTGCTCTAATGAAAAATTGTTGATCTGCTTTGCCGGAATGTTTTGGTTGTTAATAATAGATTCTAACGTAAGTGGGGATTGGCTTTTTTTTACTTCGGCAGAAATTATTTCGGCAACACCACCATTCAGAATATTTTTCAAACTTGTAATTAATTTAACAGTCCGTCTCCGGTGGTTTAGAGGGTAAGGATCAATTATTTCACCGCCGCCTAAAGTAACATCTCCCGAAGTGCTTCTAATTATAAATTTATCTCCTTTCTGAGCAATGAAAGGATAATCAAGATGCACTTGAGCAATGGCAGATTCACTGTATTTCAAAGTATCGGAGTCAATTAAATGGATTCGAGCCGGCGACTCATATGTTCCGCATAAAAATATTGCGTGCGACCACAAATTTATTTTTTTACTGCTGATCGATTTTATTTGGGCATCGACTATTGTTACCGGCATTATTTTTTTATTTGATAAAACCATCCCTTTTCTAAAATCTTCCTTTTTAATTCCGGTTAGATTTATTGCGGCTCTATTGCCGGCATAGACTTCATTAACTTCTTTCCCGTGCCTTTCTAATCGTCTTACCCTAAGTTCCTTTCCACCGGGAAGTAAAAGAATATTTTCGTCTTTTCTTAATTTGCCGCTAATAACCGAGCCGGTGACAACAGTACCAAAACCGGCTACGCTGAAAATTCTATCAACGAACATCCTGAAATTAGTCTCCTCATCTTTATACAAATCACAGTAAGAAAATTGCGACAAATAATTTTTCAACTCTAAAATTCCTTGCCCGGTTATTGGTGATACTCTAAAAATAGGTGCTTCTTTCAGGAAGGTACTTTTTATAAATTCTTGAATTTCATTTTCTATTACTATAAGCATTTCTTCATCAACGAGGTCGATTTTAGTTAAAACGACGATACCTGATTTAATACCTAACATTTGAGATATTTGAATATGCTCGATTGTTTGAGGCATAATTCCGCTATCTGCCGCAACTACGAGCATTACCATATCAATGCCGCATGCACCTGATATCATTGTATTAACAAAATCTTTATGGCCAGGTACATCAATTATCCCGATACTAGTTCCATTTGGAAAATCGATGTGGGCAAAACCAAGATTGATTGTAATCCCCCTTAATTTTTCTTCCGGGTGTGTATCACAATCGATCCCGGTAAGCGCTTTGATAAGGGCAGTCTTACCATGATCTACATGACCGGCAGTACCTAATATGAAATGATTCTTACTCATTCTATTTCTTGATTATTAGATCGCTTATAGAACTGCTTACTGATCCGGCAATTTTGTTTATGTCCGACGGCTGAATAGTCAGTACATCGAACAAAATATCACCTTCCCTTAGTACAGACAAAATCGGGGTTTCATCGTTTATAAGTTTTTTGTATAAGTTGTCGATTAATTTTTTATTGGCTGATTCGAATAGGAGTTTAACTGCATAACTATTAAGCTCTAACTGCGGTAGGGAACCGCCTCCGCATTGTGCTTTGCTTTCAATTACTTCGGAGTTTATTCCGTGATCATGTAAATGTTTTTGAAGAGTTAGTGCCGTGGTGAAGAGTTCTTCTTTAGTTTTACATAACATATTAAATAGAGGAACTTTAGCGATAAGTTCTTCTTCATCAAAGTATAATTTTAGTATTGAAGTTAAGAGAGCAATAGTAATTTTATCGACTCGGAGAGCACGCATCAACGGGGACCTGGAAATACTTGAAATTAATCCTTTCCTCCCGGTAATAATTCCGGCTTGCGGACCGCCTAATAATTTATCACAACTGAACATCACTAAATCAGCGCCATCCTTGATAGCACTTTGAACATTCGGTTCATCGAGAAACGGGAGTTTGTTTAGTTTTTTAAGCAGCCCGGAACCGATATCGTACATTGAAATTAAGTTATTTTTTTTTGCAAGTGCTGCAAGTTCTCTTATCTTAACTTCATCGGTAAATCCTTTGATGAAGTAATTCGACTTATGAGCTTTAAATAAAACGCGTGTATTCTTTGTAATCGCTTTTTCATAATCTTCCAAACATGTTCGGTTTGTTGTTCCGACTTCCACCATAATAGCGCCGCTCGTTTTCATTATTTCAGGAATACGAAATGAACCGCCGATTTCGACCAACTCACCACGTGATATTATCACTTCCTTGTTCTCGGTAAATGTTTTGAGTGCGAGAATAATAGCTGCGGCATTATTATTAACAATCTCGGTATCCTCGGCATCGGTGATTAGCTTAATTATATCCTTAATGTGCTCGGCTCTTTTGCCGCGCTTTGTTGTATTAAGATCAAATTCCAAATTTGAGTAACCGGCAATTACCGGCATAATTTCATTCACTAGTAAATTACCTAAAGGAGCTCTTCCCAAATTTGTATGAAGAATAATTCCAGTGGCATTAATGACGGGTCTATAACTATTTGTTGTTATTTTCTTAACCAACTGAACGATCTCACTACATAATTCCGAAGCACCTTTCGCTTTTTTACCGCCAAGTATTTCTTTCCTTTCGTTACTAATAATATTTCTAATAGCATTGGTAATAAGATTGATATTAAAAGTCTCTTTGAGTTTAATAATTGAGTTGTCAGATAAAATTCGATCAACCGACGGGATTTTTTTTAGTTCATTATTCAGCATATTGAAACAACGGTATATGTTAGAGCAGAGAGGGTAGGAATCGAACCTACCACCGGCGGTTTTATCCGTCGGCTGCCGGTTTTGAAGACCGGGCGAAACACCAGTTTCTTCCTCTCCGTTGTTACAAATAACTTTTGAAAGTTATTGCCTTGTTACTTAAATAATAATTTATGGTGCAACAATGACTCGTTCATTAAATCAATTTAAAATCCTTGTACTTTTAATAAAACCCGTTGTAATTGTTCAATTTCTTCCGGTAGTATTTTACCGTTGCTCTTTTTAGACATTCTTTGAAGAATCTCTCGCTGCATCGATAGGTTCATTGCACCAAGAATTTGTATCTGTTGTTCATCATGGCACTTAACACATTTTAATAGTGATAATGAATTGTGGACTTTATCAATTTCTTCCGGTGTAAGGTGAACATCGGGCATTTTTTCTAGAAAGTGTATGATGCCGGTTATCTCGGTATCTGTACCGTGGATACCCATAAACTTTCTATCACTGTGACAGCTTGTACAGTTTTCTTCAAGAACCTTAAAAGGTTGAAATGAGGCACTTTTGATCTTTTCGCTTTCAATTTTAAGAAGTGTAGCTTTCACTTCCTTTAGCTCATTTCTAACATCCAAAAGAATTTGTGTAACGAAAATTATAACTATGGCTATTATTATTATGAGGAGAAAAGGAAGCAGCCTTTCAAGTAGATGTTTATTATTCTCCATATCATTATCCCTCGCTTTAAGCTGTTGGAGCGGTTTCATGTTCATAGATGGGCAAATTTTCAGTTGCCCATTTGAATACAATCAAACCGATTGCAACAACACCTATTGTAATAAATATTTCTATCCAGTATGGATAGTATGGATCCCATTTATCAACGTATATCCCGACTACTGCAACGTTAATCCGGTTCCATATCAATCCAATAACGACAAATGATGAAGCCCATAACATTCCGCCCTTGGTTTTAATAATCTCCGGTGTGATATAAAAAATCAGCGGTATTATAATGCCAACCAATACTTCGAGCCACCATGAAATTGCTTGAACGCTGATAGTGAATGTTTCTAATGCGACATTTCTTCCGATGATATCCGCGACCTTTATGAACAAATAAAAACTTAGTAAGTACGGCATCCACTTTGCCAGACTTGAAATCAGATCAAATTTTGACTGATGTTTTAGAATTTTTTCACTCATCAAGGATTCAAAAGTTACCATTGCCGGTGCTGCTGTAATAGCAGAAAAGAGTGATAATAAAGGAATTATCGGCGTGTACCAGAGCAGATGTAATTTTGTTGGAGCTAATAAAAATATTGTACCGAGCGATGATTGATGCATGGTCGAAAACATAACCCCGGCCATTATTAAAATTATCGGCATCTGTTTATCGCGCGGCATCCATCCTTTGCGCATAGAAATTTCCCACACAAGGAGAATCGCAACCATTATTAGTGCCCATACAAACGAGTAAGACATCGCAAGCGTGAACATCCCGAGCATAAAAATTACGATCCATGGGACGACATCTTTCCACAGAGCCAATAATTTATTGAGTTGCAGTTTCTCAAGTACGATCGGCATAAACTCAAGAATTAGTACTGTTGTGTAGAGCATAACACACCATGCAACTTCAAACATAGGCGAAGCATGATTCCATGAGTAAATTGCTCTCCACAAATTCCATGGTCTGCCTAAATCGAAGAAGAGTCCAAAAATAAAAAGTAGGTAGCCAAGTAATGCGGTTAAAATTGCCGGTCGTGCCAGTGAATGGTATTTGTGTCCGCCAAACAGATGAACTGTTCCGGCCATGACAAATCCGCCGGCGGCAAGTGCAATACCGGCAAGTATGTCAAAACCAATCCACAAACCCCATGGATAGCCATCGCTTAAATTTGTTGCTCCTCCTAATCCTACAGCATAACGGTAAAGAACTAATAAGATACCGAATAGAGCGAGTACCCAAACTATTTTACCTCCGATGGAGAGTTTGCCGAATGATTTTTTTATTGTGTCAAACAATTCGATTTTATTTTTCTTTTCCATTTGCTAACCCTCCATTCCAGATTTAGTTTCTTTTTCGAGTTCCTTCTTGCGATTAACGACCCATGAAACACCACCAAGAACTAAACCCAGCCCGGTTAAAACATACGGAATCGGTTTCATTGCGTGACTTGATTTGCTAACAATCGGATCCATTGGAATATTAGTATCGAATCCAATTTCATTAAAAGGAACATTTGATATGTGCATTACACATGTTCCGCCAGCTTCCTCTTTACCATATATATGATGAATATAGAATGTAGGATTTTTCCTGATACGGTCTTCGGCTTCGGCAATTAATTCATCCCGTTCACCGAATACAATTGCATCGGTCGAGCAAACCTTTGCACAAGCCGGTTCCATCCCGGCATTAATTCTATCTGCACACATTGTACATTTTGTTATTTCAGGAATAATCTTATTCCATTCGAATCGCGGTACTTTGAACGGACACGCTAATTGGCAATAGCGGCATCCAAGACAAATAGAAGCATGATAGATCACCGGGCCGGCTTCTGTCTTCTCTAATGCACTAACCGGGCAAGCCGAAGCACACGCCGGTACATTGCAATGGAAACATTGCATTTTACCAAACACCCAATCGAAACGGTTGTTGACTTCCACTTCATTATATGTTATTAATGTCCAGGTACTGGGTGATAAATCGGGTGGATTTTGGTATCCTTTGCCAGAGAAGAAAGTAGTTTCTTCAGCATTTAATTCATTCCATTCTTTGCAAGCAACCTGGCAAGCGCGGCATCCGATACATCTGGTTGAATCAATAAGTAATGCTTTCATGCCGCACCTCCTTCTTTTCTATGAACATCGCAGAGGAAAGCTTTATATTCCGGTATCATTGTGTTAGCATCGCCAATATGAGAAGTGAGTAGATTGGCACTGTCGCCCCTTGCCAAACCGCTATATCCGAAATGCCAGACGATTCCAACTTCGTGAACTATTTTTCCGTTGAGATGGAAAGGTTGAAAACGCCGTGTTACAAGTGCAAAGGCATCCATAGAACCGCGTGCCGTTTCAACAACAACCAGATCGCCATTTTTTATGTTCTTTTGATTTGCCAACTCATACCCGAGTTCAACAAATACGTCGGGGACTAATTCTGCAAGCCATGGGATATTGCGGGTCATAGCACCGGCTTGCCAGTGCTCACTTACGCGGTACGTTGTGCCAATAATAGGATATTTTGTGACATCACCAACGGGATTACCTTCAGGATTTATCTTATACCAGAGTTTGACAGCCGGGTTAACTTGCTGGCTCGATAAATAATTCTCAACCGGGCTTTCAAGTGGTTCATAGTGTTCCGGAAGGGGACCGTCGTTTAAGTTTGGTGCAAAGAGCCATGCATGCCCATCCGGTTTCATGATGAATGGATATTTATCATTTGGCGGCCATGGTCCGTCAGGTACATCGCCTTCCCATTTGAGAGTAGTTTCATTCCATCTTATAACCCATCTTTTTAGATCGAGCGGTTTTCCGGTTAAATCAACAGAAGCTCGGTTATAAATAATTCTTCGATTAACCGGCCAAGCCCATGACCATTCGGGGTATAATCCTATATTATTAACAGCGTCTTTTTTCTTACGCCGTGCCATATTGTTTTTTTCAGGTGTGTGACCGGGATATGAGCCGCAGTAAATCCATGAACCGCAGCTTGTTGAACCATCATCTTGAAGGGTAGCGAACGAAGGGGCTTGATCACCTTTCTTGAAAGATTTTAAATCTTTCAAAATCATAACTTCTTTACTCTGGACAAATCCGCCGTTAATTTCACGCGCCACAAAATGAACATCAGGTTCTTTGTGAAAATCAATCTCAGCGCCGTTACCATAATTCCAGTTTAGATTAAGGATTGGTTCTCTGTAAACACCGTCTTTAGCATATTCCTTTTTAACTGCTTTATGCAGAGCATCAAGAATCCAGAGATCGGATCTTGATTCACCGATCGGCTCAACAGCTTTGTAACGCCATTGGACCCATCTTCCGCTGTTGGATACGCTTCCTTCTTTTTCTATTGACGAACAAGCCGGTAATAGAAATACCTCGGTTTGGTTATCAGCCGGGTTAACACCGGGTCGTTTCCAGAAAACTGAGGTGTCTGTTTCGAAAATATCAACAGCAACCATCCACTCTAACTTATCGAGTGCTTTTCTTTCTTTGTTTGTATTTGGTCCTCCAACTGCCGGATTTTGGCCGAATAAGAACAATCCTTTAATCTTACCTGAATACATTGTTTCAAACAATGAAATATGAGAATAATCGGCACTCCTCTTTGGTATATAATTAAAACCGAAATCATTATCAGGTGTTGCATTATTTCCATACCAGGCTTTCAAGAGAGAAGTAATATATTTTGGATAATTACCCCACCAGTTTGCAGATTTAGGATCATTAGTCTTGGGCGTGTTATTCTTTTTATAATCTTCCAGGGTCTGATCCGCTTTTGTAGGTGAAGCAAGGTAACCTGGAAGAAGATGGAATAACAATCCCATATCTGTAGAACCTTGAACATTTGATTCACCGCGAAGAGCATTAATACCGCCGCCGGCAAGTCCTACATTTCCTAATAACAGTTGTAGTATAGAATATGACCTTATGTTTTGAGTACCGTGTGTATGTTGTGTTGTACCCATAGCATATAACCATGTTGCAACTCTATTCTTTGCCCATGTAGATGTATAAGTACGGCAGACCTTTTCATAAATATCTTTTGGTGCGCCGGTAATTTGGCAGACAGTATCAATGTCATATCTTTTAAAGTGCTTTTTCATTAACTGAAAAACGCATCGCGGATGCTGTAATGATAAATCTTTTTTTGGAAGTCCGCTTCCATCTAGTTCGTATGCCCAAAAAGTTTTATCGTAAGCTCGTGTATCGTTGTTATATCCGCTAAACAATCCGTCGTTGAAAGAATATTTTTCGGAAATTAAAAATGATGCGTTTGTATAATCGAGTACATAATCTTTATTGATGAAATCATTTTCCAGCGCATAATTTATTATCCCGTTAACAAAAGCAATATCTGTTCCGCTACGGAACTTGCAATAAATATCTGCGAAGGATGAAGTTCTAGTATAACGAGGGTCGCAATTAATAATTATAGCGCCTCTTTCCTTAGCGCGTGTAAGCCATTTAGAGGCAATGGGGTGGTTTTCAACAATGTTGGAACCCATAACCATGGCAACATCAGTGTTAATTATGTCTATCCAATGGTTTGTCATTGCGCCCCGTCCAAACGTAGCAGCCAAACTGGCCACTGTTGAACTGTGTCATATTCGCGCCTGGTGTTCTAAATATGTAACACCAAGCGATCTTGCAAATTTTGAATAGAGATAACATTCTTCATTATCGAGAGCGGCACCGCCAAGACAAGCAATACCGTTTGTTCTGTTGACAATCTTACCATCATCTTCTTTAGCAACAAAAGTAGCATCACGTGTTTTCTTAACACGTTTAGCTATTTCCGTAAGAGCCCAATCCCAGGATTTTTCTTCCCATTCTGAACTCCCCGGTGCACGATATTTAACTTTGTTAAGTCGTCTTTCATTAACGGCAAGTTGGAATATCGCCATGCCTTTCGAACAGAGCGTCCCTTCATTAATCGGGTGATCGGGATCTCCTTCTATGTTGATCACTTTTCCTTCTCGTGCGGAAACAATTAGACCACAACCTACTCCGCAGAACGGACAAATTGTTGTGCTCTCTGTTGTCTGCACGGTTTTGATTTCAGGTATCTCAGCTGCTTTTACATTTTTTGGAACACCGAAGAGTGAAACAATCCCCCCAAGAGTTCCGGTGCCGGCAGCACCTAGAAAGCCACGTCGAGATATTTTCATAAGCAACTTCCTTTTGTTATTATAAACTTTTTCTTATTCCGTTTAGTTGATACTAATTTTTTCTTTAATAGCTTTTTGCCGATACATCAGTAATTCATTCCCGGTCGAATTATCATATCGTACGGTTAATATTGATTCCTGGATAAATCCTTGTTTTTCTGCAATCATGTCGAGTGGAATTGTACCCAGGTACATTTTGTCGAACGGAAAATTTACCGCAGCATCGTTGCTTTTAACTTCTTTTAAATATCTTTTACATTTTTTGCATGTATGGATCCGGTATGATCCTTCATTAACCGGACTTAAGATTTCAAGAAATTCATGATTTTCATTCAAACAGAAAACACATTGCGTTCTTTTGAATTTCCATTTTGTATTGCAGCAAACGCACCATAAGGTTCTTTCACCGGTTTCTTCGTTTATATGAGCCAGAGCCGGCCAGTGACCGCAAACCGGGCAATAACCGTAGAGCCATATTAGTTTATTTATTTCTTCCAATAAAAAAGCAGCTGCTTGTTCCCTGAAGGGGCGTGCAAGAAAAATTAAAAAGAAAGTGAATAAATCTTCTGAAAGATTTAGTTGTTGAATCTGCTTACGAATTTTATTCCCTTCATTTTTTATCGTTGAAAGAATTATATCGTGCGGATTTATCTTCTCACTAACGAGATAATCATTGATTGTTTTTATTTCGTCTATGCGGTCCACTAAGTGAATTTTTAACAGTTCAACTAATTCTAATGCAAGAGAATTGCTTTCACTTTCACGGATTTCTATGCCGCATGGACTGAATAAATAACTTCCCTCCGATAACCTTTCGTTGATATTTTCTTTGTCATCCCGTATAGGTAATTTTTTAAACAAGGAGAGTGCCCGGCTCTTTTCTAAATATTTGTTAAGTCCGGAAATGAATGGTGCCAGTATTTCCAAATTGTCTTTGATTGAATTAATCTGCTTCAATGTAAACTCTTAATTAAATTAGAAATTAACTTTACCGGATAGGATTCCGATGACGGCTGTTCTATCATCTGATCCTTTTACACTCGTAGTTATATTTCCCAATTCCAGCGCAATTGAAAATTCTTTTGTGATAGGGAATATTAAGTCCCCATAAATCATCATATTCTGTTCGATTGCACCATTGGAAAGATTATCAGTCTGGTTTTTATCCAATCCAACACCAAGAACAAAATTGAATTCATCCGAAATTTTAGAAGTTATGTTAGTCCAGAAACTTAAATTTTTCCGGTCGTCATCTTTTTTACCCTTCCCGGCAATTGTAAAGAGATCGGAGTTATTTAAGTTTGTGCCCATGTTCAATTCACCGTGAACTTCAAAGTATTTATGGAAGGGCAGTGTGAAATCTATACCAAACCCGGAAGAAGTATAATCGAAAGAAGAAGTATCGGGTTTAGGTGTAAATGAAGAATAGACAAAGTAGATACCAACAGTTTTATTCTCTAAAAATTTTGCCGAAAACCTTCCCTGGATCATCGGCATCATAGACTTATTATCATCGCCAATACCGGTTCCGGTTTCTCTTACTGCTTCAGATAGTGCAAGCTGTATCATTGGTTGAAATCCCTCAGCCGGAATTTTATAATGAAGTTGAATAGAGCCGCGGCGGAATCCTAAGTTACCGGCAAACCATAAATTGCCGTTTGTGTTATTTGTTGTAGCATTAAGCGGTGAGTAAATATCCCATTGCTGCCCAAATCTTAACTCTAAATTATCCCAGGTAACCGAAGCATACGCAAGTCTAATTCTTGGATTTACATTCGGATCGAATCCATTCGTGCTGAAGAAATCCAATTCGATAACACCGCCAACTTTGATATCTGCCCCGGTAAAACCTTTTAAACCGAAACGAGTATGTTTTGCTGAAAAACCGACAGCGGATTCATCCACACCGTTTGCAATTTGCGGAGAAGATAAATTTGGATTGCCAAAAGAAAGTACACCTTTTGATGAATACACAGCGTCGCCTTTTACGAATCCGTAAGGTTTTAATTCCAACCCTTGAGCGAGAATAGAAAAACTAATCACTAGAAAAAGTAGAAGAGCTAATTTTGTTCTCATTTAATCTCCATAGGTTAATTGATACTAATTAGTTAATACAACACTATTTTCTTTAACATCTTCTTGAGTACGTTTCCCAATTGTATTTAATGAAGATGAAACACGATAAGAGTGAGTATAGATATTAAGTTTATTCCCACGTACAAAACCGATAAGGGTAATTCCAATTTCATTTGAGATTTCAACAGCAAGACCAGTAGGTGCAGCTCTTGAAGCGACTATCGGTACGCCGGCACGTCCGGCTTTTAATATCATATCCGATGAAATTCTGCCGGAGCAGCATAGGATGTATTTTGAAAAATCAAGATTTAATCTCAAACCGGCACCAATTACTTTATCAATAGCATTATGTCTTCCTATATCCTCACGAACAATTGATGGCCCATCCGGTTTGATTAATGCTGCTATGTGAATGCAACCGGTATTTTTATAACCTTGTGAAATAGTTCTAAGATCAGAAAATAATTCACAGATATAATTTGGACTAAAGTGAATCGATTCCGTATTTCTTTTTATCGATTTCTTTATCATCCCGGTGTTAAAAGATTTTCCTTGTCCGCATCCCGAGGTAATTGTTTGGTGTTTCTGCCAGATTTTACTATCGAATGGATTACTCTCCTTTAATTGGAAAGCAACTTTGTTGCTTTCCCTACAAAATTGTATTTCTTTAATTTCATCAAGGCAAGAAATAATATTACTCGTGAAAATAAATCCAACTGCCATTTCCTCGAGGTTATCCGGACTGCACGAAAAGTTTGTTAATAATTCATTGTTAACTGTAATAGTTAATATTATTTCATTTGCAATCCAATCCGGTTCTTGAACCGGTAGTGAATTATGAAGATTTTCGTGCTTAGAGTATTCTCTAAAAATTATTTTTTTATCCGCTAACATTTTTATACAGTAATTAAGATTTAATATTTCAATTAATTGATGCTGCTATCCATAATAAAATTGTTGCGGTTAAATAAATCCCGGGCAATATTTTTTTTGGTGTTACAGCGTTAAGTCCCTTAAGCTTCGATCCAACATAAGAACCGATGTGTGATGTAAGTAAGCCGCTGATTATTGCCGCCGGTAAAATGCTATATAGAGTGTAGTTAATTATTCTATCTAAACCCCCGGCTAACCAATTGGGTTCTTGAAATACAACAACCACAACGAAAACAAAAATGAAGAGGGAAGTGATATTTGTTATTATGCCGATCAAAGAAGTGATAATAGGTTTCTGCCAATTTGATTTGAATATAAAACTTGCATAGAAGTCAAATGAAATGGCGAGTCCCATTACACCAGCCCATTGGCAAATGAAAAAATTATTGCCGTACGTTTTGTAAAAACACACTATTAATCCAATGATAATACTTGTGCCCGGGATATCAACCAATTTTCTGCCAATAAAAAGAAATAACAATCCAATCGAACATAAAATGAATACCGGTAGGGAAATCATCTCAAAGAAGCCCCATAGAGAACCTAGAGCTAATAAAAGTAAAAAATATTCTGTACGATTCATTCTGAATTATCTCCTTTAATGTGTAGAATTTTTACTAACACCATACTATGATTGTTAAATAATAACTCACTTAAGTTTTATTAAAGCTATTATTTGTTCAATAAACTTTTATTAATGTATGATATTTAATTTGTGAAAGACTCAACCGAATAATGTTTATATAAATATTTGTAGTAGTCGGAAGGGTATGTTGATAATTATAGGACGTAGTTACATTAGATGGAGCCGATTTTGCTGAATGATATGATGCTTTGTTTAGCATCTAATGTTCCACTTAGTTGCAAAATAATATTTACTAAGTAGATTGATCGTATAAGTGTGATCTACAATTGAAAATTAGTTCACCTTCTTTATTTTGTCAATAAACAAAAGAGAGAGATGACAAAAAATATTTTTAAATTAAAATACAAAAAGACTTTTTGTGACATTATTATTAATTATTCATTATAAATCCAGGTATAAAATTTAGTAGATAAGTGATATATAAAATCTCATTGTTCGTTTTGAGATGTATCGTATAAGTGATAATTGCCCGGTGTGATTAAGCCATCAAGTAGCAGCAACTATATAAATATTACCTAAGGTAGGGAATTCAAAATGATCACACTTCGATTTTATTGCTGCTGGATAATGGAGTAATTTTTTTTATCACGAAAGAATAATTCGATAATCATAAAAAACATTACGGGTAAGTATTCTATTATCAGAACCGGCCAATAGTCCCTCCAAACCCCGTGCAGTATATAATTGTAAATCGTGACTGATGTTAGACTGCTAAGAGCAGCAAGCATAATACCGCTTTTGTAATTTGTTGTTGAGGCAAGCAAAACGATCCATCCGATATACCATGTGTGAACTACCGGCGAAAAAATAAAAAGTAATAGAGTTGCAAAATAAAACTTAGGTAATGTTTCTTTCTTACTTAAGTAGAGTGTGATAAGAGCAATAATCAGTAGAAGACTGCAGACCAATCTAGTAGTTTGATTGTTCTGAATTAAAATATAAATCAGTTTGAAAATAAATCCGTTAAATGACCAGTTAGCTGTATAAATGAATAAAGCTTCAAATGGATTTGAAGTGAAAATGTATGGGATAAATTGAATACCAAAAATTAGAAAAGGTAAGACGATGATAGAAATTTTGTCAAAAATTTTTTTCTGCTCTATAAATAAAATTGGTAAGAAAAGAACACCGATTGGTTTTATTGAGAGTGATATCCCCAAGAGTACCAATGATGCAAATTTCTTTCCGGAGAAATGAAAATATAATGCTGCTGCCAATAATGTTATCCCCAGTCCGTCAAGATGTGCATCAATTGAAAATTGAAATATTGTGAGTGGGCATAGTAGGTACAGTAAAATATATTTTTTTTCTTTTTTGAGTTGTCGCAATAATAATAAAATGAATAAAATTGTGAAGATTTCAAACAATAGGAGAATTAGCTTAAATCCCCATACTGCTTCGCCACTTATTTTGTATGAGATATAGAATAACCATTCGCTAAAAGGGAAATAGATAGTTTTTAGTCCAGGAAAGTTTACCTTTGCTGGAAGCAACGCAGAATGTAAATGACTCATCGCTGAATCTGTAGGTATATATCTATACGGATTAATTCCATTTGCTTGAAGTTTTCCATCCCATATATAACGGTAAATATCCTCAGAGCCGATTGGATCAGTATTCAAAAAGCTTAACTTTGCAAGTAATACAATTGAAATGATTAAAAATAATTCTTTATTGTTAAGCTCTTTTTTTTGTAAGTATAAACTAAATATTAGAAATATAAACGAAGAAAAAATATAAGTGTAGGTATAAGTTTTGACCGGTTCAATATTAAAAAAATGTATAAGGAGAACCGTTATTATAATTAAAAAAGTAAAAATTAATGTCAATAATTTGTTGTTCTTCATCAGCGTGTCAATTTCATATGAGAAATATAATTAAAACAAAATGAGTGTTGATAGTAAATTATTCTTTCGAAGTAGTTGATGATTCAATTGCTTGTACGAGTAAGTAGGAGAAGAAAAATCAGAGGAGGATATTTCACCTCCTCATCAAAAATTACCATCCGCCTAAACCGGGATGATCGGGGCTAACATATAATTTGCCATGATAACCGCTGCACGGATCATTATAAATTTCTTCGATGATTGCAAAGTCTCCCCAGATTACGGACCCTATTTCTACGCCATCGGCATTAAACCAAACACCTCCAGTTTTATAGGCGTCAAGTGGTGCGGCAACAATTTTTACAAAATATGTCCACTTACACTTTTTGCCGTCAAGCATGTATGTCCCGGATTGATGATTTGTTGTCCACGCACCGGAACCTCTGTAAGTGGCATATCCCAAATGACGGTCTAACTTTCCATCACCGTCACAATCTTTGTTTGAGAGCCATGCTTCGTTCCATTTCATTATTAAAGAAACGTCTTTATAATCCTGGCACCAAGCGGCATCTCTGTAAGCATCGCAATATGTTCCGTTGAATATCATTGCTTGATAGTTATAACCCCATTTATCATAGCCGGGTTTAATAACTTCTCCGTCCGAGGTTAGCAAGGTACCTGATTGAATTGTTACACAGCCATCATTGGCGCCGGCATTGGTTTTAGCAAGTGTATTATTCTGGCTTTCCGGTTGATTAACATCAGTTTGTGTCGATTCACAACTGAAGATTATAAATGATACTAACAATAGAGGAATTAGAACGAAAAAATTTTTTTTCATGCTTACCCCTAATTAGTTATTAATTATCGGCTGGTATATTTTCCGGTTTAATCTTCTACCAGAACAAAATAATGATTGATGGGAATTTCTTTATTAAACCTTGTTAAAGGTAGAGAGTTTAATACTTAATATCAACGAGAATTCATGAATAGATAAATCTTCCGATTCTAAAAGCGCTTTTCTACCCAACAAAAGACTTTATTTGTTTTCTCAAAATACTTAGTTTTGTGCCGTAGTTTTTGCAGAAAGAACTGATCCGAAAAGACAGTTACTAAAAAAATATCTTCAACAAAATAAGGACTTGATCCGATGGACAGGTACCTCGCGGCAAATCAAAATAACTCATCGTTGGTATTAATTAACCGGATATTTTCAATTCGCGTGGTAAGCCGAAGTTTACTGTCCTTAAATCCTCTTGTTCTCAAAATAAGTTATATAATTTAAAAGTTTGCTTTTCTTTGCGTCCTTTGCGGATACATTGCGTCTTTGCGTGAAATCGCCATCTTGGATTAACCGCAGAGTTCACCTCATAAAACGCTGTGCAAGCGCAGAGAAGGCGCTGAGTACGCAGAGAATAAAGTAGTGACAAAAATGAAAACTGTAAACGAATTTAAAAAGATGAAAAGCGGCGGAGAAAAAATTTCCGTTGTAACGTGTTATGATTTCTGGTCTGCACAAATTATCGATGAGACAAATGTCGATGCCGTACTCGTTGGCGACAGTGCATCGATGGTGATGCACGGATTCGAATCGACAGTGAACGCTGAAATTGAAATGATGCGTTACCACGTTGCCGCAGTGAAGCGCGGATTAAGAAATAAATTTTTGATTGCAGACCTTCCGTTCCTCGAACACCGGAAGGGATTTGAACAATTAATTTTATCGATCGATAAATTGATGAAAGCCGGCACACAAGCCGTAAAAATTGAAGGCGCCGGAGGGAACATCGAAATGATAAAAGAATTGACAAGCACCGGCATTCCCGTGATGGGCCATCTCGGATTGACGCCGCAGTCGGTTCATCAATTCGGCGGATTCAAATTGCAAGGCAGAGAAGAAGCCGCATCAAAAAAAATTTTTGAGGATGCAGTACAACTCCAGCAAGCCGGGTGTTTCTCGATTGTGCTCGAAATGATTCCGGCAATGCTTGCAAAAAAAATTACGGACGAACTTGAAATCCCGACAATCGGAATCGGTGCCGGTTCAGATACAGACGGACAGGTTCTCGTTCTGCAAGATTTGCTCGGCATGAATAAAAATTTCAATCCGAAATTCGTGAGAAAATATTTGAGCGGTTTTGAATTGATAAAAAATGCGCTCAATAATTTCAGCAGCGATATCAAAGAAAATAAATTCCCTACAAAAGAGGAAAGTTATTAATGACCAAGATTATCAAATCGATTCCCGAATGGAAGCAGTTACGAAAGTCGAAAGAATTTTTTGGAAAGAGTACCGGCTTTGTACCAACAATGGGCGCACTTCATGCCGGGCATGAATCATTGATACAAACATGTGCCGGACAAAATGATATTTCCGTTGTGAGCATCTTTGTGAACCCGACGCAATTTAACGATCCGAACGATTTCAAAAATTACCCGGTAACGTTTGATAAAGATTTGTATCTGCTCGAACAGAGCAAAGTAGATTTTCTTTTTCAGCCGGAGTGGAATGAAATTTACCACGATAATTATAAGTACCGCGTTAACGAAAATGAGTTAAGCAAAATTTTATGCGGTGCGTTTCGCCCAGGGCATTTCGATGGCGTACTCACAATTGTTTTGAAGCTGCTCAATATCATCGAACCGGATAAAACATATTTCGGCGAGAAAGATTTTCAACAGTACAAATTGATTGACGGAATGGCGAAAGCATTTTTTCTGAACACGGAAATAATTCCGTGTCTAACAATCCGCGAAAAAGACGGGCTCGCGATGAGTTCGAGAAATCTTTTACTGACTGCAGCAGAACGAAAACACGCGGTACATTTCCCTGAATTATTGATGAGTAAAAAATCTGCCGATGAAATAAAAAAAGAACTCGAAGAACTCGGCTTCAAAGTTGATTACATCACCGATTACGATGGAAGAAGATTCGGAGCGGTTCATCTCGGCAAAGTGAGGTTGATTGACAATGTACAACTATAAAATACTTTTTAAAATAACCGGCTCGATTGCCGCATACAAAAGTGTGTACTTGATTTCAAAACTTGTGCAGGATAATTGCGAAGTAAAAATTGTGGCAACCGATGACGCACTGAAGTTTATCGGCTCCGCAACTTTGGAAGGTTTGACTGGCAATCCGGTTTACACGGATTCGTTTGCACCGAATCAAGTGATGAGCCACATCAATCTCGATAAATGGGCAGACCTTGTAATCGTTTGTCCGGCAACGGCAAACACGATCAACAAATTTGCAAACGGTGTTGCGGATAATTTGCTCACATCACTTTTTCTTGCACACGATTGGACGAAGCCGTACTTGATAGCACCGGCGATGAATACGTTAATGTATCAACATCCGGCTACGCAAGCATCGCTAAAAAAATTGGAAGAGTGGGGCGTACTAATTTTACCGACTGCCGAAGGATACCTTGCATGCGGTGATACCGGCAAAGGAAAACTTCTTGAGCCGGATGAAATTTACGAACGAATTTTTGTCGCACTCGCAAGCAAAAGTAATGTCGAAAAAAAACTTTGTGTACTTGTAACATCCGGCGCAACAAAAGAAAATATTGACGGCGTCCGCTTCATTACAAATTTGAGTACCGGCAGAACCGGCGCAGCAATTGCAGATTATTTCCTCCGCAGAAATAATTTTGTTACTGTTTTGCTCGGCGAAGATTCGATTCTGCCGGCAGCCGATTGTGAGAAAATTTTCTTCAAAGATTTTAACGACTTGAACGGCAAACTCGAAAAACTTTTGAGCGAAAAAGATTTTGATGTCGTGATTCATCTTGCGGCTGTGAGTGATTACTCGCTCGCATCAATTGAAATTGACGGAAAGAAATTCACCACAGAGATGAATAAAAAAATCAGTTCCGATAATGACGGGATGGTTCTAAATCTAAAAAGAAATTTTAAGATTGTTGAAAAACTGAAATCATATTCGCACAATAAAAATATAACCGTTACCGCTTTCAAATTTACGAGCACGGATAGCGAGGAAGAACGAAGTGCGGAAGTTGGGAAACTATTTTCGAAATCTGCCGGCGCAATAAATTTTGTAGTGCTGAATGATAAGTCTGACAGAACAAACGGAAATGTTCAAGCCGGTTTTAGAATTTACGACTGCGCGATGAATTTTCAGAGTTGTTCAACTGCGTTCGAGCTTGCACAGAAATTGGAAATAAAATTACGGGAGTTAAAATGATTCTTTGTATCGATGTCGGTAATTCGCAAATGTACGGCGGGGTTTTCAGCAAAGATGAGCTTGTTGTTCAATTCAGAAAAACTTCGCGCCAGCAATTTTCATCGGATGAAATCGGAATTTTCCTCCGCTCGGTTTTACGGGAAAACAAAATCGATCCGTCGGTAATTAACGGAATTGCATTGTGCAGTGTCGTTCCGGATATCAATCACTCGCTGCGGAGCGGATGCATAAAATATTTCAACATCGATCCGTTCTTTTTGAAAGCCGGGACAAAAACCGGATTGAAAATTAAATACCGCAATCCTCTTGAAGTAGGTGCCGATAGAATTGCAAACGCAATCGGGGTATCAAACTTATATCCCGATAAAAATGTTATTGTTGTTGATTTCGGAACGGCAACAACATTCTGCGCGATCAGTAAATCAAAAGAATATTTGGGCGGAATAATTATTCCAGGAATCAGAATTTCGATGGAAGTTCTCGAATCGCGCACCGCTCAATTGCCGAGTGTTGAAATCAAAAAAACGGAAAGTGTTTTGGGACGTTCGACAATTGAAAGCATTCAATCGGGTTTGTTCTACGGACAAGTGGGCATTGTGCGTGAATTAAAAAATAGAATTACATCGGAAGTTTTTTCGGATGAAGAGCCGCTCGTTGTGGGCACCGGCGGCTTCTCAAGTTTGTTCGAGAACGAAGGTTTGTTCGATGTAATTATTCCAACACTTGTGTTGAAAGGTTTGTACTTCGCTTATTTATTAAATGCGAAAAGTGAAAGGGGAGAATCGTGATTAGAACATTGCTGAAATCAAAAATACACCGTGCCGTTGTTACCGGCTCGGATATGCATTACGAAGGATCGATTGCCATCGATCCGAAATTGTGCGAAGCAGCCGGTCTTGTTGAATTCGAGAAAGTAGATATTTACAATATTAATAACGGCAATCGGTTTTCAACTTATGTAATTTTGGGAAAGGAAAATGAAATTAGTTTGAACGGTGCTGCGGCTCGATTAGTGCAGACCGGCGATCTCGTCATCATCGTATCGTATGCAGATTATGATGAATCGGAAATTGCCGGGCACGTGCCGAAGGTTGTTTTTGTTGACGAAACAAATTCGATTAAAGAAGTCGTGCACAAAAAACATATTTTGCAATGAGCCAAAACGACGACGAAAAATTTTTGAGAAGATGTTTTGAACTTGCGCGGAGAGGCGAAGGTTCTGTTAGTCCGAATCCGCTTGTCGGTTCTTTGATAACAAAAGACGAGAAAATAATTTCGGAAGGTTGGCATGAAAAATTTGGCGGACCGCACGCCGAAGCAAATGCAATCAAACATACACCGGAAAACTTGGAAGGCGCTGTAATTTATTGCAGTCTCGAACCGTGCAGCCACACCGATAAAAAAACTCCGCCGTGTGTTCCGTTAATTATTGAAAGCGGCATCAAAAAAGTTGTCATAAGCAATATCGACCCGAATCCGAAAGTTGCCGGAAATGGAATTGAACAACTTAGTAATGCCGGTGTTGAAGTTGTCGTTGGAATTTGTGAAGAAGAAGGGAATGAGCTCAATCGTTTCTACTTCAAAAGTATTACGAAAAAATTGCCGTACGTTACGGTTAAGATTGCTCAAACACTCGATAGAAAAATTTCCGAAGCTGAAAATAAAAGAACACAAATTACCGGAAGTGAATCGG
The DNA here is from genome assembly GCA_040755055.1 of Bacteroidota bacterium. GTDB lineage: Bacteria > Bacteroidota > Ignavibacteria > Ignavibacteriales > Melioribacteraceae > DYJK01. The sequence continues at coordinate 70,914 of JBFMBS010000021.1, forward strand.
CTGAGTTTGTTCACAAACAAAGATCAATATACGATGCAGTGCTTGTCGGCAAAGGAACGGTGAATACAGACAATCCGTTGTTGAATGTTCGAAACGTGAATGGAAGAAATCCGGTTCGAATAATTGTGGACGGAAGTTTGAATGTTAATGCGTCAGCAATTTGTTTGAACGACGAGAGCAGAACGAACACGTGGATATTTTGTTCCGATAAAGTTGATAATGAAAAGGTTGATGCGGTTGCCGAGAAAGGTGTGAAAGTTTTTCCTCTCGCAACTAATGCGAACGGCAGAATTGATTTGCGTCTTCTTCTTTCCAGATTAAATGATTTGAGTGTACAATCCGTTTTTGTGGAAGGCGGCAGAGAAATTTTTTCTCAATTTATTTCCGAAAGTTTGTTCGATGAACTTATTATTTTACAAGCCCCGATTATTCTTGGAAAGGGAATTGAAGCATTCGATGTGAATTATCAATCGAATCTAAAATTTTTCTCTGCGGAAAAAATTGGTGATGATCTGAAGCTGGTTTATAGAAAATAAAAATTGCCATGACCTGAAGAGTCTGTGCAAAGCACTCTGTGGAACTTCGTGTATTCTTCGTGTTCCTTCGTGAAATATAAAACAAAGAAATCACACGAAGATTCACAAAGAAGGCACGAAGATTCACGAAGGGAAAACAAAGCTTGCTCATTTTCGTAATCTTGATCTAAGAAAGAGCAAGAACAAGAGCAAGAATTATTAGAAAAGAAAGTCGATAAAAAAATGTTCACCGGAATAATTGAAGAAGTTGGGACACTTGAAAAGATTGACCGCATCACCGATGGTTACAGAATAAAAGTGAATGCCTCGCTAATTACGGAAGATTTGCGCGTCAACGATTCGATTGCGATTAACGGCGTGTGTCTCACTGCAATTAAAAAAGAGCAAAACGGTTTTTGGGTTGAAGCTGTCGGCGCAACTCTCGAAAAAACTACTATAAAAAAGATTCAACAAAATTCTTACGTTAATTTGGAACGTGCAGTACGTTTATCGGATCGTTTGGGCGGGCATCTTGTGCAAGGGCATGTGAACGGAATTGGCATCATAAAAAAAATTAAGAAAGCCGGTGAAAATTATTTTGTGGAGATACAAATTCCGGACGAACTCGAAAAATATGTTATCCAAGAAGGATCGATTGCCGTTGACGGAATAAGTTTGACAATTGCAAAACTTGCCGTAAATGTAATCGGACTCTCAATTATTCCGCACACATGGGCGCACACAACACTTCAATACAAAAATGTTTTCGACGAAGTGAACATCGAAACCGATGTGATTGCCAAGTATGTTGAAAAATTACTCGGCACAAAAAATTCTGAAAAAAATTTTTTAACGGATGCAGTGTTAAAAGAAATGGGCTACTGAAATGAAAGAAGTTCAAGAGAAAAAAAAGAGACACGGATTCAATACAATTAAAGAAGCCATCGAGGATATCAAAAAAGGAAAGATGGTAATTATAGTTGATGACCGCGACCGAGAGAACGAAGGCGATCTGGTAATGGCTTCTTCGCTTGTTAAACCTGAACATGTAAATTTTATTACACGCGAAGCGCGCGGACTTCTTTGTGTTTCGATAACTGAAAAACGTGCGCACGAACTCGACTTGAATTTGATGGTCGAAAAAAATACTGCACTGCACGAAACACCGTTTGCTGTTTCGATCGATTACAAACACGGAACAACGACCGGCATTTCTGCATTCGACCGCGCAGTTACAATCGAAGCAATGGTTGACGAAAAAACAAAACCGAATGACTATGCACGTCCGGGACATATCTTCCCTTTGATTGCAAAGAACGGCGGCGTGTTAAAAAGAGCCGGCCACACCGAAGCCGCTGTTGATCTTGTAAATCTTGCCGGACTTTATCCATCGGGTGTATTGTGCGAAATTCTTGACACAGACGGAACGATGGCTCGCACTCCGAAGCTGCAAGAATTTGCAGAGAAACACGGTTTAAAAATTATTACGATTGCCGATTTAATTGAGTACCGCCGCACGCGCGAAAAGTTGGTTGAAAAAGTTACAGTTGTAAATTTGCCTTCGAAGTTCGGCATGTTCAAACTTCATCTCTATAAAAATATTCTCGATGCTGCAGATCAGCCGGTTGCAATTGTGAAAGGCGAGATTGATGAGAAATCCCCGGTGCTTGTTCGTGTTCATTCGGAATGCTTGACCGGCGATGTGTTCGGTTCAAAACGCTGCGATTGCGGCGATCAGCTTGAAGCCGCTCTGCAGATGATTGAAAAAGAGGGAAGGGGTGTTGTAGTTTACATGCGTCAGGAAGGAAGAGGCATCGGACTTGTGAATAAAATTCTCGCGTATGAACTTCAGGATGACGGGAAAGATACTGTTGAAGCAAATGAGATGCTCGGTTTCAAAGCAGATTTACGCGAGTACGGAATCGGTGCGCAGATATTGAAAGATCTCGGGCTGAAAAAAATTAAATTGATGACGAACAACCCGAAAAAAATTATCGGGCTTGAAGGTTACGATCTCGAAATTGTTGAACGCGTTCCGCTTGAAGTAAAACCGAGCGAAGAAAACAAAAATTATTTGAAGACGAAACGCGAAAAACTCGGTCACATTCTTTCGAATTAATTTTCAAAAAATATAGAGGTAGAAATGGCAAACACGATTCAAGGTATTCTCTCCGCAAAAGATAAAAAGTTTGCAATCGTAGTCTCGAGATTCAACGAAGTAATTTCGAAGAGTCTGCTTTCCGGCGCGATTGACTGCATTGTACGCCATGAAGGCAAAGAAGAAAATGTTACCGTTGCATTTGTGCCGGGTGCATTTGAAATTCCGGTCGCCGCAAAAAAATTAGCGGAGTCAAAAAAGTTTGATGCTGTAATTTGTGTTGGCGCTGTTATCCGCGGTGCAACTCCGCATTTTGATTACATCGCTGCTGAAGTTTCGAAAGGAATTGCACATGTCGGTTTGGAAACCGGTGTGCCGGTAATATTTGGTGTTATCACTTCCGATTCGATTGAACAAGCATTAGAACGCGCCGGTACAAAAGCCGGTAACAAAGGATGGGACGCCGCTCTCTCTGCAATCGAAATGGCTGACTTACTGAAAAAGTTGTAATAGTCGTTATCGCTGGAATGCTAAAATGAAAGAGGGTGCTTCAACGACAATTATTAAAAAAAATAGCACACTCATCTAACAGATTAAACTGAAAAAAACAGATTTTAAAAATCAGTTCAAATCAGCTCGATCAGTTAAATCTGTATGCCATAAAAATCTATCATTCGCCACTTAAAACAAAAAACTCTCACAAATGTGAGAGCTTTGTATTTTTTGCGGAGAGAGATTCTCCCGAAGGGATGCCTTCGGCAGAACTCTCGGTAGCAGCTTGTCCGGCTTAGACGGATTTACCCACTACGACGGTTTAGTCCCGATAAATCGGGATTGTTTTTTTCTCCCTTGGCGGAATCTCGCCGGAGGCGATGGCAGCCACTTATCTTTAAAACAAAAAACTCTCACAAATGTAAGAGCTTTTTATTTCATGCGGAGAGAGATTCTCCCGAAGGGATGCCTTCGGCAGAACTCTCGGTAGCAGCTTGTCCGGCTCAGACGGATTTACCCACTACGACGGTTTAGTCCCGATAAATCGGGATTGTTTTTTTCTCCCTTGGCGGAATCTCGCCGGAGGCGATGGCAACCACTTATCTTTAAAACAAAAAACTCTCACAAATGTGAGAGCTTTTTATTTCATGCGGAGAGAGAGAGATTCGAACTCTCGGTAGCAGTTTACCCACTACGACGGTTTAGCAAACCGTTGGTTTCAGCCACTCACCCATCTCTCCTTGCGCTGAAATTTTCAAAATTTCATGCGCCAATATAATGATCACCTAACTAAAATAAAAATTTGTAATTAAGTTGAATATCGCGACCCGGCATATATGCAAATTCTTTAATTGCCGATAAATGCTCTTTGTACGGTTGATCTAAAAGATTATTAATTTTTAGTGAGAACATATGAATATAACTTCCAGTAAAAAATTTTGTGCCGCAGTATATATCGACTAAGCCGAAACCTTTAGTTGGTAGTTCTCCTTCTGCTGTTAATTTTTGTTCTGCCGAAACTTTCCACTGAATACCGGCCCAGAACTCATCAGTCATATATCTTTGTTCTATTGAAAATCTAAAAGGCGGAATCTGTGGCAAATATTTATCAGTATCGGATTCTTGACCGTTCACATAATCTAAGACTATAGTCGTTGATAAATAATTTGTAAATTCATACTGTGCCTTTAGTTCAAATCCATACAGACGGGCAGTGGTCTGGCTATACTTATAAACTGCTATACCGGCAGAATCATTAAAAGAATTTCCGCTGTTATCGGGTTGGTAAAATAATGTAGTTGGCATTCTATAGATGTAGTTATTTATTGAGTTATAATAAGCGCTTAATTCTACAAGATGATTTTCTTTCCGAACACGTAATCCGACATCTATCCCAACATTATTTTCTTTATCTAAGTTACGATTACCAATATCAAAAGTACCCGTAGCTTCGTGAACTGCATACGATGATAACTCTTCGATTGTAGGAGCGCGGAATGCGTTTGCAATATTTGAGAATGCTGAAATCTGTTCTGTAATGCTGTACACAATTCCAAATGAACCGCTCAGTGAATTGAAATTTTTTTCCTCCGCCGGGAAAAATGTATCTGAAATATTTGCACCCGGTATATCGACCCCGTTTTTTTCAAAGCGTATGCCGAATTGAAGATTGATATTATTAAGCTGAATCTGTTCAAGAATATATGCTGCCATGCCGGAATAATCAGCATTTGGTGTGAAAGCTTCATCTCCGTTCACAGTGTATTCTTGCGCCTGATACCATATGCCGAAAACACCTTGAAGATTGTCAAAAAGCTGACGGTGCTTTAACGAAAGATCAAATCCAATGGATTTCAAACCAAACGATGTTCCCACTTCGCCGGTGTTCCTGATGATTTCTTTATGGGTGTAATCCTGGTAACCGCTTTTCAGACTAAGATTTTCAATAAAGAAATTGAGCTTGTTGCTCTCGAATAAAAAGCGGTATTCTTTTTTATTCATATCGATTTGTATTGGACCCTCTTCGTCATCTTTTTCTGATTCAGTTGCTGTTGGAATCCCATATTTAGTCTCGAAATTTTTGTAGCTCAAACCAGTTAATCCAAAGTCCGGGAAGAATGAGAAACCAAACTGGTATCCATTAGAATTTTGATCTGAATTGTTTACCATGACACCGTTACCATCGTTATAATCCTTGGATTTTCTATTAAAGTAGTTTCCGTGTAAAGCAAAACGGTCTATTCCAAAGTGGATATCTGCCGATCCGGCAACCTCGTTATTATTTGAGCTGCCGCTAAAATTTATAATACCATCTAATCCGTTAGGGATGTAATTAGGAATTTCTTCGGTGATGATATTTATTACTCCGCCGATGGCATTGCTTCCATAAAGTAAACTTGCCGGTCCGCGCAGTACTTCAATTTTCTCTGGTGTACTGCCATCCGATGTAACACCATGATCATCCGATGTGTTTGATAAATCGCCCATACGTAAACCATTCTCTAAAATTAATATACGGTTGTTGCTGAAACCTCTAATTACGGGTCTGGCAGAGGCAGTACCGTTGGACCTCATCGAAATTCCCGGCTGAAAATTTAACGACTGTCCAATGTTAGAACCTCTCTTGATTTGGAGTTCCAGATTTGCAATCGAAAGTGTACTTTGTGAAATATCCTTGGGATCAACAGCAAGTGGGTTACCGGTGATTACAACTTCCCTAAGGTTAACTGTCCCTTCTTCCATTTCAACATAAATCTTTTCACTTAGAGGTACAGTTACATCCTTGATTATAGTTTTGTGGCCTATATATGAAATCTTTAATGAATAATTACCCGGTTTAATGTTGCCGAACTCGAATAAACCGTCCTCGTTGGTTGAAGTACCGATTTTCAAATCATCAATTAAAACATTTACCCCAATCAGCGGCTGGTTATCTTTTTTATCTACTACTTTGCCTTCAATTGAATGGCTTTGTGCAATAATAATACTGTTTATGATAAAAGCTATTAGTATGAAAATTATATTTCTCATAATTACCCCTTGAATAAAATGTTATAGAAAGTGAAAGGTTATTATGAGATTGTTGGCGGCGCCCTTGGCGAAATTTGTGATTTAAGAACAGTAGTTCTGAGATCGTGCTGATCAACTATCAATATCTCAATAAGAGTTGAATCTATGTTGAAGTTATTCCTATCAACATTTATTTGGAATGATGAGTTAAAAAAATGTTGGACGGTACATTTACCCACGTCATCAAGGAAAGGATCGTTAAAATTCTGCTTCTCCGAAAATGACTCTGTTTCAAACTTTTCGAAATGAAAATTATGCTGGTGTAAGGATGATACACCGAGTAAAAAGAGGTAGAGAGCCAGAAGTGTTTTCGAAAAGTATTTTCTGTTTTGAGTTAACAATTGAACATGCTTAAAAATTTTACAAATAATTTGATGAAGTATTGATTAAATAGATTCCATAAACTAATTTCAAGTGCAAATCTAAAGACAAAATATCTAATTATAAAGTTATTTATTAGTGGGGCTAATATGAACAATAAAAATTTAACCGGTGAAGTTTATTACCCTTCGGAAGAAGTTATAAATAAATCGAACATAAAAGATTGGGATGAATTAAATAATCGTGCAAAGGAAGATTATCAAGGTTTCTGGGCTGAAAAAGCAAACGAACTTCATTGGTTTGAAAAATGGAATAAGGTTATTGATGATTCAGATAGACCTTTTTATAAATGGTTCACCGGCGGCAAAACAAATATAGTTTATAATTGCCTGGATATTCATGTAAAGACCTTCAGAAGAAATAAACTTGCCCTAATATGGGAAGGGGAAAATGGCGATACAAAAACTTTTTCCTATTATGCGCTGCATAGAGAAACTTGCAAATTTGCAAATGTATTGAAAAGCATGGGCGTTCAAAAAGGTGATCGTGTTACGATATATATGGGAAGAACTCCTGAAATTGTTATTGCCATGCTTGCATGTGCACGTATCGGTGCAATTCATTCTGTTGTTTACGGCGGATTTTCCGTCGAATCGCTTTCGGAAAGAATTGAGGATAGTAATTCAAAAGTGCTTATTGTTTCAGACGGTGCTTACCAACGAGGTAAAATTGTTCCTCTTAAACAAATTGCAGATGAGGCTTTACAGCGTTGCGGCACAGTTGAGCATGTACTTGTTGTAAAAAGAACCGGTCAAGAAGTTAACATGGAATTCGGTCGCGACATGTGGTATCACGAATTAATTAACTTACCAATCGCAACACAACAGTGTGCACTTGAAGTTATGGATGCAGAAGACCCGTTATTTATACTTTATACATCGGGAACAACCGGAAAGCCGAAAGCAATTCTTCACACTCACGGCGGATATATGGTTGGTGTTTATACTTCGCTTAAATACGTTTTTGATATCCACGAAGAAGATAGATACTGGTGTGCCGCGGACCCCGGATGGATTACCGGACACAGTTATATTGTGTATGGACCGTTGCTTAATGGTACAACATCTTTTATGTACGAAGGTGCTCCAAACTTTCCTTACCCAAACCGTTGGTGGCAGATGATTGAAAAGTATGGAATCAATATTTTATACACAGCTCCTACTGCAATACGCGGATTGATGAGGTTTGGAGAGGCCTGGGTTAACCGGCACGATCTTTCTTCTTTACGTTTGCTCGGTTCAGTTGGCGAACCGATAAATCCGGAAGCATGGAAATGGTATTACAGAGTTGTGGGAAAAGAAAAATGTCCAATTATGGATACCTGGTGGCAAACGGAAACCGGTATGTTCATGATCACCCCGATGCCTTCAGTGCCGTTAAAACCCGGTTCGGGTACAAAACCTTTCCCGGGAATAGAAATGGACGTAGTTGATGAAAATGGTAAGCCGGTAAAACCTAATGAGGAAGGATTTTTGATAATCAAAACACCTTGGCCTTCGATGATACGGACTGTTTACAAAGACCCTGAAAGATTGGTACAACAATACTGGAGTAAATACCCCGGTGTTTATTTAACTGGCGATAGCGCTAGGAAAGATGAGGATGGTTATTTCTGGATTATTGGAAGAGTAGATGATGTAATTAAAGTATCGGGTTACCGGCTAGGAACCGCTGAAATCGAAAGTGCACTTGTAAGTCATAACACTGTTGCAGAAGCAGCAGCAATTGGTTTACCGCATGAAGTTAAAGGTAATGCCATATATGCGTATGTAATTTTACGTACCGGGATAGAGAAAACACCGACATTGATCGAAGAATTACGCCAGCATGTTAGTCATGAAGTTGGACCAATTGCCAAACCGGAACAAATTGAGTTTGTAAATACTCTGCCAAAAACGCGTAGCGGAAAAATTATGAGGAGGGTTCTAAAAGCCAGGGCATTAGGACAAGACCCGGGTAATATTTCCACTTTGGAAGAATGAGCTAAAAATTTCTAAATGCAAAAATATTCTAAGCGTACCTCAAAAGGGGTGATAAAACAGCTATAAGTCAAGGAATAGCAAAGAGATATCGGAAATAACGACATTGCGCAGACGTTAAATGAGGATATCTGATGAAGGTACGCCGAATGAGA
>JBFMBS010000022.1:0-72794 GCA_040755055.1 Bacteroidota bacterium
ACTACTCACTGAAGCAGACAACACTATTTCAAAGAACTAATTGTTTCCGTAAAAAGAATTATTTATCAAAAAAAACACACAATACTTAAAAATATGTTTTACTAACTGTATTTTTCAGATGGTTCTAGATAATAGTTTTAAGATTATTAATTGCAATTTTGGAAGCATTCTGTTCAGCAGATTTCTTATTTTTCCCTTTACCAATACCCAGCATTTTATCACCTACATAAACTTCAATCGTGAATTCACGTTTATGTTCCGGCCCGTCAATTTTTATCACTTTATAAACCGGCAGTTCCATTTTTTTTGCATGGGCATATTCTAAGAGTTGACCCTTGTAATTTGTATCAATTAAAAAACTTTCATCTTCTTCATAAGGTAAAACCAACCATTTAAGCACAAACTTTTCAGCAATTTCCAATCCTTTATCAAGATAAATTGCACCAATCAAAGCTTCAACAGTATCAGCGAGTACTGTCTGCAAACCTTCTTTTGAATCACCTAAATATCTTTGGTTGTACAGAATTATATTTTCCAAGGCGAGTTTCTCGGCAGCAATAAATAACCTTTCCCTATTTACCAAAGCTGAACGGGCTTTTGTAAGAAATCCTTCACCTTCTTCATCGTAATTAACGAAAAGATAATTTGCCACGATCATATTGAGTACCGAATCACCCAGAAATTCCAATCTTTCATTTGATTTTCCCAACTCAGGATTAATTTCGAGGTAAGATCTGTGTGTTAATGCTTTAACGTATAAAGTAGGATTGGATATTTGAAAGTCTAGAATTTTTTGAAGTGTGTTTAAAGTAATCAGGATTTCATCACGAAATAGAGTTGAAGATATTTTTTTATTCTTGAAAAGTTTTTTAAGTCTTTCAAAAATTAAACTTAGCAAGATTATCCCACAAATTTCTTAAACAATAAGCTGGCATTATGTCCGCCAAATCCAAATGTATTGCTTATTGCATAATTAATATCTTTTTTAACCGGAACTTTAGGAGTATAATTTAAATCGCATTCGGGATCAGGTGTATCCAAATTGATTGTAGGAGGAATAGTAGAATTCTTGATTGCAAGCAAAGTAGCAATTGCTTCTACAGCACCGGCAGCACCAAGTAAATGTCCCGTCATCGATTTTGTAGAACTAACAGCTAATTTATAAGCATGATCACCAAAAACTGTTTTAATTGCTTGTGTTTCGTTCAAATCATTAAGTTCAGTTGAAGTACCATGCGCATTAATATAATCAATATCAGTTGATTGAATACCGGCATCTCTAAGTGCCTCTTTCATTGATCGAACGGCACCTTCTCCACCCGGAGGCGGCGCTGTAATATGGAAAGCATCACCGGTTAAACCGACTCCAACAATCTCACCGTAAATTTTTGCGCCACGTTTTACCGCGTGTTCCATTTCCTCTAATACAATAGTACCGGCACCCTCACCCATTACAAAACCATTTCTATCTTTATCAAATGGGCGCGAGGCAACACTATAACGATCATTCCATGTTGATAAAGCACGGGCAGAATTAAAACCGGCAAGCGACATTGGCGTTATAGGAAATTCCGAACCGCCGCACACCATGATATCGGCAGAACCCCTCTGGACAAGAATGAACGCATCAGCTATTGCATGGGTTGAAGTTGCACATGCCGATGTAGTAGCATAGTTCGGTCCTTTTAGTCCATATTTAATAGAAATTTGCCCGGCTGCAATATCGGAAATCATCATGGGGACAAAAAACGGGCTAACACGTTTTGGACCGCCGTTTAAGTATTGCGTATGTTGATCTTCAAAGGTAAGTATACCGCCAATACCACTTCCGTAAACAACTCCAGCTAATTCTAGGTTAACTTTACTAAAATCAAGTTTGGAGTCATCAAGTGCCATAGCAGCGGTAGCAAGTGCATAATGAGTAAAAGGGTCCATCCTTCTTAATTCTTTTTTATCAACATATTGTGAAGGATCAAAATTCTTTAATTCGCAAGCAAATTGAGTTGAAAAGTTAGTAGCATCAAATTTTGTGATAATATTTGCGCCGCTTTTACCGCTAAGCATAGCATCCCAAAATTCCTGGACACTATTACCGATCGGTGTAAGTGCACCAAGTCCGGTTACTACAACTCTCCTTTTGCTCATTTTATCACCTTGATTAAATGGAAATTGAAGTTGAGGTTGTCTCAGAAGTATATCTTTTTTGGCACAGCCATCACTATATGAAAAGAATAGCACACTGATAAAAACGGATTAACTTTGACTTGCTTACAGCAAGCAAGTTTTTAAATTGAACTATTACTTCTGAGACAACCTCGTAAATTACTTAGCTAATTTTCCCTTCAAATAATTTGTAGCGTCTCCAACTGTCGAGATTTTTTCCGCATCTTCATCGGGAATAGAAATATCAAATGCAGATTCAAAACCCATTACAAGCTCAACAATATCAAGAGAATCTGCACCAAGATCATTGGTGAAAGAAGCTTCTGGTGTTATTTGAGACTCTTCAACACCGAGTTTATCCATTATTATTTCTTTTACTTTTGCTTCAACGTCCATTTAACACTCCTTTGATGTTGATTGTTGTTGATTTATTAAACTTACATTACTAATCCGCCATCTACAGTAATAACTTGCCCGGTGATATAATCGGAATCGGAACTTGCTAAAAAGAGAACTGCCTTTGCAACATCTTCCGGTTTACCAAGTCGTTTTATAGGTACATTTGTAAGAATAGCTTCTTTTTGTTGATCATTTAATTTATCAGTCATATCGGTTTCTATAAATCCCGGTGCCACAGCATTAACACAAATATTCCGGGAGGACAATTCTTTGGCATTCGATTTCGTTAATCCAATAACCCCGGCTTTTGATGCAACATAGTTTGCTTGTCCGGCGTTGCCGATAATGCCAACGACAGAACTTATATTAATAATCTTGCCGCTTCTCTGAGAGATCATCGGTTTTATTGCAGCTTTAGTATAATTAAAAACACTTTTAAGATTAGCATTAATAACCGCATCAAAATCAGCTTCGTTCATTCTTAACAAGAGATTATCCTTAGTAATACCGGCATTATTTACTAAAATATCAATGCCGCCTAACTTTTCCAAAGTAAAATTTATAGTTTCCTGGGCAGAGCTAAAAGACGATGCGTCAGCTTTAAAGCCCAAAACCTTTCTATCGTCATTGCTTAATTCTGATTCGATTTTCTTCGCGGTTTCATCTGAGCTAAAATATGTGAAAACAACACTGCATCCTTCTTTTGCTAATTCATAAACGATAGCTTTACCTATACCGCGTGTACCACCGGTAACTAATGCTTTCTTATTTTGTAGTTTCAATTTTTATCTCTTCTTTGTTCAAGCTGCTTAAGTACTCTTCTTTATATTGAAGCAATTCTTCAAAGCCCTTCTCACCAAAAAAATATCTAAGTTCTTCTTTTGTACAGTCGAATATTGTTGATACCTGATTTTCTTTTTTACTACAGTAGTGCATCCGATCTAAATGCTCGTCATCCACGGTAAGTACACCTTCAAAAATAACAAGCGGAAATAATATACAATACAAAGGCTTATATTTCCACTTGAATTCGTTATCCTCCATGGCAACTTTTTGTAAAGTACAGTACCCTTGCTTATCTAAAAAAACACATTTACCGTTATAAACTTCGGTACCGACCGCTACCCCCGAATCAAAATCAGGATCTCTTTCGGGTTCTTCAAACCACTCTGTAGTAGCTTTAGTTTGAGAATCATCCATTGATTTAACGATTCTCTCTTTGATCGACATAATTTTTTCATATTCTTTTAAATCTGTATATACACCGTAATAACAGCACTCACCGGAACATATGCACACATCGCAAGCTTTAACAAAAGGATAAGTGAATATCTGAGGGTCGATATATACCCCGTCAATTTTCTTCTCAAATTTATTTTGCATTAAAGATACCTTTCCACATCGGAATATTTATCAATCCCAAAAACTTTTACATCAGGATTGATACGTTTAACTAAACCTTGCAATACTTTGCCCGGACCAATTTCATAGAATTCATCCGCCCCATCGGAGACCATATTAATAATTATTTCTTCCCATCTAACCGGGTATGACAACTGATCAAAAAGTAATTTTTTAATTTCTTCTTTATCATCAGCCGGTTTAGCTGCTACATTTGTATAAACCGGAATTTTTGCATCATAAACCGGTGTTGTATCTAATTTTAACTTCAGTCGTTCCTTGGCAGAAGCCATCAATGGCGAATGGAACGCACCGCTGACAACAAGTTCTTTAACTAACTTAGCACCGCTCTGTTTTGCTAATTCCATAGCTCGCCTAACACCGTTAATCGATCCTGAAATGACTATTTGTCCCGGAGAATTAAAATTAGCACATTGAACTATCCCGTTTTCGGAAGCAGTATTACAAATTTCTTCTAATTTTTCAGATGCGAGTCCCACAACAGCAGCCATCGTCCCGGGTTGATCGATACCGGCTTGCAGCATTGCTTTACCGCGCTCATGCACAAGTTTAACAGCATCATAAAACTGGATTGACTTGGCACAGACCAAAGCGGAATATTCGCCAAGAGAATGGCCGGCTACTAAATCCGGTTCTAAAGTTCTTATAATACTTGTAAGCACAACACTATGTAAGAAAATTGCGGGTTGGGTAATATCGGTTTGCTTAAGAGAGTCTTCGGGACCATTAAACATAATTTGAGAAAGCAGAACACCGGTAGCTTCTTCGGCAGTTTTGATCATCTCTCTTGCTTCAACGGAATTATCATAGATATCTTTTGCCATACCAACATACTGAGAACCTTGTCCGGGGAATATGAATGCTTTCTTACTCATTAATCCAGACTCCAGGTAAGATAAATAGCGCCCCATGTATATCCGGCACCAAAAGCAGAAAGAATTAAATTGTCCCCTTTCTTAACCTTGCCATCTCTGTAATATTCTGTTAAACAAAGCGGTATTGTAGCAGCAGTTGTATTTCCATATTTATCAATATTAATCATTACTTTTTCTTTGGAAATCCCCATGCGTTCTGCAGTAGCATCAATAATTCTTAAGTTCGCTTGATGTGGTACAAGATAGGCAACGTCATCACCTTTCAAACCATTCTTCTGCATAATTTCGTAAGAAATGTCAGCCATCCCTTTAACAGCAACTTTAAAAACTGCTTTACCATCTTGATATATATAGTGCCACTTATTATCTACAGTTTCATGTGATGCCGGATTAAGACTGCCGCCACCTTTCATGTATAACGCTTCCTTGCCGGTACCATCAACATATAACAGAGAATCTTTTATACCAAAGTTGAGATCTTCGGTAGGTTCAAGCAATACTGCCGATGCAGCATCACCAAAAAGGATACATGTGTTTCTATCAGTATAATCTGTTATAGCACTCATTTTATCTGAGCCTACAACAATAACTTTTTTATACTGTCCGCTTTTAATTAAGCTTGCACCGGTTTGAAGTGCAAACAGAAATCCAGAACAAGCTGCCGAGAGATCGAATCCCCACGCATTCTTAGCACCAATTTTTTCTTGTACCAAGCAAGCCGTTGCCGGGAAAAACATATCCGGCGTAACAGTTGCGACAATTATCACATCTATTTCTTCAGCTTTCAATCCGCTGGTTTTCATTAAATCCTGGATTGCGAGAACTGCCATGTCACTAGTTGCACCGTTCTCCATCAATCTTCGCTCTTTGATACCGGTACGTGTAACTATCCATTCGTCATTAGTATCAACTATCGATTCAAAATATTTATTATTCATCACCTTTTCAGGAGTGTACATTCCTACAGCTGTTATAGTAGCATTCAAAGGTTTATTGTGTGATTGCATATTCTTTTATAGCTCTTTCAAATTTTTGGATTAATTGTTTGTCATACATTTCTTTGGCACGTAAAATCATATTCTTAATTGCTAGGGGAGAACTTGACCCGTGGCCTATAATACTGATTCCATTAACACCTAAGAGCGGAACTCCGCCATGTGTTTGATAATCCATATCGCTTAACGACGCTTTAAGAACAGATTTTACTACCAATGCTTTAAGTTTATTAACTATTCCTTTTTCAGCATAGTTTCTTATTCTCGTTCTTAAAAAGGTGAGAACACTTTCACCAAACTTTAATATTATGTTGCCAACAAAACCATCGCAAACTACAATATCAACAGTTCCTTTTAATATATCTCTTCCTTCTACATTACCCTTAAAATTAATTTTTGAATTTTTGAGTAGCTTATATGTAGCGAAAGTTAATTCATTTCCTTTTGATTCCTCTTCACCTACATTTAAAATTCCCACTGTGGGATTGGAAGCACTGTAAATTTCTTTAGCAAAGATAGTCCCTAAAACAGAATATTCGAAAAGATGCTGTGGTTTACTATCCACACTTGCACCGGCATCAAACACAATACAGAATTTATTTTGTGTGGTAGGAAAAGCAGCCCCTATTGTAGGTCTGCTTACACCTTCAATCCTTCCCATAATTAAAGTAGATGCAGCCATCATAGCACCGGTATTGCCGGCACTAACAAATGCATCTGCTTTCTTTTCTTTTACCAGTTTTGCACCAACAACCAGAGATGAATCGGGTTTGTTCTTAATTGCCACAGTTGGTGTATCGGACATCTCGATTACTTGAGAAGCATGGTAAATTAGATTTTCGTCCAAATCTAAATTATTCTCCTTAGCAGCACCGATTATTTTATCTTTATCACCAACCAGTATCAACTCAAAATTATTGGAATCCTTTAATGCATCAAGTGCACCAATCAATTCATTCTTAGGGGCATAATCGCCCCCCATAGCATCAACTGCAATTCTGCACTTAATGTTAGATTGATTTTTTGTCATCGAAAAGAATGATAGTTAGGATTCTGGTACGAACATAGATCTGCCGGCATAATAACCGCAGTTAGGGCAAGCTCTATGAGCTAATTTTATCTCACCACAATTTGAGCAGCGGCTTAAGGTAGGAACAGTTGCCTTATAATGGGTTCTACGTTTATCTCTACGACTCTTAGACATTTTTCGTTTCGGATTTGGCATCTCGTTACCTTTTTTAGTTATTAAATTTTAATTTTTTTAATGGTTCCCAAACATCATTAGATGTTTCCGACTTACAGTCGCATTGTTTCTCATTCAAATTTGCACCACACTTTGGGCATAATCCCTTACAATCATCTTTACAAAGCTTCTTCATAGGGATGTCTAGCTGGATATACTCAATTACGTCTGTCCCAATATCTATCTTATCTTCTTCAGTTGAAAGAAATCTAAAATTCAATTCATCAGATTGGTGGTGTTCTTTCGAAAAAATATAAGTCATCCGGAATTGCGTACTGATTTTAGATGTAAATTCAGAAGTACACCTATCGCAAATCATCTTAGAATTAACGTTTATCTTGCAATCCAAGACAATCTGATGGATAGATTTGTCCATTCTACAAGAGACATCAACTAGCCCAAAGAACTGATCACTAAAACCTAATTTTTCAGCCGGTTCCGAGAAATTTATCTGATGGATGCCGTCCGAAAAATTTGTATATTTTATTATCATTTTAACAAAGAGCGAAAAATTGGCTCAAAATATATCAAGACTGTCCCTTATAATCAAGATTTTTACCGTTTCTAACTGACATTATGCGGTTACACTTATAATTATTAATCATAAAGGAAAATAATGCCAATAACTGCATCTTTTTTTGCAGCAATAATACCAATGTTAACTTATTTAATTTTTATCTGGCGTATGGACAAGTACGAACGTGAACCCCTAACATTTGTTTTTGTTCATTTTATTTGGGGCGCCATCGGTGCTATTGCTTTAGGAATTGTTGGAAGTTTTATGCTAACAGATATCAGCGGAGTTTCGGAAGAATACTCCGGCATGCTTATACAGACTGTTATCTTTGCACCGGTAGCGGAGGAAATAGCAAAAGGTATCTTCTTATTATTCACTATTAACTCGAGAAGGTTTGATAATTTAACCGATGGTTTAGTGTACGGCGGTGCAATCGGATTGGGATTTGGTATGACGGAGAACTTTACTTATTTTATTTCCTACGGTGACACAATGATTGGATGGTTATTCTTGGTAATTATCCGTTCCGGTTTCTCAGCAGTAATGCATTGCATTTCTACCGCAACATTTGGTGCTTTTTTAGGTGTAGCTAAGTTCACGGATTCAAAATATAAAGCCATCCTTCCTTTTATCGGGTTAGTGCTGGCTATATTTTATCATTTCATGTGGAATCTGTCGGTTAGTTTCGATGAAACATATTTATACGGACTACTCTTTATGATTGTGCTGATTACAATGTTTGTTCTTGTGTTTAAGTATTCGGTTGAACATGAAAAGAGAATAATCACAAAGGAACTATATGAAGAGAGCAGTTTTAATATCATCCCGAAGGAATTTATTCCAATAATAAGCAGCCACTTACGATTGCGGAAAGGATGGATTGATGAAGCGATCAGGAAACAATATTTTAGAACAGCTATCAAACTCGCATTTGCCAAAATGAAAAGTAAAAAAGCACGTGGATATGATCAGCAATACTATCTTAATGAAGTTGACGTTAATAGAGAAATTTTAAGATCACTTACTACTATGGTTAATCAATGATCAATAAGATTGGAATATTCGGCGGAACATTCGATCCCGTGCATATCGGTCATCTAATAACTACTCAATTTGTACTTGAAAAGCGCTCACTCGATAAAATTATTTTCATCCCGTGCAATATATCACCTTTGAAGAGGGACAACTTAAACAGCTCACCGGATCATCGATTGTCTATGTTGAAATTAGCTATTGATAGCAGCACTCAATTTGATATCTCCAATTTTGAATTAGAAAAAGGAAACGTATCCTATACATATGATACCTTATGCGAAATGAAAAAAAAATACCGGGAGATAGAACTGATAATTGGCTACGATAATTTGGTTGCGTTCGATAAGTGGTATAAGCCAGATGAAATTTTTAAATTGGCAGATGTAATTGTTATGAAAAGAAGTTGCGATGAAGATAAAGTTGTCAATCATAAATATTTTGATAAAGCAATAATTTTAGATACACCAGGCATAGAAATATCATCAACAGAAATAAGAAACCGCGTAAAAAATAATTTACCGATTGATTATCTTGTCCCACAGAAAGTAAAAGAATATATTTTCAGTAATGGTTTATATAAATAATCATTAACATATTTTTCAGAATTTACTTCAAATGCCCAACAAAGAATTAATCAGCAAATTACTAAAGAATGATAAAAGAGCCGTATCGCGCGCCATCACAATAATCGAATCCAACGAACACCGGTCAACACAAATATTAAAAGAAATTCATAATAGAACCGGGAATGCATACCGGATAGGCATAACCGGTCCCCCCGGTGCCGGCAAATCAACATTAACCAACCAGCTAACAAAATATTTTAGAAAGCAAAATAAAACTGTTGGGATTATCGCAGTTGATCCAACAAGCCCATTTTCGGGAGGTGCTTTGCTTGGCGATCGTGTTCGTATGAGTGAAATTGGCAACGATTCTGGAGTTTTTATACGAAGCATGGCAACTCGCGGAAGTCTTGGCGGACTAAGCAAAAAAACAAATGATGCAGCAGATTTGCTTGATTCCGCCGGGTACAATTTTATAATCCTCGAAACTGTTGGTGTTGGTCAATCCGAGCTCGATATTGCAAAAGCAGCAGATACTACTATCGTGGTATTGGTCCCCGAATCAGGAGACTCAATTCAAGCAATGAAAGCCGGATTAATGGAAATAGCTGACTTTTTTGTGTTAAACAAAAGCGACCGTCCCGGCGCCGATACTGCTCTAACTGCTATTCAAACAATATTAATGCTTAGAGATCATACTGAAAAAGATTGGCTGCCGGTAATTTTGAAGGCTGTGGCATCGGAAAATATCGGTATCGGCGAAATAGCTGGTGAAATTATCAAACATAAAGATTATCTTGAAAATAACGATCTGTTAAAATATAGGCGTGAAGAAAAATTCCGGCTGCGTATCAAGGAAATTGTTGAATCGTTAATACATGAAGAATTTTGGCATAAAGAAAATTTGTCCACGCTGAATAATTCTTTGAAGGATGTTGTTGAAGGAACTTTATCTCCGTACGAATTAGCCGAAAATTTATTTAACAAATACAAATCAACCACTATCTCAAAAGGATAGCCATGGAAGATATAAAAACCTCGCCAAGTTACACAATTGACTTAGACGAGAACCAGACAGCAATAAAAAACACAATACGTGATTTTGCAGAAAAGGTTATCAAACCGGTCGTAATGGAATACGACGAATCCGAAAAATTCCCGATAGAAATTTTACGGCAACTTGGAGAACTCGGATTCATGGGAATTCTTGTACCCGAAAAATACGGTGGCGCCGGTTTAGGTTATCTTGAATATGCAATAATCATAGAAGAACTTGCCAAAGTAGATCCTTCAATTGCTTTATCTGTTGCTGCACACAACGGGCTTTGCACAAATCACATTCTTCAATATGCTAACGAAGAGTTGAAGGTAAAATATTTACCCGACCTTGCGAGCGGCAAAAAAATTGGTGCATGGGGTTTAACAGAATCGGCATCAGGCAGCGATGCTGCGGCAATGCAGACTACCGCGGAAAAGTTAAATGGTTATTATATTCTTAACGGTACAAAAAATTTCATTACACACGGTGCATCGGGCGAAACAGCCGTGGTAATGACTGTAACCGACAAATCAAAAGGTAAGAAAGGAATCTCCGCCTTCATACTTGAAAAAGGAATGCAAGGTTTCTCAGCGGGTAAAAAAGAAAAAAAACTTGGAATGCGCTCTTGCGAAACAACCCAATTAATTTTTGATAACTGTAAAGTGCCGGCTGAAAATTTAATTGGTAATGAAGGTGAAGGATTTGTACAAGCAATGAAAATACTGGAGGGTGGGAGAATTTCTATCGCTGCTTTAAGTGTTGGACTTGCACAAGGTTGTTTGGATGCCTCACTCGCCTACTCAAAAGAACGTAAACAATTCGGAAAAAGTATCGCCGAATTCCAGGGAATTCAATTTAAACTTTCCGAGATGGCAACCGCGACCAATGCGGCACGTTTGCTAACATACCGTGCAGCAACAACAAAAGACTCTGGCAGAGATGCTCTTGATGAAGCAGCTAAAGCAAAATTGTTTGCAAGCGAAATTGCGACCAAAGCAGCAAATGATGCGGTTCAAATTTTTGGCGGCTATGGATTTGTAAAGGATTACCCGGTAGAAAAACTTTATCGAGATGTAAAATTACTAACCATCGGTGAAGGAACATCCGAAGTTCAGAAAATTGTGATTGCAAGAAAATTATTACTAGATTGAATCGAATTATGAACACAATCGGTACTGAGCTAAATAAAAATGAAACCTATCTCAAACGAGAAGATTACCATAAGAATCTCTGGCGTAAAATCTCTGCGGTAAAAGATACTATCAAACTTGGCGGCGGTAAATCTGCAATTCAAAAACAGCATGAAAAAGGGAAACTGACCGCCAGAGAACGAATAGAAAAGTTAATTGATAAAGATTCAAAGTTTTTTGAACTGAACACATTAGCAGCTCATGGAATGTATGAGGAATACGGCGGCGCTCCTTCATCTGGAACTATCTTCGGGATTGGAAAAATTCATAATCGTGATTTTGTAATTGTTGCTAACGATGCAACAGTTAAAGCCGGGGCATGGTTTCCGATAACGGCCAAGAAAAATTTGCGTGCTCAAGAAATTGCAATGGAAAACCATCTGCCAATTATTTATTTAGTGGACAGCGCCGGAGTATTCCTCCCTCTTCAAGAAGATATTTTTCCGGATAAAGAACATTTTGGAAGGATCTTCCGCAACAATGCAGTTATGTCTTCCATGGGTATTCCGCAAATCTCGGCAATCATGGGCCCTTGTGTCGCCGGTGGAGCGTACTTACCAATAATGAGCGACGAAGCGTTAATCGTTCAAGGTGAGGGTTCCGTGTTTCTTGCCGGAGCCCATTTAGTAAAGGCAGCTATAGGTGAAGAAATTGATAATGAAACTCTCGGAGGTGCTAGGGTTCAATCTAATATTTCCGGTGTTACAGATTACATAATGAAAAATGACGACGAGTGTATTCACCAAATAAGAAGTTTGACTTCAAAATTTGGTGAGCAAGTGAAAGCCGGGTTTAATCGTATCCAACCGGTAAAACCTAAGTTTGATTCAAATGAGATCTATGGAATATTACCGGAAGATACTATCAAGCCATACGATACATACGAATTGCTTTCACGAATAGTAGATAATTCCGAGATTGATGAATACAAAGCCGGTTACGGAAAAACTTTGATCACTGCATACGCAAGAATCGACGGCTGGGCAGTTGGTATTGTTGCCAACCAAAGAAGTATTGTAAAGACAGATTCGTTAAAAGGTGCCGCCGAAATGCAGATTGGCGGTGTCATCTATTCCGATAGTTCGGATAAAGCAACACGATTCATAATGAATTGTAACCAGAAAAAAATTCCATTGGTATTCTTGCAAGATGTAACCGGTTTTATGGTTGGCAGCAAAGCCGAGCACGGAGGAATTATTAAAGATGGCGCAAAGATGGTTAATGCTGTAGCCAACAGTACTGTTCCTAAAATCACAATTATTATCGGTAATAGTTTTGGTGCCGGTAATTATGCAATGTGCGGCAAAGCTTACGATCCAAGATTTATTTACGCGTATCCAAATGCAAAAATTGCAGTGATGGGCAGTGCGCAAGCCAGCAGTGTTCTGCTCGATATACGGATGAAGCAGATGGAAAAGTCCGGCAAAGTGTTTACAGATTCCGATAAGGAAAAATTACTAAAAGAAATTTCACAAGCTTATGACGAGAAGAATAATCCGCTATATGCTGCAGCAAGATTGTGGATTGACGAGATAATCGATCCGGCACTGACACGTGAGTGTGTATCTCTTTCGATAGAATTTACAAACAACAATCCAAATATTCTTCGCTTCAATCCCGGCGTAATACAAACATAAAATTATTGTGAATCTATCTAAGAAATTATCCCTACTTCTGTTATTACAGTTATTCTTTATCAATCCACATAATGCGTTTTCTCAAAATAAATACCATAGAGATTTTTACGGTGGAATATTCTACCTATCTGAGTTTATTGCTTCACCGGAATATTCTTTGCTAAAGGAGAGAAATTACGATAATGAATTAGTCGATACTCTCTATAACCGGGCAACAAAATTTTTCGAAGGTGATATTTCCGAAGCACTGCTGTGCTTAACTTTTGCGTGTTTACCTTACAACAATATTAAAACGAGATTCCTTTTCAATTCGCAATTAACAATACCTCTGCCTTCCCCACCACAAAGAATATTCATTCAAAGGTTAAAGAACCTTCCCGGTAAAATATTTTTTGATTCACCTAAAAATGATTTTGGTGATAAAGACAAACTTTCGCATTTCTTTGGCAACGCTTTCTTGAATTACAACATCGGTTTTTTCAATTTATCTAAATTTATGGGTATCTTTGTAGAGACAGTGGAAGAAGGATTATTTATCGAAGGCGGCTACAGTAAAAAGGACCTTATCACAAATTCATTGGGCGAGTTGTTTGCCGAAGTGTTAAAAGACAATCCTAAAATTCTGCCGTCGGAAATACTAAAAATCTATCAAATATTTTTCTTTAGGATGTATCAATGAAATCGATACTCGTTATTGATGATGAAAAGGAAATCTGCGAAAGTATAAAGATGATACTTGAGTACGAAGATTATTCCGTTGACTACACGACCGATTCCTCTAAAGGATTGCAAAAATTAGAATGGGGTTTGTATGACGCTCTCCTTCTTGATATTCAAATGCCCGGTAAAACCGGTTTCGAGGTTTTAAGCTGGATGAAAGAAAATAATATTGAACTAAAGGTTGTGATGATTTCCGCTCATGCAAATATTCAAAATGCCGTTACGGCAACTAAACTTGGGGCTTTTGATTTTTTAGAAAAGCCGATTGACCGGGATAAATTATTAATCGCCGTTAGAAATGCCGTTGAACAAACTAAACTACTTAAAGAAAATAAAAAGTTAAAAATAGAAACCGGTATAAGTGATATTATAATTGGCAAGAGTCCGGCGATACAAAGCATATTAGAAACAATCGCAAGAGTAGCAAAGACAGATGCACGTGTGCTGGTTACCGGGGAAAACGGAACCGGCAAAGAACTAGTTGCACAATATATCCACAAACAGAGCAGCCGTTCTAATAAAGAATTGGTAGAAGTTAATTGCGCAGCAATACCTAATGAACTGATCGAATCAGAACTGTTCGGGCATGAGAAGGGATCATTCACCGGCGCAGTTAAACAGCGAATCGGTAAATTCGAACTTGCAAACGGAGGCAATCTTTTTCTCGATGAAATCGGTGATATGAGCATTCACGCACAAGCAAAAGTTCTGCGTGCAATTGAAGAAGGTAAAATAGAACGCGTTGGCGGTTCTAACAAAGTTGATGTTGATGTACGTGTTATTTCAGCTACAAATAAGGATTTACAATCGGAGATTCAAAAGGGAAATTTCCGTGAAGATCTTTTTCACCGTTTGAACGTTATTCCAATTAATGTTCCGCCTCTTAGAGAACGGAAAGATGATATTCCTCTATTAACTGAACACTTTACTAAACTTGTTTGTGATAAAAATAAATTTACCTTAAAGACATGGACCGATGGCGCAATTAAGACCATGCAAAGTTTATCATGGAAAGGGAATATTCGGGAGCTGCGCAATTTTGTAGAGCGTGTGGTTATCATGGTACCTTCATCAAATATTACTGATCGTGATGTAAATAGTTTTATTACCGGCTCTGCCAGTAATGTTGATGAGATTTTGAGTGTATCAAACACATTTCAGGAATTTAAGGAGAAAGCCGAGAAAGCATTCATCTTAAAACAACTCAACGCAAATGGCTGGAACATAAGCAAAACCGCCGAGATACTTGGGATTCAACGAAGTCACCTTTACAACAAACTTAAGAAGTACGAAATAGAAAAGGGGTAGTCATGGGAGAGATCACCGCAAAACGGGATTCCGCAAATGGCGGGACAATTTTTTCCAAAATTATACGTAAAGAAATACCGGCTGAAATTGTTTTTGAAAACGATTCTGTCTTAGCTTTCAAGGACATTCGTCCGCAAGCACCGGTGCATGTTTTAATCATTCCAAAAGTTACCGATATTGAATCTGCTAAAGATATTGACCCGAAAAAACATGCACAGTTATTAGGTAGTCTTTATGAAGCCGCAAATACGATTGCAAAGCAGCTTGGAGTTTTTGAGAGCGGATTCAGATTGGTGTTAAATTCCGGCCCGGATTCGGGACAAGAAGTTCCGCATCTACATATGCATCTTCTTGGCGGAAGAAAAATGAACTGGCCACCAGGATGAAAAATGAATTGAGAATATAGAAATTGTTGACATAACCCAGACATTAATCAATCTAAATTTTTTGTCGCTTTATCAGAAATATCTTTCCGGTAATAGATACCATCGAAATGAATTTTAGAAAGAGCTTTGTAAGCGGTTTCTTTTGCTTTGATTAAATTATTTTCATTGATGATAGAAGTAGCACCGAGTACGCGCCCGCCATTCGTAACAATCTTACCTTCTTTTCCGGCTGTTCCGGCATGATAAATAATCATTTCATCGCTAGTAATCTCTTCCAAACCAAAAATTTCTTTCCCCTTTTCATAAGCATCAGGATAACCTTTTGAAGCTGCAACAACACAAACAGACGCTCCTCCATTATACTTAACCGAACGTTTCTTAAGCTCGCCGGAAGCTACGGAATAAAGCAGTTCAAGAAAATCTCCTTCGAGCAACGGTAGAACTACTTGAGTTTCAGGATCACCAAAACGGCAGTTGTATTCAACAACTTTTGGTCCATCTTCGGTTAGCATTAAGCCGACATAAAGACATCCGGAATACATAGAAAATTTATCGCGCATTGCTTTAAGTGTGGGTTCAACAATGCGAAGTGCAACTTGATCTAAAATAACATCGGTAACAAATGGAGTAGGTGCATAAGCACCCATACCACCGGTATTCTTGCCGGTATCCCCTTCTCCAATTCTTTTATGATCTTGGGCAGCCGGCAATAGTATATAATCAATGCCGTCTGTAATTGCAAAAATTGATGCTTCTTGACCGGTCATGAATTCTTCGATTACAACTTTATTACCAGAAGCACCAAAAGTAGAGCGGACAAAACAATCTTCCAGCGCATCTTTAGCTTCTTCAAAATTAGCTGCGATCATCACACCTTTTCCGGCGGCAATTCCATCTGCCTTAATTACAACCGGTGGCTTTGAGGTTTTCAAATATTCAAGTGCATCAAAATATTCATCCTTGGTAAAAACCTCATAATCGGCTGTTGGTATACCGTATTCTTTCATCAAATTTTTTGCAAAAGATTTTTCACCTTCAAGCCGTGCAGCTGCTTTTGTAGGACCAAATACTTTAATACCATTCAATATTAATTTGTCAGCTAATCCATCAATCAGCGGTTTTTCCGGTCCAACAACTACTAATTTGATTTTATTATCGTGGCAGAAGTTAATCAAACTATTTTCATCATTTATGGTCGGTTCAATATTTTGTCCAAGTTGATTAGTCCCGGGGTTCCCGGGATAAATAAATAATTTTGTTAACGATCTACTTTGGGAAATTTTTAATGCAAGTGCATGTTCCCTACCGCCGGAACCAATTAGTAAAACATTCATTTTAATCTCTTAAATAAAATTGAAAATGCGTGATTAATTGTTCTGTCAGTGCAACCCGGTCGTGTTTCTTAACAAACTCTTCATTTGGAGTAGGCATTTTTTTATTAACAAATGCCGAGTGAATCTCGATCAAGACATTTTTAATTTCATCCAAATTATCCGGCGATGTGATAAATGAAGCATTATATTCCTTCAGAGATGTTTTTGCCGCACCATCGGGTACACAACCAAGAATCGGTTTTCTTGCGCCAAAATACTCAAATAATTTGCTTGTTGAAATCGTATCTGCATTATTTGTATTGCCGATCATCATCCAAAGTACATCACTCGATTTTAATCGCCTCACGGCAAAACTATGTTCTAAGTAACCGTATTCATGAACAAACTCGTTGAGCCCGAGTTCTTTAATCAACTTTTTATTCTCATCGCGTAATAAACCGATAAACTCCAGTTCATATGTAGCTGCTATATCCGGACGTTCTACAGATAATTGTTTAAATGCTTTCAATAAATATTCAGGGGTTATATTTTCATAGAATATTCCTGAATAAGTCAGTTTTAATTTTGATGAAGTTGACGGGTACTCCTCTACTTCAAAATCTTGAGGATCAAAGCCGTGCGGTATAATAATGATTTCATCAAACGACAAGAAAGGATAAGTAGTAAGCAGTTTTTCTTTTATTCTTCTGTTAATGACCACAATTTTATTTGAGGCTTTAAGCGAAGCATATTCAAGTTTTTTGTGCTTTTGTTTATGATAAGGTGTAGGGTAAAAAGCAAACTGATTGCAAAACCAGAGATCACGGTAATCTACAAACAGCGGGATATCAAATTCTTTTTTCAAAAGAGCAGCAAAGTGAAAACTAGAGTAAGGAGGTATAGTCACATATAGAATATCATATTTCTCTTTTTTGAGCAACTCTCGTGCAGTATGATAAGCCCGTTTAGCCCATGCTTTTTTGTTATCGGGGATGAAAAAAGTTTTCGTGAACTTTGAATATAATTTCCTGATAAATTCTTTTGGCATATTAACCGTACCATATTTCTTCCCGATCATTGAATTAAGATCGTATGCTTCGGTACGGATAATATTCACACCGGCATCTTCAGCTTCTTTCAACATGCCGAGGTCGTGAGCAAAATATGCAATGTTACCGGCTGTTATTACTGTCGGCTGCCAATTAAACTTAGGCATGTACTTAGTGAATTTGAGTGTGCGCTGAACGCCGCTCAAACCCATGGGAGGATAATAGTAAGCAAGAATAAGAACTTTGAACATGACAATTTTTTGATTTATGATTTACAATTTTGGATTTACGTTTAAATAAATCAATACTACTTATAATTTCTGTACAATCTGGTAGTTAGGCGCTTCTTCGGTAATCATCACATCGTGGGGATGACTTTCGCGCAAACCGGCAGAAGAAATTTTAACAAATTTTGTTTTTGTTTTTAGTTCATTAATATTTCTAACACCACAATAACCCATAGCTGCCCTCAAACCACCGATGAACTGGTAAATCGTATCCGATAGCGGACCTTTGTACGGAACCCTACCTTCAACACCTTCGGGTACCAATTTTTTGATATCGTCTTCCATATCCTGGAAATATCTGTCGCTGCTTCCGTGCTTCATTGCACCAAGCGAACCCATTCCGCGGTAAACTTTAAAACTTCTTCCTTCGAAAAGAACTTTTTCACCCGGCGATTCATCACATCCGGCAAACATACCGCCCATCATAACTGTATCCGCACCGGCTGCAATTGCTTTAGCAACATCACCGGTTTGTTTTATTCCGCCATCAGCAATTACGGGAATTTTTTTAGCTTTTAATGCCCGGGCAACATTAATAATCGAACTTACCTGGGGAACGCCAACACCGGCAATTACACGAGTAGTACAAATTGATCCGGCCCCAATACCGACCTTAACGGCATCGACACCAGATTCAACTAATTCCAGCGCAGCTTCTTTTGTAACAATATTGCCGGCAACTAACTGAACATCCTTAAAAGTTTTTTTGATTTTTCTTATGGCTTTTAAAACTCCCTCCGAATGCCCGTGAGCAGTATCTACCGTTATAAGATCAACATGTGAAGAGATTAATGCTTCTACTCTTTCCAAGGTATCTTTAGTAACACCAACAGCTGCGCCTACTCTCAATCTTCCAAAATCATCTTTACAAGCAAAAGGAAATTTCTTTTTCTTCATTATGTCTTTATAAGTAATCAAGCCTTTTAGAATTCCGCGTTTATCTACAACCGGTAATT
Source organism: Bacteroidota bacterium (assembly GCA_040755055.1). Lineage (GTDB taxonomy): Bacteria > Bacteroidota > Ignavibacteria > Ignavibacteriales > Melioribacteraceae > DYJK01. The sequence goes on from JBFMBS010000022.1 coordinate 19,098, forward strand.
TTTCAATGCGATGTTTGTGAAGAATTTTTTCGGCAACTTCTAAGTTAGTTCCGATTGGCGCAGTAATTAAATTGTCTTTAGTCATCAATTGACCGATCAGCAGATTTCTGTTCGGTTCAAATCTTAAATCACGGTTAGTAAGAATGCCTATCAATTTTCCACTTCCATCAACAATAGGGATGCCAGATATATGATACTTTGACATAATTTCTTCGGCTTCATAAATAGTTCTATCAGGTGTCAGCGTTATCGGTTTGACAATCATACCGCTTTCAGATCTTTTAACTTTATCGACTTCATCGGCTTGTTTTTCGATAGACATGTTCTTATGAATTATCCCGATTCCTCCTTGCGCAGCCATAGCTATGGCCATCTGAGACTCTGTAACTGTATCCATAGCCGCCGAAAGAAATGGAATATTTAATTTTATATCACGTGTAAGATAGGAAGAAATTTCAACCTCTCGCGGTAAAACTTTTGAACGTGCCGGTAAAAGAAGAATATCATCAAATGTTAAACCTTCAAAATCAATTTTAAAATTTTTCATATTAACCTCTATGTTATTACAAAAAAGACCACACAAGGTGGTCTCAAGTTTTATTCAAAGGCTGCAAAGCCCGTAATATCCTCACCAATTATCAATGTATGCATCTCGTGAGTCCCTTCATAAGTTTTTACTGACTCAAGATTAGCAGAGTGACGCATAACCGGGTACTCATCAAGAATACCGTTGGCTCCTAAAATTTCGCGTGCAGTTCTGGCAATATCGAGAGCAGTTTCGCAATTATTTCTCTTTGCCATAGATATCTGCGTGTGTTTTACTTCCCCCTTGTCCTTTAATCTGCCGAGCTGCAAATTAAGCAGCTGAGATTTAGTAATCTCAGTTAACATATTAACTAATTTCAGCTGAGTTAATTGATATGCTGCTATCGGTTTGTTGAACTGAATCCTTGATTTAGCATAATTCAATGCCGTGTCATAACATGCCATCATCGAACCAACAACTCCCCAAGCAATACTATAACGCGCCTGGTTCAAACACATTAAAGGCGATTTCAAACCGTTGCTGCCGGGCAAAATATTTTCTTCCGGAATAATAACATCTTCAAAAATCAATTCAGAAGTTACCGAGGCACGGAGCGAATGTTTACCTTTCATCTCAGGTGCAGAAAAACCTTTAATCCCTTTTTCAACAATAAATCCCCTAACAACACCGTCAAGTTTAGCCCAGACAATTGCAACATCGGCTAATGTGCCGTTGGTAATCCACATTTTGGCACCGTTCAACTTGTATCCGTCTTTCACTTTTTCGGCACGTGTAACCATTCCAGCCGGATTAGAACCATAATCAGGCTCGGTTAATCCAAAACAGCCAATCTTTTCGCCGGAAGCAAGTTTAGGGAGCCAATAATTTTTTTGCTGCTCACTGCCGAAGGTAAAAATAGGATACATCACAAGCGATGATTGCACCGATACGAAACTTCTAATACCGCTGTCACCTCTTTCCAATTCTTGCATAACAAGTCCATAAGCCACATTATTCATTTCTGCACAGTCATACTTCTGCGGTAATGTTATTCCAAAAAGTCCTAATTCTCCAAGCTTAGGGATTAAATGGACAGGAAAAGTTCCTTCACGATAATGTTTTTCTATCACCGTTATAACTTCCTGGTCAACGAATTCACGGACAGAATTGCGCACCATTATTTCGTCTTCCGAAAGAAGAGCTTCAATATTGAAATAATCTACGCCAGTGAATTTTTGCATTGGAATTTTTTTGAAAATTTGGTTGCTAAAATAATAAAAAGGATTTGCCCAGCAAACTTATGAATCTGCACCCTCTAAATTTAATCCGTTAATCACCTTCATGATAGTATCTGATTCGTATCCTTTCCCGGCTAAATATGAGTAGAGTTTTTCTTTAATTTTTCTTTTATCATTAGTTTTTTCGGTTAATAGCTTTAGTTTCTTCTTCGCCAAAAATACAGCATTGCTTTCATCCAAATCATTATCTTGCCTATCAGTCATGCTGTCAATTATCTTCCTATCGATTCCTTTTTTCATTAACTCTGCTTTAATTTTATTAATACCGAATCTTTTCTTAACAGATTTTTCCTCCATTAAAAGTTTGGCAAACTGGTTGTCATCAAGATACTTTTGTTTGCTCAAAGAGCGGACAGTCTCATCCACCAAAGACTTATCAAATCCTTTTTTGATAAGTTTAGTCGATAACTCACGCGCAGAATGAAGTCGTCTTGCTAAAAAGCGGAAAGCAGAATCCTTTATTTGTACTATTTCGCTATCGTAGCGGAGAGTATTCAGCATGTCTTCGCTTATATCGTCAAATTTTCGTAAACCGTTATCGTACACAATGCGGTAATCAAGCAAGGTCTTGGAACCATCATCAAAAATTAATTCAACATCACCTCTAATTCTTTTAAGCGAAGTGATAATCATTTTTATTTTTTCTTAGGTTTTGTTTCAGCTTCTTCTTTAACCGGTTTAGTCTCTTCTTTCAGCATTCCTAAAGTTGTTTTAACATCTTTTTCAAGTGCTGCGAATAGCTCAGTATCTTCGAGCATTTTTTGTTTAAGCTGTTCTCTGCCCTGGAATCGATCCTCTCTATAGGTGAACCATGCGCCGCTTTTCTTAAGAATATTTTTGTCTGTTGCCAGATCAATTATGTCGCCGGCTCTGCTGATGCCTTCATTATACAAAATGTCAAATTCAACTTCTTTGAATGGCGGCGCAACTTTGCTTTTTACTATTTTAACTTTAGTTCTATTCCCGATAACATTATTGCCATCCTTGATTGCTGCAATACGTCTTATATCCAGCCGGACAGAAGCATAAAATTTCAATGCGTTACCGCCGGTAGTTGTTTCAGGGTTTCCAAACATCACGCCGATTTTGCTTCTAAGTTGATTTGTGAATATCACACAAGTTTTAGATTTACTAATTGCACCGGTTATTTTACGAAGTGCTTGCGACATCAATCGTGCTTGCATAGCCATTTGTGGATCGCCCATATCACCCTCAATTTCAGAACGAGGAACCAATGCAGCAACAGAATCGATAACAATAATATCCAGCGCGTTACTCCTGATTAATGTATCAACAATTTCAAGAGCTTGTTCGCCAAAATCCGGTTGCGAGATTAATAAATTGGCTGCATCAACATGCAATCGTTTGGCATAATTTACATCAAGTGCGTGTTCGGCATCAATGAATGCAGCAAGTCCGCCTTTCTTTTGTGCTTCCGCAATGATGTGCAAACATAATGTGGTTTTTCCAGAAGATTCAGGACCATAAATTTCAATTATTCTTCCTCTTGGAACGCCGCCAATACCAAGAGCATAATCGAGTGACAAAGAACCGGTTGAAATTGCTTCAACTTCTGCAACCACACCATCACCCAATTTCATTATAGTTCCTTTTCCGTACTGCTTTTCAAGGTTACTAATTGTATCCTCGATAATTTTTAATCTAGCATCTCTATTATCAGTAGACATTATTTTCCTCCACTATTTTTTATTATAAAACTTTTTATTGGCGTGTAAACCGAACCGTGTTTGAACAATTGACTTTGAAAAAGAGTAACCTTATCGGCAATTGCTGTTATCTCATTAAATTTCTGTTTAGAACATTCGGTTATTTTTTCATTATAAAAATCATTTTTAATTCTTAATAAAGTAATATGAGTTTTGAATGCCCTCGTTTCTTTTGGGTACGAATATTTCTTACAAATCTCATCGATCAAGTTTGCAAGTTCTGATAGTTTCGGATCGTGTTCAGCTCCTATCCATAATATTTTTGGAATATTATTACTCTTAAATATACCAAACTTATCAAAAGTTAATCGAAATTTATTTTGTTGAGCAATTAGTTTTTCTAAATCTTCAGATAACTGATCAAGAACATTTTTATCAGCATCGCCTAAAAATTTTAATGTTATATGTAGCTTATCTCTTCTCTCCCACCGGAGGTCTTTCATTTCTCCAAATATATAATCTCTAACAGCGAGAATTTCATCTAAAGTTTCATCGGGCAATTCTAGCGCAATAAACGTTCTAATCATCGTAAGAAATACCTAATAAATTACGTCTCAGCATTTCTAATGCTGCTTGTGAGGTACGGTCTTTGTTAAGTAAGCGATCATCGCCAAAACGAAATTCTTTAGCAGTGCAAATTTTTTCATCGCAAATGCCTACGTAAACCAATCCAACCGGTTTAGCCGGAGTAGCCCCGGTAGGTCCCATAATACCGGTTACCGCGAGTCCGATATCTGATCCGCTCACAGCTTTTGCTCCCTCCGCCATTTGTCTTGCAACCTCTAAACTTACAGCGCCATTCTTTAGGATGGTATCTTCATCAACTTTAAGTAATTCCACTTTTGCCGCATTAGTATATGCGATGATTCCACGATCAAAGAATTTACTGCTGCCGCTAACGTTCGTTAAACGGTTGGATATGAGTCCACCCGTACAAGATTCGGCAACTGAAATCTTTAAATTTCTATCAGTCAATAACTTAGCAACAACATTTTCCAGAGAATCTGCCTCTTTACCATAAATAAACTTTCCGGCTACTGCCCTAATCTTTTGTTCTATTTCATCAAGACGGCTTTTGGCTGTTTCAAGATTATTATCTTCAACTGTAATTCTTAACTTAACTCCGAACTGGCTAGGCAGAAATGCCAGTTTTGCTCCGTTCAATAATTCATTTATATCGCCAAGTTTATCAAATAACATTGATTCAGGGATGCCCGTCGTCAGTAAATTACTTATTAACAAAAAACTTTTTTTACCGGCAAGTTTTTCATCCAATTTAGGAAGGACGGTTTCTTCCAACATACCCTTCATTTCATGAGGTACACCCGGCATTGCAATAAATATTTTGTTCTTTTTTTCTATCCAAAAACCTGGCGCTGTTCCCCTCATATTCCTAATCGGGATAGCGACTTTAGGAACCAACGCTTGCTCTTCATTTGTTTTCATAAGCGAACGCCCGCGTACTTCAAAAAATTTTTTTATATCATTCAATACTTCTTCATTAAGCACTAATTCCGTTTCAAAGAATTCTACAATGCATTTCCGGGTAACATCATCGTGGGTTGGTCCTAATCCGCCGGTAACTACAACTAAATCAGCATGAGAATTTGCTTTTTTGAATTCACTTAAAACCAGTTTTTCGTCGTCAGGCACAACACTGGAAAAAAGGATCTTAATCTGGTGTTGTGTTAATCTATCACCAATGTATGCGGCATTAGTGTTGATTGTCTGCCCGATTAAAATTTCGTCCCCGATAGTAATGATATGTGCTTTCATAAATTATGTTAAGCGATTTATTAAATGAATAATTATTTGCATTATCATAAATGTATAAATACCGGCACCAACATCATCGATGATCACTCCCCAACCGCCTTTTAGGGACTCAAGTTTTCTTACCGGGAACGGTTTAAATATATCGATTGCCCTCCATATAACAAATGCCGGTATTAAAAACCAAATCTTTTTAGGAATAAATAAGAGTGAAATCCACATACCGATAAATTCATCTAATGTAAATTGAACCGGGTCTTTACCATAAATTGTTTCAAATTTATCGGCAATGTTCTTCCCAATTATTATAGAAGCTGAAATAACTAAAATCAATAACGATGGATTTTCGAATCCGGGAATTAGAAAAAAAAGGAATGCTGCAATACTGGCTACCGTCCCTGATGCAACCGGGGCATAACCGGTAAAAAATCCGGAGCCGATTATTCTTTCAATTAGGTTTAGTTTCATTAACAAATAATTGTTTAATTAATTTCCTATTGGATAGAACATAAGTTATCCCGGTATAAACAGTAAACAATGTAATCGCAAGCATAACATAATAAATAAGTGCCGGATCCAGTAAGGAATTCAATAAATCTTTATACTTTGTCTTAAACGGTTCAATTGTATTAATAGTATAGAATAGTAATAAGTAATACAAAAAAAACATTTGTGAGAATGTTTTAACTTTAGCAGTGTAGCTTGTACTAAAGGTGACTTTTTTATTATCAGCATACATTCTTAAGCCGGTTACGATTATGTCCCTCAATATAATAAGAAGTACCATCCATAATTCAAGAATGTCGGTTATAACTAATGCAATAAAAGCTGTGGATGTTAATACTTTATCGGCTAAAGGATCAAGAAACTTTCCCCATTCGGTTATATAATTAAATTTGCGCGCCAACCATCCGTCATACCAATCTGTAATTGCAGCCAGCAAAAAAACAATAAATGATATTTGAATCATTAACGGCTCGTCTTGCAAAAATAAAAATAGGAATACCGGCGTAAGAATAATCCTAAGAACTGTTAATTGATTTGGAAGTATCATTATTTAGAATAGAAATTTTAAGATGAAAGTTTTGTTAAATGATTATAATCGTAAATCCCGGTATCGTGGTTATCTTTCCAACTGATGCCGATAGCATAATTACCGATTACTTCAATTTTACTTATCGTCAATTGTTCATCTGAATAAATTGGGATGTATTTAGACCCTTGCGACTCTCTATCAACAGAACAAATAGCGCACGGACAATTAATTCTTAAGTTTGCAAGTTTAATGTTACTAATCCGTTCGTCGTCCCACTTAATTGTCAGGATTTTATCTGCTACTTTGATATTCACTGGTGTCATTATTTTATTTTTGCACCGGTTAGTTTAAGCAAAGCTTCTTGATATTTATAACTTGTATTATCTACTACATTTTGGGGCAAAGCCGGTGCCGGCGGTTTTTTATTGAAATTAATCGAAAGTAAATAATCTCTCACATATTGTTTATCAAAACTATTTTGCGATTTCCCTTCTTCATATTGTTCCAAAGGCCAGAACCTTGAAGAATCCGGCGTAAGTAATTCATCTATCAAAATGATCTTCCCCTCATAATAACCAAATTCCATTTTAGTATCGGCAATGATAATACCTTTACTTAAAGCATAATCCGCTGCCTTTTTATAGATTCTAATAGTTGCATCTTTAAGAACATCAAATGAGTCTTTACCAATTATCTTTATTGCTTCCACTTCGCTTATGTTTTCGTCATGTAAACCAATTTCGGCTTTTGTTGAAGGGGTGAAAATCGGTTCGGGCAATTTTTGAGATTCGACCAACCCTCCGGGTAATTTAATTCCGCATATACTGCCAGTTTTTTTGTAATCATTCCAACCCGATCCTGTTATATAGCCACGGACAATACATTCAAGAGGGATCAACTCTGCCTTTTTTACAAGCATAGATCTATTTTCGAGATCATTCTTATAAGGTTGGCATTCAGAAGGATAATCACTAACATTCGTACTAACAACATGGTTCTCGATTATATCTTGTGTATAATCGAACCAGAACTTTGAAATTGTATTTAATATTGCACCTTTATTCGGAATACCTTCATTCATTATTACATCAAATGCCGAAAGTCTATCTGTAGAAACTATTAGATAATTGCTGCCTAAATCATAAACATCACGGACTTTACCCCGTTTGAACAGTCTTAGATTCTTATAATCAGTACTAGTGATAACACTATTTGGCATGATCATCCTTTTATTTGGTAAAGAAATATAAAGAGTGGTATTAAGGTATTCAACTAAAGATTTGACCGGAAATAAGAATTATTATCAAGGTTTCTTGCTTTATTAACTATCAAAACCCGTCTTAATTCAATTTTAAATAAGGTGATTACAAACTAAATACAGTATAAACAACTACAGCAATACCATCAAACAATTATTACAACATTACAATTCAAAAATAAAACCTTCCCGTTTAAGTCTATTATAATTTTTTTTATCAAACATATACAATGCAGCTTTTCGTTTGTTTTTAATATCAATTTCATTCGTATTAATTAGAAGATTCATACCTGATATTTTTTTACGGAAATTTCTTTTGTCTAATTTTTTCCCTAAAACAACCTCATAAAGTTTTTGCAACTGTGGGAGAGTAAATTTTTTCGGTAACAGTTCAAAACCTATAGGACGATATCTTACCCTTGTCCTCAATTTTTCAAGTGAAGTATTAAGAATCTCCTCATGATCGAACGGAAGTTTAGGAAGCTCATCAATTTTAAACCATTTCACTTCCTTGGTATCAACGCCGGTTGAAATAAAATACTTTTCGGGGCTGATCAATGCAAAATAACCTAAAGTAAACACGCGCCATTTAGGGTACCTATCGACTTTATCAAAAATGGCTACCTCTTCCATATAAATGTTTCTAATGCCGGTTGTCTCTTGAAGTATTCGATTAGCAGCATCATCTACTAATTCTTCCTTCTTAATAAAACCACCCGGCAATGCCCACTTACCAACAGAAGGTTTACGTGCTCTTTTTATTAGCAAAATCTCTAGTGAATTGTTCTCAAATCCGAATATAACACAGTCAACTGATAAGTTTCGGATTACATCTTTCAATATATGCGACATAAATTCCTTAATAAATCTGTAAACGCAATATTACGAACTTAAACGTGCTTGTCAAACGTTACAAAAATACTTATAATAAATATAGGATATTTGCTTATAGGTGTATTTTGTACACCGTAAATATTTTCGACGATATTTGGTAACATCGAGGAGATCAGATGCTTTCCATAGGGTATGATATTGGCAGTTCTTCCATCAAAGCTGCAATTTTAGATATAGAAAAAGGTAATGTAATAGTCAGCGGTTTTTATCCCGAAGAAGAGATGAAAATCAATTCAATCAAGCCCGGATTTGCCGAACAAGATCCTGAAATGTGGTGGTCACATGCAAAACATTTAACACGTTATTTAATCGAAAAAAATAGTATTGATGGCGGTCAAATAAAATCTATCGGCATCTCATACCAAATGCATGGTTTGGTAATTGTTAATAAAAAACATGAGGTGATTCGTCCTTCAATAATTTGGTGTGATAGCCGTGCTGTTGATTTGGGTAATTCAGCATTTGAAAAAATTGGGAAAGAGTTTTGTCTCCAGCACTTACTAAACTCACCTGGAAATTTTACAGCTTCAAAACTTAGATGGCTTAAAGAAAATGAAAAAGAAAACTATAACAAAATTTACAAGATAATGTTACCCGGGGATTTCATTGCCATGAAGCTCACCGGGCATATTAATACAACGATTTCCGGGTTATCGGAAGGCATTTTTTGGGATTTCTTGCAACATGATGTTTCGTCAGAGGTCCTTGATTATTTTGAAATTGACAAAAAACTAATTCCTGAAATAAAACCGGCCTTTTCGGTCCAATCAAAGATCGCAAAATCTGTTGCAGAAGAACTTGGCATAAATAGAGAGGCGGTCGTTTCCTATCGTGCCGGTGATCAACCGAATAATGCCTTCTCGTTAAATGTTTTGAGTGACGGTGAAATAGCAGCTACTGCCGGCACTTCGGGAGTAGTGTATGGAGTTACGAACAAGATAAACTTTGATAAATTTTCCCGTGTAAATCAATTCGCACATGTTAATCATACTAAAGATGATACCCGTCTGGGTGTTTTGTTATGCGTCAATGGCACCGGAATACAAAATTCGTGGATGCGCAAAATTATCGGTAATAATTTGTCTTATGAAGAGATGAACGAAAAAGGTGCAGAAATACCGATCGGTTCAGACGGTATTACGGTATTACCATTTGGAAATGGAGCCGAACGCATTTTAAACAACAAAAATATCGGCAGTCATATTCTGGGAATTGATTTTAACTGGCATTCACATTCCCATTTAATCAGAGCTGCCCAAGAAGGTATTGCCTTTGCGTTCAAGTACGGTATCGAGATTATGAATGAGATGGGTTTAGATATCCGTGTTATTCGAGCCGGAAAATCAAACATGTTTTTAAGTTCTATCTTCAGACAAACGTTATCAAATATTACGAATGCATTAATCGAACTATACGATACTGATGGTGCACAAGGCGCAGCACGCGGCGCAGCGGTCGGTGCCGGGTACTATAAGTCATTCAGCGAGGCATTCCAAACATTAAACAAAATGGAAGTTATAACGCCGAACAAGAATGAAATTGAAAGAACTTCGGAAAGTTATAGTCTTTGGAAGAATAAATTAAAAATGTTCTTAGAATAATCATTTATATCTCAAATTGAATAATAAAAAATGCAATTACAGCATATCGGAATTAATTATTAATTGAACAAATATAAAGGTGTATAATGGAATATTATGTAGGTAATCAAGAATACTTTAAAGGAATTGGAAAAATAAAATATGAAGGCCACGATTCTCGCAATCCGCTTGCATTCAAATGGTACGATGAGAATAAAATTGTTTTCGGGAAAAAGATGAAAGATTATTTCCGGTTTGCCGTTGCATATTGGCATTCTTTCTGTAACGATGGCGGTGATCAATTTGGTCACGGGACCAGGTATCTTGCCTGGAATGATAATAGCGATGCAATTAGTAAAGCTAAAGCAAAAATGGATGCTGCATTTGAATTCATCACTAAAATAGGAATCCCTTTTTACTGTTTCCATGATATCGATTTAGTAAATGAAGGGGATACAATTGCTGAAACCGACAAAAGAATTCAAACATTGGTGGATTATGCTAAAGAGAAACAAAAAGAAACCGGGGTTAAATTACTTTGGGGAACAGCAAACTTGTTTACTCATAAACGTTATATGAATGGTGCCGCCACTAACCCTGATTTTACTGTGCTAACCTATGCAGCAACTCAAGTAAAGAGAGCATTGGACGCGACTATCGAACTTGGAGGAGATAACTATGTATTCTGGGGAGGACGCGAAGGTTATTCATCATTATTAAACACAAATATGAAACGCGAAAAAGATCATCTCGGTAAATTTTTATGCCTTGCACGTGATTACGCACGTAAAAATGGTTTCAAAGGTACATTCCTTATTGAGCCGAAACCGATGGAACCAACTAAGCATCAATACGATTATGATGCTGAAACTGTTATCGGATTTTTGCGCTACTATGGATTAGATAAAGATTTCAAACTTAACATTGAAGTTAACCACGCTACATTAGCCGGCCATACTTTTCAACACGAGATACAATGTGCCGCTGATGCCGGTTTGTTTGGAAGTATCGATGCTAACCGTGGCGATTATCAAAATGGCTGGGACACAGACCAATTCCCTATTAACATATACGAAATGGTTGAAACAATGTTGATAATTGCAGAAGCCGGTGGATTTGGGAAAGGCGGTGTAAACTTCGATGCAAAAGTAAGAAGAAATTCAACCGACACCGATGATCTATTCATTGCACATATTTCCGGTATGGATTTGTTCGCACGTGCGCTTATAACTGCTGAAAAAATTCTCACTCAATCCAATTATAAAGAGATGAGATTAAATCGTTACAAATCATTTGATATAGATAATGGTGTCAAATTTGAAAAAGGTGAACTAAGTTTAGAAGATTTACGCGATCTTGCCGTTAAACTTGGAGAACCAAAACAAATAAGCGGTAAACAAGAATTATATGAACAGTTGATTAATCTTTATTTATAACTTTATAACCTATCATCATGGATTATTAGTCTTCAATCAAATATTTTCTGTATGAAAAATAATGAGTGAGTGGCGAAGATGAAAAAAATTACATTATTACTTTCATTTGTAATTCTACCAGCAATATTTGACTTATCATGTAAAGCCCAAGTTGAAAGCAATGTTATAGCACAGAAAAAATCTTTCGGCAGATTATCAGATGGCAACGAAGCGTATCTCTATACCCTAAAAAATAAAAATGGTACCGAAGTTGATATTTCAAATTACGGTGCTGTTATCGTCAAAATAATTGTTCCGGATAAAGATGGTACATATAAAGATGTAGTACTTGGCTATGATTCAGTACAAGATTATGAGAAATGCAAATCATATTTTGGTGCAGTAGTTGGCAGATACGGCAATAGAATTAAAAAAGGAACGTTTAAGCTCGATGGGAAAGAATATCAACTAACCATAAACGATGGAGAAAATCATCTGCATGGCGGCAAAAAAGGAATAAATAAACGACTCTGGACTGTAACTGAATTTGACACTATATCGAATGGTCAAAAAATTACATTAAAATATTTCAGCGCAGACGGAGAAGAAGGTTATCCTGGTAATGTTGAGTTAAATGTTACCTATACCTTAACAAAGAATAATGAATTAATCATTTATTACTCTGCTACAACAGATCAAAATACGATCCTCAATCCTACAAACCATACTTACTTCAACCTGACCGGCGACCCAACAAAAACAATCCTTGAACATGAATTGATGATTGATGCTAACCAGTTTACGCCGGTTGACGACAAACTTATTCCTTTGGGAAATCTTATGGATGTAACAAACACTCCGTTCAATTTTAGCACGCCTAAGAAAATCGGGAAAGATATTGAGACTAATGACGAACAATTAAAATTTGGCAAAGGTTATGATCATAATTGGGTACTCAACAAACATCAAGATAAGATTTTTAAATGCGCCAGTTTATACGATTCTTCAAGCGGCAGATTCATGGAAATTTATACTGATCAACCCGGGCTGCAATTTTACAGCGGTAATTTCTTAGATGGTTCTATAACTGGAAAAAAAGGAATTAAATATCGGCATAGAACCGGTTTATGTCTGGAGACACAACGCTTCCCGGATTCACCAAATAACCCTCAATTTCCTACTGTTCGATTAAACGCCGGGGAAATTTACACACATACTGCTGTTTATAAATTCTCGGTGAAATGAACCAACTAAAATAATACTTATCAAATATGGTTTGAGCGCAAAAACAAGAAACAATCTAATCTCTCGACCAAGTAACGCTCCTATCGCAAACACCAGGCGCATTTGTTATTTGTGTTAATCCGGTACCATCTTTATTAACTATATAAATGTGCGATTCATATCCTTCCTTAAGTTGATTAAAAGCCAAACGCGTTCCATCGGGCGACCAACAAAGTGATAAAGTATTAAATCCGTACCATTCTTTTTGACGATCTCCGCACGTCCATTCATAAACTGTAGTAAGTACGTTGCTGCCGGGATCATATAACATTACCTTTCCACCAAAATTAAGAATTGAATTACTAACAACTTTTTTCTTTGCTTGGAGGAATGCTATTAATTTTCCATCAGGTGACCAACATGGCGTGTAAATACTTCCCCACTGCTCAAAATCTACTGCCAAAAATACTTTTACTTCACTATTATCCAGTAAATAAATTGTACCTCCATCTGAATAGATTAATTTATTATCAACTGATTCGGAAAAAGGTGTACTCGGTTTTCGTAAAGTGAATTCGTGTATAAATTCTTTATCTGATAAATTATCCGGCTTAATGCGATATAATAAAGCATAATTGGTAACCTGATTGATTACCCAAAAGTAAACGTTGCTTCCATCATAAGACCAATTAGGGCACCGGTCTTGCCCGGCAATGTTTGATATATTTTTTTTGGAAGTTCCATCCAATGACGATACATAAATATCTAATGACCAAGGACTGGTACCGGAATTTTCTGAAAATGCAACTCTGTTTCCAGATGGTGAAATTGAAGGGGCGTCACAAGCAGTTTGAAATCCAATCGCATTTTGATTCTCTGAATCTAAAACACAAACGCCGGAATAATTATTATTCTCCGGGCCAATTCTTTCAAATACAATTTTTCCGATACCAATTTTTGAATAAGGGATAGAATCCCGGATAGCTGGAAAAGGAATAATATCACTGGCAAGATTGTCTTCAACCGGAGTACCATCTGAACAGTGTAGTAGTATGGGAAGTAGAGCCAATAACAAATAGCGGTTCATAATTACCTCGCGTTTATCAGCCCAACAAGAAAAGAATGAATATTAGAAATGAAAAGTGCGAAATAATATTTCGCACTTTTGTGGGCAGAGACGGAATCGAACCGCCGACACAAGGATTTTCAGTCCTTTGCTCTACCGACTGAGCTATCTGCCCTTTTACTCTACTATCAGGTAGAAAATTTGTGGGACAAATGTATAGAAATTGAAAATAAAATCAAAGAGAGCAAAAAAATATTTGATGGAGAAAATTTAGAATGGTATAAAAAATTACTTCATAATTCTTTTTAAAGTTTCGATAACTTTATCCCGTAAAAGCGGTTTAGGAATAAAATCAGTAAAACCGGCAGCAATAAAATTATCTCTAGCACCCGGCTGCATATATGCTGTGGATGCAATTATAGGAAAATCTTTATAACCCGGCATCTTTTGTAATATACGCAATGCATCCAAACCGTTATACTCGCCTTGTAAATTAATATCCATGATTATAAAATCGAATTTCTTTGTTTTAAGCAGAGGTAAAGCAACTTCAAAGCTTGGTGCAAATTCTATGCTTTTCAATTCCCTCATTTGGTTCTTAAATAGAATTTGTGAATCGACCTGATCTTCTAGATACAAACAAGATAATTGCGATAAGTCTAATTCCTTTGACTGCGATGGAAACGATGCAACCGGCTGTTCCTTGATTTGAGGTTTTTGTAAAGCTTTTGATTCTTTAACTTGTTTAGGAGATTCAACTTCTATAGATATTTTTTCAACGGGCACAAACTTTATTGGTACAACCAAGCCGAATTCAACAACATCGTTATCTTTCACAACAGTCTCTTTTCTAACAGATAACAACTGGATTAATTTGTTAACCAATCTCATAGAGAATCTTGAGAACCCAAAATTTTTTCTGCTTGCAGTTTCTTCATCTGATAAAACATCGTTCAATCCTTTATATAAAAACGGTGTAATTACCGATCTAGTATCTTTAACTGTTACAATAAAATTATTGTCATCGTAATTTTTGGCTGATAGAAAGAGTGTATTCTCCCGTGTAATCTGGATAGCAAATTTCAAAAACTCGCTTATTAGTGAAACTAACTTCTGACGATCCGTTTCGGCAGTTAACGAAGATGATATTTTACCATAAACAATTTCTAATTTTTTCGATTCGGAAAACTTCTTAGTATTCTCCTTTAATTCATCTAGTATTTCTACAAACCTAAACTCTTCAGGTCTAAACTTAATTACTTTCTGCTGCAGTGCTGAATACTCAACGGCATTATCCATAATCTGCATAAGAAGTTTTTGATTCTCTTTGATAATATCCACAGCTTCTTTTTGTTCATCCGAGGGGGTGCCAAGACTCTCCCATAATTCTTGTGTGAATCCTAATATCACGTTGATTGGTGTCAATATTTCATGGAACATATTCGAGAGAAATGACGCATCAATTTTATCTAAGGTCTCATCCTGGGTATGTTTTAAATCTTTTGTACCGCTTCTTTCTTCATTCGGCCTAATAACTAAGTTATATTCCTCAATATCACCGTTATAATCTTTAATAGGCGTAGCAACAACTAAACTTTTCAGCATGTTGCCCGAGGGTCTTTTAATATCAACTTCTATTGAAGATGTTTTTAACAGCCCCGAATGAAAAATATTTTTATTTACCTTTGCTCTGTCGTCATCGGAGACAAGACTTATAAACGGTCTCGATTCGAGTTCTTTCTTTGAATAACCGAATTTTTTAGTAACATGTTCATTGATCTCTTTAATAAAACCATCTTTGTCGGTCTGTATTATTAAGTCGCTTGTATTATCAAATACTGATTGCAGCACTTGAACACGTTTTTTTTCACTTACTTCATCTGTTACATTACGAACCAGGTTGAGATGAGCTTTTTTACCTTTATATTCAATTGAATTTCTATTCAGTTCTACGAGTACGGAAGTGCCGTCACTCTTTTTATGGCGCCACGAACCCGAATTTAAAGTTTTATTATCACCCGATTGTATTAAAGTTTGGATATCTTCCGGCGCGTAGAGATCCGTAAGATCCATATTTAAGAATTCATTTCTCTTATATCCGTAAAGCTTCAATGCCGAATCATTTACTTCAAGGAATTTTAAATTTTCCAGGTCATAAATAAACATCGCAATGGGACTGTTTAGAATAATCGAATCATAGAGTTGTGCTTTACTTTCAGTCAATAACTGCAGTTCATTTTTTTGAATGAATATAATTTGAGCACCATTATAGATACCGCCAAAATCAAAAAACTTAAACGCCTTGATTTCGGTTTTCAAGTTCCCTTTTTCTACAAATGTAAAAGTTGTATCAAGAACATCGGTGTTTTTATTATCAACCAAATATTTTTCTATTTGTTGAACAAAATCTTTATCGAATATTTTATGTAAATCATTCTTTTTGTAATCCACCTGATCGTTCAACAGCATCATTTTAATAAATTCGTCGCTGTATGCTTCAATTTTGTTCTCAGCATCAAGGAGTAAAACTGCTTCCGAAAGATTCTTGAAGTACTCGTGATTAATAGTCGATTGTCCTGAAACATGTTTTGTTGTTGTCTTCTGGGAGAAACCGATTATAGCTACAACTTTATTATCGAGATCAATTATTGGAAACTGTACGATGTGTGCATTTTTATTAGCTCCGTTTAACGCCGGGATAGCCGAGCCTTCCAACACAACAGCATTTGTAGATTCAATTATATATTGTTCGACTATCTTATAAAGATTTATTAAATACTTGGGCAGAAAATCTTGTTCGTTTTTATTTTCGATCTGTGCTGTCGAGAACCCAAGCGTCTGAGAATATGAGTCATTAATTAAAATAAATTTACCGTCGATGTTTTTTAGCCAAAAAAATTCTGCCAACTCGTTTATTTCTTTTTGAATCTTTGCCTTTTCTATAAAAGTGAATGGATACGATAATTTTATTTTATTTACAACAGATAATATTCTCTTGTCGGAAGTTATTTTTTCTAGTTCCGGGATAGAAATAGAAAATTTTGTGGTAACCGCCGTTGATTTTGATTCTTGTTGTTCCGATAATGCTACTAAGTAATAGACATTATTCTCACTTCGAAGTGGATTAAAAATTATCTCAAAATTTTTATTATTACCATCGATAGCTAATTCAATAACATCTTTAGCAGCAGTATCATATTTCCTAGCATCAATAAAAATTCTCTGAATAGTTAGTAATTGTTTCTCATTAAAAATATCAAAGAAATTTACATTGGGCTGTAAAGCCGGAAGCAAATTTTTCAACTCTACGTTTACTGCAATCACCCTTCCAGATTTGTCAATAATTAAACTTGGTAGATTTGAAGAGATTTTTGAATCAATATTTTTTGTTTCACCGGCCATTTAATTAATCACGGAATTGTAATATTAACAGTATTTGAATATGGTGTATAAGTTTTCGTGCCCAAAATTTGTCTAACCCTATAATAATATGTTTTGCCGCTCTCAACGCCGGCATCATTTGCTGCTGTAATATCGTCTTGATCAAATTTCCCATATTCAACAAATTCTCCTGAATCGACTTTACGCTCAATAATAACACCTTTCTCAAGATCTGTATTATCTTCCCAATTTAATATTACGACATTGTTTGGTGCATAATATTCAGCTGTTAAATTGGTAGGACCATTAACATCTATGTAAAATGTTGATATCGAAACCTCATTTGAATAACCACTTATAGAGGTGGTCGTATAATATGCTAAACGGTATCTATACCCGGTACTTCCTTGTACGGTATTATCTTCGTATTCAGTAGTATTTCGATTAACAATGGCGATTCTTTCAAAATTGTTTGTAAAAGTATTCGTTCTTTCTATAATAAATCCGGATTCGTTCACAGCAAAATCAGTCCACTTAAGCCGTACAACACTAGCACCTATTGCTTCAGCTTCTAAATTCCATGGACCACCGGGAATACTTGACGTGCTTGCTTCATCACAAAAATCAGAATAACCTGAACTATTATATGCCCTCACTTTATAAAAATAGTCTACAAACGGAGAGAGACCGTTATCATCAGTACTGATTGTATTTGGAGGTAATGTTTTTATTTTACGGTATGTACCCGATCCGCCATCTCTTCGCCATAATTCAAATCCTAATTCGTTACCTGAGTTATCACTCCACAGCATATTTACTGAGAAATCATTAATTCTTGTAAGAAACAAATCAGAAGGAGCTGCCGGAGGTTTATCTTTTACATAAATATTTGTTTGTTTCGTGCTCTCTTTTGATCGTCCGTTTTCATTATACACTTTAACAAAATAAGAAATTCTTGAACCGATCAGTGTTGAATCAACATTCAGGTTCAGTTCGGGATTTGTTCCATCCGAGTTTTGTTCAAATCTCTGTATAAATGCATCATTAAGATAAACTTCGTAGAATGATAATCCACTGCCACCGGTTCCATCTGCTGCAATATAACTAATTGTATTCTCACCAATTTGTACGCTATCGTTAGTAGCCGGCGAGTATATTTCAATTGTTGGGGTTGCATTCTGCGTGGTGTCGGTTAAATTTTCCACACACCCGGTAATTGCTGCGGCAGTCAGTAAAACTGCGAATAACAGTTTTAATTTTGTAATATTTTTCTTTTGATTCACTGATTATCACAAATTAACTTTTTTGATAAAACAATTTAAGAAATTGTACAATGTTTTATCATATCTATAAATATTAAAATAAGGATACGATTCGGCTGGGTTATTAGTAATCCGGCAAAACATAAAGGCGGCCGGATAACTATGCTTCAATATTATCAAAGTCTACCAATAAAGATCGTGTTTCATGAGGGCCCATTCTCTCCAGGTAAAAATAAATCGTTTGGTTATCGTTTCTTAATTCATATCTGGGTATATCAGTATTAATTATATCTGATGAAACAACTACATTCTTAACTTTTTTATTCAAGTTGACTTGTACAACAATATCCGTGGTTGGATTATCGCTTGGGTTAGTAAATTCAACAGCAATTCTTCTTTTACTTCGTTCTTCATACCTAACTTCAACACCTTGTCTTCTGGACCACCAAGCTTTTAATCCGTTAAGCGAAGTAATCCACATATTTTTATTTTTAGCATAACGTAATACGTCCCTAACTACAGTAGCATACTGTGGTTGAAGTTGATAATTAGTATGCACCTTAAAAACATATAATCCGCCTTCGAATAAAATTCTATCGATATCTTCCTCATAGGTGTATCTTTGAAAATCTGTGTTGGTCAATCCGTAATTTTTTACTACCTCATAATCATCGCGAGCAGTCTTTGTAATAACCATAATAGGTTTATCATTCCTGAACCTGATTTCCGGTACTGACCTATCTGTTAAAGAATCTGTAACAAGGAAACTAATATTTTTAGATGCCATCGCTTGCAATGTGTTATCATCATAGTAACCGTACTGAGGCATTATAGCATCAACTTTTTTATGTAATATTTTTGAGAGAGTGTCAGTAGCAAAACCAATGTTTGAAAACTGTGTCTCTTTAGAGAATAGCTTATTAAGAGTATCTTCAGGAAATTCAATAAAACCGATATCGATTATTGCCCCTATATCCCCTTTATTACCTAATGATTTTAACAGACTCAAATTTTTTAAACCGGTCACCGGATTAATAAAAAATGTTGCCGGGAATTGTTTGAAATTTATAAGACTGTTTAATGTTGTAATATTTCCAATATTTTCAGTAAGAGTAGGAATAAAAACCAATGCTCCGTCGTATGGTGAAGGCCAATCTTTCACAAAAGCAGTTGGTTGGTATGTTAACCAATTTAGAGAGTTATTAAAAAGTCTTTCAAAGTATATATAATCTTTTTGGACACCTAGGACAGAGCTTAGCTCAAAACCATACCAAACAAAACGTCCTTTACCATATGTACCAAAAGCAATGCCGGCACTTTTTTCTATTTCTTCACGAACCAATCCGGCTTCTTTTCTGAAATCGTACCAAAAACTTACTTGTGTAGTCCTCGGTTCAAGAACTTCTGCATAAATCGGGCGATCCCATGTAGCTATTTTCAATGTATAACCGGTCGGTACCCCGGCAGTTAAAGGTAAATTACCGCGTAATGTATGAACTTTATATGTTTCTTCCGGTTTAATTTCCCTATTAAATTTCATACCAAAAACTTCAGTAAAAAATTCCCATCCGCGCCATTTCCCTTCATCAGAAAAAGTAGCCGGTCCGCCGGTAACAAAAAGACTTCCCCCTTTTTCAAGATATTTCTTTAGTTGGATAATCTGCTTATCACTAAGGGATTTAGAACCAGGAAGGACTATTAATTTGTATTCAAGATGTTTACCAAGCTCAATCGTCTGGTCCGAAATTACATCGTAATTCATCCTGGCATTTTTTGTAAACTTTTTCCAATAGTCAATGTTATCCTTCAGCCAAGTACTACCAGAAGGCAGCATGTTTTCAGTATACTGAGAGTATAGTATTGCAACTTTTCCTGATCTATCCTCAGAAGATAAAGATTTGAGATTGTCTTTTGTGGGCAATATTTCTTTAATCTCATAGCTGCCATAAATATTTCGAACTATGAGTAAAAAAACAAGAATACCAGTAATAAGAAGTACAAGGCCGCTGAGAAATATTATTAGATAATTAACTCTTAAGCCGCGAACACTTTTTACCGCCACTTTAAGTTATCCTCTTGTTTCTTCTCTTGCTTCGAAGTTTCAACATAACCTTCATTTGTATATCTCATAAACTTCCGCTTGGAAGCATACTTATCTCCCTCGGTCGTTCTCTCACCGGTAGGGGTTAGCTTTTGATATTTTTCAGAATACCCTGGTCCGCTACCTACAAAAGTCGGTCTCAGTTCAGGACCCCTATTCTCTTGTTGCGGTGGATAAGAAGGTTGACGTTGATAATCATATTCTTGCTGACGGGCAACAACTTCAAAAGTTCTTCTTTCCGGCTGTGCTGGTCTTTGTTCAACAAGAGGAGCCGGTGTAACAAATTCTGCCGGAATAGCAGCGGGTTGTGGTGCTTGTGCGCCAACTCCCTTACGTTCCCTAACCTTATAAAGTATGTAAGCCCCGACTGCCAGAATGAATGTAGAAATTGTTGCTACAAGAATTATTAAAGAAAGTATCGGGATTAATTCCATTTTAACCTCAATGAAAATTCAAATTATTTACCGGCAACACTTGGTATCGGTTTCTTCGATGGGGCATTACCGGCTCCGGTACGCTCTAGTTTCCCCCACGTCATCTTTACCCCTAAAAACTCTTCAATTGTTGCAGCAGCCTTAGTTACATCTATTAATAAAATAAAAAATAAACGGTAGATAATTGCATAAGGGACCAATCTGAATTCCTCTTTTTCCGCTGCAATGCAGAAGACTGCCGACATAAGATCTAAGACCGCTATTCCAACCCACCACAAAAACAGTGTTATATGGATACCGTATAAAAGTGCAACAATAATAAAGTAAACATTAACAAAAATATTCATAGCCGGCCATATTAAAGCCTCATAGAACATCGACCACATTATAAAACTATTATTAAAATTCACTGTCGGGTTATACAAGTATCTTTTATGTTTTCTTATAGCTTGCAAAATTCCCCGTGTCCAGCGATACCTCTGTTTTAGTAATTGGTATATGCTTGATGGTGCTTCAGTATAGGCTATGGCATTTGGTTCATAAACTATCTTCCAGCCTTTAGCTAAAATTTTCAATGTAACATCCGCATCTTCAGCAAAAGTATCGCTCGAATAGAAGCCGGCATCCCGTAAAGTAATCTTTCTAAAAACTCCAATAGGACCAGGAATTATATTTACCATTTGAATAAAACCTTGTGCACTGCGTGCAAGGTTTAACCCTTCTAAATACTCAAGTGCTTGAAGATCGGTTAACATCTTTTTGCGATTTTGAACTTTAACGTTTCCGGCAACAGCACCAACAGCCGGATCGTCAAAATGTCTCATAGCCATCTTCAACGTATTGGATGTTAGTTGGGAATCACCATCCATACATAACACAAATTGTGCTTCTGAATATTGAATACCGGCATTCAAAGCTTTCGATTTTCCACCATTCGGTTTATTAATCAACGAGACTTTTATCACACCGGTTCTACCTTGATGATATCCTACTAACGTCTCCCCGACTGCTGCAGTATCATCCGTTGAACCATCGTTAACAATAATTATTTCATAATTCGGATAATCAATATCAAGCAACGATTCGATTGAATTTCTTAATACAATACCTTCATTATAAACCGGGACAATAATAGAAACGAATGGGTAATAACCTGGTTTGGTGTGAACAGAATATCTCGTCATGTAAAAATATGCTAAGAACAATATTGCAAAGTATCTAATCAAAAGTATAAATAAGAAAATTACAAGCGAGACGATGGAAGAATAAACAAATAGACCGCTCCACGTTAAGACAGTCAAAGGCATGAAAATTATTATGCTTATTATCAGCAAAATTGAAATTAAACCGGTAATGAAAATTGTACGTAAATTTTCCTTAGAAACATTTCTTTGCGGGGGTTTAATTTCCCGGTTATCAAGCGCTATTTGAAATCTTTGTTTGTCCAACGTTTAATCACAAAAAAGTTTAGCCATTTATTATTGACAAAATAGGTGCCACAAAAGTAATGTAAAATAAAGAGAATATGCAGAATCTAAATATTTTTTTGTACCAACGACAAACACTTTAATGAAGATGGCTCAGTTTCAGACATCCTTGGCAACAATATAATTTTTTATTTAAACTATTGCAAGAAAATAAGTTAATGAGAAGTCTTAAATAAAAGGTCTAAGAAATACACTTAATCGCTTTAATTATAGCAAGGGGATCTAGAATTTATTGTACGCATCAATAATAGCATCGAAGAATAATTCTGCGACCCTCGCACCACCAATAGGAGTAAAATGAGCAAAATCCTTGAGTGCCATTGGCGGTTTGGCATTGACCCATTCATTCATAGAATTGTTGCCGCCCATAGCTTCCCATAAATTCCAGAAAGCAATATTTGTTTTTGCAACTATCCTTTTTTGGGATTCAAGCAGCAAGGGAACGTCTGGATTTGTAATAAAATTATTCCCCTTTTTCATTGTTTTGTCACCTACACCAACCAATAAAAATCCAGCTTTAGGAAATAATTTTTTAAATTCCTCAATAAGCGTTACCATTTTGTTTTCGTACAGTGTATATATACCTTTATTTGGTGAAGAAACATTTGCCCCATAATTTAAAACTACAAGTCTGTACTCATTATATTTATTAAAATCTGAAATTACATTTTTAGGGATATCTAATAATGATGAACCGGTGTTCCCCGGCATCGCAAAATTATCCAGATAAATACCATTGCCTGATTCTAAACTGACGGAATAAAGGTATGGGATTTTGCCCGATATGAATTTTATTTCAACTGAAGTTGAGTTTTTATCCAATTCTAGTATTAATTCTTGAACATTCACACCGGATTTTAATTTTATTTTTTTGCTTGTTTTTTCATTGATGACATATTCAATGGTACTGCTTTCATCTGCATGGCTGTAATATATTTTAATCAAGTCAAACGAATTAGTAGAACTTAAATACTGTGTGGCTTGATACTTAACCCAGCTTCCATATTTAGGGACAGCAACAGATCCCCCAATTCCAAAAGGTAACCTTTCCGGATTACGAGTAGTAATTGCCACATAATTCCAATCATCGGAGTACGTGTGCTTGGTTGTATTTCTAATTTTAATATCATTGGAAATAATTGCAAGATAGCCGGCTCCTTTACCGGAAAATTTTTTTTGAAATCGATCCCTTAAATATTCTGAAATAACATCACCCTGGATTAATGAATCACCGTAGTGAGCAATTCTAATAACTTTACCGCCGGAGTTTTTTAATGCGTCAAAAAAAACTTTAAGCTGATTGATGTTACCGGTAATAGGGACAAATTTACCAAGCTGTTTTTGAGTAGCAACGAATGAATTGTCAATATCAGCCGGAAATGAGTTGTCATATGAAGAGATAAATATTTCCTGACCATCGTCCAATAAAAATTCCGTTACAATGCAATTTTTGTCAACCGGGAATGATTGTTCTAAGAAGAATAAAAACAATGATAACAAGATAAGTGTAAGTTTTTTCATAATTGTTAGTTTTGAATAATAGAATTGAAATTAGGTTTAGTATAAATTAAACTATAATTGTATCCATAATTAAATATTAAAAGACCGACCAATATGCAGATATCGAAGCATTAAGAGATTTATAACTTGAATCATATCGAAAACTGTTTGATAACCCTAATCTTGCCGTAATATTCAACAACTTAAACGGGTAATAAGTCACTTCACCAAAAACTTCGCTTAGAATAAAATCTACATCGGGAACATAGCCAATTTTACCACCAAATTTTGCTTTAAGAGATTCATCGGGATTATAAATATATTCTCCCCATATACTATGCGAAGAAAAATTTTGAGGTGAATAATAGTATTGCGAAACAAATGCATAATCCGAAAAGAAATATTCATAACCGAACATTCCGTTATCAAAAAATTTTCTGCCCAATCTAAATTGAATATCGTTACCCTCATTATTATCCGATATATTATAATAAGAATAAGTTACGGATAATCTCATTACATCCCGGTGTTGATAATACCCCGAGAAACGGTATAGTTGCGATTTAAGTCTTGTAAATAACATATTTGGTGAATACAACAATAATCTTGCATCATTATTTTCATAATATCCTACTAATGAAAAACGATTTGGTTCCTCAATTCTAAAAGTTAAATCTCCTACCGCTTTGTTAGGTTCACCTGGAATATTAAGATTGCCGTAACTTGCATTTAGCGATACTATCCTTGAAAAAAATATCGTAGCAACTCCTTTGAAAGTTGTAAAATTTCTGTCGAAAGAACCTACATCGATATTTGTTCTACTCCAAAGTGCACCTAAACCGAGAAAACCTATAAAACCACCATCTACTCTTAACCCATATGTATTTAATCTGAAATCTTGATTATCAACGTAATAATTTGAAAATGGTGATAATCCAATATTCGTTGGAACAAAGTAATAGAGTAAATTTCCAAAACTTGTTATTCCTCTGCTAAATCCTGATGGCGGAATCCATTCGATCCTTTGTTTTAAGATTCTAATTTCAGCTGTATCCGAAGCAACATCCAAAAGTTCATCATAAATATCCTCTGCTTTACCCCATTCATCATTCAACGCATAAGCATCGCCAAGATATAACCGTCGATGGTTTACATCTTGAACAATTTCAGGATCATTAACTGTTCCCAATAAGTTATTATAAATTTCGTTTGCTTTATCCAATTCTTTATTACGAATATAATATTCACCCAGAATAGCCATTCTTTGATGAAGTGTTTTTCTTTCAGTAGAATCTGTTGTTGCTGAAAGCAATTCCTGGTAGATTGAGTCGGCTTTAAGGGTTTGCAGCGTTACGGCATAAGCATCGGCTAAAAACATTTTAGTTTCATTATCATCAGGTCTTAACCTATTCAAACTTTCTAATTCATTAACTGCGGAAAGACTATCCTTGTTATAATAATAATTTTTGGCTCTCTGTAAAGCAAGGCGGTAGTCAAATTCTTCGTTTAATAATTGATCGTATATTTCAATTGCTTTCGCGTAATCACCAGCGCAAGTGACAATATCGGCATACTCAACAAGCTCATCTCTTGATGGCGCTGTGCGTTTGGTAAAATACTCTTCATATTTGAGACGGGCACCCTCACAATCACCATCGGCTGCAAGTTTACCGGCTTCCGCTTTTATTTCAAAAACTTTTAGTTCTTCGTAAGCTGAGAGATGCAGTTCATAATTGCTTTGTGCACTTTCAACTTCCGGGTTATTAGGCGCAATTCTTTTAGCTTCATCGAGATATTTTTTTGCTTCAGGAAAATTTTTCTTCCATGAATAAAGCGATGCTAATGATATATAAGCGCTAAGCTCATTTGGTCGGTTGGCTACCACGTTTAATAGATATTTTTCACCAATATCAAAATCAAGTACAGTCCATACGGCAATTTGCCCTCTTAACAGTTGATAATCTAAATTATTCGGGTCCAGTTCAAGCAATTTATTCAATTGTGCAATTGCGTTTTCCCATTCGTAATTCCACGCACTGTATTTTGCATACACAAACCTTACATCAAGCTGTTGATCTTCCGGTACAGACACCAAATATTCTCTTAATACTTCAATTGCACTATCGTAATAGAACAGATTTGCATAAGCTTCCGATAATTTTAAAACTGCTTCCTTGTTTGAAGGATCATTTTTCAATATCTCTGTGTATTGCGATATCACATCATTGTATGTACTATCGCGGTAGTCAGTAATTGTTTTCATTAAAGATTGATATCTTTCATCATTAACATACTTGCCTTGCAAAAGCTGCAACTGTTGATATGCTTCCTCATAACGATCAGCTGTCATCAATTCGTTAATCAAATCAAATCTAACTTGATCATTTTCCGGATCCTTGTTAAGTATTGCATAATATCTATCTATCGGGTAAACACGTTCGTAAGATCTCGGCTGGTATTGAACAAGATAAGCTTGATTTCTAGCCAGGTCAAGTCCGTCTTCAGCTTCTTTAAAGAAAGGCTTAAAACCCAACGACGTTACAAAGGCATCTTCGGCAATTTTAAATTTACCAAGCCACAAAGTAAAATAACCGTATCGGCTCCACAACCTCCAATCCTCGGGATATCTGTCCACATATATTTTCAGTATTTTTTCACCTTTAGTGATCGAACCGGTTTTAGCAAGAATTTCGGTATAGCGAATAATTTCGTCCGGTGAAGCATTGTCATCACGTTTTAAATATTCATCGTACCAAATTTCAGCATTGTTCCATTCCTCAAGCCATCGATAACTCTTCCCAATTTCGAGATAGCTAAAAGCATAGTTTGGATCAATGGCAATATCGCGTTTATGTCCTTCTATTTTTTGGTATAATTGGCGATGCCAAATTGAAATTACGCGATTTAAATCTCTTTGAATTTCAGGATTTCCCGGGTCTAATCTTCTTGCTCTTCGAAGATCGAGAACGGAATATTGGTACTCGGTAGTTTTTTCGTAGCACAAGCCGCGTTGATGGTATCCGTCGGCTCTTTGAGGATTAGCAGCAACATACTTGTTGAATTGATCTATGGCTTCTTTATAACGCCCTTCACTCATCAGCAACTGTGCCTGGCGTTTTAATCCTTCCGATCTATCTTGGGAGAAAATAATCGTGGTAAAAATTAAACATATTGCAAAAAATATTTTTGCACTGCCCTTCATTACCCTATAAATTTATTTAACGGCTGGTATGCATTGGTAACGGAAGTCTCGGCACTCAAAACATATTCCATCATAGACTCAGCATTTTCAGCTCTTTCATCTACTTCCATATTGTAAATCGAAATATACTCAAGAATGGCGTTCACATAATTTGGATCGTGGCTTGGCATATTGTTTTGAACATTCGACATTAAATCTACAACACCTTTTAAACTTCCTCTTACAAGTAACACAATTACTTTATTTTCCACAATACAAATTTTATCTTTTTTTGTAGTGCTTTGCCTGATTGCATTTTGTAATTGATTGATGGATAATAACCCTTTTACTTGTGCCGCCGGATCCAGCTTGAATGAAATTAAATTAAAAGTCTGACCGGTGCTTTTGTACAATGCTATTTGATTATTTAGTATCAACAAAAAATCGTTATAATTATAAATATTTGAGAACGCATAAGGTTCCGACGGAATATCGATCCGCGTAGGTCTATTAATCGCTCTTGGTTTAGGCAACGATGGTTGAATTTCTTCGGTTGCGGAATAGTAAGGTTCTTTTGAAAATTCAGTTGTTACACCTTTGTAAGGTTCGATCCTATAATCGGCTGTAAATTGACCTTCCGTGTGGCCAACGTTAGGTGATATTGTAACGGTGCCTCCGTGAAATCTATCAGCGGCCCCGCCTTCCTTTTTTAGATCAATTATTCCGGTTACAAATTGACCTAATCCATCAACAACATTTTGAGCTTTTTGAGTCGCCGGTTCACTAATAACAAATAAACTTGTTATATCTCTCTCTTCAATTGTTTCAAGTGTATGTAGAAATGTATCTCTCAAATGATCTAAATTTTTAAAACCAACAAAGGGTGTCAGTTCATCAAAAATAATCCGGGTTGGATGATACTGATCAACAACGGTAATTATATCGTTAAAGTATTCAACTAAATAATCGTCCGGATTATACATATCATAAATATCATTTGGAGGAGCCACGCGAACAACAATTATTAAATTCTGATTCATGTAAGATTGAATATCAAAATTCAAAGATGCAGCTTGAATCATCAAATCTTTCGGACGCATAATTGTGAAGAAGAGACAGACTTCAGACGATTTAGCAGCTTCTAATGCAAATTGTAATCCAACCAATGTTCGTCCGGATTTTCGAGGGCCAACTAATAAATAGCTTCCCCCTCGATAAACGCCGCCCCAATTTTTATCTATGAATGAAAATCCCGATGGAATTCTTCGTATAGAGCTAACCATGTTAGTTCCTATTATTTACTTTTATCAACTTACCAAAAACCAAATTAATGCCATAAGAAAATCAAAAAATGATAAAAAAACATAATATTTATTATAAAATTCATCCTATAATGGTATTGTGAATCAAAATAGTACACTGAGTATATTAATTCGACAAACACCCAAAAACGAAGATTGCAGTTGCATTTGCCGTAATTGTCGGCTCGTTCGTTATATAATCCATCCTATCATCGCGATAATAATCATCATCGGTTTGAAAACGACTATATTTATCAGGGCTCTCATATTCAATAGAATATCCTTTGAGAAATTCTTTGGTTGCCGGGCCGGCAGCAAAACCGCCGGGCAATTTCTTCTTCAAGTGTGAAATTTGATGATGAAAATTTTCGGTGTAATTATCCCCGACATTATAGATGAAACTTATTCCCCATGGATTTCTTCCAAGTATATAATCTCTCTGGTAAACTGCCAACGAATCATATGAGTTATTATTCTTTAATTTATCCCAAAGTATTTTTTGCAACGTAATTCCTAAGAGCACGTTATTGGTTCCCCATGATAATTCGGCACCTTTGCCAAAAGTATTATCATCTTTCTTTTTATTAAAAACATCTAAATTATTTTTGATATAATCAGCGTACTTTATATCATAATGCGCCAGCCGGTAATGAGCTAATGAATTAATATCTCCCCAACTCCACCAGTAATCGGAACCGGCTGAATCAGCAAGAACCATTGCCTCGGTTAAATATTTTTTTTTGTTTGTCAATTTATATAATTCAACTGCACCGAGTGCCAATTTACCTTCATAATTTTTGTCAGTGTACAAACCGTTTCCGCTCTTGTCTATATCCGGAACAGAATTATAAACGGAATAAAAATTTTCTGCAGTCAACCGGCATTGGTCTGCGTACTCCGGATAATTTAAAACATCTTTCCATATTCTTGAAGCTAAAGCCATAGTCGCCGTGTAAATACCGATTATATTTTTTCCAACACCAACAAACGCGGGTCTATCAAATGTAAGAGGGTCTTCTTCCGGTAATCTCCAGCCGACTTCATGATCGCGCAAATCCTGGACCTGGGTAACAAATTTATTTTTCTTATAGGCTACACGAAGCATCCAATCCACGCCAACTTTTGCTTCTTCCAATATATCGGCAACATTATTTTTATCGGTATCAAATCCGAATCGATGAGGATCAAATTCGTATGCAAACAACAACATGTACGTTGCATAAGCCGTGGTATTCAGGAACTTCACATAATCTCCGGCATCATGCCAGCCGCCGGTTACATCTATTTTATTCTGTGATGTTATTCCATTCTCGATTATGGCAGTGGCATCAGATATATGACAGACATTGTGCAAATATGGATTTGTGTAACCGCATCTTTGTACTTTTAAAAAATCGAGCAACGTCTTTGCTAAATCATTATAAACTTTTTTGCCAATAGTGAAAGTGTATGATCTATTTTTCCCTATTTCTATCACATATTCGCCATCTTCTTTCAACTGCGAAAAGTCAATTCTATAAGTATATCTAAATGAGCCATACGAACCATTATTATTTTTAATAGTTGTTTCAAAACCGGTTTCGTTGGTTTTTGTATTTATAATTTCAACATTCTCGCCTTCGAGGTTATTAGAAGACAATACAACACATGACTTTATATCACCGGGCAAAAATCCAACCTGATTCGCACGTATAAAAATTTCTTGTTCTGCCTGGATATTCAAAGTACAACCAGGAAGAAATAATATGACAGTAACGCACAAGATTATTAAACTTTTCAACTTAATCCTTATCTATTAAGCGGAATAGGAATTAGTTAGTCTCGAGTTCTTCGCTATCTTTTTCAGTGAAAGTTGTACCAAACACATAATCCCATGTAGGTTGACTTACACCGTACCCTTTTGTTGCATCCTGATAATGATGCTTCATGTGGTGGTTCTTAATTGCCAACCAAAATTTGTTGTGCATATTAAAATGATGCACCGCATAATGTGTAGTATCATAAAAAAGATACCCGGTTAGAAACCCGGCAAAGAACGAATTTATATAAACACCACCAATCAGTATAGTAAAGAGCCAATAAAAGAAAAGTGCAAGCGGAATACTGACCGAAGGCGGCATAACCAATCTTTTTGAGTCTTTAGGGTAATCGTGGTGAACACCGTGAACTATAAAATGGAGTCTTTGCCCTATCGAACTCTTTGGTTGATAATGAAAAACAAAACGATGAAGTGTGTATTCAGTGAATGTCCAAATAACAATTCCAGCCAAAAATAATAAAATAATATCTTTACCGGTAAGTGATAAAACAAAATAAGATCTATATAAAAAGTAAAGTATTATCGGTATATACATTATTAGCGGAACTGTCCAATGTACTCTAGAAAGTGATTCTAATAAATCATTTCTGAACATCCTAACTGTTTCATCTTTATTAGAAACATAATTCTTAGGCATTTTCTTCCTCCTAAAATGATTATATCTTTACAATAAAATATATGTAAATATAAAAATAATTTTTGTGGGGTTCATTTTTCAACTTTATTAATGCCCAGACCGGGAAGATTATTAATTACCAGTTTACCTTCAGAATTAATCTCATTACCAAAAGGGTCGTTTTGGATGAGTAAATTCCCATCCAAATCCAAATAATCTGCTAAAGGTGATAAAATTTTAGCTGCCGAAATACCGCAAGAAGTTTCCGTCATACAGCCAAGCATTACTTTTAAATTATTCTTTTTTGCTTTTTGAACAATATTATACGCATTATATATTCCGCCGCACTTCATCAACTTAATATTTATCCCGGAATAACAATCTTTAATTTTATCAAGATTATCAACTGTTTGAAATGCTTCGTCGGCAATCAGTGGTAACGATACCCGGTTTTTCAACCAAGCCGTGTCTTCATAATTAGCGACCGGCATCGGCTGTTCAACCAGAATAGCATTTTTATCCGATAACCAATTAATCATATCGAGCGCAAAATATTTATCCTTCCAACCCTGGTTGGCATCAACAAATAATTTTTGGTCGGTAATTTTTCTGATTGTATCTATAATTTGTTTATCGTTTTCTGCGCCAAGTTTTATTTTTAATATTTTGTATTTATCCGCAGCGTGTATTTTGCTTATCAATGTCTTTTCATCAGCAAGTCCAATAGTGAACGATGTAAACAGATCATTCTTTGGTATTATACCATAAAATTTATAGCAAGGTACATTGAGCAGCTTACCGAGCAAATCATGCAGTGCAATATCAATCGCCGCAATTGCCGGGTAATTTTTTATTGCACGGTCGTTCAAATCTGTAAGTGTATCAACTAAATCATCATATGAATAAATATTTTTTAACTTAACATTTGACAGCCATTGAATAACCGTATCCTGGTTCTCTTTCAAATACTGTGGCATACTCGCTTCGCCATATCCGGTAACACCATCCTGGTGTAATTCAACTAAAACAGTAGGTGTAAATTTTCTAGAGTAATTAGAAATAGTAAATTCTTGAATTAACTCCAGGTCATATTTCCGATAAGTCAGTTCCATCTCTTTTCACTTTACTCAAACATAAAAAAAGGTCACCGTAATTGGTGACCTTTTTAATTAATTATTTATTAGTGATACTATCTAAGCAAAGTATGCTTGATGGCATGCGTATAACGCTAATCCGATTACTGCCAGAATCAGCAGTAAAAATATTGAAGCACCTAATTTTCCCATTTTATTTCCCTCTTAAATTTTTTTGCGTTTTTAATTGTGAATCGCATAGTTAAAAATTCAATTATTTAATGAGAATCATTTTCTTTGTAGAACTAAAATTGCCAGTAATTATTCTATAAATGTAAGTTCCACTGGCAACTTTATTACCATAATCATCCGTACCATTCCATTCAACGGAATGAGTACCGGCAATGACTTCACTATTTACCAGAGTACTTACTTCTCTACCAAGAATATCATAAATCTTTAGCGATACAAATGAATTCTCAGGTAATGAATAAGTAATTCTAGTAGTAGGGTTAAATGGGTTTGGATAATTCTGCTCCAAATTATATTCTGTTGGAATAACAGCTTCTTCTACATCAGTCACAGCCCCGGTAGAAAACGAACCGGTTGCAGAATACATGGATTGAGAACCGTTAATTGCTTTAGAGTAAACTCTCCAATAATATTTTTCACCATAATCCAATCCATTGATTTCTGTATATGGTTCACTCAAATTGGAAACTGTGTTATAATTACTAAATTCTGAATCCTTGGAATATTCAACTTCATATGTCAATGGAGAATCGCTAATAGTTGGTATTCTCCAGGAAAGTATGGCTGATGTATTATCAATCGGCTGTCCAAAGTTAGGGCTTCCAATCAATGGAACAATTGCAGTAGCGCTGGCGGCGGTTGTAAAGTTTGCAATATACGACCAAGAAGAAAGAGTTGCTGGACTCGACTGTAATCTTGCTTGTACTTGCCAGTAATACGTTACACCCGGTGTTAATATTTCCGGCGCAGTTAATGTATATGTCTGCGCAGTTTGCCATCCGGTTGTAACTACAGTAGGATGATTCAATTCCCCGTTTATATCTGTATTAGGATATGCCGACCATTGGGCTCTAAATTCCAATGTAGAAGTGGAAAATGATAACCATTCTAATGTTGGTGTTAAATCATATATCGTAATTCCGCCAGTTGGTGTAGATGGTGTAGGAGCTAAAACACCTCCACTTACCGTAGATGACATTACAAAGCTTTCAATTGTTGACCATGCAGATTCTGTGTTTGGCGGTGCAGCTAATCTTGATTTTACTCGCCACCAATATGTCTGCCCGGCTGTTAAGTTTGTTGTAAGTGAATAATAGAGATCACTTATCCAACCCGAGTTTCCTAATGGTGTTGCAAAATCTGAAGCATCGTCATATTCAAAATAGAATTCAAGACCGGTTGCATATGTTCCAAGGTACCAATAAAATGAAGGTGGATTTGTATAAACCGTTGTTCCGCCGGTAGGATATGATAAATAAGGAACGATCGGTGTTGTTGGAACAGTGTTGTAAACAACAAAGCTTACAATTGAAGACCATGCAGAATAAGTAGCTCCGCTCTTAGACCTAACTTGCCAATAATATGTTTGCCCGGCTGTTAATGCTGCCGGGAATGTTGTATATAAATCTGTTGTCAATGCTAAATTAGTTCCGGCATCTAATTCACCATCTGCCGGTGTTGTGTCGGTATTTGATGTTCCGTATCTAACTTCATACTCTAAACCCGGGAAATAACTTCCGATATACCAATACAAATATGGCGGATTACTATAAACAGTCACCCCACCTATCGGGTATGACGGATAAGGTGTTGGTAAACCAGGTACTGTAAAGTTTGCAACTGCTGAATATGAGTGAATTACTGTTCCGGCACTATTTTTTGCTCTTATCTGAATATAATAAGTTGTTCCTAAAGTTAAACCGGTTAAAGTGTAATTTGTAGCTGTAAGATCGGTAACCGAACTATATCCGCTCATATTAGAATTTGTTGAATAAAAAATGTCGTATTCCAATCCGGTTTGATATGGAAGCGGATACCAATATAATGTCGCATCGGTTCCGGCAAGACTAACTGTTGTAATGATCGGGATAGCCGGTGCGCAAGTTTGAAATTCTCTTGATACCCATGCACTTCCGGTTTGTTTTATTCTCCAATAATAGACTGTACTGTTTGCCAATAAAGTTGTTGCTGTTGATACATAAGGTGCAAAACTATATGTAGTACTTGCAGTAGGACCAACTTGAACAAGTGGTGAACTAAAATCAGAATTATCATCTAATTCAAACCAATAGTTTGGTCCGGCACCAGCCCAATCAAAAGTTGGTTGTATTGTAACCCCAACAGCATAATTAGCGGGACTTGCGCCGGCAAATGATGGCGGATTTGTTAAACCGCTCTCAGTTATTGTATTTGAGTTTCCGCTTGTACCGTTTGAGTTGCTTGCTCTAACGCGATAATAATAAGTTACTGTTGGTGTTAAACCGGTTACACTATAAGTAAGAACATTGCCTACAGATAAATTATTAAAACCAGTAACAAAAGCTGTAAACCCAGCATCCGTAGCAACATCTAAGAAATATCCGGTAGCACCGGTAGATACATTCCAATTTGCAGAAAATGAAGTACCAGCTAAATTAGTTGCAGCAGTTGCAACCGGTGCCGGTGGTACCATTACAACTGTAATAGAATTAGAATTAATTCCAGGTACGGCATCAGACCTAACCCGGTAGTAATATGTATTGCCAGCTGTAAGACCACTTACCGGGTAAGATGTAACATTACCAACATTTAAATTATTGTAACCACCCAAAGGAGAAGTGAAATCACTGTTATCATCAACATCCAAGAAATATGTCGTTGCGCCGCCAACTGCATTCCAGTTTGCCTGGAATGTTGTTTGGGTTACTAATGTAGCAGCGGTAGCTAATGGACCTGTTGTTAGTGTTTCAGTTGTTCCGGTGTTACCGCTTGTTCCGCTTGAGTTGTATGCTCTTACTCTATACCAATAACTTGTATTGGCACTTAACCCGGTAACATTATATGTAACAACGTTCCCTACATTCAAATTATTATAACCGGAAACAAATGCCCCAAAGCCGCCATCGGTAGCTACATCTAAATAATAACCGGTAATCACTTGTCCGCCGGCTGCTGTCCAATTAGCAGTAAAACTTGTACCCGTTACATTTGATTCTGCGGCAGTATTAATATCTGAAGGAATAGTAACTGTTGAAATAGAGTTAGAATTTCCGCTAACACCACTTCCATTTTCAGCCCTAACTCTGTAATAATAAGTTATACCATTTGAAAGACCGGCAACTGATTGACTTGTACCGGCAACAGCAAGATTTGAATAACCACCAAGTAACGATGAAAAATCACTGTCGTTATCAACATCTAACCTATAACCAGTAGCTCCGCTTGCAGCATTCCAATTAGCTTGAAATGAAGTTTGAGTCATTAGTGTTGCAGCTGTAGCAACCGGCGCTGGCGGTACAGTAACAACAGTTATAGTATTTGAATTTGGAGTTGTAACTGATCCGTTATTGGCACGGAGTCGATAGTAGTATGTTGTTCCGGCTATAAGTCCATTAACAACATAATTAGTACCGGCACCTACTAAAAGATTATCGTAGCCGGCTAAGATACTTGTAAAACCGGCGTCTGTAGCAACATCAAGATAATAACTTGTTGCGCCACCATAAGCATTCCAATTTGCTTGAAATGAAGTTGCTGAAACTGCTGTTGCAGCAGTAGCGGTAGGACCTCCAATGGTTGTAAATGTGTAAGTAGCACTCCATGGACCATCTAAACCGGCACCGTTAGTATCCGTATCTCGCACTCTCCAATAATACGTAGTATTAGCAGAAAGAGCTGGTAAACCAGTTGCACTTGTACCAGTTACTACCAAAGCAATTTCTTCACCACTAAATGCACCAGTTGTACTAAACTCAGCATCATAATCCGGTACAGCAGCAAAACCATCGTTAAATGCTGTCCATGACACAGATGATGTAGAAACTGATACAAAGGTAGCGCCATCGCCTGGAGTTACTGGGGTTTGAGCAAATAAAATTAATGGAGTAAGGAACAACAGTAAAATTAGTTTTTTCATAAGCACCCTCTAAGAATATTAAACTTACCTTTTACTTCGGCTGTATTTTTTATTTCGGCTGTACTTCTTTTCGGCTTTTCGGCTGGTATTACTATACAATAAATTTTTGTTTATTAAAAGACAATATATCTTAAATAAACCTTACTAGCAACACACTTTTATGATAATTCATATTTCGGCTGGAAACTGAGTGCAAACTATCAATTGACTAATATAATGTCAAGAAAATTCTTAATTAATTTTTTTCACCAACGCACACTACTTCCCTTTTCATATATGTGGATAAAGCCCCTGGATTGTTCTTCACCCTTTTATCAGTCTGCTAAAGCGGACTATAACTAATAATACCTATTTTTTCAGTTGACTTTAGTCAACTGACTAAACCGAAAATAAGAATCTTGGCTTTAGCCGCATAGCATTTTAAATACCTTTACAACTAATTATGGAGTTGTACCCAATAATTGCTTCATCCTATTCTTTTTTGGTTGCATTTATACTATTAAAAACAAATATTTGCAAAAATTTTTTCCAATCAATTCTCACATTCATAAGGATTCCCTATTATGCAAAATAAGCGAGATCAATGGGGCAGCAGAATCGGGTTAATTTTAGCTGTCGCCGGTAATGCTGTTGGCTTAGGCAACTTTCTTCGTTTCCCGGTACAAGCAGCTTCAAACGGCGGCGGTGCGTTTATGATACCGTACTTTATTTTCTTTCTTTTAGTCGGCATTCCGCTGATGTGGATGGAATGGGGTATGGGAAGACATGGTGGCAAATATAGCCACGGCAGCGGTCCCGGAATCTTTGATGTTCTCTGGATAAATAAACTCGCTAAGTATATCGGTGCTCTCGGTCTATTTACTTCAACAATAATTATGGTTTATTACACTTACATTGAATCATGGACATTGGGATTCAGTTTCTTTTCAATTTCCAAGGAGTATTTTGGTCTGGATAATTTTGAATCGATGAAGACATTTTTATATGGATACCAAGGAAGAGCATCAACACCATTCTTTGATGGCATTACAATCTCATACATCTTTTTCTTAATCACATTCATTTTAAATTTTTGGGTTCTATATAGAGGAATTTCAAAAGGGATAGAAAAGCTCGCTAAGATTGCAATGCCCATGCTGTTCATCTTCGCAATTATCATTGCAATAAGAGTTGTTACACTGGGCACACCCGATCCAACTCATCCCGAAAATTCAGTTGCCAACGGATTCGGATTCATTTGGAACCCGGATTTTTCATTATTGAACAATCCCAAGGTTTGGCTTGCAGCTGCCGGACAAATATTTTTCACACTCTCACTCGGGATGGGTACGATACATGCATATGCAAGCTACGTAAAACCAAAAGACGATATAGCACTTTCAGGTTTGGCTACCTCTGCAACAAATGAATTTGCTGAAGTTGTACTCGGTGGTTCGATCGCAATTCCGTTAGCTGTTGCATTTTTTGGAATTGCTACGACAACTGCAATGGCACAAGGAGGTTCATTCGATTTAGGTTTTGCTTCGATGCCGCTTGTCTTTGAAAAAATACCTTTCGGACAATATTTTGGCTTTATGTGGTTCCTACTTTTATTCTTTGCCGGTATAACATCTTCTGTTGCAATGGGACAACAAGTAATGGCGTTTATGGAAGATGAATTTGGTTTTAGCAGAAAAAAATCTACAATTACTCTTGGAATTTTTATATTCATTGCAGTTCAGTTTGTTATCTTCTTCTTAAAATTTGGATACTTAGATGAACTTGATTATTGGGCCGGCACATTCGGACTTGTTGTATTTGCTTTAGTTGAATCAATAATTTTTATGTGGATTTTCGGTGCTGAAAAAGCTTGGTCGGAAATTAATTCCGGTGCTGATATAAAAATTCCAAGAATATTCTTCTATATCATGAAATATATTACCCCATTACTGCTATTGCTGGTTATGATCTGGTGGTTGATAAATGATGCGATACCAATTCTTTTGATGAGGAGTGTTGACGAAGAAAATATTCCTTATATATGGGCGGCGAGAATTTTTATGATTCTGGTTTTTGTAGGATTTTTACTTTTAATCAAATTAGCTTGGAAGAAAAAAGAGGTTAATCATGGGACTGCAAACTAGCGGAATAATATTTATAATATTTGCATTCGGAATTATTATCGGGCTAACGGTTTTTAGTTTTTATAAAATCTTTGCAATCAAGAAAGAAGATGAGAAGAGCCGCTCTTGAGCGGCTCTAATTTTGTTAACCAAAGAATGTTTCTGCTACTTTATATAATTCCATATCAATAGTTTTCAACTCACCAACAGCTTCTTCTAAACTAACGGCAACAATATCATTCCCTTTGAGTGCAGCCATAAAACCGAATTTCCCTTTCTCAACTAATTCTGCCGCAAAGACACCGAATCTTGTAGCGAGCACCCTATCATATGCGCTTGGGCTGCCGCCTCTTTGAATATGACCTAGCACAGTTGCCCTCGTCTCAAAACCGGTCCTCTTTTCTATTTCTTCGGCTAATATTGTTCCAATACCGCCAAGACGTACGTGACCAAAAGAATCTGTTTTCATGCTGCTTAG
This sequence comes from Bacteroidota bacterium, assembly GCA_040755055.1. Classification (GTDB taxonomy): domain Bacteria; phylum Bacteroidota; class Ignavibacteria; order Ignavibacteriales; family Melioribacteraceae; genus DYJK01. Next base: position 57,777 of record JBFMBS010000022.1, read on the forward strand.
TACAAAGGAACCGTCTTTATCCGAAGCTTCTTCGGTTTGTAATTTTGCACCTTCGGAAACAACAACAATGCTAAAACTTTTCCCTCTTGCATGGCGTTTAGTAAGCGACTCGCAAACTTCATCAATGTTGAATGGTCTTTCAGGAACCAAAATCATATCGGCACCGCCAGCCATACCGGCATGAACTGCGATCCAGCCGGCGTGTCTTCCCATTACTTCTACAACAATTACACGATTGTGAGATTCGGCAGTGGTATGAAGTCTATCAATAGCTTCCGTTGCGATGTTTACTGCTGTATCAAATCCGAAAGTATAATCGGTTGCATTAAGATCATTATCAATTGTTTTAGGTACACCAACAACTTTAACACCGGCTTTATAAAGTTTAGATGCAATCCCTAAGGTATCTTCTCCTCCAATAGCAACAAGTGCATCAATACCGCCATCGGTCATATTTTTCTTTACGGTTGCCTCGCCATCTTTAATCTTATAAATATTGGTTCTAGATGTTCCAAGTATCGTTCCGCCCCTATGTAGGATTCCGGATATTGAATCTAAACCAAGTGAAGTAAAGTTACTATCGATCAAACCTTTCCATCCTTCACGAATGCCGATCATTTCATGACCGTTTTGAATTGATCTTCTAACAACTGCTCTAATAACTGCATTAAGCCCGGGACAGTCCCCTCCGCCGGTAAGTACACCTATTTTCATTTTATCTCCTAATTAATTGAGTCTCTATATCAATTTCAAATTAGCAAATTTTGTCAGCAATTGTTTTGTACCGTGTTCTTCAAAAGAAATCGTAACTCTCTGCATATCGCCGGCACCGAGAATCTGGAGAATTTTCCCCATGCCGAAAATTTGATGGGTAACACGGCTGCCAACCCTAAGCGATCTTCTCTCTTGATCAAAATCATCATAACTATCCTGATAATATTCATCAGTAAAATCTCTTTTGCGTCTGCCCGATTTTCTTCCGCCGGCACCGCTAGATTCTTCCAGAGTATTTGGATCGATCTCATCTAAAAATCTTGATTTGCTTTGATATGCAACTTCTCCAAACCGGTAACGTGAACGCGCAAATGTTAAAAATACTTTTTGTTTAGCACGTGTTAATGCTACATAAAATAATCTTCTCTCCTCTTCTATTTTGGAATCCGAATCGAACCTTGGACTTAACGGGAAAATATCTTCTTCTAAACCGGTAATAAACACAAGAGGAAACTCTAATCCTTTTGCACTGTGAACAGTCATTAACGTTATTGAATTGTTCTTCTCATCAAACTGATCAACACTCGATACAAGAGAAACCTCGGCAAGAAAGTCATCGAGTTGTGCATCTGGATTTTCGCGGCTATGTTCTTGGACTGCCGACAGCAATTCCTGGATATTATCATAACGGGCCATTGATTCAGGCGAATTCTCTTCTTTGTAAATTTTAAGTATCCCCAATTCATCAACTAATGCGGCAGTTAATTCACCTATCGATAATTTATCTTTAAGGTCTATATATTTATCAAGCAAAAGTTTGAACTGCTTTACATTTTTTTGGATTCTTTCTTTAACTTCGATTACTTCAAATACTCTTGACATCGTTGTGAATAAATTGATGTTAAGTTTACGTGCGAAAGCAATCATTTTAGAAATTGATGTGTTACCAATTCCCCTTTGTGGGAAATTCATAATCCGTAAAAGACTTTCTTCATCACTCTGGTTTGAAAGAATTCTTAAATAAGCAAGAACATCTTTCACTTCTTTTCTTCTATAGAATTCTACTCCCCCGATAATCTTATAAGGAATTTTTTCTCTGCGAAGGGCATCTTCCAAAGCCCTCGATTGAGAATTGAGGCGGTAAAATACGGCAATATCGTTTAGAGAAAGTTTTCTTACGGCAACTTCCTTTTTAATACGTTTTGCTATCTGAAAAGCTTCATCCTTTTCATCTGAAGCCTTAATGAGCGCTAACTCTTCACCATCGTTGTTTTCAGTCCAAAGAGTTTTTGTTATTTGCTCGGTATTATTTTTAATTATCGAATCTGCTGCCGATAAAATTATTTTTGTCGAGCGGTAGTTCTGTTCAAGTCTTAGAATTTTTGCACCTTTAAAATCCTTTTTAAAGTTGAGCATATTTTTTATTTCGGCGCCGCGCCAACTGTAAATGCTCTGTGCATCATCGCCAACAACACAAATTTTATCTTTTGTAGGACTCAACAGTTTAAGAAGTTCATACTGGGCTTTATTTGTATCCTGGTATTCATCAACCAAGATGTATTTAAATTCTTTTTTATACTTTGATAAAATTTTAGGATTGTTCTCGAATAGTTCGATCGGTTTGAGCAGCAGATCATCAAAATCCATTGCATTGTTCTCGACCAATCGTTTATTGTACTCGTTATAAATCTCAAGAAATTTTTTATCAACCAGAGTTGTAGCCATGTTCTTTTCGTAATCTTGAGGTGATACCATCTGGTTTTTGAGATAGCTGATTTTATGCTGAACGCCATTAGGTGTCAAATTTTCGAGATTAATATTCAAGTTCTGGAGAATATTACTAACAAGTGAAACGGAATCTTCGCGGTCGTATATGGAAAAATTTGGGCGATAGTTAAGGGATTTTGCCTCGACCCTTAAAATTCTTGCAAAAATAGAATGGAAGGTACCCATCCACATTTGCTCGGCTTTCTTGCCAACCAAAGCTTTAATTCGATCTTTCATCTCCTTTGCAGCTTTGTTGGTAAAAGTTAAAGCCAGGATAGCATTCGGTTCCAACCCTTTATCGATCAAATATGCTATTTTATACGTTAAAACGCGTGTTTTGCCCGATCCGGCACCGGCTACTATCATATGCGGACCGGCATTATATTCCACTGCCTTTAGTTGGTCCTGGTTTAAATCATTGAGTATTTTCATGGTAAGATTGAATTTTTAAACGACAAAGATACAACAAAATGGCGGGATTATCAATTTAGAGGGATAGAAATTTAGGAGTTTTTATACTCTTTTAAGAATATATATAACCCAAGGTGCAATTTTGGTTTCGTTTACCCACTTGATACCTTCGTTTTCATAACCGAGAGGTTTATAAGTTTTAACCAAAATTAAACCGCCTTTCAGAAATTGTTTGCGGTAATCTTCGTCGAACCAAATAACATCTTCAACCGGTCTCTTATCTTCAACATCAAGCATTAAAACATTTACGATATCACCGCTTTTGGCTAATCTATTCTTTTCGAATATTGTGGTGGTGAACGATGCCCAATCGTTTATGTAAAGTTCAGGTGTAGAATCCAAAAGGATTAGTATGCCATCGCTTTTAATTTTTTTACCGAGCTCGGTAAGTAACCTTACTCTCTCTAGTTCGTTAGGAATATTATCAAAAGTAAAGATCGAAAGGATGAGATCAAATTGATCGTCAGATAATTCACTTAACTGGTTTTTATCATTTAATATGTATGTTCCATCGGGATCTAACTCTTCAGCTTTCTTTATCATATCGGGTGCGATGTCGATTCCTACAGCATCAAAGCCAAGGTTTTTCAAAAATCTTGTAGAGCGCCCGGTTCCGCATCCAAAATCAATGGCTTTACCCTTTTTCACATACTCAAAAATAATTTTAGGAAGATCGCGGTAAGCTAAGTGATATGTGCCCGGGAATTCTAACTTAGAATATGAATCTGCCCTAATTCCATCTTCATAAGAATTGTTAAACTGCATAGTAGAAAAAAAATTTTGCAAGATTTATTTTATTAAAAGTTTCCCGCTCTTCATTATCATGTTGCCGTCTAAAAAAACCGTCGGTTTTTTTACAACACCATCAAGATGAATCGGGACATTAACGTTTCCACCCATCGATTTATTATCGCCTATAGCAATATGGATAGTGCCCATAACTTTTTCGTCTTCAAGCAGCAATCCGCTTAACTTTGCTTTATCATTCGTCCCGATACCAAACTCGGCAATGTTACGTGCCATCATATCATATTTACTTAAAATACCGTTAAGCTTTTTAGCTTGAGCACCGCCGGTGATATTAACAGCATAACCATCCTTGACTTCTATTTTAATAGGTTTGCCTTTTACTACACCGATACTTGCCATCGAACCATCAACCACAAAAATTCCATTTGAAGTCCCTTCAAGCGGAGCGATATATGCTTCGCCGGTGGGTAGATTTCCGCTTTCACCATTGGCATGGAACAAACCTTTGCTCGCATGACCGCTTCTTCCACTAATATCCATAGTGATATCGGTTCCATTCGGTGCAATGACATGAACTTTATTTGCATTGGTTAGCATATCTGTGAGTTTGATTGTTAGAGCTGCAATTTTTTTGTAGTCGGCATTCAATCCCCTCACCATAATTTCTTCGGTAATACCAGGGAAAGTTGCAACTCTAACACCGGAAGCCGATGCTTCTCTACGTGCGTTTGTGTGTGTCAAAGATTTTGCGGTTGGACATAAAACCACATCAAACATTTTCATCAACTCAGCTAATTGTTTTGGCGGTTCTTCGCCGTGCATATTTCTCGATTTCATTTCTACAAAAAGCGATTCATGCCCTAGTTGTTTTGCATTCTTGAATAAATTATAGCCGATCTTTTTCTTGAATTCGTCTGTAATAATTAAAACCGATTCATTCGGTTGTGTACCCATACAATCGCGAATGGCTATGATCGATGCCTTATCAAGCTTTGATAATTTCATTTTACACCGTGAGATTAGAGAGGAAATCCGACATTTAATTGAACAGTTGCAGAGAAACCACCTTTGTTAACTGCTTTATTACTTGATGTAGATATTGGAATTACAACATCATCCTTTGAAAATTTTTCGATATCAATAAAACTAAATCCGGCTGTTGCTTCCACACTTATATAATCGGGTACAAGATGGAGAATTAAACCTGAGCCGACAAAGTAACCAACTTTTACTTTATCAAGGTTGTATTTGGTTTCGCTTGTCTGAGCGCCATCCGTATTAAGATATTCTTCTGTTAATTCTGCATTATAAAATGTTACGTTCCCTTCAACAATTTTCCAATCAACAATTGAAAAAAGAGGAACGCCAAAATCCAAACCGACTCCCCAATGATTCATTGCTAATTCAAACTTCTGATTTCCTTCTTCGGGGTTTACATTTGTTCTTTCGTAAGATTCTTTTAGGAATTGATAATATCCTTTAGCCGTTATAAACAGAACATCAAATTTTGCGCGGAAAATATTTGCGCCAATCCGGTAACCGGTGCCCCGTTTAAAATCAATCCGGGTATTATAATTTGAAAACAGAATCGACGAGTTGATATATTCATTTAATCCAGGTGTATCATAATATTGGTGGGTGATGCCGGCATAGAATCCGCTTAAGCCCAAACAACCAAAACCGAATGTTTGTCCTTTAGATGAAGAAAAGGCAACGAGTATTAGAATAAAAAATATTTTAGTCAATAGCTTCAAATTACACACACACTTAGCGAGTTTCAAAAATATCTACAAATAAATTACAAAAAATTTCTGCTAAGTTCTTATTTGGATTTTTTTATACCTAATTCCAATCCATGACCATCAGCACTTGTTTCACTTCTTCTTAAAAGGAATGCGAATGTCAATCCGAAAAATCCCAGTGTGGAAAAGATCCACATTCCCATTGTGTAGCCGCCACTGAAATCATTCGCCCAGCCGATCAAAAAGTTAAATCCGGCAAGGCCGATATTTTGAATCATCGTCATCAACCCATAAGCAGTGCCCAGCTTTGCTTCATCAACAATTATAGCAACCGATGGCCACATGATTGCCGGTATTAATGAAAATGCTAATCCCATCATAGCCATTGGAATATAGAGATTAATCTTAGTGTAAGCCATCATCAAATAAACCGGTATCAGGATCAATGAACCAAACATCATTAGGAGAGAACGCTTACCAACATAATCCGCCAATAACCCGAATAAAGGCGTAAGTATCATTGCAGAAAGTGTAAGCATGCTTGAAAGGAATCCGCCCATCTCGCGAGTTGTACCATGTACATCCATAAAAAATTTAACTGCAAATGTTTGGAACGGGAAAATTCCCGAATAAAATGTTACACAAAGCAGCACAACAAACCAATATGATTTTGAAAAACTAAATACTTCTTTAAATTTTATTTCATCTTGTTTTGGGACCGGGCGTAATGAATAATTTTTCTCTGCATATCTATCCATTCCCCAATAAAGAATTATCATTGCAATTGCTATTACACCGGCGCCAACGGCAAATAATAAAGGATATTGATAATCATTATAAAAAGCTTTTGCCCATGTTGGTGAGTTTAATGCTGCAAAAGAACCGAGCCGCGCCAACGTTAAATTCAACCCAAAAGCAAATGATAGCTGTTTCCCTTTGAACCATCTTCCGAGCACGGTTGTAATTGCAACAATCATAGATTCGGCGCCGAGTCCAAATACCAGCCTACCAAGAGCCATCATTGTTATATCGCTGAATGATGCCGTGATAGATGCGCCGATTAAACATAAAAGTGTAAAGATAAATGTAGAAATACGCGTACCGATTTTATCAATTACAATTCCGCCAATAAGAACCATAATAATGTTCGGTACACTGTATATCCCTTGAAGCAAACCGATGTTTGCATCTGTAAATTTTAGTTGTTTAACAAGCAAATCGGCCAATGGGCTGATGCTGTCGTAAATATAATAGTTGCCGAACATTGCAAGACTAATAACAACTAATATCGCCCACCGGAAAAATACCGACGGTTCAGGTTTGGTTTTTATTTGTTCTGCCATTGAACTTTGATATGACCTCCCCCTTTAATTCCCCCTCCTAGGTTAGGAGGGGGGTATGGGGGTGGTCGCCTTTAATTTTTGGAAGGAATGTTTTTTAGTGCTTCAACAAGATTATTCCAGAATTTTTCTACGGTACTGATTTGCACTTTTTCATCAGGTGAGTGAGCACCCATAATAGTTGGACCAAACGAGATCATATCCATATCGGGATAACGTTCTTTAATTATTCCGCATTCCAACCCGGCGTGAATAGCTTTAACTTCCGGTTCTTTACCGTATTTTTTTTCGAATACTTTCTTCATAACACCAAGAACGGGTGAATGAATGTCCGGTTTCCATCCGGGATAACCATCGCCTTGCTTTACTTCTGCATTGGCTAATCTAAAAAGTGATGCTATTGAATTTGATATGTCATGTTTTTCTGATTCAACAGAACTGCGCTGACTTAAAATTACATCTACCGATTTTCCTTTTGTTGTTACAACCGCAAGATTTGTAGATGTTTCTACGAGACCTTCAATATCGGCACTCATTTTAATCACACCGTTTGGAACAGAGTAAAGTGAATCGATTAATTTTTGAGCAGTGGTTTTATCCATTACTTTGGATTTTGATTTCACCTCACTTGCAGAGACATTCAAACCGGGTTCGACACTCGCAAGTTCTGCTTTAGCAATTGCATTATAATCTTCAACGTATTTTTGAACATCTGCTAAAACTTTTTTAGCTACACGGATAACAGCAAAAGTTTCGCGCGGAATTGCATTATGTTTGCTGCCGCCGTTAATTGAAACAAGATTAATTCCGAATTTGTAATTCAATTCATGCAGCAAACGCACCATCAATTTGATTGCATTGCCTTTACCGGCTATGATGTCAAGACCGCTATGCCCTCCTTTAAGCCCCAGCACTTTCAATTCAAGCGGAATTGTATTAGCCGGTGCATCTTTAAGGTTGGATTTAAATTTCACAAATGTATTCTGTCCGCCGGCACAACCGATGTAAAGAGCGCCATCTTCTTCGGAATCGAGATTCATTAATATATCTGCGTGAACAAAACCGGACTGCAACGCTTGCGCACCGTTCAAACCGGTCTCCTCATCAAGTGTGAATAATGCTTCAATTGGTCCGTGTTCAATATCCTTAGATTCAAGAACAGCAAGAGAAGCTGCTACACCAATACCATTATCACTGCCGAGTGTTGTACCGGATGCTTTAACCCAATCACCATCAACATAAATCTTAAGAGGATCTTTTTCAAAATCGTGTGCTACATCAGCATTTTTCTCGGCAACCATATCAAGGTGTCCTTGCATAACAACAGCTTTCAAACCTTCTTTACCCGGTGTTGCCGGTTTGCGTATTACAACATTTCCGAAACTATCTTTTGCAAAATCCAGGTTGTTCTTCTTTGCAAAATCGAGAACATATTTTGCAGCTAGTTCTTCTTTGCGCGATGGCCGTGGTATTTGAGTTAATGCTTCAAAGTGCTTCCATAGTAAACCGGGATTTAAATTTCCTAATATCTCTCCCATCGAAAATCTCCCTTCTAATTTATTTCTGTGAATGAAATTAATTTTTGTTCGTATAAACCGGTTAAAAATTTTGTTAGTCTCTCATTTACCGGTTGAATCTTATCCCCAAATTTTTCCGTTAATGAGGAGGCAATTTTACCGACGTTTTTTTTACCGTCGAACATCAGCCAGGCAGATGAGCCAAGTTCATCAAGTTTTAATTTTATAACCGGTGATTTCATTTTTGGAACAAGGTATTTAACAAGGAACGGATTTTTAAATTTTGGAATTAAAATCGTTACAAGATTTTCTTCGTTTAATTCTTCTTTGTGCAGACGTATCGGGTGGAGTTCAAGGTAATTAGCTTTCTTTAAAATTTTTCTTCTTTCCAAAAAACTGCGAGGCATATGTTTCCTTTAATTTTGCTTTCTAAAACATTTCTTAGTTGACAATAAGACTCCTACGAAAAGCATATTAAAAAGATTCATTCAAAAACTGCCACCGCAACCCGCTCCGACTCGCGAAACGAGGCAAGGTGGTGGCAGCTAAATTATAATCATTGAGATTCTTAGCCCGCTTATCGGCGGATCCAGAATTTAAAAAACTACATCGAAACTTGCGGCGGTGCCGGGTCATCCGGTTTACCGGCATTTTTCAACGGCACAACAACCAAGTAATAAGCTAAGCCGATCACAACCAAAATACTTACTATGAATGAAGGATCGTCAAAGAATGAGAAGATTTCATTCGGACGTTTTTCAGCAAAGAACATGATTGTTGCAAACAGCAATCCGACCAGCGCTTCGCCGGCAATCAATCCAGCAGCAAGCAATATTCCATTATTCTCTACTCTCGATTTCTGAGCGTCATTGAATTTTCTTTTCTCATTAAACCTTTCGACTATTCCTTTAATTAAACCGCCAACAAAGATTGCAAACGTAGTTCCCAACGGCAGATACATACCAACGCTAACAAGCATAGGACTCTTAACATTCATTAATATAAATCCAACACCCATCAGCATACCAACAAGAATTAAAATCCATTCCATTTCACCGGCAACAATACCTTTGGAAAGAATTGCCATAAGGCTGGCTTGCGGAGCCGCGAGTGCATCACCGCCAAAACCAGTACCGCCGGCTTTGATATCACCTTCGTGCAATACCATCAAAGGATAAAACATTACTAATGAAGAAAGTGCAATTCCAAAAAGGTCTCCAATTTGCATTTTCCACGGTGTACCGCCAAGGAAATGCCCGGCTTTCAAATCTTGCAACATTTCACCGGCAACAGCAGCAGAAACGCATACAACTGCTGCAACACCAAGAACAGCTGCAACACCGGTGTTTCCGCTCATGCCTAATGCGACCATTAACAACGCGGCAACAACAAGTGTAGAAAGTGTTAATCCGCTTATCGGGTTATTCGATGAACCGATAATGCCAACAAGGTAACCTGAAACTGCGGCGAAGAAAAATCCCGCTATTATCATCACAACCGTTGCAACAAGTGCAGCAAAAACATCTTGTGCGAAAAAGTTATAGATGAAAAATGTTGCGATACCCGTTAACCCGATTCCGATTAATACCCACTTGAATGGAATATCTTTTTCAATTCTCTCAACATGAGCTGTTTCACCTTTAGCAGCTTTCTTTACATCACCAATAGAACGTGAAATTCCGGCGATCAGATTTTTTCTCATTCTCCATAATGTAAAACTTGCACCAACAAGCATTCCGCCTATAGCTATCGGGCGTACATAATCTCTCCACACTTGTGTTATTGTAAATATCCAGTCCTGACCTTCAATTGGTGTGTCTCCATATTTAAAGTATGCTATCATCGGAGCGAGTAGTCCCCATGCAATAACACCACCACTAAAGTTTAATGCGGCGAGCCGCGGACCAATTATGTATCCAACACCCATGTATGCCGGACTGATATCCGGCGAGCGGAATAATATATTTCCTTTTGAAAGTTTAAGTAAACTAACACCATTAGCAGCGAATAATTGAAACTGTTTTAGAATTTCTACAATTGCACCAATGCCCATAGCGGTAAATAAAAATTTTGATCCGGTGCCGCCGTGTCTTCCGGCTTTATGAATTTCTGCCGCGGCAACTGATTCCGGGAATGGCAAATCAACATCCTCTACCATCACTCTGCGAAGCATTGCAACAAACATAATTCCCAAAACACCACCGGCAGCCATGATTGCAGCTGAGATCAAATAATTTCCGGTTGAAAAGAATGGAACCCAAATTCCGGCAATAAAAAATGCCGGTAACGTAAATGTTGCACCGGCAGCAATCGATTCTCCAATGGAACCGACAGTACGTGCAAAATTTTCTTCGAGTATAGTACCTTTGAATAATCTAATTAATGCCATTCCAATTACTGCTGCCGGGTAAGTTGCAGCTATTGTCATTCCGGCTTTTAAACCTAAATAAGCGTTTGCAGCACCCAATATAACCGACATGACTAATCCAATGATCAATGCGCGTATTGTGAATTCTGCCATGTTGGTTTCGGATGAGACAAAGGGGACAAACTTTTTTTGTTCCGCCATAAGTTCTCCTGAAATTGGTGAGATAGTTATGTTGTTTCGAAAAACTGAACAAATATTATATAAAATGTGCGCCTAATATAAAGATGTAATAGGAGCAGAGCAACACCTTTTTTAAGTACGAGATACTAAGTTCTAGGCACGAAATTAGAAATTCGAATTATGTTACACATTTGTTATCTTGATAAAAAAATTTGAGGAAGTTGTACAAGATTTAAAAACAAGAACAAAAAAGTTTGCACTTAATGTTATCAAATTCGTTTTGAGCCTTCCTAAAAATTCAGTTTGCAATACACTTGGCAATTAGTTATTGAGAGCCGGTACATCTATTAGAGCTAACTACAGAGCTGCATCAAGGGCTAAATCCAAAGCTGATTTCAATTACAAAATAAAGATTGTAGAAGAAGAATCTGATGAATCAATTTATTGGTTGGAATTGATTACTGAATCAAGATTAGTTGATTTAAATTTGTTAGTTGATTTAAATTTATCAGCTGATTTAATAAAAGAAGCTAATGAATTAACCGCAATTTTTTCTTCAATTTCTATTAAGAATAAAAAAAACTAATATTGTCTTACAATACATCTATTTTTTCGCATTTTATTTGATAATTCGTACTTCGTTTTTTGTAATTCGTACCTATCGCTATTGTAATGTTATCAAGCCTCATCTAATAGAATTCGAAATCTATCTTGTAATTCTCAAGTCATTCAATCATATTGCACATGAAAATTTCTAATTGGGAAATTAATGTCCAAACAAAAAAAGAAATCTTTTGCCGTTCCGGCACACGAGGCAAAAAAGAAATTTGGTTATACCTCCCTACTAATTGTGGTTATACTCGCCGGAATATTTATTTATCTTAGTTACGCACGTCCGCACATTCAGGATGATTCATACATAACGTTCCGTTACGTGAAAAATTTTATCAATGGAGATGGATTAACATTTAACGCCGGTGAACACGTTGAAGGGTTTTCCAGTCTGCTTTGGGTTTTAATATTATCCTTTACAACGTTACTTGGTTATGAAATTGTTAGCACGGCTCAACTGCTCGGAGTTTTATTTGGTGCCTTAGTTGTTATTCTATTATTGCCTTTTTCAAAATTGATTTTTAGAAATATGAACAATGACGACGAAAAAATTAACCCGGTATTTACAATCATACCGACATCCATGTTAGCGTTTAATGGCGCTTTCCAATACTGGGCAATAAGCGGAATGGAGACTACATTATTTGTCTTATTGATCACTGCTGCTTTATATTTTTATTTCTCACAAAAGAATGACAGGCATTTTTTTTTATCATCATTTCTCTTTATGCTCTCATCACTTGCCCGTCCGGAAGCAAATTTAGTTTTTGCTATCGTACTTATTCATTTGTTTATCAATTCAACAAAAATTAATACCGGCGAAAAGGTTGTCAAAAAAATATTTTCTAAAAAGAACATCTTCTTCTCGATAATTTATTTGTTACCGAACCTTGTGTATTTGATTTTCAGGTTAATCTATTACGGCTATCTGCTTCCAAATACTTTTTATGCAAAGACGGGTTTATCAATAGAGTACATTGCAACCGGTATTGATTACACTATAGATTTTATGAAGACATACATGCTATGGGGACTAATTTATCTCGCCCCGGTTTATTTGATATTTAAGAAAAAGCTAAAAGGTGATTTATTATTACTTTTTATCATCATATTATCCTATACTTCTTATGTTATATTTGTCGGTGGCGATGTTCTGCCAATATATAGATTTTTTCTGCCGGTTTTACCATTCCTTTTTTTAATTTTTGCTCTTGTTATATATCAAATTTTTAATATTACCGCCCAAAACGGCTCACCTATTATTAAAATTTATCTGCCGATGTTAATCTTCATTGCAGTCGTATCGTTCAATTATTTTATGCCAAAAGATACAATAGAAAAATTTGCATTCTTTGAAGATAACTTAGTAGCAAAAATGTCGAGCACCGGCAGATGGCTGCATGATTATCAAAATTATCATAACAAAAAATTAACTGTAGCCGCTTCCACAATTGGTGCACTTTCCTATTATTCTGATGCAACTGTTGTTGATATGCTCGGGCTGACCGATGAAACTGTTGCTCATAACCCGAAGCCGATAGACCAAATTTCGGAATCTGCTACCGGGTGGAAAGAAAGAAAATATAATGCAGATTATATTCTTTCGCAAAAACCGGATTTTATCTACTTCTCTACCGGAATTAAACCGAGTGCGTTTGCCGAAAGAGCTTTGTTCGCTAAAGAAAATTTTATGAATGAATATTATCCTTTTTACTTCGAGGCAATACACGGTTATACTGAAACAATTTATAAAAGGAATGATAACCTATCCGGCGAAAATAGCTACATTAGATTTGATGCAAACTCAAAATTTAGCTTAAAGTATATTGATCTTTATGTGCAATCGATCAACTTGAAAATGAATTCAGATAAATATGATGAGTTGATAAATCTGTGCGAACAAATGATCGAGATTGGTCCGGCAAATTTCAGCGAACCTTATAGAATGCTCGCCACCATTTACGCAAACCAGCGTAATGATAGCTTAGCGTTAAGATACATTACCAAACTTTTAGAATTGAACCCTTATGATGTGATAGCACACCAGGCATTATACAAATATTACATGGCAAACAATAACACGGCAGAGGCAAAAATTCATTACGATGCTATGCTAAAGTTGAATCCTGAATATTTAAGCACAACAATGTATAGACAATGATTCCTTGTTAATTCTGAAGGAAACCCCGATGAAATCGGGGTGACTGAAGAATCTCATACTTCATAAATCTAAATTGTCATTCGACAAGAAAAGAATGAAGCATCATAAATACTTGAGACACTTCGCGTCTCGACTTTGCAATAGAGTCAAAACGGACGCTTCACCCAGTGTTATAATTTCAATCCTCTCATACCGATATGACAAATTGCAAAATCGTATTTCACCGGGTCATTCGGATCGAACCTTTTTAGTTGCTCTGTAATCTCCTCTGCCATTTTCCACGATACATTTTTTTGTTTAGAGAGTTTTAAGCGCTTACAAATTTTTGCAACGTGTGTATCGACCGGGACAATTAATTTAGAAGTTGGAATTTCATACCACAACCCGAAATCAAGATCATCGTTTCTTACCATCCATCGCAAGAACAAATTCATTCTTTTGCATGCACTCCCCTTGTGCGGATCAGGAAACATAAATTTTATTGCATGAGTCGGTTTCGATCCGCCGGCTATTAAATCCGTAAGATGTTTCGAGAAAAATGAAACCGCATCTTTCAATGAATTATCTTTCTCAAAATAGTAGAGTAAGAAAAGATATTTTAATGAACCGTACACTTTGTAAATTTTATTGAGAGCGATGAAAAGTTTAATTATATCACTCATGGAAAAAAATCTGTGTTTAATGTTATTCAACTTTGCAGCATCTCTTTTAACATCAAAGTTCATTACAAACTCGTATGGTTTGTTGCTCATAGCTGAATGAAGTTTTTCAAGCGTTGTGATGATCTGCTTTACATTTCCGTATGCAAAAACAGAAGATAGGATTCCGCTAATTTCAATATCGTGATAATTGGAATAGCGATGCAAAAACTCTAATGGGTCGGGAGAAATTTGCGACTTGTCGAAAAATTTATAATGGTAATCTAGTTTCTGTTTGAGTGATCTATTCAAAGCAAAAATTTTTATTTCAAATATACCATCTTTCTCGAAATAGATCCCCCCTCTGTAATAAGCTTATAGATGTAGATACCACTACTTAGCTTTTCACCGTTATAAACATACTCGTAATTACCGGCTTGTTTATAGCCGAGTTTTACAGACTCAACTTCGTTACCGAGCATATCATAAATATTCATTTTCACGGATGCCGGTTCAGGCAGTTCATATGTAATAGTTGTAGTTGGATTGAAAGGGTTAGGATAATTCTGGTACAATCTAAATTGATTCGGCAATCCGGAAAGCGGTTCGCCAATATCTGTTACAAGATCAGAATCATCTATCAAAGCCGTCCAAACAGAAAGTTTAGTATTATCCATTCTTGTCCATATAGGATAAATTTTGCCGTTGTATGCAGCTATGTTTGTATAATCACCTATGAAAATATATTTGTCGGGAAA
>JBFMBS010000023.1:0-72451 GCA_040755055.1 Bacteroidota bacterium
GTTTGGGTAAACAAATCCATATTATTCACTTTATTGCTTCGCATTTCATTCTCTTTTTTTGTTTACTCTTTTACAACACTGTCCTTTATAAAGTTTTTAAATCCTCTATAATTTTTCAGAGGTTTCTTAAATATAGTTGCTTTTCTTTTTGTCTACAATTTAGGGGTAGGGTCAAGGCAATGCTTTTATGTACATGGTTAATGAACCAATAAGTAATCCTAATGCATCTTATGTAATAGGACCTTTAAACTACTCGACTGTATACTTTTTTGTTATTGATAATAAGTATGCAACAATAAATATTGGGGACTGGGTTGAAACGCCTGATGAACATTTGCGATTTCGAGATACTACCTTTTCGCTTGACCCATCAAACAAAGTTTTTACTTTAGGTACACAAGCTGCTTGGAATGCTAAAAATGTTACAGTAAAAAATAATTTCAGCGGCGGTAAATTCGATATAGATGACACTACACATTATACTGTTTCTTCATCAGGGATAACCAGAAGTTTCGGCAGCCCGACTTTCCCGCATACAATAAAAGCATATGATAATCAAACTCCCTCGGATAATTATAAAAGAATATTTCAGAATTGGACAACGCCAAGTGAACCAGATATAAATCTTTTAGTCGAGGTTGATGCCCCAAGCTCTTCATCTGCAACCTACACAGCCAACTTTGCGAGAGAATTTAACATAAACTTCGAGAATAAGTTTGTAGGGTTAAGTAATAGCGGTACAATGGAAATTAATAGTTCAACTGTTTCACTGCCACACTCTGCTTATCCGGTTAAAGAAACTTTTAATATTCAGGCAGAAGCCCTTTACCAGGTAATAAACGGAATAGAATATGTTTTCAGTTACTGGACGGACGGCACAAGCAACTGGTACACTGCTTCACAAACGTTTGCACCCAACGACCACAAAACATATAAAGCATATTTTGTAGGTAAACCAACTAATAGCGGAAAGAATGTTCAAATTACTTCGTCGGTAGGTCAGCCGATAACACTTACATGGACAGACATCAATAATAATTATGTATCATATAAAATATATAGGAAAGTTAAACATGATGGGGTATCCGGGCCAGAAGAATTGCTTGCATCAGTTAACAAGGGAGTAGAGACTTATACAGATTATGAATATGTAAAAACAGCGAGCTATGTTGACTTAGTACATTATGATGTAAGAGGATACTATTCAGTAGAGCAGACTTACTCTGATCAAAATTGGATTGCAGTGTACGGAGAATCTTATATAAGGATGCAGCAAGATAATAATAATATGTTTGTTGGTCTTGCTAATGAATTGCCGATAGAATATTCAATCAGCAATTACCCAAATCCATTTAATCCAACAACAACAATTAAATACCAGTTAGCTGAAGCCGGTATGGTAACTTTGAAGGTTTATGACATACTTGGCAAAGAAGTAGCTGAATTGATCAATGAACCCAAAGAAGCTGGATATTACGAAGTAAATTTTGATGCAAAAAACCTAACAAGCGGAGTTTATATATACACTATTCGAAGCGGAAAGTATGTTGAATCAAAGAAAATGATTTTGGCAAAGTAGAATTTAACAGACTATAACAACCTCGAAGGTTTTTACAACCTTTGAGGTATAGTGATATAGGTATTCCTCTACAGTTATAAAAAATATTTATTACATTTTTTTAGCGGAGGTTAAATGCCAGTTGCAGTTATTAATAAGAAGATTAAAATAATTCCCAACACAGAAAGAATTACTGTTGAGTTGAAGTTTGAGACTTTGCTGCTTTGTAATTATAAGATTCAGGTAAAAGAAGTTAACAGTAATAGTATTGTTCATGAATGGTCTGGTGACAATTCGAACAGCGAGGACGATAAGTACAGCTTAGGTACCGGTAAGAAGAATGTCGGCAGAACTGTTTGGATTTTTCTATCAATAATTGATCAAACCGGCGAAGGCGGTGAGTATAAGATTACTGCTACACTTAAACAAAATGGAGAACCATTACCCGGAGGCGAATTGACTACCGGCAAGAAAGAACTAAAACCCGGAGAGAATAAACACGATTACATCTTAGTTGCTAAGCTTGTTGAATAGGGTTGGAGATACATATGAAAATCAGGAAAATTATTTATTTGTTTATTTCTATTCTAAGTTTATATAATCCAGATCTTTTTTCGCAAGAAATGCCGGATACCTTCTTAAAGAAAGCAAGAGTCGATTTTGCAGTCCCCGATGCGCCGGCTTTTAAAATACTTCAAACAGAACCATCATCCGTATTAAGACCAACAAGTGCAAGAGAGATTGCGGTAACGATAGCCAATCTATTCCAGGGCGGAACGATTCCGGATAATTATGCACTCGAAATATCCCCGGGACTTATATTCGGCAGCTCATTAGCTAAGTACCGCGAAAATCCTTTTTTATACCGCGCAAGAATTTCATTTGCTACAAAGTCAATGGAAAATTCGGCAAGACAGATCGGTGCCGGAATCAGGTTAACGTTGTGGGACGAAACGGATTTGCGCATGGATAATATACTTCAAACTGAATTGAAAAAACTTGGAGAACAGAGTGTTAATTTAATGTCAGAATGTGTAAGTGAACTGGCGGAAGAAGGTATTGATAGCGAAAGTCCAAACTTCCAGGAACTGTTGAATGAGCGGCTTGAAGAAAAAGGTTTCGAGAAAATTAATCCACTAATTGAAGAACGGCGGGAAGCAGCAAAGAAGAAAAAATGGAATGCACCGATTGTTGAAGTTGGGTTTGCTATGTCTGCTCTTTCGGGAGATACACTTGCAAGGAATCTTGCTGTTGACAGCTACCGCTGGTGGCTTGCCGGAGCTTTTCCACTTGGTAGTGATGGTCAGGTAGTTGCCGGACTGAACGGCGGCATTACTGAAAATGAAAAAGGGGAATTAAAAAATTCCGAGAGCAACTTTGGTTTGAGAGGTTATTACGGTACTAACCAACAAAAAATGTTTCTGGAAGGTAATCTTTGCACGGCATCAGCTTTCTTACCTTCTATTTCTTTCAATATCGGTTACGAGTTTAACTTGATGAATGGTTTGTGGGCTGATCTCACGCTTGGACTAATTAAAAAAGATGGAAGTAAATTTGTATCAAACAGTTCTTTGAATTTCCGTTTTGCTACTCCTGAATAGAATGCATGTAAAATCAATCGGAGGAACAAAAAAGTGAAAAAAATATTTTACACATTTTTGTTTTTATTAACATCCTCTGCTGCACTTTTTGCACAAGAGACTTCAAGTAAGCCGATCCTTATAATGGATGACGGCCAGTTAAGATCGCACCCGGTAAAGGTTTTTGTTACAGATGTGAATATCACCGATGAGATGCAGCCGGTTCTCTGTCTAGTTGGTATCGATCAGAAGACGAGAGCAAAATATGAAAATATTTTGTGCAAAGGACCTTCTTTCATACCTTTCCAGACAGCAACCGATCAAACAATCTCGCATGATGTAGCCGGTACGCCGATTACTGTAAAAGGTACGGTAATGCTCTTCGATCTGAATGAAATCAGAATACCATTCTATGATGCCGGGGTGCGCGTTCTGCCGGTTGTAACATGGATTTCAAAAAAAACTACATTGCCGAATAACGAGATTAAACTTGACTATGCCGAGGTTATTAGCGAATACGAAATTTACATCGGCAACGGTACCGGCGGAATATTTTGGACTGCCGTTCTGCTTATCGGCATGATCGGGATTATTTTCATATTAGAATCGGTGATGGACAAACGACCGCTCGATTTAGTCAGAATATACGACGGCAAGATGTCGCTCTCGTTAACTCAAATGGCTATGTGGACTCTGGCAGTCGGGGGGATGGTATTTGCTTTTGGCTTAATGCACCTTGATGTACCCGAAATTCCGGATTCTTTGGTAGTGCTGATGGGTCTATCAGTTGTAACGAGTGCTGCCGGACATTTTCAGTCTCATGTTTTAAAAGATATCAAAAAGGAAATCGGCAGAAAGGATACTAATTCATCGGAGAAGAATAGACGGTATTTCTCCGGCTTAACTTCAATAATCAATGTTACTGTTGGAGGAAAAGAATTTCCATCGATGGCTAAAACGCAATACTTGTTCTGGACAGTTGCAACGATCATACTTTTCGTTTACAAAAGTTCCGTCGAAGGAAAGTTGTGGTCTATCCCGGAAGAGTTGATTGTGCTGATGGGTATTAGTCAGGGCAGTTACCTTGTAAGAAACCAGATGGAGATAAACAAAGAGACAAAGGAACTTGATAGTAAAAAGAAGAATCAAAACGACTCGAAGAAGGATAAATGATGGTTCTTAATTGTTGATAATACAGCATCAGAATTTATTGCATTGTATTTCTCTAAGTAACAAAAAAATGACATCCTACTGAAGTTTGTTTAAATTTGTGTGTACAATCGCTACAATTAATATAATGGAAAAATGAGCTTAAATGTAGGAATTGGATTTGTAACCGGAAGGAAACATTTTCAGAACATACTAAAGTCATACATCAATAACTGGCTTGAGCATGGACTTATTACCGATACCAATATACGGCTTCATCTGTTTATAGCTTACGATCTAAAATACTTCGGCACCCAGGTAAGCGATTATAAAAACATACCGCCTGAATTAGCCAAGATGGTTGATTCAATCAATTTTTTTGATGCTGATAAGATTAATAATGAACTTATTTTATTGAAAAGCAAAGGTTTAATTAAGGATGAAGAGGCCAAACTTCTTTTTGGCGAAGGTTACGGTAAAAAAAGAAATGTTATTACATACTTTGCTATAAAAAGTAAAATGGACCGGCTGATTTTTATAGATGATGATGAATATCCGCTTGCGACAATGAAAAACGGAAAAGATCAGCTTGTCTGGATGGGGCAGAGTGTTGTTGGTACACATCTGAAATTTATTGAGGAAGCTAACATAACACACGGGCATCATTGCGGGTATATTTCGCCAATCCCGTTTATTAGGTTTAATGATGTCCTTACCGAAGATGATTTCAGGCAATTTATTGAAGCGATTAGTAATGAAATAGTCTCCTGGGAAAGTATAAAATATATTGTTTCCCATAACAAGGGGGTTACATTTGCAGATTCTGAAATAATAAATAACACAAGGGTTACCGAAGTTCAAGAAGAAAATGGAATGAAATTTATATCGGGAGCGAACCTCTGTCTGAATCTAAAAGACACTAAACATTTACCCCCGTTTTATAATCCGCCCGGTGCTAGAGGTGAAGATACTTTCATGAGCACTGCCCTATCAAATCTTAGAGTTATTAAAGTTCCGTGTTACACATTCCACGACGGCTTTTTAATGTATAACAAACTTTTAAATGGTGTACTGCCTCTAAAATTAGAACCGATAGATAGTAGCTCACCTACAATACTAAAACGCTTTATCAATGCAACTATTGGGTGGGTGCGTTATAAACCGCTCCTTGTTTATATTACTAATAATGCCCGGTTTGAAAATGTTATGAATGAAATGCAGCAAAAATTGGATTTTACAATTCCTAAACTTTGCAGTTTTTTTAACACAAAAGAATTCGAAAAGATTATCCCGGAATTAGCTTACTACCGGAAAAATGTAACCAGGCACTTTAATGATTTCGAAGCTACTAAAAACATTTGGGGAAAATTGTTAGGGCAGATGAATTAAGCAGAATAGTCAGAGGGTGCAATAAATACTTCGTGTTATTTCATATAATCCTTCAACAAATATTGCAATTAATTTTACCATGTTGTAAACAGTGCGGCAATTTTTAACGATTCATTCAAAATAAATCGGGCATCAAATGTTAAATCAATTATTATTTTATCTTGGCGGTGCAATAACATTAATCTGGGGAGTGTCACATCTTTTCCCCACGAGATCGGTTGTGAAAGGATTCGGTGAGATCAGTATAGACAACAAACGAATAATAACAATGGAATGGATAACAGAAGGGGTTGCACTAATTTTTATCGGCGTAAACATTATTGGTGTAACGCTTGTTGAATCCGGCAGCAAAGTTGCCGCGTTTATTTACTTTACATCGGTAGTTGAATTAATTTTATTAGCTGTTGTCTCTTTGTTCACCGGCTATAGAATAAATTTTTTACCCTTTAAATTATGCCCGTTCTTATTTTCTGCTTCAGCTATTTTAATATTATTGGGTTACATACTTTAATCGTTATATGAAAATTAGAAGAGCAGAAATTTCGGATCGGGATGAATGGGCAAGGATGAGGAATACTCTTTGGCCCGGTTCATTAGTAGAGCATATTAAAGAAATAGACGAATTTTTCTCTAACAAGTCTAAAATTATAAAAGAAGTTTTTGTACTTGATACCGGCAACAATATGCTCGGCGGTTTCTTAGAACTAAATACCAGGAATATGATTGAGATAAACGATACGGATATAGTTCCCTTTGTTGAGGGTTGGTTTGTTGATGAAGCTTTAAGGAGGAAAGGTTATGGTAAACAATTAATGGCAGCGGCGGAAAAATGGTCTTGCAAAAATGGATATGATAAATTAATTAGCGATACGGAGTTTAACAATATAAATGGAATTTCGGCTCATAAAGCGCTCGGTTTTGAAGAGGTAGGCAGAACAGTTTTATTTATTAAAAAACTAAACAAACCGGTTGTATGAATTAGATTACAATAATTCGAAAATGAAGGCAAAAGTAATTATTCAAAAATTCATCAGCGTAGATCCCGCTTCGGAGAGCGAAGTGAGGCGAGCAAAAAAAATCCCTTTAATCCTCGTTCTATTTTTCGATTAAATAATTACTTTTGCCGTCATAGCTAGTTAATTCACGCAAGCGGTTAAACAGTAAAACACATTAATTAGGGCAATTTAAAAAATGGATAAGAAATTTGATCCGATGGATAAGTTTAATTTTTTGCTTGGCACATGGGAAATGAAATACGATGTGCCAAAGAGTAAGTTTAGTGCTGCCGATAAAGGAACCGGGATCGGCGAGTTCAAACGTATTCTCAATGATAAGTACGTCGCTTTCGATTACCATGCTAAGTTTACTAAAAGTGAGGGTGGGGCACACGGAATATTCGGCTGGGATGAAAAAAGCAATATCTATCGCTACTGGTGGTTCGAAAATTCAGGCGCATTTATGGAAGCATCATGTAACTTTACAAACGATAATACACTCAGCATGAATTGGCATAACAGCACGCTTGTTCAAACATTCACAAAAATGAAAAATGACAAAGTGATTTTGCAGATGAAAACGCCGGTAAACAAAGATGATTATGCCGTTGTTCTGGAAGTAGTGTTTACAAAAAAATAGTCGAGTGGATATCTATCCATCTGTAAATTTTGCAGTACGGAAAAAGTGTGTGTATAAAATAGAACACTGATTACTTTTTTTGCTCACCCCGTTATTTAAAGCATCCCTAATTCCTTTCTTCTCAGTATATTCGCTTATTAAAAATGTAGGTGGTAAAATGAAAAGATATTTATTTGTTTTAACAAATATCTTGTTAGTCATAACTTTTTCTTTTTGTTCATCTACATCACAAACATCGGAACAAGAAAGCGACAGCACGTCGATACCTACTATCCAAAGCATACACGTTTCACTCGGCGTTCCAATTGATAATGATTCCACAGACGATTATTTAATCGTTAGACCACAATATGTGTTAAGCTACAACAAAAATAGGAATGTCCCCAACTGGGTTAGCTGGAATCTCGATAGTTCGTGGTACGGTACTGTTGAAAGATTCAATGGTAATTTTATAAGCGATACAACGTTGCCGGCAGATTTTTATAAAGTTAAACATTCAGATTACACAAACTCGGGTTACGACCGCGGACACATGGTTCGCAGCGAAGAGAGAACCAAGACGGTTGAAGATAACAAATCAACTTTTTTGCTTACGAACATAATTCCACAAAGACCTGATCTTAATAGAGGTGCATGGTTAAAATTAGAAAGCTACTGTGAAAGTCTTTGCAAAGATTCAACTAAAGAATTGTTTGTTATAGCCGGCGGAATCTTTCATTCTGATAATAAAATTAATGATAAAGTTGCAATACCGGATAGCTGCTTTAAAATAGTTGTTATTCTGAATTACGGTGAATTATTGGAATCCGTGTCTGATACTACTCACACTGTCGCTGTAGTAATGCCGAATATAAACGGAATAAGGAATGATGATTGGAAAAAATATTCAACAACAATTAGAAGGATTGAGCAATCAACCGGCTACGATTTTTTATCGAGTGTCAGCAGATCAATTCAAGATGTAATTGAGAATAAGTAGAAGTTATCTCAAAAGTAAATTTTTTAAAAGATAGCACGCGGATAACCCGCCAATAAAACGGCGGGCAAGCTCTGATTGAAACGGTCGCCTCGCTACGCTCTTCGAAGCGGGGATTTTCACAGACTTGCTTGCTGCAAGCAAGTTTTTTATTTGTCCGAAGGACTCCTTCGGAGAATAATTACTTTAGAGACAACCTCCACAGCTATTTGATTAGTTTACCAAATAATGTGAGGTACATGAATTTATAGATATCAGTATTATCAACCGAACCTTTTACGTATTCGGAATTTAATCCTGAAGCACGTACAAGTACCGAACCGCTCACATCATCAGTAGTTGACCATGCAACAACAAAAGGGAAAACTTTCCCTTGTTTGTCTGGTTTAGCAATAAACGGTAAAGTTTCACTTCCTTTAATACCGTCGTAAGGGGAACTATTTGGCGAATTTTTCGGAACGGGTTTATCGATGGGCAAATTTTCTAATGTAAACCCAATTGTTTCCATGCCGCCGGCTTCGCTATCGGAACAAGTAATTAACAAAGTATTCGGATTTTCTTTTTGGAATTCTAGCACAACTCCCAAAGCATCATCTGCATGTTTTAAAGCTTCAAAAACTCCGCTTGCGTTGTTTTTATTCCCGAAATTATCTGTTCCTTCTTCCTCAACAACAAGAAAGAATTGTTGACGGTTTCTTGATAAAATTTTTATTGCCGCTTTTGTCATCTCAGCAACTGTAGGTGTATTAGCTTTAAAATTTTCGAGATGCAGCTTTTGCTGTTCTTCCTCAGTCTTATCGTTAAATGTATGATCTTCTGAAAAAATACCTAGTACTTTGTCAATGTCTTTAGGCAAATTAATCAACTCTTCCTTAGTATAAATAACATAGTAACCGAGTTTTTTTGCTTCTTCAATCAAATTTAATCCATCGGTTCTTTTCCCGCTTTGGCAATAGATACCTTTTACTCCTTCCGGTAAGAGCCACTCTTCGCCGCCGTACATTATTACATCAACGCCGGAAAAGATAGTTTGTTTAGCAATCTCGGCATCTTCGGAACGTTTATTAACCGAAACAACAAATGCCCCGGTTCCCGGCTCGATAATACTTCCGGAATTTATCAACCCCGTTTTTATCCCGGCTTTCATAGCTTCTTGCATAATACTCATCTTTTTGCCGGAACGTGCTGTGGGAATTTCATGGTTGTCGTCCATTCCGTAAGTTCTTATACCGGTCTTAATGCCATAAGCATGGATAGTACCTCCGGCATTCGATGAAGCAGTTAATGCATCTGAAATATGACCGAGGTACACCCCAATGTTTGGAAGCAAGTCCCAATTTATATTTGAGTCTGGACCAACTTCAAGCATTCTAAGAGCGCTCCAAACTGCAGCTGAAGTTCCATCCGGATGAATGAAAACTACATTCCCTTTTGTTTTTTCGTTTGTCTCTTGAGCTGATACTGTTAGTCCTAGAAGCAAAATGCAGATGATAGATAGTTTGAATTTCATTTTTACCCGAAATAATTTTTTGAAGTTGGAAAAATAATAAATCTGTCGGTAACTACTGTATGGCTTAGATTAAATAATTATTAAAAGGTATTTGTCTGCACAATTTTTTTTCTTTAGTCTCATAAATTTTTTAATTCACCTTACTTGTCTGCATGGGCAGAGGTAAGTTGGTCTGCTATTTTTTAGGTTATGTATTATCTAATGATAAACGGAATTTTCTTATATTTGCCCACAATTAATAACATTTTCGGGCTAATCTTGAATCGCGAGAAAGTTCTTGTCACATCGGCTTTACCTTATGCAAACGGTAGGATTCACCTTGGGCATTTAAGCGGTGCGTATCTTCCGGCAGATATTTATGTGCGTTATAAACGTTTAAAAGGTGACGATATAATCTATATCTGCGGTTCAGATGAACACGGTGTACCGATAACTATAACGGCCGATAAAGAAAAAGTCTCACCAAAAGTGATAATTGATCGTTATCATGAACTAAATAAAACTGCTTTCGAAAAATTCGGGATGAGTTTCGATATCTATTCCCGGACAAGCTTACCGGTGCATCACAAAACAGCGCAAGAATTTTTCAAATGTTATTATGACCAGGGATTGTTGGTAGAAAAAAAATCAATGCAGTTCTACGATGAAAAAGTTAAAATGTTTTTACCTGATCGGTATGTTGAAGGAACATGCCCGCGATGCGGATACGAAGAAGCAAGAAGCGATGAATGTGAAAAATGCGGTTCGCTATATGAACCATCGGAGCTGATAAATCCAAAGAGTAAAATTTCCGGCGAGACGCCGGTACTGAAAGAAACCTCGCATTGGTACTTTCCGCTTGGAAAATACCAGGAGCGTTTGGAAAAATATATTGCCGAGATGAGTGAAAAGTATGGATGGAAAGATAATGTTCTTCAATATTGCCGCGGCTGGTTTAAAGATGGTTTGAAGGACCGTGCAATTACACGTGATCTCGATTGGGGTGTTAAAGTACCGCTCGAAAATGTTGAAAATAAAGTTCTTTATGTTTGGTTTGAGGCAGTGCTTGGATATATATCTGCAACAAAAGAACTTTCTGAAAAAAGAAATGAACCTGAACTCTGGAAAAAATATTGGCAATCTCCTGATACAAAGTATATTTCATTTATCGGTAAAGATAATGTAGTATTCCATACAATTATTTTCCCGGCAATCTTAATGGCATGGAATGACACGAACAGCAGTAAATACGTACTACCGCAGAATGTTCCGGCAAATGAATTTTTGAATTTTGAAGGAAAGAAATTTTCAAAAAGCCGCGGATGGGGAATAGATGTTGATGAATTCTTAGAGCTCTTTCCGGCTGATACTCTCCGTTATACACTTGCAGCAAACTTGCCAGAAAATAAAGATACCGATTTCTATTGGAAGGAATACCAGGGAAGAAACAATGGCGAACTTGCTGATATCTTCGGAAACTTTGTTAATAGAACTTTCACTTTTGCATTTAAGCATTTTGACGGCAAGGTACCGGCTGCCGGTAATCTTGATAAGATTGATTTAGAAATGATCGAACTTTTAATGAGTTACCCGGAAAGAGTAGGCAGCTTGATAGAAAAATATAAGATTAAAGATGCAGTCTTCGAGATGATGAACCTTGCACGTGCCGGCAATAAATATTTCAATGATTCGGAACCGTGGGTATCGGTTAAAAAGCATAAAGAAAAATGTGCTACAACAATTAATATCTGTTTAAATGCCATTTATACTCTTGGCGAATTGTTTGAACCGGTGGTACCTTTTTCTTCTGATAAAATTTTCAAAATGCTGAATGTACAAAAATGTGAGTGGAAAAAGTGCGGAGAATTAAATCTTAAAACCGGTCATCAGTTGAATCAACCGGAGATACTTTTTACAAAGATCGAGGATAAAGTGATTGAAGAACAGATAAACAAACTTGGTGTTGTTGAAGGCGAAGCACCTAAAGATGAAGAGATAACCATAGAAGATTTTAAACGTATAAAATTGAAAGTAGCAAAGATTGTCTCAGCTGAAAAGGTTAAGAAAAGCGAAAAACTTTTAAAGCTTCTGATTGATTTAGGTTCCGAACAACGCCAGGTAGTTGCCGGTATAGCTAAAAGTTATGCGCCGGAAGAATTGATCGGGAAAAAGGTTATGGTTGTTGCAAATCTTAAACCGGCTAAACTGTTTGGACTCGATTCGCAAGGAATGATCCTGGCGCTCGATACTGCCGAAGACGGCAAAGTAAAATTGATTGAAGCTGACGCAAGCATAGTACCAGGTACTACAGCAAAATAATCCAAATTAAGTTTCACTAATTGAAATGAAAAAAAAATCACCGCTTAACAGATCGGTAACAATATCCAAAGGTGAAATAAAAAAATATTCCAGCCGGTTGATTGAATTAAACTGCCAAATGTCTTCCGCTAGTTTGATAAATAAAACGATTAATCAAGATCTTTCCGAAGCAATCGATTTTCTCCCCGACAAATTTGTTGACCTTATGATTATTGATCCGCCTTATAATCTTACAAAAAATTTTAGATCGGTAAGATTCAAGGAGCGTACGATTGAAAATTATTCCGGTTGGATTGAAAGTTTTATTCTCAAACTAAGGAGAATTTTGAAGAACGATGCATCTCTATACTTTTGCAGCGATTGGTTCACATCGATTTCAATTGCAAATGTTTTGGATAAACATTTTATTATCCGGAACCGGATTACATGGGAACGAGAAAAGGGGAGAGGTTCCAAGGTTAATTGGAAAAA
Organism: Bacteroidota bacterium; assembly: GCA_040755055.1. GTDB lineage: Bacteria > Bacteroidota > Ignavibacteria > Ignavibacteriales > Melioribacteraceae > DYJK01. The sequence continues at coordinate 12,567 of JBFMBS010000023.1, forward strand.
TAGTTCCGAGGATATATGGTTCTGCACGGTATCTAATAAATATAAATTTCATCCCGATGCGATAAAACTTAATCGTAAAGTTATAGCTCCTTACAAGGATAAAAGCGGCAGACCGAAGGATTGGGTAAACAATGGTAATGGAAAGTTCAGGTTGACATTTCCATCGAATATATGGACAGATATTTCGGTGCCGTTTTGGTCGATGCCGGAAAATACTGAGCACCCGACACAAAAACCTGAAAAGTTAATTGCTAAACTTGTATTAGCCAGTTCTAACGAAGGTGATATTGTATTCGATCCGTTTCTTGGAAGCGGCACAACTTCTGTCGTAGCTAAGAAATTAAATCGTAAATATTTGGGAATAGAAATAGATAGAACATATGCTTCTCTTGCCGAAAAAAGATTGGAGATTGCAGAGAACGACAAACGGATTCAAGGTTATGATAATGGTATATTTTGGGAAAGAAATAGTTTCATATATCAATCCCAGCTTAATAAGTGATGGTAAATTCCTTGATTTTTCAAACTTCATTGGATAAAATAGTAATTCAAAAATTTCATAAAAGGAGGATTTATTAATGCTATATAAGAGAATGGTTTTACTGGTTGTGCCACTTTTATTAACAATAATTTCGTGTACACCGGAACAATCTAAAATCGTAGCCGAATACGGTGATTATAAAATCTACCTTGATGAATTTGAAAAAGCATATACTAAGAATGCCGGAGGACTTGATAAAGCTAAAAAGGATTCAATTGATGCTTACAAAAAATTTCTCGATCTCCTTGTTAATTACAAGATGAAACTTCGCGATGCCGTGGTACGCGGCTATAAGGTTAATCATGAAATGCAAAATGAGCTGGTGCAATACAAAATAAATATCGGGACTACTTTGTATTTAGAAAATACACTTGTTGAACCCGGGATAAAAGAATTGTATGAAAGGAGAAAAACTGAAGTACTTGCTGCACATATTAGTCTTGGACCTGATTCAACAATGAATGAAAATCAGGTTGTAGAATTGGGTAACAAGCTAATAGAAAGAATAAACAACGGTGAAGACTTTGCAATATTAGCTAAAGAATACTCGAAAGATCCTAATACAAAAGATCGCGGTGGAGTAGTTGGCTGGATTACAGCCGGTCAGGTTTTGATTAAGGACATCGAAGATGCTCTATATAATACCGACCCCGGGAAAATTTATTCTAAGCTTCTTAAGTCAAATGTAAATTATCATATCATCAAAGTCCTAGAGAAAAATCCGCGTAAACATGCTTTAGTTGCAAGCCACATCTTAGCGGCATTTAGAGATACAACCGGTAATGTTGATACAGCGAGAGCTTACACAAAAATACTTGATGTCAAAAAGCATCTTGATGCCGGTGAAGACTTCGGTGAAGTTGCACAAAAATATTCGGACGATAAATGGAGTGCAAAGAATAAAGGTGACCTCGGTTCGTTTACACGCGGCAGAATGGTGCCCGAATTTGAAGAAGCTGCCTGGAAATTAAAACCCGGCGAAGTTTCCCCGATTGTTAAATCACAATTTGGTTACCACATAATTAAATTGAAATCGATTGAACCTATTCCAGAATTCCAGCAAGTTCGTGATGAGTTAAAAGAAATCTATAAACGTGTTAAATATAAATTTGAATATGATCAGTTGATTGAAAAATTGAAAAAAGAAAGAAATTACAAAGTAAACGGGGGAGTTGTCGGCAAATTACACGGCAGAGTGGATACAATTAAAGTCGGTCCTTCATACGCTAACAGTCTTGTACAAAATGAATTAGGTAAGGAAATTTTATTCACTACTAATACTAATAAGTACATTGTTGATTCATTATTCTCTTACTTGTACAAGAAAGGTTTATACATCCAATCCAAGATGGATAACAAAAATTTAGAAGATGCAATAAAACAATACACCTCTGATATGCTTGTCCAGGAGAAAGCTTTAGAATATGATAAAGAGAATAGTACCTTTGCAGATATAATGAAAGACTATGAAGACGGTATCTATTTATTTAAAATTTTAGAAGACGAAGTATGGTCAAAAGTAAAAGTCGATAGCCAGATGGTGGCAAAATATTATGAAGAAGTAAAACAAAATTACTGGTGGAAAGAACGGGTTGAATTCAAAGAAATATTTATCAGGAAAGATTCTTTGATGGTTGCGGTTTTCAATAGGGCAATGGAAGGTGAAAACTTTGATTCTTTAATTGCGAAATATTCGGTAAGAAAAGGATATGAAAATACTCCCGGTTATTTTGGTTTGGTAGAAATTGATGCTAATGATCTTGCTAAGAATGCGGCTAAGGTTAGTAAAATAGGAGGCATTGCCAGACCGTTTAAACACCAGGATGGTTACTCAATTGTGAAATTAATACAAAGAGTTCCGCCCACACAAAAAACATTTGAAGAAGTACAAGCAGAACTTTCGAGTGTGTTGCAAGAAAAAGAAACCAAGAAAATGGAAGAGGAATATTTAGATAAACTAAAGAAATTATATAAACCAAAATATTATTACGAAGAATTAGTGAATGCATTCAAGCAGAAGTAAAATACTCGTTCTACTCTTTCTGTTATTGTTGGGTTGTTCTAAAGAAGAAAAAAAATCCAGGGAATTGGTACGGATTAATGATGCTGTGTTAACGGAAGATGAGTTGCGGATTGCTCTTTCAGACCCGCGTAACTTTGGCAAAAATCGTGAAGAGTATATTAATGAATGGATAGAACAGCAGATACTATATCAGCAAGCTGTGGATGAGGGGATTGTTAACGGGAGTGAGTATAATTTAATCCTTGAAACAACTAAAAAGAGACTCGCTTCTTCAATGTTGTTGGAGAAGTTAATAGAAGAAAATAGTTTTGAGCCCGGGAAAGAGGAAATCGAAAAATACTTTGAAGAATACAAAGACGATTTTAAACTTAACAACGACAGCTATCGCTTAAACATTGCATATTTTAATAACCGGGAAAAGGCAGCACAGTTCCGTACTTTATTGATTGAAAGTGATTGGGATAAAGCATTGAACGCTTACCGTTTGGAAACTAGTTTAACCGGAACAGTTACGTCAGAAGTATATTCCGATTATAGACTTCAACCGGTGAATCTGCAAAGAGCAGTTCAAGTACTCATGCCCGGCGAAGTGAGCATAGTTCTTGAAACGGAACCGATGAAATTTGCGGTTGTTCAACTCCTTGAAAAATTGTATCAAGGAGATGTCCCCAAGTTTGAAACAGTAGCAAACGAAGTAAAAGCCAGGTATGTAATTGTTAAGAGAAAGGATTTCGTTAAACAGTACATCGACAAATTAATCGAAGATCATAACATTGAAATTAAAAGGTACTAAGAATGAGATATATTCTTGTTGTTATTTTTTTTAGCACGTTATTATTTGGACAGCAAACCGCAGATAAAATTGTAGCTGTTGTAGATAATGAAATAATCCTGAAATCCGAACTCGATTTCCGCGTGAACATGGAAGCCGCGCAAAAGAATTTAGACCCGGCAAATGAACTCCTTCAGAAGCAGATTTTAAATCAACTGATCGAAGAAAAACTTCTTTATGCTCAAGCTGAACTTGATTCAATTACTGTTAAGGATGAACAAGTAACGGAAGTGCTCGAGAACCAGATTAATTATTTTATTCAGCAGTACGGTTCTAAAGAACGACTTGAACAATTGTATGGAATGCCGGTCGAAAAAATTAAACGGACTTTACGTGAAGATACACGTAAAAGTTTAATGGCTCAGATGATGCAGCAGAAAAAATTCAGCGAGATGCAAGTTACACGTATGGAAGTTGTTGAATTCTATGATCAGTTCAAGGATTCACTTAGCATTGTCCCCGATAAGTATCAACTCTCCCACATTTTCCAAAATCCTCAAACCGGTGATAGGATTAAAAAGAAAGCAAAAGATCTCGCGGTTAAATTATTAGATTCATTAAAAAGAGGTGGTGACTTTGCCGAACTGGCAAAGAAATTTTCGGATGATCCCGGAAGTGCATCGCAAGGCGGTGATCTTGGTTTTGTGAAACGCGGTGTCTTCTACCCTGAATTTGAAGCAGTAGCGTTTTCGCTTGCACCAAACCAACTATCGGGGATTGTGGAATCACCGGTCGGCTATCACATAATACAACTTCTTGAAAGACGCGGTGAATCGATCCACTCTCGGCACATTCTAGTTAAATTAAAATCCGATGATGAAGCTGATCTGAAAGCAATCGAATTCTTGACTGAAATTCGCGACAGCATAATGAAAGAAAATAATACTTTTGAATATTATGCAAAAAAATACAGTGACGATAAAGAAACCGGGAAATTCGGTGGTGACCTTGGTACTTTTGAAGTTTCACAGCTTGATAAAACTTTGACGGATGTTATATATAAATTGAAAGAGGGAGAAATTAGTTTCCCGAAGCGTTTGGAAATTGATCGTAATATCTATGGTTATCATATTGTTAAATTGATAAAGAGAATCCCAGAACACAAACCCGATCTTGATATTGATTATAACGAGATTAAACGGATAGCAGAATATTATAAAAAGCAAAAACTTTACACGAAGTGGATTCAAGAAATTAAAGAAAAAATTTATTGGGAAATTCGTATTTAATTATTAACGTAATCCGGAGTTTTTTAATGAGAGGAGTAATAAGTGTCCGTTTCAAAAATTAATGACGTTGAAGCTGTTGAAAAACTCTCGAGTTCTGTAGCACTCATAAAAAAAGAAATTTCAAAAGTTATTATCGGGCAAGATCAAATAATCAATGATTTGATCGTAAGTTTATTATCACGCGGACATTGTTTATTAGTCGGTGTGCCGGGATTGGCAAAAACACTTCTCATAAAAACTCTTGCCGAGGTTGTGGATCTAAAATTCAGCCGTATTCAGTTTACTCCCGATCTAATGCCAGGTGATATAACCGGGACGGAAATTATTGATGAAGACCCTTCGTCCAATCAAAGAAAATTCAGATTTATTAAAGGTCCCGTTTTTGCAAATATAATTTTGGCTGATGAAATAAATCGTACACCGCCCAAAACACAAGCTGCACTGCTTGAGGCGATGCAAGAACACAAAGTTACTGCTGCCGGCGTTACGCATATTTTAGATGAACCGTTCTTTGTTCTTGCAACACAGAATCCAATCGAACAAGAAGGAACATACCCTTTACCCGAAGCACAATTAGACCGATTTATGTTTAACCTTTGGCTTGATTATCCCAACTTTAAAGAAGAAATCGAAATTATAAAAACAACAACGGGTGATTATAAACCCGACCTAAAAAAAATACTTAGTGCCGGAGAATTGATTCTTTTTCAAGATTTAGTGAAACGTGTCCCGGTTGCAGAAAATGTTATAGAATTTGCGGTTAACTTTGTCGGTAGAACACGCCCGACAAACGGTACATCTGAAAAATTTGTGAAAGATTGGGTTAACTGGGGTGCCGGTCCGCGTGCATCGCAATATCTTATACTTGCTGCAAAAACAAAAGCTGTAATGGAAGGAAGATTTACTCCATCGATTGATGACGTGAAGTCATTTCTTATTCCGGTACTCCGCCACAGAATAATTCCAAATTTTTCCGCTGAAGCCGACGGAATTAACTCTGTAGAAATTATTAATAAACTTTCTCAGAAAGGGTAATTATGAACCGTATCATACATTTTGAGATTGCAGCCAACAACCCCGAAAAAGTTATCGCATTTTACAAATCTGTTTTTGGCTGGAATGTTCAACAGTGGGGTAATGAAGAATACTGGCTTGCATTTACGGGAGATAAAAGCAAGCCGGGAATTGACGGCGCATTTTTCAAACCAAAAGGTCCAATGCCGGGCAACGGTTTTGTGAATACAATTCAAGTTGAAAATTTGGATGGCTCGATCGAAAAAGTTAAAACATCCGGCGGTCAATTGGTAGTTGATAAAATGACATTACCCGGAATCGGTTTTTTATGTTATTGCAAAGATGTTGAAGGAACAATTTTCGGTATGATGCAAGAGGATCTGAATGCCGGTAAATAACAAAGTAATCATTCTTATCGTTGTTTTTGCTGCTTTGTTACTTTGTAGCTGTGCAAAAAAAGAAACTCCCCAAATAGTACAAAAACCAGTCCCCAATTCATTCGGTTTATATGTCGATTCTCTTATCGAAGTCCACGGAACCATTAACAAAGGGGAAACACTTGGTGATATATTAATTCCGCATGGTTTAACCGACAGCGATATTCATACTTTATCACAAAAAGCCAAAGAAATTTTTCCGGTTAGAAATTTGAAAGCCGGTAGCGAATATTATCTTTATGCAAAGTGGGATACGGTCGAAACGGTAAAATATTTTGTTTATGTAAAAGATCCCGTTGAATATGTAGTATTCACTCTCAACGATTCGATAAATATTTACCAAGGTAAGAAGGATGTAGTAATTAAAGAACGGACAGTAGCAAAAGCTATAAAAAATTCATTATGGCAGACTCTTGAATCAAACAATATCGATCCGGAAGTTGCTGTTAAATTGTCCGAAATCTATGCATGGCAGATAGATTTCTTTAGGATTCAAGCGGCTGATTCTTTTAAAGTTGTTTACGAAGAATTGTACGTTGATAATCAACCAACCGGGGTAGGGAAAATTTTAACTGCAGCTTTTCATCATGGAGACGAAGATTTCTATGCGTTCAGGTTCGAAAATGGAGACAACTATGGTTATTACGATGAAAAAGGTTTGAGTTTGCGTAAAGCATTTTTGAAAGCGCCTCTAAAGTTCAGCAGAATTTCATCAAGATACTCGATGAGAAGATTTCATCCGATACTTGGCAGAGTGAAATCTCACCTGGGTACCGACTATGCAGCTCCGTACGGAACTCCGATCATGAGTGTTGGTGATGGCATTGTAACTGATGCCAGCTATACGAGGGGTAATGGTAATTATGTTAAGGTAAGGCATAATTCGACTTACACTACCCAGTATTTGCACATGTCCAAGTTTGCTAAAGGGATTAGACGTGGAGTATCTGTTAAGCAAGGACAAATTATTGGTTATGTTGGCAGCACGGGACTTGCTACCGGTCCACATGTATGTTTCCGCTTTTGGAAGAATAATAAACAGGTTGATCCGCTTCGTGAAAAAATACCAAACTCACAGCCGATAGATAGCAAATTGAAAGCTGAATTTGATCTCGTAAAAACCTCTCTCGAAGAAAAATTACGAAAGAACGGAAACGAAGTGATCACATCAAACCAAAATTCCGGTACGGTGAATTAATCAATTGCAATATATAAGAGCACACAGATTCAACTGATTAAACGGATCTGAACTGATCTTTTAAAATCTGTTTTTATCTGTTTCATTTGTCCAATCAGTGTGCTATTTCATTTTAATCAATTATTATTGAAAAGCTTTTTTGATTAGTTCTTCTTGTGAAATTACAAACAGTTTTGATGAACCGCTAGCCGGACTTGGGCTTTCGGGTCTTCCAACATATTCAAGTTTTTGTTTACCGGTTTTCAATTCATTCAGCTTCGGGAATAGGAAATTCCATGCACCCATGTTTTTTGGTTCTTCCTGAACCCAAATTAAAGATTTTAAATTTTTGTACCCATCGAAATATTTTTTCAGTAGTTCACCTTTGAAAGGATAATATTGTTCAATCCTGATTATCGCCGCATCTTTAATATTATGTATTTCTCTATGATTATGCAGTTCGTAATAAATTTTACCGCTTGTTAAAATTACTTTTTGTATATCATTTTTATTTTTTATTGTTTCATCATCTAGGATTTCTCTGAAAGATTGTTCGGTAAAATCTTTTATTGGAGATCTGGCAGCCGGTAAACGGAGTAAACTTTTAGGCGTAAAAATTACTAAAGGTTTTTCATCGTATTGAATAGCTTGTCGTCTTAATAGATGAAAGTACTGTGCCGGTGTTGTTGGGTTGCATACGTACATATTTTCTTCTGCGCAAAGGATCAAAAATCTTTCGATTCTTGCGCTGCTGTGTTCGGGACCTTGACCCTCTTGTCCATGGGGTAGAAGTAAAACAAGCCCATTAGGTAATTGCCATTTTGTTTTAGATGCAGTAACAAAATTATCGATTATAACCTGAGCACTGTTGGCAAAGTCGCCGAATTGTGCTTCCCAGAGAACTAGAGCAAGCGGATCGGCAATGCTGTATCCAAATTCAAAACCAAGAACAGCTGCTTCGGAAAGTAAACTATCCAATGCTTCAATCTTTGCCTGGTTTTCCGAAATAAAATTGTGTGGGAGAATTTCTGTCTCATCATTCATATCGGTGAAGATTAAATGGCGTTGTGAAAACGTTCCTCTTGCACTATCTTGTCCGCTTAAACGTACCGGTCTTCCCTCAAGAAGGAGAGAACCGAATGCAAGTGCTTCTGCAAAAGCCCAGTCTATTCTTGCGTTCCCGGTCAGAAATTCCTTTCTCTTCGAAATATGCTTCTGAAGTTTTGAGTTCAAAGTAAAGTTATCGGGGAAGCATGTAATGCCTTTAACAATACTAGAGAGTTTTTCAAAAGTAACTTTTGAATCGAGATTTTTTTTAGATTGTTCATAAAATTCTGTTGTGTATGCAAGCGGAAGATCGGGTTTGAATTTATCAGCTTTCTTCTTAGTGTTTTTCAACGCACTATCTAACCTTGTATAAATTTCATTATCGAGTTTATCAATTTCAACCCCGGTCAGAACTTTTGATCTCATTAGTCGATCTTGATAAATCTGCTTTACGGAAGGACGTGTTTTAATTTTTTTATACATCAACGGCTGGGTATAAACCGGATCATCACCTTCATTATGTCCGTGCCGGCGATAGCCGATAAGATCGATGACTACATCTTTCTTAAATTTTTGTCGGTACTGGTATGCAAGCTGGGTTACCCAAACAGATGCTTCTGGGTCATCACCGTTAACATGGAAGATAGGAGCTTGAACCATTTTAGCAACATCGGTAGCATAAGGCGAAGAACGGGCATCTTCCGGATTGGTAGTGAAACCTATTTGGTTATTAACAATAATATGTATTGTACCGCCGGTGCTATATCCTTTGAGTTGTGAGAGGTTCAATGTCTCGGCAACTATACCTTGTCCGGCAAAAGCCGCATCTCCATGAATCAAAACCGGCAAGTATTTATCTTTCTCCGTATCCATGTTCCTGGTTTGTTTGGCACGTGCAATACCCTCAACAACCGGGTTAACCCATTCCAGATGACTCGGATTAGATGCAACAGAAACTTTTATTTCTTTTCCGCCTTGTGTTTTGAAATTACCCGAAGCGCCAAGATGGTACTTTACATCACCCGTTCCTTGTGGTGAATCGGGATCGATATCTTCTTCAAATTCTGAAAATATTTTTTCGTAACTCTTACCAATAATATTTGAAAGCACATTTAACCTACCTCTATGTGCCATTCCAAGTAATATTTCTTTTACATTTCCTTCTGCGGCTTGACTTAAAAGTTGATCTAAAACTGGAATGAGAGTTTCAGAACCTTCGAGGGAAAATCTTTTATGCCCTACAAATCTTGAATGAAGAAAATGTTCAAATGCTTCGGCAACAACAAGCATGTTCATAATTTGTTTTTTCTGATCAACGGAAAATCCGGGTTTGTTACGAATCGGTTCCATCTTTTGCTGAAGCCAAAGTTTTTCTTCAGGATTTTGAATGTGCATATATTCAACACCGATTTTTTCACAATAAGTTTCATGCAGCAAGTCCAAAATTTCACGTAATGTACCGGTCTGCATTCCTTGTAAGTTACCGGTAATGAATAACCGGTCGTAATCCCATATAGTAAAGCCGTGATTTGCCGGATCCAATTCTTGATTATATGTCTTTGGTGGATTGAGTGGGTTTAAATCTGCAATTAAATGTCCGCGCACCCTGAACATGTTAATCAATAAAACGATTCGAGCTTGCTTTTCAATTTCTTCTATGCTTTCAATTTTCGCAAAGCGTTTAGATAGAGTATCAAGATCCCAGCCGACGGCTTTTTGAGAAATCTGTAAATCGTCGAAGATGGAATCGTAAAAATTTTTTTCTCCGAGCAGAAGTTTATCAACATAAGCTAAAAATTCCCCGGACTCAGCACCTTGGATAATTCTGTGATCATAGGTGCTAGTTATATTCATAACTTTGCCGATACCGAAAGATGCAAGTGCAGATTCGTGCATAGCTTTGAATTCTGCCGGGTAATCGATTGATCCGACTGCGATAATGCATCCTTGTCCGTTCATTAAACGCGGCGTAGAAGAGACCGTGCCTAATCCGCCCGGGTTTGTGAGTGTTATAGTTGTACCTTGAAAATCGGAAGGTTCAAGTTTCCCGCTTCTCGATTTTTCTATTAACAAATTATATGCATCAAAAAATTCTTTGAAGTTCATTAGATCTGCGCGCTTGATATTTGGAACAATCAAAGAACGAGACCCGTCTTTCCTCTCAATATCAACCGCTATGCCTAAATTTACATAAGGTTTTTTGACCAGACTTGGTTTACTATTCACAATACCAAATGAATTGTTGATGTTGGAGAAGTTCTTTACTGCTTTAACTATTGCAAAAGCAACAATATGAGTAAATGAAATTTTTCCACTACCGGTTCTTTTAAAATGCTGGTTGATAATTCTTCTATTTTCTTCAAGCAGTTTTACGGAAATTGTTCGTAACGAGGTAGCAGTCGGTATAGTAAGACTGGTAGTCATGTTCTCAATAATTTTAGCACCTACGCCGGTTATTGGAATTACTTCATCGTAAGATGAAATATCAAATGTATTCGATAAGACTATTTTTTTATCGTTACTTTTAAAAGTAGATGATTTATCGGTCTCAGCTTTTTTTGTACCGCTGTTTTTAGATGTTAAATTATCGAAATAGTTTTTCCAGTAATCAGATACTGAATTTCTGTCTTCGAAATATTTGTCGAGAAGGTCTGAGACGAAACCAAAGTTGTATCCAAAATGATTGAATAGCTCTTTGTGGTACTTATTAATCGTTTTATTTTCCATTCATTCATACTTTCTTTGCTATGTTAACATTAAAATAGGATAAAATGTTCTATACAAAATTATCAACTTGACAGTAAAAATAAAAAACCAACTTGTAGTGTAGTGCAAACAATAATTTTGATTATAGGGAATAATAATGGTATCTACCATCGTTGATGGATGATGTTAAAACTTGTAGCGTAAATAATGGGTGACTGAAGATCCAAGCATGAACAAATTATGCATGAATATGAATAATTATGCAAAATAGGAAAATGATTCGGCTTAATTTTGCAAACTTAATTGCAAACGCATTATAATTTATTTATTTTCGCACAAAAAATTATTTAATGATGGAGAATAAATGAAAGCTGAATGCCCCGTATGCGGTGCATCGATAGATCTTCAGGAAGGGACTGTAACCGGAGAATTATTGGAATGTCCCGATTGCGGAACAGAGTTAGAAGTTACCTCACTTGAACCGCCGACATTGTCCGAAGCTCCTCAAGAAGAAGAAGACTGGGGACAATAAATTGGTTTGGGTATTAGATTCAACTTTACGAGAAGGGGAACAGACACCGGGCGTATATTTTGATAAACACATTAAACTCGCTATTGCAAATCTTCTAAATGATGTTGGTGTTGATATTATTGAAGCCGGGCACCCAATGGTTACTCCCGAAATTCATTCAGCAGTAAAATCTATTGCGCAGAAGGATTTCAAATCGATTGTAGGAGCTCACTCGCGTTCTCTGAAATCCGATGTCGATTTGGCATTGGAATGCGGAGTAGGATTCCTCGGAATTTTCTATTGTGTTTCGGAAGAAAGATTAAACACAGTATTTAAGAAGGATCTCGATGCTGCTATTCAACAGATAACCGATGTAATTAAGTACGCAAAATCGCAAAACTCGAAGTTGCTTGTTCGATATACTCCCGAAGATACAGTTCGTTCACAATTTGAAAATGTTGTTAAAGCAGCTGTAGCAGCAGTAGAAGCCGGGGCAGATATTATAAGCGTTGCAGATACCACCGGTTATATGGTTACCGGGACACAACGTAATATGTATGACTATATTTCGCGTCTTAAATCTGAATTTGATAAACGAAACTTAAATCCCAAAATTGCAGTTCATTGTCATAATGATAGGGGGTTAGCACTAGCAAACGCACTCGATGCATACCGCGGAGGTGCTGAAATTATCGATGCAACTGTACTTGGTCTAGGTGAAAGAGCCGGAATTGTTGACTTAGCTGAATTGCTTGTTGTGCTTACTGTTGATTATGGAATTCAAAAATGGAATTTGCAGAAACTAACCGAACTTTATGAGTTAGTAAGTAAACATTCAGGAATACCGATCCCGGCAAATTACCCGGTTACCGGCAAGAATGCTTTTACACATTGTGCCGGTGTGCATACCCATGCGGCATCAATTAACCCGATGCACTACGAAAGCTTAAATCCTGAAATCCTTGGACGCGAGAGAAGTTTTGCACTCGATCATATGTCGGGAATTGCATCATTACGTTACGCTTTGAAGATGATTCATGAAGAGGATTTAGATGAAGATATACAGCAAGATGTCTTGAGGGAAGTTAAAGCTGTCGGTCAACGCGGTAGAACTGTAGATCTTGCCGAACTTAAACATATCGTTGATGCTGTGAAGCATCACCAGACATACACTAAGTGAGTTTTACTCACTGTCTTTTTAAATATTAAATCACCGGAGAATTATAAAATGAAAATAGGTTTGCTTCATTCTTTGATAAGAAAAGATGAAAAATTGTTAATTGACGAATTCAATAAAATTAAGGGTGCTGAATTAGTTATGATTGATGACCGTGAGATCAAGTTCAATTTAGGGAAAGATAAATTTGATCTTGATATCGTTGTTGAAAGGTGCATCAACCATTCCAGGGCGTTGCATGGACTGAAATTATTTGAATCTGCCGGTGTGAAATGTGTTAATACATACAGTGTAGCTACAATTTGCGGCGATAAATTATTGACTTCTGTTGCATTAGCCGAGAATAAAGTACCGCAGCCGGAAGTTAGAGTTGCTTTCACGGAAGAAAGTGCACTCAAAGCAATTGAAGAAATGGGGTACCCGGTTGTTTTGAAACCGGCAGTTGGTTCATGGGGCAGATTGCTCTCAAAAATTAATGATCGTGATGCAGCTGAAGCAATCCTTGAACATAAGACCGTGCTTGGTTCTTATCATCATTCAATTTTTTATATTCAAAAATATGTTGAAAAAAGCGGAAGAGATATCCGTTCGTTTGTTGTTGGCGACAAATGTATTGCAGCCATTTATAGAACTTCTCCTCACTGGATAACAAACACTGCGCGCGGTGGAATGGCAACAAACTGTCCGGTTACCGATGAACTTAACGAGATATCTGTTAATGCCGCAAAAGCTGTCGGTGGAGGAATAGTTGCCATCGATGTATTTGAAACTGCAAAGGGATTAATGGTAAATGAAGTTAACTATACAATGGAATACAAAAACAGTGTTACAACTACCGGTGTGAACATCCCACAAAAAATGGCTGAATATGTATTACAAGTTGCCGAGGGAAAGAGATGAGTAAAATTTCAGTATCAATAGTTGGTGGATCGGGTTATACCGGCGGCGAACTTTTGCGTCTGCTTTTATTCCATCCTAATGTGGAAATAAAGCAAGTTACTTCCGAAAGTTACACCGGAAAATTTGTTTATAAAATTCATCCCAACTTAAGAAAATCAACTAATCTGAAATTTGTTTCGGCAAACGAACTTGAATCTTGCGACCTCCTCTTTTTATGTCTGCCGCATAACAGTTCACAAAATAAAATAGATGTTTTCAAAAAATTAGCACCTAAAATTATTGATCTGAGTGCCGACTTTAGATTAAAAGATCTTAGCGAATATGAAAAATGGTACGGGCATAAACATGCTCGTCCGGATTTATTGGATGAGTTTGTGTATGGTATTCCCGAACTACATCGTGAAGAGATGAAGAAAGCAAATTACATTTCAAGCGCCGGTTGCAATGCGACTGCAAGCATTCTGGGCTTGTACCCGTTATTTAAAAATGATTTGGTAGAAGAAGATAAAACAGTGATTGAAGTCAAAGCCGGTTCAAGCGAAGGCGGAAACAAAGTGAATGAAGGTTCACATCATCCGGAAAGAAGCGGAGTTGTTCGTTCTTATATGCCTACACAGCATAGGCATACTGCCGAGATGCTTCAGGAACTTTCGTTCGGCAAGAAAATCAATATTCATTTTTCCGCTACTGCAATTGACATGGTGCGCGGTTTGTTGGCAACATGCCACGTTTTTCTGAAAAAGGATTTGCAAGAGAAAGATGTATGGAAAATTTATCGCGATGCATATGGTAGCGAACCTTTCATTCGCATTGTAAAAGAGAGCGAAGGAATTTATAGATATCCCGAACCAAAATTGTTAAGCGGTACAAATTATTGCGATATCGGTTTTAAGAAAGATGAATTCTCAAATCGCCTGGTTGTGATTAGTGCTATCGATAACTTGATGAAGGGTGCTGCCGGGCAAGCGTTACAAGCATTTAATATCATGCATGGATTTGATGAGAAGACCGGATTGGAATTCACGGGATTACACCCTATCTAAAATTCTGAGGAGCGAAGCAACGAAGAATCTCAAAACATATCTTTTTGAGATCCTTCGCTTTGCTCAGGATGAAGGAATGTGCAGATTACTATACGTTAATTCAAAAAAAGAATTTAGGATTTCAGATTACCTTGAGAAATTTGCCGTTGTATCAAAGAACAGCAAGGAATATCAAGGGCATGGCTGGGGTATTGCTTACTTCCAAAATGGTCAATGGAATTATTACAAAAATGTTAATCCCATTTGGGAAGATGATCTTACAAAATTTGGATCGAGTAATAGAATAATAGCTCATGCCCGAAGCGCTTTCAAAGACGAAGGAATTGTTGTTGAAAATAATATGCCTTTCTATGATAACAAGTATGTTTTCATATTTAACGGTGAGCTTAGAGGAGTGAAAATAAAAGAAGAAGGGAGAATAGGTGCAGAAAAAATTTTCAATTACATCAAACGGTTCGATAGAGGTAATATTAAAGAAGCTTTAAAAAAAGGTACTGACATAATTGAGAAAAAATCGTCATACATTCGTGCTATGAATATAATCCTTACAGATGATGTGTCGTCTTATGTGTTTACATATTTCAATGAAGATGATGATTATTTTACGATGAATCATAAATCATCGAGCGACCAAATTGTTGTTTGCTCTGATCCGTTTGTCGGGGAAGAAGGGTGGGAAAAGATTAAAAATAAAACGCTAACGGAGTATAAATGTTTCTGATTAAAATCGGCGGCGGTAAGGAATTGAATTTGAAAGGGATCATTTCCGATCTCGCTGCACTGAATGAAAAATTTATAATTGTGCACGGTGCTAATGTTTTGCGCGATGAACTTGCACAAAAACTTGATTACAAAAAGAAAGTTGTAACTTCACTATCCGGATATGATTCGGTTCTAAGCGATGAAACTACAATTGATTTGATGATGATGGCTTACGCCGGGTTGAAAAACAAGCGCATAGTTGAATTATGCCAGCAGAACGGTATTAATGCAGTTGGATTATCTGGATTGGATGGTAAACTGATACAAGGGAAAAGAAACAGCGGAATAAAAGTTAGAGAAGGCGGAAAAACCTTACTGTTGAGAGATTTTTCAGGCAAGCCAAAATCAATCAATAAACAATTAATTGAATTGCTGCTTAATAATGGATACACACCGGTTTTGAGTGTCCCGCTGATTGACGAGAACAATTTTGCAATCAATTCCGAAAATGATGATATTATTGCATTATTGCAGAGTGAATTCAAAGCAGAAAAAATAATTTCTTTGATTGAAGCGCCCGGTTTTCTCTTAGATAAAAAAGATCCAAATTCGCTTGTTGCTAGCATCACTAAAACTGAATTGGAAGAGATGGAACGAAAAGTTGAAGGGAGAATGAAGCGTAAAATTCTGGCATTAAGAAAATTATTTGGCGAAACCAGCTCTTCGGGAGAAAGCGGAAATACAACAGTTATTCTGTCGGATGGCAGAACAGAACATCCCATCTTAGATGCTTTAAATGGAAAAGGAACAACAATATCATAGACGTGGAGAAAAAAATGAAAGACTACAAAGCAATAATTGATCAGTATGAAATTGATGTTTACCCTAAAAGAGATGTTGTTTTTGTAAAAGGTAAGGGTGCCCGTCTTTGGGATGATAAGGGGAGAGAATATGTAGATATGGCTTCAGGCATCAGCGTAGCGAATGTCGGTCATGCAAATGATAAAGTTGTAGAAGCAATTTCAAATCAAGCATCTACATTGATAACATGCGCAAACACATTTTATAACGATACAAAGGCACTTTTTCTTGAAAAACTTTTTTCAGTTGTGCCGGCAAATTTGAAGAAAGCATTTATCACAAATTCAGGAACCGAGGCAATTGAAGCAGCAATTAAGTTTGCACGTGCTGTTACTAAGAAAACAAAATTTATTTCTGCTATGAAAGGATTTCATGGCAGAACTTACGGTGCGTTGAGTGCAACGTATAAAAAAGAATACCGGGAAGCATTTGAACCGCTAGTACCTGGGTTCTCATTTGTGCCTTATAATAATTTTGAAAAACTTAAAGAGGCTGTTGACAATGATACAGCCGGAATTATTTTAGAAGTTGTGCAAGGTGAAGGCGGCATTAACATCGGGCAAAAAGAATATTTCCAAAAGGTAAGAGAACTATGCAACGAAAAAAATATTCTCCTTATTATCGATGAAATACAAACCGGTTTCTGCCGCACCGGTAAAATGTTTGCAATTGAACATGTAGGAATTGAAGCTGATATGATGACGCTTGCTAAATCGATTGCCGGCGGTTTTCCGATGGGTGTTCTTCTTTGTTCCGATAAAATTCAGATTGAAAGAGGAAAACACGGATCAACATTCGGGGGTAATCCTCTTGCTTGTGCAGCCGGGGTTGCTTCAATTGACTTCATGCTCAAAAATAAATTATGGGAAGAAGCGGAGACCAAAGGAAAATACTTCAGGGAAAAATTAGAGAAATATACTTTATCGAAAGCCAGGGAGATAAGACAAATCGGTTTAATGATAGGAATAGAATTAAAAGATAAATCGCAGCCGATTATTGTAGAGTTGCTTGAAAAAGGTGTTGTTACACTCCCGGCCGGTACGACCGTATTAAGATTGCTGCCGCCATTGGTAATCAGCTACGAAGACCTTGACGTTGCAATCAAAAAAATTGCTGAAGCATTGAAATAATTTAGATTCTTACATTGTGTAAGGTGATGGTGAACGCAGAATAAATATTCTGCGTTCTTCATTCTGAATTCTGCATTCGTTTTTTGTTTTTTGCGCCCATTTGCTTTATCTTTCGCATCAAAATTGATATTTATTCGATGATTCTTGATTATATCCCCATAATATTAGTCCTAATTGTATCGGCAATATTCGCCTTAGCAGTAGTTTTTTCATCACAGATATTTGGCCCGGCAAGATCAAATAAGATTAAAACTATGTCCTATGAGAGCGGTAAAGACCCAGTCGGTTCTACGCATGAAAGGATATCGATAAAATATTATTTGGTAGCGATGCTCTTCATAATTTTTGATATAGAAGTAATTTATGTTTATCCGTGGGCAGTGCAATTTAAGAGTCTTTACACAGAATTTGGAATTTTTGCCTTCATACCGATGTTTATATTTTTAGTTGTTCTCGAACTCGGCTTTCTTTACATTTTTATGAAAGGCGGATTAAAATGGGACTAGAAGCAAAATTAAATAAAGACGGATTTATTACTACTACAATTGATGCAATTATAGCGTGGGCACGTAAAAGTTCTGTATGGCCGATGCCGATGGGAATTTCATGTTGTGCAATCGAAATGATTTCTGCTGCCGATCCTAAATATGATCTTGCCCGGTTCGGTTCCGAAGTAATGCGATTTACGCCACGTCAATGCGATCTTATGATTGTTGCCGGTACTGTTACTTACAAAATGGCACAAGTTGTAAGAAGAATTTATGACCAGATGCCCGAACCAAAATGGGTAATTGCGATGGGTGCTTGTACATCGTCCGGCGGAATGTATCGTTCTTATAATGTTGTACAAGGTATCGATCAATTTTTACCGGTTGATGTATATACTGCTGGCTGTCCGCCGCGCCCGGAAAATTTGATTAATGCCGTAATGACTATTCAACAAAAAATTTCTAAAACCAAGGCAAGAGATTTTCAAGATATTCCTCTTTTGGATCTTGAAACTGCAAAGAACTGATCATGCTATTCAAAGAACTTGTTATTGAAAAATTAAAAAATCAATTCAGCGATTCAATTGTAGAAGTAACTGATTTTCGTGACGACCTTTCGGTATTAATCAAAAAAGAAAAAATCGTTGAAGCTGCAATGTTCTTAAAGAACGATACCGATCTTCAATTTACTATGTGTAAAGATGTTACCGCCATTGACTGGGCTACACGGAAAAAAAGATTCACTGTTGTATATCATATTTTCTCTTTGAAAGACAATTTTAATCTGCGAATAAAAGCGAATCTTGATGACGAACCCTGGCAGATTGAATCGGTTACATCTGTTTGGCCGGGTGCTAATTGGTATGAACGTGAGACTTATGATATGTATGGTATTGTTTTTGTCAATCATCCTGATTTAAGAAGAATGTACATGCCGGAAGGATTTCAGTATCATCCATTAAGAAAAGATTTCCCGGTGCTTGGTATCCCGGACTCTTTGCCACTACCAAAGGTTATAAAGTAAGATGGAACAGAAATCTAACGTTTATACGGACGATAAACTTTACAAAAGATTACTTGCCGATAAAGATATTACCATTGATGATGCCCTCGAAAATGAAATGGTCATCAATATGGGTCCGCAGCATCCGGCAACTCACGGTGTGTTGCGACTTGTATTACGTTTAGATGGGGAGACTGTATTAAGTGTTGTACCGGAGCTCGGTTATTTACACAGAGGTTATGAGAAGATGGCAGAGGATATGAGTTATATCGAATACATACCTCATACAGATCGTTTAGATTATACCGCAACTTTATGCAACAATGTCGCTTATGTTTTAGCAGTAGAAAAATTACTTGGTATAGAAGCACCTAAAAGAGCACAGTATATTCGTATGATGGTAGCAGAACTTTCGAGAATTGCTGCTCATATGGTAGCGATAGGCACTTATGCAATGGATGTTGGCGCTGTTACCATGGTTATGTGGACTTTTAGGGAAAGAGAGAAAATTCAGGAGATATTTGATAAACTTGCCGGTGCACGGTTCACAACAAGTTACACAAGAATTGGAGGTGTTGGTGCCGATGCGGATTCTGATGTTCTGAAAATGGTGAAAGATTTCTTAGACCAGTTTCATGCTTCATTAGATGAAATGGATAAACTGCTGCTTGGTAATAGAATATTTATCGAAAGACTTGAAGGTGTTGGTGTTATTTCTAAGGATGATGCAGTTGCGCTTGGATTAACCGGACCTAATTTACGCTCGGCCGGCGTTGAGTATGATGTAAGGAGAGCTAAACCATATTTATTTTATAACGAGATTGATTTCAAAATTCCGACTTATGCCGAAGGTGACTGTCTTGCTAGATATTTTATAAGAGGGGATGAAGTTAGAGAAAGCGTTAAGATATTGTACCAGATACTCGACAAAATGCCGCAAGGTGATGTAATGGCGAACAATCCGAAACATGTTTTTCCGCATAAAGCAGAAATCTATTCCAAGATGGAAGAATTGATACACGATTTTATGATTATTAATTACGGAATTAATCCGCCGGTTGGCGATGTCTATTTCTCGGCAGAAAATCCAAAAGGAGAATTAGGATTTTATATAGTTAGCAACGGAACCGGTCACCCATGGAAAATGAAAATCCGTTCGCCTTCGTTTTGCAATCTTCAGGCAATACCTAAAATTTGTAAAGGTGCTATGATTTCGGATGTGATCGCAATTATCGGTAGCCTCGACCCGGTTATGGGTGAGGCGGATAAATAATTAAGAATAAGAGCAAGAGTTCGAGTTTATTTATGGAATTTAAGTTTAGCGAAGAGAACTTAAAACGAATTGAACAAGTAAGGAAAAAATATCCTACTGCATTAGCAGCAGTAATGGACACCGTTTATATTGCCCAGGAACAAAATGGATATATCTCTAATGAAGTGATGGGAGAGATAGCCAGTGTATTAGGAATTGATAAAGTATATGTATTGAGTGTTGTTACGTTTTACACTATGTATCATACTAAACCGATGGGTAAGTATCATGTGCAAGTTTGCACAAATGTCTCTTGTATGCTTCGCGGTGCTTATGATATTTGGAATCAGGTTAAGGGAAAACTTGGCATTGAGAATATGCAAGTAACACCCGATGGAAAATTTTCACTTGAGGAAGTTGAGTGTATGGGTGCTTGCGGTTACGCACCAATGGTTGCAGTTAACGAAGATTACTTTGAAAATCTTACCAAAGATAAAGTCGAAGAAATTCTTGATTTACTTAAATAGAGCTTAGGCATTTTAATAATGGAAAAAATTGTACTTCCCGAAATAGAGAACCTAAATCAAATTGATGTTTATATTGCTCACGAGGGATTTCAATCTGCTAAAAAAGCTTTTACCCAATCACCGGATGATTTAATCGATCAAGTTAAAAAATCAGGTTTACGCGGAAGGGGCGGCGCTGCATTTTCAGCCGGACTTAAATGGAGTTTTATGCCTAAGACGACCGATAAGCCAAAATATCTTTGCATCAATGGTGATGAAAGTGAGCCGGGTTCTTTCAAAGACAGACAGATTTTTGAGTACAATCCATTCCAGCTTATTGAAGGTGTAATCATTACATGCTATGCAATTGGTGCCAAGGTTGCCTACCTCTACATCAGGGGTGAATACCATAAATGGATTAAGCTGATGCAAAATGCCATTGATACTGCTTACGAAAAAGGTTTCCTTGGTGAGAAGATGAAAGAAACATTCGGCACACAGTTTAGCTGCGATCTGTTTATTCATAAAGGTGCCGGTGCATATATCTGCGGTGAAGAATCATCTTTGATGAATTCTATTGAAGGTTACCGCGGCTATCCGAGGGTAAAGCCGCCTTTCCCGGCACAAAAAGGTTTATGGGGCTGTCCAACTACAATTAATAATGTTGAAACTATTACCAATGTTCCGCCTATTATTAGCAAAGGTTGGGAATGGTTTTCAAAAATCGGTGCACCGAAACATCCCGGTACTATTTTGTTTGGTATCAGCGGGCACGTAAACAAACCGGGCGTATATGAGTTACCATCCGGAGTTTTGTTGACAGATTTAATTTTTAATTATGCCGGCGGTGTTCCCGGAAATAAAAAAATTAAATGTGTAATCCCCGGGGGTTCTTCAATGCCTCCATTACGCGGCGACCAGCTTGAAGGTGTTAAGATGGATGCCGAATCACTTAAAGAAGTTGGTTCTGCTATCGGTACCGGCGGTGTAATGGTAATGGATGAAGATACAAATCTGTTAAAAGTCTTATTACGAATAACAAAATTCTATCATCACGAAAGCTGCGGACAATGCACGCCTTGCCGTGAAGGTACCGGTTGGATGGAAAAAACATTGCATAGAATATTAGATGGTCACGGTACATTGAATGATTTAGATTTACTGGTAAACGTTGCAAATAATATTGAAGGCAATACAATTTGTGCTCTTGGTGATGCTGCTGCATGGCCGGTTAAGTTTATGATAACAAGATTCAGAGACGAATTTGAGAAATATGTAAATCACAATGTATCGATACCCGTTCCAAATAAAGTCCATTCTATGAGACAGACTACCGTTCCTTTAGCAGATTTAACCAGATAATACTACATAATTTTTTGTACTGGGTTATTTGCTAATCTAATCCAAGCTCTCCGAAAAACTTTTATCAATTTGCGCATCTTGGTAAAGAGAACATTTTATTTTTTACTTTTTAATGATTTATTAATTATACAAATTTGGTTTGCACAAAAAATAATGAGTATTAAATGCTTACAGAATCAAATTCCCAAGAAACCATATGTATTAACCCGGCAACGGGTGAAGTGATTGGCAGATCAAAATTACACAGCATTGATGATTTAAAAGTGATGATTAATTATGCAAGGGCAGCACAAGTAGTATGGGATGGTTTATCAATCGAGCAGCGCGCAAAGAAGATTATCAAAATCCGTGATTTTATTGTTAATAACTCAACTAGAATTTCTGAATTAATTTCGAAAGACAACGGCAAAACAAAAGTTGATGCTTTAGCTACTGAGGTGTTACCTTCTGCCATGGCTGTAACGTACTACTGTAAAAAGGCAAAATCATTCTTGAAGGATCAAAAAATATCAACCGGAAATCTTTTCTTGTTTTATAAAAGGAGTAAAATTGTTCGCATTCCTTACGGCGTAGTTGGAATTATATCGCCATGGAATTATCCTCTGGCTATTCCGTTTGCAGATGTGATAACAGCATTGTTATGCGGAAATGCCGTAATATTAAAAACAGCTACGGAAACACAACTTGTCGGATTACTGCTTAAAGAAATGGTTGAGTATGCCGAACTTCCGAAAGGTTTATTTAATTATATAAACCTTCCTGGTAGAATAGCCGGTGATACATTCATTGAAAATGGAATAGATAAAATATTCTTTATCGGTTCAGTTCAAACCGGAAAATATTTATTGGAGAAAGCTTCAAAGACTTTAACACCCGTTAACCTTGAACTGGGTGGTAATGATGCAATGATAGTTTGTGAAGATGCCGATCTATATCGCGCAGCAAATGGTGCTTTATGGGGAAGCTTTCAAAATTCCGGGCAATCATGTGGTGGCATAGAAAGAATTTATGTCCATGAAAAAATTTACGATCAATTTATTCTACTGTTAAAAGAAAAGGTCGAAAATTTAAATGTTGAAATGGGCAGCAATTTAAATTCAGATATGGGCTGCATGGCAAGTGATAAGCAAGTTGAAACGGTAAATAAGCATATAGAAGATGCACTTGTAAAAGGTGCAATCATTTATGCTCGGTCCAACGTACCTTCAGAGAAAAATTATAAGAATTTTATGCCGGCTATGGTGATAACAAATGTTAATCACGATATGCTTATGATGAAAGATGAAACATTCGGCCCGGTTGTTGGGGTAATGAAATTTACAGATTATGAAGAAGCGATTAAATTAGCGAATGATTCCTACTTAGGACTAACCGGATCTGTTTGGTCTAAGAATCAGAAGAAAGCCGAAAAGATAGCTAGAAAAATTGAAGCCGGTGTCGTGACTATTAATGATCACTTAATGAGTCATGGTATGGCTGAAACACCATGGGGAGGTTTCAAACAATCAGGTCGGGGCAGATCACATGGCAAATTTGGTTTTGATGAAATGACACAGCCGATGGTAATCGTTAAAGATTTGTTATGGTTTACAAAGAAGCAATTATGGTGGCATCCGTATAATCATAAGGTTTACGGGGGCATTGAAGGTCTGCTAAATCTGCTGTATAACAAAAGTCTATTCAAAAAAATTGTCGGCATTAAAAAAGTATTGAGCATTGTTCCGCGTATATTCAAGAAGTAGTGATGAATCAATTTATAGATTAAGTGCTCAATATCTTTTACTCCCGGTGATTCATATCATTGGTTAGTCTGCTAATAATCTCTATAATTAATCAGCATTAATTATAAATATTAACAGCCGACTGAGTTGAAAAAAAATAGAAAACAAGAAAGCATTTCTTCCATTGAGAAGGAATTAATTCAGACTGAAATTAAAAAAGCACTACTTGTGCCCATACGAATTATTTCATTGATAATAATTCTTTCCGGACTATTTGCATTAATATTTGAAGTGAAATACTTCAAAGATGTTTCCTTATTTGTTTACGCATTCCGTTTTTTTGCAGTAACCTCTGCATTTTGGGTGTTGATTGTTACAACATTTGATGCCGGGAAAAAGCACCCGGTATTTTTAGCACATACCTTACTTATTTCAATAATTATTTCATTTACGGCTGTTATTATTTATATACCAAATACATTGGTGACTAATTCGCAAATTACGGCATTAGTCATTTTTACAAGTTCAATTTTCCTGAGCTGGGATATTAAGCATCAAATTCTTGTAGCTATTTATTATAACTTGGTTTTTGGGGCGACACTTTTTGTGAACAAAGACGGTATCTACTTTGTTGATAATATTTTTGCCGCCGTTATATTTATAATGTTTTTGAGTGTTCTTTCGGTTATAGCCGTTGCAATAAATACTAAGTTAAGGATTAGCTCGGTACTAAAAACTTTACGGTTAACGGAACTCCAGAGGAAATTTAAAGAGATATTCGATAATTCAACAGAGGGATTGTTCAGGGCAACTCTTGATGGCGAAATTATTATTGCCAATAGAGCATTTTACAAAATATTTGAACTTAATAATCAGTTGGACAAGCTATCATTGACCCAAAATGATATTGTTGGTAATGATGAGTTTTCATCAATTAATAACTTATTAATGCATAATAAAATTGTCGCGCATTATTCAATTAAAGTTGTTAAGGTGGCTGAAACAAAGTTTGTACGATTGAATTGTAATTTACATCAAGATACTTCGTTAGGGTCTTATATAATTGAAGGATCGTTTAGTGACATTACGGATCAAATTAAAAAGGAAACAGAGCTTAAACTGGCAAAAGAAAAAGCTGAAGAATCGGATAAATTAAAATCCGAGTTTCTTTCTCAAATGTCGCATGAAATTAGAACACCTATAAACGCAATATTAAGTTCGGTAGATTTTCTGCAAGAAGAACTTCAGGGTAATTACGGAGAAGAAGTAAAAACTACTTTTGATATAATTGATTCAGCAAGCAAAAGGATTATCCGGACTGTTCAGTTAATTCTAAATTTGGCAGAAGTGCAAAGCGGTCTGTATAAATTGAAAACTTCTAAGTTTGACATCTATTTTGATTGCCTCTTGTTAATCTACCGAGAGTACGAGAATGAGGCAAAAAATAAGAATATTAGGTTCAACGTTAAACGATGGATAGAGGATACAACAATTATTGCCGATGAGTATTCAGTTAACCAGGTTTTCAGAAATATAATCGATAACTCAATAAAATATACACACTCAGGTGCGATTGATATTGATGTTGATAGTGATGAGGATGGCAGATTAACCGTGGAGATAACCGACACCGGGATTGGAATTTCGAACGATTATTTACCTGACTTGTTTAAGAATTTTTCACGGGAAGAAAGAGGATTCACAAGAAACTTCGATGGGAATGGATTAGGTTTGGCATTAGTAAAGAAATATTGTGATTTGAATAGTTCTACAATTTCAATTAAAAGTAGAAAGAATGAAGGAACATCGGTTAAGATCACTTTTCATAATTTGAAAAGTGTGTCTCAACCAATCAATTCTTTTTAATCATACCCGAAATTTTATCTTTAAACTTATCGGTCAATTTCTTCGCCCAAATGAATTCGGTTGCAAGAATTGACAATCCTAAGGGGATAATTATAAAAGCCGGTCCCGGCAATACGATCATAAAAATTCCAGCGATTAAAATGGAACCCCCAATTATTCCAATAATAATTTTTTTTAATTGTTTCAGTGATTTAATTATCATAATAGACTATATATTTTTGTACTTTAGATAAATTTAACAAAAATTGTTCTGTGAAATATCCCCAGTTTTTATAAATCCTTATACTTATTTTCTTTACAGTAAATTCACGTAATGTTAATTCTAGCTTTTTCTTTAAAACCCACAGTCTATTATTAATCTGACTAATATCTGGATACAAATTCGGAATTTTGTTGGTATCTAAAAAACCGCGTTTAATTGTACCTGGTAATTCTTTGATGTTGTGATCCCAATAGTATTTTTGATTTTTATTAAGAGGATATACGATATTTGAGCAATAGTCATTCTTCCATTTCTCGAACACAATCATACACTTATTGAATAAATATTCTGATATTATTGTAAAATCCAAGTCAGAATTTATATCAAATGGTTTGCCAAATTTGTTCGTTGATAAAGAAAATCCGGTTCTTGCACTTCCAATGAGTGTAATTTCTTTTGGATGAATATTAAGATTGTCTGCTAAGTAATATCTAATTTGCTCATATAATAGTGGATATTCTGAAAATATAATTGGGATCCCCTCACTCAGCCACTGATGAAATATGAGTGGCAAGTCTTGATATGACAAATGTTTTATGATGTGCTTAAAAGTAGAAAAGTCCAAATAATATTTGTTGCTAATATAATCTTTGTTACTTACATCGAATGGTTTCATTTTTTAATTTCTGGTTATTATAAACGCTTAAAATAAATTTAGTTCTGATTTTATGTTTATCTTCTATTGATTTAACCAGATTTTTAGTTATTGGATATTTTAATCGTGCTATTATTGACGCAATCTCTTCTTCACTAGCCTTGTAAATATTGATTTTTAATAAATCAGTGTGATTTAGTAAGCCATTGGATCGCCATCCGTAATAAGCTAAAAATAAATAGTATTTTAAAATATTTTCTTTCGTAAAAAAACTATTTAATGTAGAAGCAATCAGAATTTCTTTAATTTTTCTTCTGTATGAGTATCTATAATCTGCAGTGATTATCCTAACTAATTGTTGCTGAATAGTACTAGCCCCTTCCATTTTTTTGTAAAATATATTATTTCTCATAGCTCTGATAATAGAAAGCCAATCGACACCTTCGTGTTTCCAGAATCTTTTATCTTCTGCAATTATCAGCATTGTGTAATAGGGCAAAGGTAATGGATATAAAAATTTTTTATCTAATGTTTTTGTTATTGGCAGTAGTTTATTATAAAAAGATTGGATTTTATCCTTATAAAATAAAAGAGCACAAATTTTAACTGAACTAGTAAAGAAATCCATAAATTTATTTTTTTATCAAAATACCAACATTGTAGAACATGAATGATAACAGATCAGTGTAAAGTTCTATTGTTTTTGATGTACTTGTTCCGGCTCCATGCCCAACTTTTGTTTCGATTCTAATTAACGCCGGATTTTTTGCACTATTCATTTCTTGCAATGTAGCGGCATATTTAAAAGAGTGAGCCGGGAAAACACGGTCATCATGATCTGCAGTTGTTACCATTGTGGCCGGGTAATCAGCCCCATTCTTTATATTATGCAGCGGTGAATATGAGTACAAAAATTTGAACTGATCCGGATTGTCGCTTGAACCGTATTCGGGTACCCAAGCCCAACCGATTGTGAATTTATGAAACCGCAGCATATCCATAACGCCGACCATCGGGAAAGCAACTTTAAACAATTCGGGATGCTGGTTGATTACCGCACCAATTAACAATCCACCGTTTGATCCTCCCTGGATAGCAAGTTTTGATGGAGAAGTATATTCATTTTCAATCAACCATTCTGCAGCAGAAATGAAATCATCAAACACATTCTGTTTTTTATCGAGCATCCCGGCTTTATGCCACTCTTCTCCGTATTCGCTTCCGCCTCTCAAACATGCCAGTGCATATACAGCACCGTTTTCAATAAGCGGGATACGTGTTACGGAAAACGACGGCTGCATAGCAATGTTAAATCCGCCGTATGCATAAAGAAGTGTTGGATTTGAACCGTCAAGTTTTAATCCTTTCTTATGAACTATAAAGAGGGGTATTTTAGTACCATCTTTGCTATTATAAAATATTTGTTTGGTTTCATACCCATCCATATCAAACTTCACATCAGATTTTCTGAATAATTCTGATTTATTCTCATCGACATTATACTTATAAATTGTTGGCGGATAAGTGAAGGATGTAAATGTAAAAAATGTTTCGTTGTCTTCTTTTTTCCCACCGAATCCGCTCACCGTTCCTAATCCCGGGAGTTCTATTTCATAAAGAAGTTTACCGTTCAGATCATATGCATAAACATGATTGGTTACATCTTGAAGATAAGTTACAATTAATTTTCCGTTCAATAATGAAGCATTTTGAATTACATGTTGTGATTCGGGTATTATAACTTGCCAATTTTCTTTTGAAGGGTTTTCGGGATCAACTAAGATAATTTTATTTTTTGGTGCATCAAGATTAGTAATCATCAAGAACTTATCATCAACATTATCTATCATACTGTATTCGGCATCAAATTTATCAAACACCCATTTTATTTCTCCCTCTTTAGATAAATCTTTGAACATGAGACCATTATTTGATGAGGAACCTTCCCAAACATTTATTATTAAAAATCTTTCATCATCTGTTACGCCGGCGCCAAAACCTCTTTTGGGATTTTCTTTATCTTCAATAATCAATTTATCTTCCGATTGTTGAGTACCAAGTTTGTGGTAGCATAACTTTTGAAATTCGTTTTTGCCTTTTAATTCTTCACCGACTTTTGGTTCATCATATCTGCTGTAAAAAAATCCATCTTTATACCAGGAAGCACCGGTGAATTTTGCCCATAATATTTTATCTTCAGTTAGTTTTTTTGTAGCAACATCCATAACATATATTTCTCTCCAGTCGGAGCCACCTTTAGATATCAAGTACGTTGCATATTTATAATCCTTTGAAAATGATAAACCGGCTAAACTAATAGAACCATCCGTAGAAAATGTGTTAGGGTCAATGAAAATGTTCGGTGCACCCTCTAATCCTTTTTGAATATATACGACACTTTGTTCTTGCAGACCGTCATTTTTATAAAAGATGTAATGCACACCAATCTTTGAAGGGGCAGAATATCTTTCATAATTCCATAATTCTGTCAATCTGTTTTTAAGTTTTTCTCTAAATGGAATATTGCTCAAATAAGATTCTGTCAATTTGTTTTGTGCATCGATCCATTGTTTGGTCTCATCGGAATTGTTGTCTTCCAACCATCGGTATGGATCGGCAATTTGAGTTCCGTGGTAGTCATCCGTGTGGTCGATTTTCTTTGAAGAAGGGTATTGTAAATTTTGTGCTGATATTAATGAGAAAAAGCTAAGAATAAGTAAAGGTAATATGTATTTGAATTTCATTGGTTCACCCCGAATAGTTTATCTTAAAAATCACTACAGTCCCAAACTTTATTGACACGATTAAAAGTCTTGTAAGATCGTTTATTCTCAGTAGATTCACATGCTCAACAAATTGAACCCCGGTATAATTCTTATTACCGTAACTGCAAGTTATTATTTGAATTAATGAGACTGCCTGAGAAAAGTTTGTGACAGTTATGTTAAAAATAGAATTCATTAATAATAAAACAAAATAAATCAAAAAAATTATACAGTGGTAAGTTCCTAAAAATATCAGTTAAAGATTGGAGTTATAATATATTTTATAAGATAATAACACTATATGCCTAAAAAATTAACCATATTTAGAGAGAATTTGTAAATCATAATTCAAAAACCGTGGTTGGTAACTGTTTGTTTAGGAAGCCCATACTGTCTATTTTTCATATACAATTTTTTAGGACTTGGATAGAAAACGAGCCATAAAGGAATACAAAATATTCTTTTGATTGGTTCTCCAGGTTGAATTTCAAAACTAAATACAGTCAGAGGAGATAATGGCTAGTAAAGAATTCAACCCGTTCGAGATGGCACAAGCCCAGTTCGACAAAGTAGCAGAGATCTTAAATCTTGATCAAGGCACAAGAGAAATACTCCGTAATCCTATGCGTGAATATCATTTTAATATTCCGGTTAAGATGGATGATGGGACAACAAAAGTATTTAGAGGATTTAGAGTTCAACATAACGATGCACGCGGACCAAGTAAAGGCGGTATCAGATTTCACCCCCAAGAAACAATAGATACAGTTCGTGCTTTATCGATGTGGATGACGTGGAAATGTGCTGTTGTTAATATTCCATTAGGCGGCGGTAAAGGAGGAGTTATTTGCGATCCTCATCATTTAAGTATGAAAGAACAAGAACAAATTTGCCGTGGATGGGTTAGACAAATGGCAAAGAATGTTGGCCCGGTAAATGATGTACCGGCACCGGATGTAATGACTAATGCACAGCACATGCTTTGGATGCTTGATGAGTTTGAAACAATTCACGGTTCAAAAAATCCTGGTTTTATTACTGGTAAACCAGTTGGTATGGGCGGTTCGTTGGGACGTACAGAAGCTACCGGTTATGGTGTAATCTTCACAGTTCGTGAGGCTCTGAAAGAATTGGGAATTCGTCCAGAAGATACGACAGCGGCTGTACAAGGATTTGGTAATGTTGCGCAGTATGCCATCGAACTCTACCAGAAACTTGGCGGCAAAGTAGTTTGTGTTTCCAGTTGGGATCAGAAAGACCAGTGTTCTTACACATTTAAGAAAAAAGATGGGATTAGTTTAGACCAGCTTTTGAAAATTACCGATAAATTCGGCGGCATCGACAAAGCTAAAGCTAAAGAACTTGGATATGAAGTTTTGGAAGGTGATGCCTGGATAGAACAAGATGTAGATATTTTATTGCCGTGTGCTCTCGAGAATCAGGTTAGAGGCGACAACGTAGATAAAATCTCTAAACGTGTTAAGATAATTGCCGAAGGTGCAAACGGCCCAACAACTCCTGAAGCAGACAAAGTAATTCAAGAAAGGGGAATCTTTGTTATTCCCGATTTCTTAGCAAATGCCGGCGGTGTTACTTGCAGCTATTTTGAACAAGTGCAAAGTAATATGAACTATTTCTGGGAGCGTGATGAGGTTCTAGGAAAGCTTGATGTTAAAATGACTTCCGCCTTCCTCGCCGTAAGCGAATTAGCAAAGAAGAAAAAGCTCTATATGCGAGATGCAGCATATGTAATTTCAGTAAGTAGAGTTGCTCAAGCTTGTAAAGATCGCGGTTGGGTATGATTTGAAATAGTTCAATAAAAGTGTTAAATAGCCGGAAGTTGATCAAACAATTTCCGGCTTTTTTATTAAAGTGATAGAAAAAGTTAATGAAAAACACACACGAAATTGAATTTGTCTCAAAATTCAGTCGTAAGTTTTATGAGTTGAAAGAAAATTTCTTTTGCATAGGTGAAGGATCACTTGGAGGTAAGGCAAAGGGATTGGCATTTATTAAAAATATTATCCAAACAAAAATTGATAGTAATGAATTTCCTCAGATTGATATATCTATACCGCGCTTAGTTGTACTATGTACCGACATTTTTGACACATTCCTTGAAAGAAATAATTTATACGAAACAGCTTATTCTACAAATAATGATGTAAAAATTATTAGTGAATTTTTGGAAGCAGATCTTCCGGTTGAAATACTTGGCGACCTAAGAACATTAATTGAGCATATAAATGTACCACTTGCTATTAGATCATCAAGTATGCTCGAGGATTCAAAGTATGAACCGTTTGCCGGCATTTTCGCTACTAAAATGATTCCGAATAACCAGCCAAACACGGATATACGCTTTCATAAATTGATTGAAGCAATAAAATTTGTTTATGCATCCACATTTTTCAAAGCATCCAAAGATTATTTTAAAGCATCAAAACACAAAATCGAAGAAGAGAAAATGGCGGTAATTATCCAGGAAGTTGTTGGTGAAAATCACAATTTCAGATATTACCCAAACATTTCAGGTGTTGCTAAATCTTACAATTATTATCCAACTGGAAAACAAAAGCCGGAAAATGGAATAATCAATTTAGCATTAGGATTAGGTAAAACAATCGTGGATGGAGGAATTGTTTGGTCGTATTCACCAATTTATCCAAAATCACCTCCGCCATTCGGCGATCCGCAAGATATAATGAAGACCACACAGTATAATTTTTGGTCTATCAATATGAATCCAATAGTAAATTATGATCCGACTAAAGAAACTGAGTATTTGCTGAATTTAAATTTAAGTGATGCCGATTATGATAATACCTTAAATACGATTGCTTCAACTTATGACAGCAATTCCAACAAGATTGTAATGGGTGTCGGGATCGATGGTCCAAGGATTATTAACTTCTCCCAACTTCTTCATATGAATGAATTCGGTTTTAACAATTTTATGAAAAAAATAATTCAAGTTTGCGAAGAATCTTTTAATAGCCCGGTTGAAATTGAATTTGCTATTACGATTAACAAACAGATACAAAGATTATTTTTCGGGTTCCTACAAGTTAGACCAATGGTAGTATCGGACGAAATTGTTGAGATAGATGATAACGAGTTGCTTGATGAATCTAATTTAGTAGCTTCTGACCGTGCGATGGGAAATGGTACGATTGATTCAATTGTAGATGTGGTATATGTTAAACCTGATAATTTTGATAAAAAAAATACTACGGTAATAGCTGCTGAAATTGAAAAAATTAATCGAGTTTTAGTAGAATCTGGTGCGCAATATTTGTTAATCGGCTTCGGCAGATGGGGTAGTAGCGATCCGTGGCTTGGTATTCCGGTGGAGTGGGGTCAAATAGCCGGTGCCAAAGTTATTGTCGAATCTACCTTGTTTGGTATTAATGTAGATTTAAGCCAAGGTTCACATTTTTTCCATAATCTTACAAGTTTTAATGTCTGTTATTTTTCGATAAATTATGATGGTAAGTTTAAGATAGCATGGGATTGGCTAAACGAGCAGAGAGTTGTTGCTGAAACTGAGTTTGTTAAGCATATAAAATTGCAATTACCTTTAATAGTCAAAGTTGACGGCAGAACGGGAAAAGGAGTAATCAAAAAATGTTGAGCGAACATAAACCGATCGACAATCTAGTTTTAGAATTACAAGAGCGAGCAAAGGAATTAAATTGTTTGTACACTATTGAAGATAGTCTCAACCGGTCGGACATTTCTCTTAGGCAAGCTTTCCATACGGTAATTAATGCAATACCTCCGGCATGGCAATATCCAAACGTTTGTAAAGCAAAACTGATTTATGGGGATATTGTTTACCAAACAAGTGATTTTGAAGAAACAAAGTGGAAATTAGTTTCGAATATTACTGTACAAGAAAAAATTGTCGGTACTATCTCAGTATATTATCTTGAAGAAGTTCCTCAAGCTGATCTTGGACCATTCTTAAAGGAAGAGAAAAAACTTTTAGATACCATTGCTGAAAGATTAGGTCATTTCATCCTTCACCAGAAACTTAAAAATGTGTTTACCGAATTGAAATCGGTAAGAGAAACCGTCCAAGGCAAAGCAAAAGGTGAGTGGCGTATTGTGTTGGATATGATCAGAAAGACCGACCCAAATTTATTTATGAGTCTGATGCGTAAAATGCTTCATTTGTTGTGTTGGAAAGGGGTGGAGGAAGCTGAAATGCTGATGAAGCATACAAGTATTGCCCGGAGAAATCTGGATGAAACAGCGGACGAAAATAAGCCTATGAAGGTTCGTAAAATTGTTGATTACGACCAATACGTTGAGACAATCCAGAGACTATCGGATGAAAATTTGCCTGATGATATTATCTTACAACGGATTCAAAAGTGGATTCAAGAAGATAAATCGAGTGCGTTGGTTAAGGTTGTTGAAAGTCAGGATACATCATTAACAGATATTGCTGAGGCAATACGGAAATATTATCACATTGCTCCAGAAAAATTTGAATTACCGCCTTCGACTATAAAAGGTCTACGAGTTTCGTTGTTAAGACGGTTTTTTACAGAAGAATTAGATTTTATAAGTATAGCAAAAGAATATGTGAAGTTGACTGACTTTTATAAACTGATTGATAAAATGATTTTTCCTCCCGGGAGCCACGGTAAATTGGGGGGAAAGAGTGCCGGTTTATTTTTGGCTTATCACTTGTTACAGAAGGAATCGGAGAATAACGATCTTATCAAAGATATTAAAATTCCAAAGACGTGGTATTTAACTTCTGATGGTGTGCTTTATTTTATGCAGCATAATAATTTAGAGGAAGTACTTGAACAAAAATACAAGGAAATTGACGAAGTCAGAATTGAATATCCGCATGTAGTTCAATTATTCAAAAACTCTGAGTTTCCGCCTGATATTGTTAAAGGATTATCAGTTGCACTTGATGATCTTGGTGAAAGACCATTGGTGGTCAGAAGCTCAAGCTTGTTAGAAGACCAAATGGGAGCAGCTTTTTCAGGGAAGTACAAAAGTTTGTTCCTGGCTAACCATGGATCAAAGCAGCAAAGGCTGAGTGAATTGATGGACGCGATAGCAGAAGTTTATGCCTCAACTTTTAGCCCTGATCCAATTGAGTATCGCGCCGAAAGGGGCCTCCTTGATTTTCATGAAGAAATGGGTGTAATGATCCAAGAGGTGATAGGAACAAAGGTGAGCCATTATTTCTTTCCATCATTTGCCGGTGTGGCTTTTAGTAATAATGAATTCCGTTGGTCGCCAAGAATTAAACGTCAGGATGGTTTAGTAAGGATTGTTCCCGGCTTAGGAACCAGAGCAGTTGACCGTCTGAGCGATGATTATCCGGTTCTTGTGTCACCGGGTCAACCTAAATTAAAAGTTAATGTATCAACCGAAGAAATGATATGGTACTCACCGAAGAAAGTAGATGTTATAAATCTGAAGACAAACGAGTTTGAATCGATCACTATAAACGAATTATTTGAGAATGTGGGTCACCAATTCCCGGGATTCGAAAATGTATTCTCTACAGTTCAAGGTACAATGATACGACCGGCAACTAATTTTGAAATTGATGATTCCAACAAGGAGTATATAGTAACGTTTGATGGCTTAATTTCAAATTCCAATTTCTTGAATAAGATCGATACTATCCTGAAAATATTACAGTCAAGAATGAGAACACCGG
This sequence comes from Bacteroidota bacterium, assembly GCA_040755055.1. Taxonomy (GTDB): domain Bacteria; phylum Bacteroidota; class Ignavibacteria; order Ignavibacteriales; family Melioribacteraceae; genus DYJK01. The sequence goes on from JBFMBS010000023.1 coordinate 47,415, forward strand.
TTGATATAGAATTTGTCTCCGATGGTAACGATTTTTATTTATTGCAATGCCGTCCGCAGAGTTTTATGGGTGAATCGATAGCCGAGATGATTCCCAAAGATGTTCCGGACGAAAATATTTTATTCACTGCAAAAAAATATATTTCGAATGGTAAAGTACCTGAGATTACTCATGTTGTTTATGTTGATCCGCTTAAGTATTCTGAAATTTCTGACCATAGTAGGTTGATTCAAGTAGGACGTGTAATAAGTAAACTCAATAAACTGTTACCCAAAAGAAAATTTATATTGATGGGACCCGGCAGATGGGGAAGTCGAGGCGATATCAAACTTGGCGTTAGTGTCACTTATTCCGATATAAATAATACTGCTATGTTAATAGAGATTGCACGCAAAAAAGGGAATTATGTACCCGATCTTTCTTTCGGCACACATTTCTTCCAGGACCTTGTTGAAGCGAGTATTCGGTATCTGCCTTTATATCCAGATGACAAAGGAATTATCTTTAACGAAGAATTTTTATTAAAATCTAATAATATACTGGGTGTTGTTGCGCCCGAATATCATTACTTAGAAGATACAGTAAAAGTAATTGATATTTTAGAATCAAGCGGTGGTAAGATTTTGAAAGTTCTAATGAATGCCGAACTCGACGAAGCGCTTGGTATGTTTATGAGTCCAACAGCAGAGGTTTTTTCGGAGAAGGATGTTCGTGAAGTTGTTGAGTATCATTTTGGTGATCATTGGAGATGGAGGATGAAAATGGCCGAGAAGATCGCTTCTGAATTAGATGGCAAACGGTTTGGCGTCAAAGGTATGTACATATTTGGCAGTACAAAGAATGCTGTTTCCGGACCCGGTAGTGATATTGATATAATAATTCATTTAGATAAAGATAAGGCGTTAACTAACGAATTAAATCACTGGCTAGAGGGATGGAGTTTATGCTTAAGTGAGATTAATTACTTACGCACCGGGTACAAATCCCAGGGTCTGTTAGATGTTCATTTTGTTACCGATGAAGATATTAAAAGCAAAAATAGTTACGCCATTAAAATTGGGGCTATTACTGATGCTGCAAGACCGCTAAAGTTAAAAAGCAGAATAAATTAAATCAGCAGTCGTTCGGCGTTATCTAAATCTTGAAGATCAAATTTAATTATTGCGAACTCATTACCATCGTATGCGGCACTTAAACAATGTGTGCTGCCAATCTTATCTCGCCAGGTTCCGCTGAGACGTGATGATTCATGAATGTGACCATGTAATGTTAGCAACGGCTGTTTCTTCTCTATGAAATTTCTAATTGCAATACTTCCAACATGGAGATCAAGCGGAATATGATCGAATTTTTTCCCGTCGTTCGATACCCTATCTAATTTTGTATTGTAAGGTGGTCCGTGAAAAAGGATTACAGCGTTTGTTAATTGTTTATTCACGGAAAGAGTGTCAAGGTCATTTTTGATTGTCGAATATTTTTTGATCCTATCTTCAATCTCAACAGTTCTTTTCCCTTCTTCCGGCGAAACACAACCAGGGTCAACGTAACGTGACACGTCATATTTTTCCCAATCTTTCAAAAGAAAAGGTGAGGGAGGTGTGTAGGAGTAACCGGCAAAATTGAATCCATTTATTTCTAAAAATTTTTGATGAATGTAATTCCACAATCCGAGCTTTTCATTTGCAATAAAATTTATTTCTTCTTTTGCGGCATCATCATTGCCAAGAATTATTAAAATTTTTGGGTAACGATCAGCTAAATTATTCCTAAGCTCTTCAAATTTCGGAATTAGATAATCGATAATAAAATTTTTATTCCCGAAACTATGGGGCAACAAATCACCGCCAAACAATACTATCGTTGGTTTTTGAAAACTAATCTGCTCAAATAATTTTTCATAACGATCTAATTTGCCGTGTAGATCTGATACAAATAAGCATTGCATATAAATTTTTATGCTCTATTGATAAATCTGAAATTTTTATTACATTTGCACGTAAACATAGAAAAAATATTTGAAAATGAACTTATACGTGGCACATCATAACCATCATTGGATAATCCTCGGAGAGGCGCCGGTATAATTTAAATAAATGTAATGTTTAATTGAGCCCCGGCGTTTGTCGGGGTTTTTTGTTTTAAAGGAGTAATTATGTTAAATGGTAATTTAAAACTTGCGGTCCAAAAAAAGGGGAGATTAACAGATAAGTCTTTGCAGTTATTGAGAAACTGCGGTTTAGATTTTGATGATTATAACGATCGGCTGATTATTTCTGCACGAAATTTTGAGCTTGATATTCTTTTTTTGCGTGATGACGATATTCCTGAATATGTAAGCGACGGTGTCGCAGATGCCGGCATTGTCGGCGAAGACATCATTTTTGAAAAGAAGGCGAATGTAAAAATTATTAAGCAGCTTGGATTTGGCAGATGCAATCTTGCTCTTGCCATACAAGAAGGAAAATCAATAAAAAATATATCAGAATTAAATGGATTGAGGATTGCTACTTCTTATCCGCAAATATTAAAAGATTTTTTGGAAAGAAATAAAATTGATGCTAATGTTATAGAAATAAGCGGCTCTGTAGAAATTACACCATCACTTGGTGTTGCTGATATTATTTGTGATCTTGTATCAACGGGTAATACTCTTAAATTAAATAAACTTAAAAAATCGTTTGATGTATTTTCATCGCAAGCTGCTCTGATTGTTAATAAAGAATTGGAATCTGATAAAGAGAAATATTTCATTTTTGAACAACTGTTGCAAAGAATTACTTCGGCTTTAAATGCCAAATCCTCTAAGTACCTGATGATGAATGCACCAAAAGTATCGCTAGATAAGATAAGTAAAATCCTTCCCTCACTAAAAAGTCCAACTATTTTGCCCTTAGCTGATAAATCTATGGTTGCTGTTCATGCAGTTATTCCGGCGGATAAATTTTGGACTATTCATAATCAATTAAAAGAAGCCGGTGCTTCCGGAATTTTATTATTGCCAATCGAGAATATGATTTTATGAAAACTTATTATTATAAAAATCTCTCTGATCAGAAACTAAAATCTCTTTTGAGAAGGCCATCGATCAATCTCTCAAAAACCATTGATATAGTTAAGCCTATAGTTGATGATATTAAACGGAAAGGTGATGCAGTTCTGCTTCAATATGCCAAACGTTACGATAATTTTTCAGGGAAAACTCTCCTGGTTGATGAAAAAGAAATTCAAAAATCAGAACGATTTTTATCGCCAGCAATAAAAAGAGCTATCGACATAGCTGCAAGCAATATCCAAAAATTTCATAAGAAGCAGATACCGGGAAAATATGCGGTGCAAACTATCAATGGTGTCAAGTGCTCGCGTAAATCAATACCGATACAAAACGTTGGACTTTATATTCCCGGCGGAAGTGCAGTACTTGTATCAACAATGTTAATGCTTGGCATACCGGCTAAAATAGCCGGCTGCAATAGAATCGTTGTTTGTTCCCCGGCTAAAAATGGTAAGATTGAACAATCACTTTTGTATGCCGCAAAAAAATGTGGAGTTAAAGAATTCTATAAAGTAGGTGGTGCCCATGCAATTGCTTCTTTGGCTTATGGGACTAAGAAGATTAAGAAAGTTGATAAAATTTTTGGTCCGGGGAATCAATTTGTTACTGTTGCAAAAGCGTTAGTATCGACAGATCTAAATGGCTGCGCAATTGATATGCTTGCCGGTCCGAGTGAAGTTCTAGTAATAGCTGACGAATATGCTAACCCGGCATTTGTAGCTGCCGACCTTTTATCGCAAGCTGAACACGGGGCAGATTCCCAGGTAATTTTAATTTCGACAAGTGAAAATTTTATTACCTCCGTTGAAAATGAAATTAAAATTCAGTTAAAAACTTTGACAAGAAAAAGTATAGCAGAGTTGTCACTTAAGAATTCATTCTCTTTAGTTGTTAAGTCGCTTAACGATGCAATTCAATTTAGTAATGAATATGCGCCGGAACATTTAATTATGAATTTTAAAAATGCCGGAAAATATATTGACGGAATTATCAATGCCGGTTCAGTTTTTATTGGGCAATATTCGCCTGAAAGTGCCGGGGATTATGCCTCGGGAACAAATCATTCGTTGCCGACTTATGGATATGCAAAATCAGCCGGGGGTGTAACTGTTGAATCATTTATGAAAACAATGACTTTACAAAAATTGTCAAAGCAAGGTCTGAAAAAATTATCCGGTGCCATCATCAAACTAGCTGAATTAGAAAAACTTGATGCACACGCAAGTGCAATAAAAGTAAGGATGACTAAATGAAGATTAGTGAAATTGTCAGAAAAAATATTCTTAAATTAAAACCGTACACCGCCGCACGCCATTCCTTTACAAGCGGAATATTACTTGATGCCAACGAAAATAGTTTTGGTTCGGTTATTAATGATGATTGGAAAGTTGAATTGAACCGTTATCCTGATCCTAATCATACAAGTATTAGGCAATCCTTAAGCAGTTATCTTAAAGTTCCAAGCGAAAATTTGTTTGTTGGTGTTGGATCGGATGAAATAATCGATCTGCTGATCAGGATTTTTTGCGAACCTAATCAAGATAACGCTGTTACGTTGGAACCAACCTACGGTATGTATAAAGTAGCTTGCGACGTGAATAGTGTTGCCACAATACCGGTACAATTAGATGAGGATTTTCAACCTAATATTGTGAAGACACTAGAAGCAGTTAATCAATCGACCAAGATTGTATTTGTTTGCTCGCCAAATAATCCGACCGGTAATGTTATCAATAAACAAAGCATTATTTCTTTAGCAGATAAATTCAACGGTATTATTATTATTGATGAAGCTTATGCCGAATTTAGCGACGGAAATTCGTTCATACCGGAAATAAATAATTTTAATAATATTGTGGTAACACGAACTTTCTCCAAAGCATGGGGTTTAGCCGGTGCACGCTGCGGATATTGTGTTGCAGATGCCGAGATTATAGAATTACTATATAAAATTAAACTTCCGTATAACCTAAATAAACTAACCGAGCGTGTTGTTTTAGAAGCATTAAAAAGAAGTGAATTGAAAGATAAAGTTGTTATTGAAATAAAAAACGAAAGAGAATATTTGGGTGATGAATTAAAAAAAATAAATTACATAAAAAGAGTTTATCCTTCGGAAGCTAATTATATTTTGTTTGAGTGTGATAATGCATCATCTGTTTATAAAAAATTAGCGGAGTGTGGAATTATTATAAGAGATAGAAGTAACCAGGTTAAGAATGCTTTAAGAGTTTCAGTAGGTACACGTGATCAGAATCAAAAGTTTATAAACGAACTAAGAAGAATATTATCATGAAAAAGAAAAAAATCCCTAGAAAAGCAGTTTACATGCGTAAAACAAACGAAACTGATATTAAAATTATAATCAATCTGGACGGTTCCGGGAAAAATAGAATTAAAACCGGCGTAGGTTTTTTCGATCATATGTTAGAGCAATTTGCAAAACATTCTAATATCGATTTGCAAATTAGTGTAAAAGGCGATTTACATGTGGATGAGCATCATACTGTTGAAGATGTTGGTATTGTGTTAGGTGAAGCTATAGACAAATCACTTGGAGATCGAAAAGGTATAGAACGTTTTGGTTATATGCTTCCAATGGATGATGCTTTAGCATTGTGCGCTGTTGATCTTGGCGGTCGTTCTTATTTAGTTTTTAGTTGTAAATTTAAAAGAGAAAAAATTGGTGATCTGCCGACAGAACTTATAAAAGAATTTTTTAGAGGATTATCCAACGGGATGCGTGCTAATATTCATCTTAAAGCGAAAGGAGAAAATGATCATCATAAAGCAGAAGCGTTGTTTAAGACCTTTGCCAAAGCTTTAAACTCAGCGTTAAAATATGATTCAAGAAATAAAGGTAGTCTGCCTACTACTAAGGGTTTATTATGATTGCAGTTATTGATTATGGTTCGGGTAATATAAAATCGGTTACTAACGCTTTAAATGATTTACGGTGTGAGTATATCGTTACAAACCGCGAAAAAGAAATTTGTGATGCCGAGAAAATAATATTTCCCGGTGTTGGCGAAGCTTCTTTTGCGGTTAAAAGATTGCACGTACTTAACCTATTTACCATGTTGCGAGTTGTGAATAAACCGATGCTTGGTATTTGTCTTGGAATGCAGCTTCTATGTGAAAAATCTCTTGAAGGTAATGCTGCTTGCTTAGGTGTTTTCCCGGGTTCAACTGAAATATTTGATGGAAAGAAAGTTAAAGTACCTCATATGGGTTGGAATAAAGTAAAAATAGCTTCTGCTTCACAGTTATTTAAGGATATTCCAGATGAAACTTTTTTTTACTTCGCACATTCTTATTATGTACCTATTAATTCATTCACAATCGCTTCTGCCGATTATGGAAATGTTTTTTCAGCAGCCGTAGAAAAAGGAAATTATTACGGGGTGCAGTTTCATCCAGAAAAATCTGGCAAGCATGGTATTCAATTATTAAAAAATTTTATTGAACTATGAAAATAATACCGGCAATAGACATACTTGATGGCAAAGTAGTCCGTCTTAAAAAAGGCGATTTTACTACAGCCAAGAGCTATTCGGATAACCCTCTTGAGCAAGCAAAAATGTTTGAACAATACAATTTTGATCTTATCCATATTGTAGATTTATCGGGGTCTAAAGAAGGGAAAATATCTGCAATTAAAATTATTGAAGAGATTAAGAAGAATACAAAACTTAAAGTTGAATTCGGCGGCGGTATAAGGACAATTAATGATGTTTATAATTTATATTCTATAGGAGTTGATAAAGTAATTATTGGTTCGCTTCCGTTTGCAGATAGAAATGAATTTGAAAAAATTATCCAGTCAATTTCCCATGAAAATATTATAGTTGCGGCAGATACATTGCGTGGTGAAGTTGTTCTTAAAGGATGGGTTGAAAATTCTAACATTGAAATAAGTTCGTTTATTTCTGATTGGCAAAGTTACGGTTTGAAAAATTTTCTTATCACAGATATTGAAAAAGACGGTATGCTCGAGGGACCGAATATCAGGTTGTATTCGGCACTTAAGGAAGCATTCCCTAATATTTATATAATTGCTTCCGGTGGAATAAAGGATATGGCCGATCTTGAAAAATTATTAGACCGGGATATTGATGCTGTAATTGTTGGAAAAGCGATTTATGAAAATAAAATTGATTTAAAGGAGTTGTCAGAATTTGGTAAGTAAAAGAATCATACCTTGCCTTGATATAAAAGACGGAAGAGTTGTTAAGGGAACCAATTTTATCAACCTGAAAGATGCCGGGTCGGCAGTAGAACTATCGCAAGTTTACTATAACGAAGGTGCTGATGAATTAGTTTTTTTAGATATCTCAGCAACTGAAGAAAAAAGAAAAACATTAGTTAGTTTAGTCAGAGACATTGCTTCTGTTTTAAGAATACCTTTTACTGTCGGCGGAGGAATTTCTACACTTGATGATATTGAGGAATTATTGAAAGCCGGTGCGGATAAGGTTTCGCTAAATACGTCGATAGTAAAAAATCCTCTGTTAATAACCGAAGCATCAAAACAGTTTGGCAGCCAGGCGATAGTTGCCGCTATTGATGTGAAAAAGGAAAACAGAAGCTATAAAGTTTATGTAAAAGGGGGGAAAGAAAGAACTGAAATTGATGGAATCGAATGGTGCAAGCAAGTAAACGAATTAGGAGCCGGGGAAATATTATTAACTTCAATGGACCGCGATGGAACAAAGGACGGCTATGATATTGATTTACTTAAAGCAATTGTTGCGGTTACAACAATTCCGGTTATTGCAAGCGGCGGTGCCGGTAAACTTGAACATTTTTATGAAGCTTTTTCCAATGCCAACGTTGATGCTTGTTTGGCTGCAAGTTTATTTCATTATAAGGAATTAGCTATTACAGATTTAAAAAATTATTTGTTAAGTAAAAATATTACGGTGAGAACTTGATAGAGATAGGAAATTTAGATTTTTCAAAACTTGACGGCTTAATACCGGCTATAGTGGTTGATGTAAATACAAATCAAGTTTTGATGTTAGGTTTTATGAACAAAGAAGCTTTGATTAAAACAATTGATTCTAAGTTAGTTACATTTTTCAGTCGTACGAAAAAACAATTGTGGACTAAAGGTGAAACATCCGGCAATTTTCTCGAATTAGCCGATATAAAATCTGACTGTGATAGTGATACACTTTTAGTTTATGCTAATCCGAAAGGGAACACGTGTCATACCGGGAGCTATTCATGTTTTAATGTTGATAATGATAGCCTTCAATTCATAAACATATTGCAAGAAATAATTTTGAAGAGGAAAAAAGAACTTCCAGAAGGATCTTATACAACTTCATTATTTGAATCCGGGGCAGATAGAATAATTCAAAAGGTAGGGGAAGAGTCTGTTGAAACAATTATAGCAGCTAAGAATAGAAATCGTGAAGAGGTAATCAACGAAGTATCTGACTTAATATATCATCTAATGGTAATGCTTTCTGAACAGAATATAAGTATTCAAGATATTACTGATAAATTAGCTGAAAGACACAAGCCAAGGGTGTGTAAATAATTCTGTGTAAATGGTTAATAAGAAAATAGAAGCTAAGCGTAGAGAGGCGTAGCCGAACGTAGCTTAGCTTCTGAAAATTGACCTTATTGAGGTCAAAATTTGTTAACCAAAAGAAAGGAATTACACAATGGAACTAACACCGGAAATGATAGAGCAGTTAAAAGCCGATCTTAAGAAAGCAAGAACCTACCAAGACTTAATGGGAGAAAATGGAGCCATTAAGAAAATAATCAAAGCATCACTCGAAGGGATGCTTGATGCAGAACTAACCGAACATCTTGGTTATGAAAAATACTCACCCGAAGGCAGAGGAAGCGGCAACAAGCGCAACGGTAAAACTCACAAGACATTGAAGAACGATAACGGAGAAATTGACATTACCGTTCCCCGTGATCGCAATGGTTCATTTGACCCGGTAATTGTAAAAAAATATGAGCGGACGCTTGGACCGATTGAAGATAAAATTATATCGATGTACGCCAAGGGAATGACAGTGCGTGATATACAATCGCACGTTCAAGAGTTTTATGGTCTTGACGTAAGTGCATCTTTAGTTTCCCAGATAACCGACAAGATCATCGACCTGGCAAAGGAATGGCATAATCGACCCTTAGAAAATCTTTACCCAATTGTTTTCTTTGACGCCATACATTACAAAGTAACTAGCGAGGGAAAGGTAACAAATAAAGCCGCATACACGTGTTTATCGCTCAATATTGACGGCAGAAAAGATTTACTCGGTCTCTGGGTAAGTGAAGCCGAAGGTGCTAATTTTTGGCTTACTGTTTTAACAGAACTTAAAAATCGCGGAGTAGAAAAAATCCTCATCGCTTGTGTTGATGGTCTTAAGGGTTTTCCCGAAGCAATTAATACTGTCTTCCCCAAAACCGAAATCCAACAATGCGTAATCCACTTAATCAGAAACACGCTTAAGTATATAGCAAGCAAAGATCAGAAATTATTTATGCAAGAACTTCGTCAAGTTTACACTGCACCAACCGAAGAAGCTGCTTTGATTGCCCTTGACCGACTCGAAGAAACTTGGGGAAAGAAGTACTCGCTGGCAATTAAAGTCTGGAGAAACAACTGGACCCATGCTTCGACTTTTTTCAAATACCCCGACGAGATCAGAAAAATTATTTACACTACAAATGCAGTTGAAGCGGTGCATCGTCAGTTCAGGAAAGTAACCAAATCAAAAAGTATTTTTCCTAATGATGAAGCTCTTAAAAAAATGTTGTTCTTAGCTTACAGAGATTTATCGAAAAAATGGACCATGCAAATACAAAATTGGGCTGTTGTTCTTTCTCATTTATCTGTTATTTTTGATGGGCAATTACAAAATGTGCTTTAACTATAAAATCCATTTACACAAATTATTTTACAGACTCCAAGCCAAAAGTTTAGCCAATTAAATCTGCCTTTTCAAACCATCCGTTTATCATTGAATATTGTTCTTCAGAAATTTTAACATTGTGATACTCATTTGTCTTGGGCGAGTATGAATAATCCTTTGACCATTCATTTATGTTTTTAATTATATGTTCAATGGCTGTTAAAACAATATCAAGTTCTTCGTTAGTCATTGTTGGGTGAAGTGATAATCTAACCCAACCGGGTTTTTCGGAAAGATCGCCCTGGTTTATTTTATCAGTAATCCGTTTTGAACGTGTCGGGTCAACGTGGAGAAGATAATGTCCATATGTCCCGGCGCAAGAGCAACCGCCTCTAACTTGAATACCAAATCTATCATTCAATAATTTGACCATAAGATTATAATGGATATCTTCCACATAAAAAGAGATGACACCGAGCCGTTCCTTATGCTCTTGAGCTAACATGTGCAGAGATGGAATTTTGCTTAATCTTGTAAATGCAATTTCGAGCAGTTCATGTTCACGCTTCAAAATGTTCTTGGTACCCATCTCTTCTTTAAGCTTGATAGACAATGCTGATCTAATCGCTTGTAAAAACCCGGGCGTACCGCCATCTTCTCTAGCTTCAATATCAGCGATATACTTGTGTTCGCCCCATGGATTTGTCCAATCTACTGTGCCTCCGCCCGGCTGATCTGGAATACGTCTGTTATATAATTTTGAGTCGAATATTAATATACCCGAAGTGCCAGGACCGCCAAGAAATTTATGCGGTGAGAAAAAAATCGCATCAAATTTTTCTAAAGGATCTTCGGGATGCATATTAATATCTATGTAAGGTGCTGCTGCTGCATAATCAACAAAACAAATTCCGCCGTATTCATGTATCATTTTTGCCATTTGATAAATAGGTGGCTGAATACCGGTAACGTTTGATGCGACAGTGAATGATCCGATTTTTAAATCTCTATGTTTATATAATTCAAGTAGATGCTCAAAATGATTTAAGTTGACCAAACCCTGGTCGTCCGGTTCAATAATTAATACATCACAAATTGTTTCAAGCCATGAAGTATGGTTTGAGTGATGTTCCATATGAGTAATAAACACAACGGGTCTTTCTTCTTTAGGTATGTGTGTGTATCTCTGCAATTGTTCACAAATCTTCAACCCGAGAATTCTCTGGAATTTATTTACCGCAGCTGTCATTCCGAATCCGGCAAAAATTAATACATCCTTTTCATTGGCATTAACGTGTTTTTTAATTATCTCTTTCGCTTTGTGATAAGCTTTCGTCATTGATGTACCGGTAATAGAAGATTCTGAATGTGTATTGCCAACATAAGGTGCAAAAGTATTTAATAGTTGTTCTTCTATAGGTTTGTAAATTCTACCGCTTGCTATCCAATCAGCATAAATAATTTTTTTATTACCATAAGCACTTTCAAAGTGCTGATCGATACCAACAATATTTTTGCGGAACTTTGAAAAGTAATTTTCTAAGTGGTTCATAGGTTAATTCTTTGTTAGTGTTGACATAAATATAAGAATTTTTCTTCAAGACTTTGTGAATAGGGTAGCAAAAAAAAGCCGTCATGAGACGGCTTTTTAATTAACCTAGATAAGCTTTTAAGTTTTTACTCCGGGTAGAATGGCGTAGTCTGATGAGAGCTTTTTCTTTTATCTGTCTAACTCTCTCGCGAGTTAAATTTAGTTTCTCTCCAATTTCTTCAAGTGTAAGTGAATGTTCTTTACCAAGACCAAAATAGAGACGAATAACCTCAGCCTCTCTTTCCGTTAATGTAGAAAGTGATCTTTCAATTTCTGCCTTTAAAGACTCTTTCATCAAGGTGTGATCTGGTGATGGTTGATCTTCATTCGGCATAACATCAAGAAGACTGTTATTGCTATCTTCACTGTGAGCAAACGGTGCATCCATCGAAATATGACGACCGGCAATTTGCATAGCATAAGTAACATCCTGAACGTCCATATCTAATTGTTCGGCAATTTCTTCCGGACTTGGTCTTCTTTCGTATTCTTGCTCTAACTGGCTTAATGCTTTACCCATTTTATTCAAAGCGCCAACACGATTTAACGGCAGACGAACCATTCTGGATTGTTCTGCAATTGCTTGCATAATTGATTGGCGTATCCACCAAACAGCATAGGAGATAAATTTGAAACCACGGGTTTCGTCAAATCTTAAACCGGCTTTAATTAAGCCAAGATTACCTTCATTTATTAAATCACCAAGAGGCAAACCCTGGTTTTGATATTGCTTAGCCACGCTGACGACGAAACGAAGATTGGCTTTTGTTAACCTATCAAGTGCAGTTTTATCCCCCTTTTTTATCTTAATTGCCAATTCAATTTCTTCATCGGGGGTTAATAAGTCAACTTTACCTATTTCCTGAAGGTATTGATCAAGAGATTTACTTTCCCGGTTTGTGAATTGTTTGGTTATCTTCAACTTTAATTATCCTTCATTTATTAAACTTTTACTTGATTTATGCAATATTGTTCCTCATGGGTGAATAAATTTCGCCCATTTTCATTGTTTTCGCTATAAGTTATTTTCTGAATAAAATGTAATTATTGATTTGGTATAAATAAGTTCTATAAGCAGATTTCTGGTATGTTATTAATAAATTCATCGTACAAATATAAGAAATTTTACTCTGGTTGTCTATAAAAATATTCATCATTATTTCATGTTAGGTTATTTATAGAGTTAAACTAAAAATATTTAGCTAGAAATATTGATTCTAATCTCATCATTAAACATTGGTATAACCTAAAATGTATTGGTTTAGTTCAAATTTTCTTGTTAGGAAGAAAATTTCCTACGTTTCGCAAATCATTATTTCATTAAAATTCGTAATTTTCATCCAATAATTATGGAGAGTAAATGAAATTAAAACCGATTTACATATACATCATCGTATTTGCTGCCTTTATCGTTGGAATAATACTTTTTTCTGGCACCGAAAAGGGGAACGATACTTCAAATAATAATATGCCGAATGACGATATTCATAAGGGTTTACAAAATGAAGGAGACACCCCCTCTAAAGGTAATGTTATGGAATCGGCAGTATTAAAATTAGAAGAATTAAAGAAAGCTTATGAAAAAGATCCTAATGATACATTAAAAATTCGTGAGTATGCAGATATGCTTACAATGGCACACAAACCTCAAGAAGCAATCGCTCTCTATCATAAAATACTTAAAGTAGATAGTAAAAGAATCGATGTTCTGTTGCAATTAACTTTTCTGCATTATAATAATGGTGACCTACCTTTAGCTGAAGAAACAACAAATACTATCTTGAGAATAGATCGAAGTAGTAAATTAGCTAGTTATAACCTGGGGGCAATTGAAGCAGCAAAAGGGAATAAAGCTAAAGCTAAGGAAATATGGGAAAGCGTTATTAAAAAATTCCCAAATACAACTGTTGCAAATATTGCTGAACAATCGATCAAACAGCTGGATTCTTCTAATCCAAAATAATTTTCGTAATTAGAGATTGGTCCACTTCCTCGAAGTAGTAGTTCTTAATCTCTAATTTTTTATCCGGATAGCGCCATATTTCTTTAGTAGGCATAGCTTGTTTTGAGAACTGGTTTGCAGAAGATAGTTTGTTTTTATTTGCAACAACATAAAATGGTACTTTATGATTTTTGCATACCGTTGCTAACAGCGAACTTCCAACTTTGTTTACGATATTTCCATTCTTTAGAATAATATCCGCCCCCACTAATGCCGCATTACACTTTTGTACTGATTGGTATATCATTGCTTCCGTTATAAGTTTTACATGGATATTAACTCTCAACAAATTTTTAGCTAACACCCGTCCTTCTAATTTTGGGCGTGATTCACATACTGTGACTTTTAAGTTTGGATTAATCTTTTTTAATTTGGCAAGAATTTCATAAACAGTTTTGCTGTTTGATATAGTAATAATGTGGTCAAACTTTTTTAAAATACTTTTACTCTTATCAAACAATTTATCAAATGGGTCGGTAAATTTCTTATCATATTTTTTGAAAAAGTGATCGAGAGTTTTATCTTTGAGCTGAGTTGATTTCATATCCTCAAGGTAATTTTGGATTGCTCGAAACGATGATAATTGATTTTTGGCGAGATCAATTATTTCCGGGAAAAGCTGTATAATCTTTTGTTCTTTTTTCAAATGATTATGCAACTCGAGGAGTAATTCAAAACTTCCCGATGTTTTGTCCGATAGAATTTTAGTAAGCTTTTTAGCAATCATCCGATTTTAATTTTATGGCTTACTGTTGAATTGAAATCCTTTTATCGGTTCACGTAGAGTTAAAACCGGGCATGGGGCTTTACGCACTACTTTTTCAGCAGTACTTCCAAAAAGAATATGTTCTACCCCGGTATGACCATGTGTTGCGATGATAATCAGATCAACATCTTTTTCACGGGCAGTTTCGTTTATTTCTACAAATGGTTTACCGCTCTTAATTATTGTTTCAACTTCAATCTGAGAACTGATAAAATTTTGAGCAAGATTTTTCAGTTCGGTTTCTGCACGTTCATGTAAATCGATATCCATGGATGGTATTGCAACTTGTCCCATGCTAAAATCTGCCGGGTAGATTATCGGTTCAACGACATAAATCAAATAAATTTTTGCATTAAAATTTTTTGAGAATTGAACCGCATACTTAAGAGCATTTTTAGAATAATCGGAGAAGTCGATTGGTACTAAGATTTTTTTTATGAAATCCATGGCTGCCTCCTTACTTTGTTCTTATTTTGTTATACAAGGCAAAGTAATCCTGGTTTAAATTTCTTAAACGTGTAGCAATTATTTGTGAAATTCCATGTAATATTTTAACACCCTCTTTGGAATGAGTTTCAACAAATTCATCAAGATCGGGCTTGAATATAACTGCAATTTGTGAATCTTTCATAGCGATTGCAGAAGCCGATCTTTGTTCTTCATCCAACAATGCTAATTCGCCAAAAAAATCGCCCCTACTTAAAGTAGCCAGATCAAATCTTTCACCATCCTCGGTTTCTTGTGTAATTAAAATTTCCCCGTTGATAATTATATATAATCCAATACCGGGATCATTCTGGTAAAAGATGTATTCATTGGCAGTGTACTGACGGTTGTGAATCAGTTTAAGCAGCATTTTTAGATGTTTGGCTTCCAGAGTTTTGAAAGGCAGCATGGTCAACAATACTTCTTCGAGCTCATCCCGTTTTGCCGGGGTTTTAAAAAGATTAGCCCAAAAGCTGCTTTTAGTAATTGTTGTATTATAATTTTCCATTGTTACCTCTTAATTAAATATTCCTGATTCAGCAACGCGCCAGATCCGCTGGCAAGGAAATTTGTTCTCGTAAAGTGCACGCCCGATGATAACCGAATCAACAAGATCGCCGGCTTCGCGCTGAAGTTTAATTAAATCTTTATAACCTCCTATACCTCCGGAATGAGTAATTTTTTTATCCGTTACTAAAGCAACCTGTTTAGTCAATTCAATATTTGGTCCGGTCATCATTCCATTTGTTGAAACATCGGTGACAATTATTCTTTCCGCACCAATCGAGATCAAGAATTTTGCATAATCAATCGGCTGTAAATGTGTTCGCTGTTTTCTGCCACGTGTAACAACCTCATCATTAACAACATCTATTGCGGCTACCACTTTATTAGGTGTAAATTCATCTAATATTTTTATGAATTCTCTCGGTTTTTCAAATGCTAGAGTCCCGATTACTACTCTTGCAACGCCTAAATCAAAAGCTTCCTTTGCGTCATCATAAGTTCTAATACCACCGCCTAATTCTACCGGGATAATTACTGATTCACAGATTTTTTTTATGATTTCAAAATTAGCTTTTGAGTGTTCATGTGACGAATCAAAATCCACAACATGTAAGCACTTGGCATTCTCTGCCCGCCATATCATAGCCATCTCAACCGGATCGTTGCCGTACTCAGCACAATTTAATTCCGGAATTCCTTGCACAACCCGTACTGTCTTTCCATCTTGAATATCAATGGAAGGTATAACTAAAATTTTGGTCATTTTGAAAGATAATTTTTATTGAAAAGTTTTGATAAATATTTTCTTAATTAAAGTAAGTAATTTTTAACTTTATAAAAATTATTTTTTTGAAATGAGATACACCCGATAAATGATTAACCATTGTTAACGTTTCTAAAATAACTATTTGCTCTGGAAAATTAAATCGGGTCGTTTTCTTATCGAATAATACAATGTCTCTTTTCATTTGTTAATCGATAGAAACTTTGTTATTAGTTTCTTGACTTTCCAAGCCCTATTAACCATATTTCGTCACATATGATAAAGGATTTAACCTTTTCAGCTTCGGACGGAGAGAAATTACACATCACTACTCATGTATATGAGAATTTGTTTTTAGGTAATTCGATTATTTTTGTTCATGGTTTTAAGGGATTTAAGGATTGGGGATTTGGGCCGTATTTAGCAGATTTTTTCGCAAAAAAAGGTTTTCAGTCGATATTATTTAATTTTTCGCATAATGGAATAGAGGAAAATTCTACAGAATTTACTGAACTGGATAAATTTGCCGATAATACATTTTCGAGAGAAATTAGAGAATTATCTGAGCTGATCAATGCGCTAAGAGATAATTTTTTTGATTTAGGCGCTAAGGGTAGAATAGGGTTGTTAGGTCACAGTAGAGGAGGTGCAGTTTCAATATTGACGGGATCGAAAAGAAATGATATCGCGGCTCTTGCAGTTTGGGCTTCCATTTCAAAATTAAATCGATATTCCCGAAGACAAAAAGAGGAATGGCGTAAGAAAGGTAAATTTGAAGTTATGAATATGCGGACGAAACAAATCATGAAATTGAATTTGTCTTTACTTGAGGATATAGAACAAAACTCAACCGGTTCATTAAATATTGAAAAAGCGGTGAAGAATTTAAATACGCCGTTATTAATCGCACATGGTGATCAGGATCTTGCTGTGCCGGTAAGTGAAGGTGAGCAATTGTATGATTGGGCTGATAAATCGAATACTGAGTTATATAAATTGTACGGTACCGGTCATACTTTTGATATTGTTCACCCTTTTAAAGGATCAAATCCAAAATTTGATAGATTATTACAAAAAACTTCTGATTTTTTTACTAGTAAACTAAATTAAATAATGAGGGAATTATGCTGATTAAAGAAAATGCAAAATCCAATACCCTGATAGAGATTCTTTCTAAAGTTAGAAACTCACAAATATTTTGGATAGTTACTTTTTCATTTTTAACATTTCTTGGTGCTCAAGTTACCATCCCAACACAACCGGTACCGTTTACACTCCAGACGATGATTGTTTTGTTATCCGGTGCCTTTCTTGGCTCAAGAAACGGTGCATTGTCTCAAATTACCTATTTGTTAGCCGGCTCTTTAGGATTGCCAATCTTTGCGGAATACAGTTTCGGTTTTGCAAAGTTGTTTGGTCCAACCGGCGGTTATTTATTGGCTTTTCCAATAGCGGCATACATTACCGGGCTAATTATTGAAAACAAAAGATCAACTCTTAGAATTGGAATAGGGATGATACTTGGTTCATTAATTATTTTATTGTCCGGTTCTTTATTCCTTTCACTTTTTATGAATGGTAATATTAAGAATGCTTTATTCTCCGGTGCGATTATTTTCTCGGTATGGGATGTAATTAAAATATCTGCTTCGATAAGTATTTATAAAGCCTTTTCGAAAAAATTTCCCCGACTCCCATAACAAAAAGAACTGTCAATGACAACCAAAAATCTTTTATTCGTCGTTGTTTTCTTTTTTGCGTTCGGGTTTTTATTCTATAACCTTCGTAAAATAGTTTCTTATATAAAACTTGGGCATAAAGAGAACCGCTTTGATAATGTGCCGGAACGAATAAAAAATGTTTTGAAGATCGCTTTCGGACAGACAAAATTATTGCGGGAACCAATTGCCGGCTCAATCCATTTTTTGATCTTCTGGGGTTTTATACTTTTCCTTTTTGCCGTTCTTGAAGCTATAATTCAGGGATTTTATTCACCGTTTAGTCTTGAGTTTTTAGGACCAATATTTTCATTAATAACTTTTACCCAGGATATTTTCGGATTACTTTTGATTATTGCGGTTGTGTGGGCTTTGTACAGAAGGTTTGTTCAGAAAGTTAAAAGACTCGATGTTGGTAAGGAAGGCAATTTTGATGCTGCATTGATTTTATTGATGATTTTTGGTGTTGTAATATCGATGTTTGGGCAAAACATTACGCATGTTGCCAATAACAATTTTGTTCTGAATGATTATGAAATAAGACCCATCTCCGCAAATTTAAGTTCTATTTTATTTGCCGGTCCCGGTGAATTAACTTCGATTCTTTATGAAATTTGTTGGTGGATGCATATACTAATAGTTTTTGCATTCATGAATTTTCTTCCTTACTCAAAACATTTTCATGTTATTACCTCAATCCCTAACGTGTACTTTTCGAAAGTCGGTGTTAGTAAGCATTCACTTAAAAAAATCAATTTAGAGGATGAGAATATTAGTCAATACGGTGCGGCAGATATTGAACATTTTACATGGAAACAGATACTTGATGGATTTGCATGTACTGAGTGTGGTAGATGCACAGCTTCATGCCCGGCTGCGAATACCGGCAAAAAATTATCGCCGAGAGATATCATTGTGCAAATAAGGCATCGTACGGAAGAAAAAGCACCATTAGTGTTGGCAAAGATATCTGATGATAATGAAATAATTCAAAAAACATTGGTACACAATTATATTTCCGATGAAGAATTATGGGCATGCACAACTTGCATGGCTTGTGTTTACGAATGCCCGGTTACGATTGAGCATGTAGATTCAATTGTGGATATGAGAAGAAATCTTGTATTGATGGAATCTCAATTTCCATCGGAGCTAAACACAGTTTTCAAAAATATTGAGGCAAATTTCACTCCCTGGGCATTCAATTGGCAAGATAGGGCTAATTGGGCAGATGGAATGGGCATCAAAACAATGGCAGATGACCCAAATGGCGAAATTTTGTTCTGGGTTGGGTGTGCCGGCTCGTTCGATGCAAGGTATCAAAAAGTAACTAAAACAATTGCAAAATTGATGCAAATTGCTAATATTGACTTTAGAATCCTTGGAACAGAAGAAAAATGTAACGGTGATACTGCCAGAAGACTAGGTAATGAGTATCTTGCACAGACTTTAATGCAAGAAAATGTAGAAACGTTAAATAATTATGGAGTGAAAAAAATTGTTACCGGCTGTCCACACTGTTATAATTCATTGAAAAATGAGTTTCCACAGTTTGGCGGAAATTTTGAAGTTCTTCATCATACTGAATTAATTGAGCAGCTTCTCTTAGAAGGGAAGTTGAAAGTTAAGAACAAGGAATTAAATTCTAAAATTACTTATCATGATTCGTGTTATTTGGGGCGTTATAATGATATTTATGATTCACCACGCAATTCATTGAAAAAAGTAAACGGTGTTGAATTAATTGAAATGGAAAGAAATAGAGATAAAGGATTTTGTTGCGGTGCCGGTGGTGGTAGAATGTTTTTAGAAGAAACCGAAGGGACAAGAATTAATATCAATAGGGCAGAAGAAGCAATTAAAACTGAGGCTGATACTGTTGCTTCTGCGTGCCCGTTTTGTATGACGATGATGAATGATGGATTAAAATCTTTAGAAAAAACTGATAATGTTACCGTCAAGGATATATCAGAAATTATACTCGAGAATGTAATTAGTAATT
Source organism: Bacteroidota bacterium (assembly GCA_040755055.1). Taxonomy (GTDB): domain Bacteria; phylum Bacteroidota; class Ignavibacteria; order Ignavibacteriales; family Melioribacteraceae; genus DYJK01. The sequence goes on from JBFMBS010000023.1 coordinate 67,186, forward strand.
AACCAAGTATAACAATATCAAGGAGGTATTCATGCAAAAATATCATAACCTAATCGAGTTTGTAAAAACTCTGGAAGGTGATGTTGTAAAGTTTTATGAAAAAGGGCAGTCTGCCGCCGGTACCCGATTAAGAAAAGGGTTAAGCGAATTGAAAAGATTAGCCCAAGAAATTCGTAATGAAGTTCAAGATGTAAAAGCCCAAAGAAAAGGCGAAAAAGGCAGCTAATATTTCTTTGATGCAAATTTAATAGCTGGGTCAATTTCTATTGATCCGGCTTTTTTTATATATGAAAAACAAAATTCTTTTACTTATACCTATCGGTTTATTCCTAATAGTCAGCGGAATTAATGATATTCACCGCGTGACTGCTCCTTTTCCCGATACTTCGGGGGTAAAAAAAATTACTTTATCTTTTGTTGGTGATATAATGTGTCATACTCCACAATTAGACTATGCAAGAATTGACAGTGATAGTTTCGATTTTAAACCGGTATTTAGAGAGGTAAAAAAATATTTATCGGAATCTGACCTGACATTTGGTAATCTTGAAACGGTTATTGGTGGCTCAAAATTTAAGTTTACCGGATATCCATTGTTTAATTCACCGATTGAACTTCTAGAAGCCTTAAATGATTCCGGCTTTGATATTTTATTTACATCGAACAATCATTCGCTTGATAAGGGAGTAGATGGGATTTTTAACACAATAAATAACATCTCAAATTACGGTATGAAAGCAGAAGGTACTTATACGTCCGAGACTGGCAAAGATTCTTTGACTATCTTTGAAGTGGGTGGTTTTAAGTTGGGGATTTTATCATACACTTATGGTCTTAACGGTAATTTTTTATCTAAAAAATTTCTTTATGCTGTTAATTTGATTGACACAACTCAAATAAAATATAATCTACAAAAATGCAAGCTGCTGGATACAGATATAAATATAATTTATTTCCATTTTGGAGAAGAATATTCTCACCGACCGTCAAAGTATCAGGAAGAAATTGTTGAGAAAACTTTTTCGTATGGTGCAGATATAATAGTTGCTAGTCATCCACACGTAGTGCAGCCGATTCGTTATTATAAAAAACAAAACGGTAATCTTGACAGAGGGATTGTTGCCTACTCTTTGGGAAATTTTATTTCGAACCAGAGATGGCGTTTTTCTGATGCCGGTCTAATACTTAATATTGAACTTTCTAAGGACATTAAAGATTCTGTTTGGATAAGTGATGTTTCAATCATTCCAACTTGGGTTTATAAAGGTAATACCGGTATCAAAAATGAGTTTGTCATAGTTCCTTCCGATACTCTGCTGCATCCTATACCAAAATATATTTTGCCTTCCGATAAGAGTAAGTTACTCCAAAGCTACAATGATGTTTTATCTAAATATGAATTAAAAAATAAATCTGATTAGTTATCTTGATATTCATTTCATTTTCATATTTTTGCACATTACTTAAACACAATTTGAATGAAAAATAAAGCTTCGCTTACCATCATCTTTATTACAATTTTTATTGATTTGATGGGATTTGGCATACTTATCCCGATACTACCTACATTTGCAAGTAAGGATTTGGGAATCTCTGATTTTGGCATTGGATTAATAGTTGCTGTCTTCTCGTTAATGCAATTTATTTTTAATCCAATGCTCGGTAAGTTATCTGATAAATTAGGAAGACGACCGGTAATTTTAATTACTCAAATTATAACCGCAATTTCATATCTAATTTTTGCTTTTGCTGATTCATTTTTTGTTCTGCTATTCTCCAGAATGTTAGCCGGATTGGGAGGAAGCAATATTGGTGTTGCACAAGCATACATTGCAGATATTACAACCAAAGAAGAACGCTCGAAAGGGATGGGGTTAATTGGCGCAGCATTTGGTTTGGGCTTTGTATTTGGTCCGGTTGTCGGTGCGTTTCTGTCAAAGTATGGTTATCATGTCGCCGGTATCGGGAGTGCATTTTTTACTTTAACGGCTTTTATTTTTGCATTATTCAATTTACCCGAATCTATCAGAGAAAAGAACGGAAATAAAATCGAAATAAAAATATTCGATCTAAATTTTGCTAAGAAGATATTTGCTAATCCGGGACTTAGCTTTTTAATTTTTCTTTTTTTCTTAATCATATTTTCTTTCGCAAATATTTATGGAACATTTGCTATACTTGGCTATAAATTTTATGGCTTTAGTGATCAACAAAATGGGATACTTTTTGGCGTAAGTGGAATTGTAGGTGCAATTGTACAAGCTGCATTTATCCGAGTTCTTTCGCGTAAATTAAAAGATTATACTATTGTAATTTTAGGAATAATCTTTATGACTGCCGGTTTAGGGCTATTGCCTTATGGTGGAAATTTTGCCGGTGTTGCTGTTGTAATTTCTGCATTATCAATTGGTTCAGGTATTTTGCAACCAATGATACCAAGCATGATTTCAAAACTCTCGCCAGAAGACCAACAAGGTGCGGTTTTAGGATTTAGTCAATCGGTTTCTGCATTAGCAAGGGTTCTTGGTCCGTTATGGGGCGGTTTTTCCTTTGAAGTTCTTGGTTATCAATTTCCTTTTTTAACCGGTGCACTTTTTACGTTTATAGCGTTGGTTGCATGTTTCTATTTTATGAATTCAGAAAGGATGAAAAGATCTGACGATGTTTAAAGTCGGTAAAATAAATATAAAGAATGCGCTTTTGCTCGCTCCCATGGAGGATGTTACTGATATTGCATTCAGAAGAATTTGCAAAGAATTTGGTGTTGATGTTGTTTATACAGAGTTTGTCAATTCAGATGGATTGATTCGTGCAAACAAAAGAACCCAGATGAAACTTGAAATTACTGATGAAGAAAAACCGGTCGGCATACAAATTTACGGCGGTAATTTAGAACCGATGATCGAAGCAGCCAAAATAGCTGAAGAGAAAAATCCTGATCTGATCGATATTAATGCCGGTTGCTGGGTTAAAAAAATTGCCGGTAGAGGTGCCGGTGCCGGTTTACTGAAAGATCCATGCTATATGCAAATGATGGTGGAAAACATCGTCAAAGCAGTTTCAGTTCCGGTTACCGTAAAAACCAGAATCGGATGGGACGCTACCTCCATAAATATTTTAGAGGTTGCTAAAAGAATTGAAGATGCCGGCGCTTCTGCACTTACACTTCATTGCAGAACAAAAGTCCAAGGGCATAATGGTGAAGCGGATTGGTCATGGATTCCGAAAGTGAAAGAAATAGTAAAAATTCCGGTTGCGTTAAATGGAGGAGTGTTTAGTGCTTACGATGTACAAAAAGCGTTTGATGAAACCGGTGCAGATGCCGTAATGATTGCTCGCGGTGCTATTGGTAACCCATGGATTTTCTCTGAAGCAAAAAAACTTTTAAGTAATCATGACGTTCATCTACCTACTTTACAAGAAAGGATAGAAGTTATACTTAAACATTTACGATACTCAATTGAGCTTAAAGATGTAAAAGGTGCTATAATACCGTTTAGAAAATATTATTCAGGTTATTTGAAAGGTTTTTATAATGTTTCTAAAGTTAGGCAAGAACTGATGAAGCATACAGAATATGCTCCTATTGAAGAGACGCTCTGCAAATTTATTGATGAATATCAGAGTCATGAAGAATTACTGAAGACAGAACTTCACATAGATACAAGGAATTGAAATGGATATTAAAAATTTGATTAGAACCGTACCTGATTTTCCTAAAAAGGGGATAATGTTTAGAGATATTACAACACTTTTAAAAGATTCAAAGGGATTTAGTCATACGTTGGAAGAACTGTATAATCTTGTTAAAAATAAGAAGTTAACTAAAGTAGTTGGGATTGAATCGCGTGGGTTTATTTTGGGAGCCGCGCTTGCTGTTAAATTAGGTGTTGGTTTTATACCAATTAGAAAACCGGGCAAATTACCGGCTGAAACTATATCAGAATCGTATGAGCTAGAATACGGTTCTGATTCGATTGAGATACATAAAGATGCTCTGAATCCCGGTGATATTGTTTTGCTCCATGATGATCTATTAGCGACCGGTGGGACAATGCTGGCTGCTTGCAGATTAGTTGAAAAACTTGGAGCAAAAGTTGAACAAATTTCTTTTATTATTGAATTAAGCTTTTTAAATGGAAGGGAAAAACTTAAAGGTTATGAAGTACATTCGTTAATTGATTACGACTCGGAATAGAATAGTAGTGGTGGTGACGCCATAATTAGTGTCTCGAACAGATGTTTGTAGGGGGGCGAATTATCCCAAGATCACCTATCATTTATGAATATGTTCTTATTTCAATTTATACGCAGTATATGTGCAATAGTAAAAAAAATAACATGACAGATAAAGAAATATATAAAGGAAGGGCAGAGGGATTAAATTGGATTGCTGAAAAAAGAGCATTATATAATTCTAACCATTTTTTTGAACTATTAGATTTTGCATTTCAGATATCAAAAGAAAACTTACCTAATTACAAACTCCATAGAGAAGAAAAAATTCTAGAGAAAATAAAGTACCGAAAAGCATTGAATGTGTTATTTGGAAATGACAAACTTTGAAAAAGCATTATTCGACGTAGATTCTTTTTGTAAAAAGGAAAGGATTACTTATGCTATCATTGGCGGAATGGCATTAATTGCACATGGAATTGATAAAACTACTGAGGATATAGATATTACTCTGATGCTTGACCTTGAAGATATTGAGGAAATAGGTGAAAAAATTTTAACTCAATTTGATCCTTTTCACTTAAATCCATTAACCTTTTTTCAAACTAATTTCGTACTGCCAGTTATTAATAGGGAAATAAAGAAACTTTAATAAAATATTTAATTGAATATATCGTCAATTTGTATCATCACATTTTAAAATTTTTAGGTGCTATTACTACAACAAACTCACCTTTAACAACCTTTTTATCAAAATCTTTTAACAAGTTTTCGGCGCTACCTCTCCAAACTTCTTCAAATTTTTTAGTCAATTCTCTTCCAACGGCAAGTAACCTTTCAGGCATATATTCTTTCAACTCTTCCAGCAATTTTTTAATTCTGTAAGTCGATTCATATAAAACTATAGTTCTTTCTTCATTAGAGAGTTCTAAAAGTTTCTTCTGTCTACCTTTTTTTTGCGGAAGGAATCCTTCGAACACAAATGAATCGGTTGGTAAACCGGAAATACTTAAAGCCATTATTGCGGCGTTAGCTCCGGGTATCCCGACCACTTCTACCTCATTTGCAATGGCACTATGCACCAAGCGAA